>CAVXAH010000001.1:0-594792 GCA_963759775.1 uncultured bacterium
CATAGTTAGTATCGGTAGTAGCAAAGTCCTCAAATAGCCTTATGGCATTGGGGACTTTGTTGGTTTGATAACCCTCTAACTTGGAGTAAGGCAGTTTCTCTTCAAAGAGGAAATAGAAGAGCCTATGCTTCTCGTTGGTGTCCACTTTCTGCCAAACAGAATATGGGCTTTTTAGAAACTTATTAGCTTTCTCAATGGCGGTTTGATAAGGCACTCCGAAGTCCAAGACTGCGGTAGATAGCCCCCGCGCTTCTTCAAGGTCTCTAGCTAGAACCTCAAGCTGTTGTTCGTAGACGACTTTAAGAGTCTCGGACTTTGCGGTAATTGCGGCGTTGGTCAGATTGGACATTTTTTCTTCAAGCAGAAGCAGGTCGCCCTTGCGTTCCTGCTCTTTCCTTCGGAAATGCTTAACTTCCTCTGCCCACGCCTTTTCAAAGACAACAGAAACAAGTTTGCCAAGTTCAGGCTTCAGTTTGTTGTTTGTAAGCAATTCTTTAAATTTCTTATGAACCTTCTCTCCGTTAACAGACTTTCTGAATATTCCGCAGTTCTTGTTCTGGCAGAAATAGAAACCGTACCTGCCTCCATTTCCAGTAGTCCAAGCCGCCGTTAAGTGTCTGCCACACTCACTGCAGGTTAGAAGGCCTCGTAACGGGAAATCGTCCGAAACATCTTTCCTAACTCTTTTAACTACGGCTTCTTTGCCTAAGCGCTTCTGATTTAACTCAAAAGTTTCAAGTGAGATAAGGGGTTGGTGTTTACCAACTCTTCTCGTAACTTCCCATTCAGGATATTCAATAAACCCTGCGTAAAATGGGTCTTGAAGCAACTTAGTAAACATATACACGTATCGCGCGGGCGACAGCTTCCAAAAACCGCTATCCACGAGGAACTTACAGGCGTCTATCTTTCTAACAAAGACCCCCTTTGAAAATCCCTCGAGCGCCTGAATAAGAAGCTCAGCCTCTTTGTCGTCGGGCACCGAGAGCTTCCCGTGAATTGGGTCAGGGAACATTTTGTATCCCTTTTTAACTCCAAATGCCCAGTAGCCTAACTCCAGTCGAGCCCTTTGTTTCTGAATAACTTGCCTACGATTCTGCTTACGTTCTAGTTGCGCCTGACTTGCCAGAATAGTCTCGATAAACTCACCCTCCTCTGTGTCGTCAAAGCTGTGATTTAAGCAACGCAAAGTAACATCACGTTCTTTAAACGCTCTCCTAAGTTCAAAGTGCGCCTTCACATCTCGGGCAAATCTTTTTAGGTCGTCAAAAACCACCACAAACTTTTTGTGGGGATTTGCGTCTATGTGTGCAAGAAGCTCCCGCATAGCAGGGCGGTTCATAAAATCGCCCGCACCGCTGTAACTGTCGGGAAATGTTTTCTTGTATGGGACACCAAGGGCTTTTCAGTTCCTTGATACAACGTCCCTCTTGGCTCTGTAGCCCTGTGCCCTCAACTTCCTGCTTCTTACTTGAGACACGGACATACACTAAGCCCTCGCGGCCTCCAAATGGATTGCCGCTATTATTTTGCGTGGGTTTTTGATACATAATTTTCTAGCTCTGTTCTAATTATACTCCTGCAGAGTGCGTCTAGATAATCTAAGCGCTTAAGAATTGCACTGTCGGAAGTTGAGTAGTCGTTAAGTATTCGACGATACTCTGACACTTTCTTTTCCAACAGGGCTTGCTCTTGCTGTGTCATTAAGCATAGTGGCGATTTGTATGCTTAGCGAATAATTTGCAGTTAAAAAACCGCATTCCTGCGGCGTGTAGAGTTCCAGTTAAAGTCTGAAAACTAGACACAAACGCAGAAACAGAGGATATCTCGACAGATAATCCTTTGTTGGCGATTTGTATTTAATTTTCGGAATTCAACCTGAGTTGAATGTAGGCCGTTTGCCTACGCAATAATCGTATCACGGAAAGTAAACAAAAGTCAGCATTTTTGATAGACTTAAGACTGTTCGGACAAACCTAACCCCTAAGCAATGAGGCCTAGGGTATGGCACATAAATTCCCACGCAAATAAAAGCGGCCACATAAGCCGACATTCATTTGCGTGGGTCTGTACCTGAAAGGGTACAGGGTAATTCCGAAAGGAGTTGCCGTCGGTCTTGTGTGGCCACTTTTGTTTGGTTCACAAGGCTCTTTATCAGAAAACCCACGCAAAACATATGGATTCTAAACCTACGTGGAAAACCCACGTCGTTAACTTTGCCTTAACCGCATTGCAGGTATTGGCTGTTATTTTAATGGCCGCTTTCGTAATAGGTATTGCCCACACGCTCATTACAGACTTGGGCCGTCCCTCTTCGGACGACGGAGGTTGCTCTTGGCAGTACGACACAGACTGCTAATACAAATGCTACTTGGTATACCACTGGCACCCAGAGGTATACCGTTGGGTGCCAAATATACTTTGAGTGCGCAAACCTTGACTCAAAGTGATAAAATTATGCTATGCACGGGCTACACAAAGGTTATTCATATCAAGACCTCCTATCGGCCTTTTTGATATCTGAAAATCTACACAAAAAAGACCTAAAAATTGGCGTTGAGTTGAAAGAGGGTGGAAATGACCTTTTTGATGATGTTGTCTTGGTAGTAGACGGAAAAAAGACAAAATTCCAGGTCAAACACTCTGATAACAAAAATCCCCTGCAACAGTCAAGAACTTTACGAGAGCTAGTAGCAATCTCAGTTTGGCAGGTCTTTCAAGTCGTATTTGGTTCGCCAGACACGCTCTATGTGATTGCGACAAACAGGCCACTAACTCAGAGTGCTTATTTTCGGAAGCATTCCAAGCAGGAAGCTATTTTTCTAGGAAATAAGACATTCTCAATTAACGCTCAAAAACAAACGCCGTTCCTGAAGAAATTCTTTCTAGAGACCTCACTTCCTGGTGCCTCTTTTGACCTGTCTAAGCCTGGCAGTTTTGAAAAAGAACTTTTAGAGTCTTTGCGGTTGAATGTCGGAATCGGATCTACCCAAATCATCAGATTACGCCACGGGACGCGGCAGGCAGATTACTTTTGTTTGCCAATACACTTCGAACGTCTGCTGAACCTAAGTTGGTGGATAGAGCTGAAATATTTAGGTATCTCGGTTTGAATGTTGAATACGGACATATTGCTCAGGATTTCCCGTTTATATCTGGAGAACACAGGCTATATCGTGAAAAGGTAATCTCTGCTATTCAGGAAATGATTTCAAAGAATAGATTCACTGTTCTTCAGGGTTTACCTGGTAGTGGCAAGTCGCACATTTTCGACGATTTATTCCAAAAGCAAAAGGCGAACGGCATTCTCGTAGCAAAACATCTTTGTTACATAGAGCCGACAGACCGCCTAGCGCAAGAGCGTATTCTTGTTGAAGCTCTCTACGGAAATCTTATTTACCAGTTGGAAAGAATGGAGCCTAAAATAGCGGAAGAGATAAGACCGTACTTTGCCGCAACAAAGAACAATTTAGAAAAGCTAGTAAAAAAGATTTCAGAATCAGGTAAAACTGTGGTGCTAATGGTGGACGGCCTTGACCACCTTAATCGAGTTGTTGCTCAAAATAAACTGTCTCCCAATTTAGTAGAGAAGTTCATTGAAGTTCTTCTTGAGCTTGAGCTTCCTCCTGGCTCTGCGCTGTTTATCGCTTCTCAACCCAGCAACGAGCTAGAGAAGATAGTTAAAGAGAAAGGCTCTGCTGTATACACTCTTGAACCCTGGGACAATGCTCTTATTGGCGAGTTTGTTCAAAAGCATAATGACAAACTCCCCGCAGAACGTAAGTTAGACGTAAGTCCTGATGTAATTAAATCTCTCACAGAAAAAACTGAGGGTAATCCTCTCTACCTCACCTATGTCTTAAAAGAGGCGATTTCAGAAAATGAAAAAGTGAACCTGGCGGAATTTATCAGTAAATTGCCGAAGCTTAATAGCGATTTAAATAATTACTACAAGCACCTCATAAAAGATATTCTTGAGATTGATTTAAGTATTGTCCAGACACTCGCTCTTCTTGACTTCAGTGTGTCTCGCGCTGAGTTAGGCGAAATGTTCGCACCTAATCTTAAGAAAGCGATTGACCAAACCTTGAGAAAAATTAACCCTCTACTCAAGCCTGGTATAGCCAATAGCGGCCTGAGAATCTATCACGAAAGCTTCCGTCGCTTCATTCTTGAGAAGAGGTCGTCTGGTCAGAAGGAAAAAGAGCTGTATGCCCATATCCTTGAGTGGTTAGAGAAAAAAGGGTTTTACGAATCTCAGAGAGCGTATAGGTATCTAATCCCGTATCTTGTAAGAGCAAGAGAACAGCAGAAGGTCTACTCTTTACTAAAAGAAGACTTTGTTTCTCAAAGCCTGTATTACTTCCACCCTGTAGAAAGTATTGTTGGAAATCTAAACAAGATTGCTGACCTTTCAGCTTGGAAGCAGGATTGGCATATATATTGCAAGGCCGTAGAGCTTAGGAGGGCTTTGCATACATATTCCAATGAGCGACTCGATTCTGTTGACGAAGTTTACAACGAGGCAATTTTAAACGTTCTTGGTGCAGATTTATTCTGCGAACGTCTTTTGTTTGATGGCAAAAGAGTCTTTTCTAAAACCTATGGGATTTTATTATGCAAAATGGCCGAACACGCTGGCGGGAATCCACCTTGGGATTTTTATGATGTACAAGGTGAATCAATGTCTACAGGTGATGACTCAAGGGTATACCGATTTCAGGAAGTAGAATCTGCCCACTTCTTAAATCTTATTCGAAAGACCTCTCTAGAAGACGGTCTGCGATTGATACAAAAGTTGATTGCACGAAATAGATTTAAGGGAACAGAGAAGCGTCAGATTGATATGCTTCTTCTCGAATTTAATTATGTATTCGGTGTCTCTAAACATCACTCTGAGTTATTGAAGCTAAAGCTCTCGAAGGGTAAGAGCCGACATCCACCGTCTACACTCATAGCCGAATATTTATTCAGAGACGGTTTCAAGAAGCGTTCACGAGAGTTGGCAACAGAAGTGCTCAAGGAATCAAAGACCCCTGAAGTCCTTACTGCCTTAATGTGTGGCGGCAAGAAGCGGTGTGTAGAACGAGCTTCAACTTAAGTAAACTTACGGAAAGCGTCCTTGCTTTTCAAAAGCTATATGACGACGAGAAGCCTATTGTAAGGGAGTGGTATCTGGCACTACAAATTGCGGCTCGTGTTATCCAAAAGGAAGTAAAGGCATGAGTAGCTCGTTCAAATGGTCGATGGGTGGTCACAGGGCTTCAATTCTTCTACCTTATAGAACTTCATACCTTGAGGCTTCTAATTTGGAAACTGCCAAAAAAGCAGAGCAACTAGAAAACGCTTTAAAAGAAGCTTGATAAGTACAACCACCCATTCAAAGGCACGCCACGAGCAATGGATTTGTATAGCATTACTGACCTGAGCACAGATTCATTCAGACAGAACCTTACTTTTTGGATAGATCTTCCCCTAATTTCACGGAAATATTGGGCACACTCTCCAACATTAGTTGGCGGAGTACATCTTATCTGCAAGGTTCAAGCGGCGGCCCATTGAGTGGAGAGACTTTCAATTCCTTACTAAAGGAGATTTTTTCAGTACTTAGCATTAGTAGAAAGGTTGAGGTAAGAAGCTGATTGAGAAGAATACTAAAGACGGGGTTGGTTCTTCTGTTTACTATGATTCTTCGGCGTTTGAATATTTAAAGCTTGCTTCAGTCTGTGCTTTGGGTAAAAAGACACCCAAATCAAAACAATACTTACTGGACGCGTGCACTAGGCTCGTCGCTTACGGTCATAGGAAAGACATAACTTTGTTTGAAATTATTGAGCCGTTGCAGTTTATAGGTTCAAAAAACCTAAGCTTTGCAATGAAAGCGTTTCAAAAAACCTTTCCACTGGTTGAGACTGTCTGGAGATATACAGACGGGAGTGAGACCAATGGAGTCTAATGCTGTGGCTCAACTCAATGTCTGACACCAATAGAAAGTTGGCGATTCAGGCTATTACGGAAATGGTCAAAATTGACCCAAAGAGAGACTGGAGGGTGGAGCGCGGTACTCAATATTTGTGTCAGAAGCTATTGAAGATGGTGTAGAAGCCTCACTTCTTGCTGACCTCTACGACACAATTGATTTGCAGGATACTAGTATGAAAGTATCAGTGGGTCTTGAAATTGCCGAAGCGCTTGTAGGAACGGATAAGGCAAGGGCAATGGAGCTGTTTGGTAGTATCTGTCGCAATCTTTACTGGCTCTCATACTTTGAACACGTTTATGAAAAAGAGAATTTCTCAGAAGTGCTGGCTTTTGCTAAAAAACACAAATTCAAGATAGACGACCAAGTACAGGCCTCACTTGGAGGCGCAGATTGAAAGACCCTCTGGGCCAAAATTACCACCAGGACTTCCTCAGAGTAAAGAGATTACGCCAAGGTTTTCTTTTTCTGGCTTATCAATGCTTGAGACTCGCAAGTTAGTTGAAGAAAATTCTTCTAGCCACTTATTAAAGCCCTTGAACCTAAAACGTTTTGCAGACCAACTTTTTAAATTGGAGTCCACACACTCAAGTGATGTGAGGGAGTTAATTTTGTCTATTGTGAGAAACGGATTATACCGAAGCGAGGACATTACGGGTTTAATAGCCATAAAGTCTCACTTTGAGACTAAGGGTAGAAAGGATACGGCGGCTTTCGTTTCTATGTTGTGTTTTGTCTATGCTCGCGGGGGTGGTGGGTGGTATGCGCTAGCAGACAGTAAATTTAATTATCTTGCAAAGGACGCACTAAAGCTTTCGAAAAAGACAGCCGAAGAAACGCTTGCAACTAACTCTCCTATCTTTTTTCCAAGGCGACCTATTTTATGGGGCCAACGAGACATCTAATTGAATTTCTACCAGGCAATAATCAGACAGGTCTTGCAGAAAAGATTTGGGAAGAAGCCTACGCCGTAATAAAGCATAGGCTCACCAATTCCGAAAGAGTTAGATACCTTGCTCAGTAAAGAGACACCGAATTTTAAATATAGCCAAAGGTCGTCCACCGAAAGCTTGGTAGGGAAACTCATTATTGCTCGTAAGAAGATTGTTGCGAGCTAAGGCGGCTTTCTTTCGCAATCTCGCCCTGCAACCACTGGAGAACCCTATACCCCTGTTGTTTACTTTCAATTTTATAGCCCGCCAGAATGGCCGCACGGGAGGCGTTGCCGTTGGTGGCAAGGAAATGCTTAAAGAACAATACTCGTCGCAAGGAGGGGCTGTTTTGTAAGCCACGTCCCATTAACTTTTGTTCGCAGGCGGAATCCAAGATTTCCACCAACATCTCTTCCATAACTCTCTTACTCAATACTCTACTTGTGGTAGTCATATGTTTAAAAACTAAGCAAATTCAAGCGCTAATCTAAAGCTCGGACTGCTGTTGTAGTAGTCCCAAAAGTCGGAAAGGTAATCTTTTAGACGGTTGTATGTTTTACTCTACTATGTCCACCACTTCGCTCGTAGTAATCTACGAGCTTCGCGGTGCAAGCACAAATTATTTGGTGACAATTACGGTTCCTCGGTGTCGAGGATTCACATGGTTGTGGTATTTCCATGTACCTACTTCCGTAAACGTATATTCGTATATACCAGAGCCGTGGGCGTGTGCCTTCCGAACGAATGTGGGCACAGCTCGGTTTATAATCCGTAACTGATCAAACCCCTTAAGGTCGGTGTGTGAAGGGTGCGGGTCCGAACCAACCCACATAGGAAAGCCGGACGTAGTCTTCCATGCAACCGTAGTGCCTACCGAGACGGTAATGGTCTCCGGGTGGAATCCCTCTTGGTCATAAGTAACTTCTACTTCAGCATTTCCTGCTGCATCGACGGGAAGAGGCGCATTTTGCGATTTCTTGTAGGGAACCCAGAAGCCGACGAAGCCCACAAAGATGAGTACGGCGGAAATAAGGAGTAGATTGCGAAAATCTATCATAGGGGATAAGTCCTCATTGTGGGGAAAGAAAGGGTACACTAATTGTATCATTCCCTTAGGCATGAAAATAGATTTCATTAGCGATATCAATAAGAATTTTGCGGACGCTCTTGGCTATCAGGAGGTGGACCGTTTCATGATGAAGATGTTGTGGTGGCACTTTGGCGCATTCCTACTCCTCGCAGTCGTTAACTCGGTCTTTCACATTGCGTCCTACTATCCGAATCCTTTTGCATGGCGAGTCATTAGTCTCAACGAAGCATTCGTATCACTTGCGATAGCCATTGTTGCGGTACTCGTCCCCGTCTTTCTGAAAGGAAAGATTCAAAACCACTACGCGTGGCGGGTCCTCGTGGCGACTGCGTTCACCGTATATTCTTATCTTTTTGTGTTCGTGAGCGGTGGTTCAATTGAGATGCATTTCCATTTCTTCGTTGTTGTCGCACTTGTCGTGATGTATGCAGACTGGCGTTTGGGATGGATTGTCCTTGTGCTTACAGGACTTCATCATGGCATTTTAAATTACGTAGAGCCTGGCTGGGTTTACTTTTACGGACGCAACGATTTCGCGGTTCTTTCGCATGCACTCCTTGTGTTGGTTGAAGTAATTGTTACTACGAAATTGTGTGAAATAATTCGCGGAGGAGTTATGGCGCTTGACCTTACCAATCGCGGTATTTTGGCACAGATGAAGGGCAGTGAGAGTATCAAATAAAGGTTTCTAGTTCAAAAGTTGAAGCGGTGTGTGAATTTTGTATCTTCGCACCGGTGCGTTAGAGTCAAACAACAATGAGAACCGACCTCGTACATCCTGGCGCAGATGAACTTCACTACGAGATACGTGCGATTGTGGGGCTTGCAAAGAAGATAGAAAAGCTCGGCACGCAAATCACATGGGAAAACATCGGTGACCCCGTCGCAAAAGGGGAGAAAGTACCTGAGTGGATAAAAGAAATCGTCCGCGATGCGGCGCAGGAAGACGATTCTTATGCATACTCGCCGACGAAGGGTTTGCTCGGAACGCGAGAATATATCGCCAAAGAACGTAATCTTGAAGGAGGTATTCAAATCACCGCAGACGATATTCTTTTTTTTAATGGCCTCGGGGACGCTATTTCAAAGATATATGGGCATTTGCATCCGAAGGCCAGAATGATCGGCCCGAATCCAGCGTATCCAACGCACTCGTCCGCAGAGGCGGCACACGCTGGGAGGGAACACCTCACCTACGCACTTGACCCCGAGCGGGGTTGGGCACCGGACCTTGAAGATTTGGAACGGAAGATTAAAGACAATCCCGATATTGCGGGCATCATCATTATCAATCCGGACAATCCGACAGGTTTTGTGTACCCGCAGGAGACCGTTCATAAAATCGTGGACATCGCTCGGGCACACAAACTTTTTATCGTTTCGGACGAGATTTATTCCAACCTCGCATACACGGGGAGCGGCATGCGGAAACTCGCTTCGGTGATAGATAGTGTGCCTGGTATCGCAATGCGGGGCATTTCAAAAGAATTTCCATGGCCAGGCAGTCGCTGTGGATGGATTGAGTTTTACAACCGCGATAAAGACGAGAACTTTGATCGTTATGCCCACTCGCTCATAAACGCAAAAATGCTTGAAGTTTGTTCCACAACTCTTCCGCAGAAGGTCTTACCGAAAGTGATGAGCGACCCGCGCTACTACTCGTACCTTGAAGCAAGAATCAAGCGTTATGAGGCGCGTGCAAAACGAGCGAAAGAAATCTTTTCTGCAATTCCAGAACTTATCGTGCATGAAGCTCACGGGGCGTTCTACATGACTCCCGTATTTCGCGAAGGTGTTCTCACAGAGAACCAGTCGCTACCGCTTTCGGTAGAGGCCGCAGCCATCATCAAGCCCTACTTGGCGAAGGCGAAGCCCGACCAACGTTTTGCCTACCAACTCCTCGCTGCAACCGGCGTTTGCATTGTGCCGCTCTCTTCCGGTTTCAACTCTAACCTCATGGGTTTCCGCTTCACACTCCTTGAGCCGGACGATGCGAAGTTTGAGAAAACGATGCACACAATCGCTGGTTCCATCCAGACATACCTCGCACCGGTGTCATAAACTCCTCATCGTTCCGTCTGTTATTTTATGAATATGAATACCAACATTGCGATTGGGGCGATAGCCGTGCTTTTTCTTGCAGGGGCAGGGTACCTTCTGTACAAAAGCACGTCCGATACAAAAGTAGTAACTACCTTTGATGAATGTGCGGCCGCCGGGTATGCAGTTATGGAGTCGTATCCACGTCAGTGCCGAACTCCAGATGGGCAGTATTTTGTAGAGCAGGTTGCAACGAGTACGGCGCCCACGGGACAGGCATACACGGCGCCACAATGCGCGCTCGCTGGTTGCAGCAACATTATTTGCACGGAGAAAGACAAGGCATCCGATATTGTGACCACATGCGAATACCGAGAAGAGTACGCCTGTTACAAAACAGAGCGGTGTGAAGTGCAGCCAAATGGGAAATGCGGTTGGACCCAAACCGCGACGCTTTCCGCTTGCCTTCAGGCGTCGTTTGTTGAGAGCAAAGGATAAACACAAAACCCGCCGAGAGGCGGGTTTTGTAGAGCACGAACAAACGGCTTATTTAAGGTGAGCTGAGACGAGTTTCGTCATCTCAAACATCGTAACCTCTCCCTTGCCACCAAAAACCTTCTTGAGCTTCTCATCCGCGAGGATGTTCCGCTTATTTGCAGGATTCTGAAGATTGTTCTTCTTGATGTACACCCAGATTTGCTTCACAACTTCAGAACGGGGCATAGGGCCCTTGCCAACTACTGCCTCAAGGTCGGCCGAGAGGTTCATAGGCTTCGTCAACGCTGGATTAAGAGCTCGTGGCATAGTGAAAATACGGTAGTTATTCTTGATATAAGACTGACCCACCTAGTGTACCCCATGGAAAGGGGGTTGTCCCGTAGGGAGTGCATAAGCTATATTCAGCACATACCAATGGAATCTGGCATACATGTTGTTCTAAACGCAGAGGTGCTTGGGCACCTCTTTGGTTTACCCATCACGAACAGCCTCCTCATGACGTGGCTCGTCATGGCGCTTCTCATTGGCTTTGCTTTTTTCTTCAGCCGAAAGGTGCAATTGGTGCCCGGGAAGCTCCAGGCAGGCATTGAAGCTCTTTTTGAAGGAACGCTAGCGTACATGACCGATACGCTTGGGAGCGAGAAGCTCGCAAAGAGATTCTTTCCTCTCGTCACCTCAATATTTCTCTTTGTGGCGCTCGCGAATGTCTTAGAGTTTGTTCCTGGTGTTGGCTCGCTCGGCTTTTTACACGAAGGGCACCCGCTCACGCCACTTTTTCGCGCGCCTGCGGCGGATCTCAACTTCACGCTCGCGCTCGCCATGATTTCTTTCTTCACGATTGAAATCACCGGTCTCGCAACGCTCGGCGTGTTGAGATACGGCTCAAAGTTTGTTAATCTGAAGTCGCCGGTCGGATTTGTGGTGGGGCTTATTGAGCTCATTTCAAATCTTGGTCGGCTCATTTCATTCTCATTTCGTCTCTTCGGAAATATATTTGCGGGGGAAGTGATGATTTTGGTCGCTATTTTCTTTCTTCCGTACGTAGTGCCGGCGCCGCTCATGCTCTTTGAGATGTTTATCGGGCTCGTGCAAGCACTCGTGTTTGCAATGTTGACCCTGTTCTTCATCAAGCTCGCCATCATGGATCCACACGAGGCGCACTAGTGGCCCTTCGTGTGGGTTCGAGAAGCGAACCATTTATTAAGCAACTTTGTATTCATGGAAATTGATTCAGCAAGAATGATAGGTATGGCGCTCGCTGCAGGTCTTGGGGTCATTGGCCCTGGTATCGGTATCGGCCTCATTGGTGGCGGGGCAATGGAAGCTATCGGTAGAAACCCAGAAGCATCCGGCAAGATTGTGTCCAACATGATTCTCGCAATCGTGTTTACGGAAGCTTTGGGCATCCTTGCACTCGTGGTCGCGTTCATAATCAAGTTCGTTTAGAAAATCAAGGAGTGTAACGACTATGATTTTCTTAACCCGCCACACTATAGTGAATTTCGAGAGGTCAGTTTGGGTAGCAAAAAACATTTTGTTTACTCAATCTGTTCAAGATGGTTACCAAAGTGTGACGGGTGGAAGAAACCCTAATTCGCTTCGCTCATAACGGTTTCTAACCATGCAGGACCTTTTTGCGGCATTCGGCATTGACTGGCACCTTCTCATCGCGCAAGCGGTGAATTTTGCCATTGTTCTTGTGGCACTTGTGTATTTCCTCTACAAACCAGTGATGAATACGCTTGAGAAGCGTCGCGAAGTTATTGCCAAAGGAGTAGAGGATGCACGAAGTGCTGAAGAAAAGCTTGGGCGTGCTGATGGGGAGGCGACAGCAAAAGTTGCTGTTGCGGATGCGAAGGCGGATGAGATTCTGAAAGCAGCTCGTGCGGAAGCAGGGAGCGAGCGTTCCAAAATGCTTTCAGACGCAGAAGTACGCGCGACGCAAATCGGCAAAGACGCAGAGGCGCGGGCGGCGGAAGCGCACGAAAGGGCAAAGCGCGAGAGCGAAAAAGAGATCGCACGTCTCGCCATTCTTGCCGCAGAAAAAGTGCTAGGAAATCACTCATGATTGACGATTACACCAAGCTTCTTGAAACTGCCGCTTCACTTGAAGATAAAGAGGCGGCTGATGAGACGGTTGCAAAGCTCATCCGACATTTGAAAAGTGCAGGGCGACTGAAAATGCTTCCACAAATTGTGAGCGAGCTCCGGAAAGTTGCGGCGCGCCGCGCCGCACATAAGCCTGTTCTTGAAATCGCACACGAGAAAGACAAAGCGCATGCACTCAAAGAGGCGGCAGAGGCCGGCATTAAGGCGGAGCGCGTTGTGGTAAACCACTCGCTCATTCGCGGTTGGCGAGCGCGAGAGGCAGGGAAGCTTATTGATCGTTCAGGGAAGCGTGCGCTCGTAGAAATTTACCAAAAAATCACCGTCTAGTTTTATGCAAAGCATCATTGAGAGAATTGAGAAAGAGATTGCTTCGTGGGCTCCTGAAAAAGGATCTCTTGAGACGGGCACCGTACGCGCCACTGGCGACGGCATTGCCGAGGTAGACGGCCTCGGAAAGGCTGTTATGTCGGAAATGGTGCTTTTTGACCCCACCTTTGATCGTACGCTCGAAGCGGCGCTCAAAGACCCTGAGCCAATCTATGGACTTGTGTTGAACCTTGAGGAAGACGGCGTACGCGTCGTGGTTCTTGGAGATGCATCAAAAGTCTACGAAGGAATGCTGGTTCGTCGCCTCAACCGTCTTCTTTCTATACCAGTTGGAGACTCTCTCATTGGTCGCGTGGTGAACCCGCTTGGTGAAGCCGTTGATGGCAAGGGTCCTACAAAAGCAAAAGAAAATCGCCCTATTGAACGCGAAGCGTATGGCGTGATAGACCGAGCATCGGTGAACGTGCCGCTCCACACCGGTATCAAGGCGGTAGACGCCATGATCCCTATTGGTCGCGGCCAACGCGAGCTTATTATTGGCGACCGCGGCACAGGGAAGACCACCATCGCTATCGACACTATTTTGAATCAAAAATCAGAGCCCGTAGCGACACGCCCCATCTGTATTTACGTCGCGATCGGTCAGAAGGAATCCAAGACCGCAAAGCTCGTTGCCGAGCTTGCAGAAAAAGGCGCGATGGACTACACGGTTGTTGTCACCGCACCTGCATCAGCTCCCGCTGCGCTCCAGTTCCTTGCACCGTTTGCGGGCGCGACAATCGGCGAATATTTCATGGACAAGGGTAAGGACGCGCTCGTGATATATGACGATCTCTCAAAACAAGCGGTCGCGTATCGTCAGATGTCGCTGTTGCTTCGTCGTCCACCGGGCCGTGAGGCGTATCCGGGCGACATCTTCTACCTCCACTCACGTCTTCTCGAGCGCGCGGCGAAGCTCTCAAAGAAAAAGGGGGAGGCTCGCTTACGGCACTCCCTATTATCGAGACGCAGGAAGATGATGTGTCGGCGTATATTCCGACGAACGTGATCTCTATTACCGACGGTCAGATTTTCCTAGAATCCGATCTCTTCAACAAAGGTCAACGCCCGGCTATTAACGTCGGTATCTCGGTCTCACGCGTGGGTTCTTCCGCACAGACCAAGGCGATGAAGAAAGTCTCAGGCAAAATCAAGCTGGAGCTTGCGCAGTTCCGTGAGCTTGAAGCGTTCATGCAGTTCTCTTCCGATCTCGATGCTGATACGAAGAAGCGCATTGATGCAGGTCGCCGCATGACGGAGGTGCTCAAGCAGAAAAACGGCGAACCGCTTGCCTTTGAAATGGAGTCCGCGGTTATCTTCGCCGCCACGAACGGTTACTTTGACCGTTTCGCACCCGAAGAGACGAGTGTTGCGGAAACGAAGCTTCAAGACTTTTTGCTTCGCGAAGGGAAGGATGCCCTTACAGCTATTCGCGACGGCAAACAAATTGACGAGGTGACGGAAAAGAAACTCCGCATCGTGCTTGATGCATTTTCTGAGCGCGTCAAATAATCTATGGCACTTAAAGATATTAAAACCAAAATAAAAGCCACCGAGCGCACGCACAAAGTAACGCGGGCGATGGAAGCCGTCTCAGCGGTGAAAATGCGAAAGACCCAAACCGCAGCACTCGGCGGCCGCGCGTATGCTCGCGCGGCACTCTCCATACTCACCCGCCTCTCGGGAACAGAAGACGTGAAGCGCCACCCGCTCGCACATAAACGCGATGGTCATAAGCTTGCGCTTGTGGTCATTACGAGCGACAAAGGCCTTGCGGGTGCGGTGAACAGCAGTGTTATCAAGCGCGCCGTTGAAGCTATTGAAAAGCGTGAAGTGAAGGACGTAATCGTTTTTGCGTACGGTAAGAAAGGCGAGGAATACTTTGCGCGCCGCGGATACGAGATCTGGAAGTCATACAACAATAAAGCTGATTCCATCCCGCTTTCAGTAATGGAAGAACTTGCAGGAGATCTTTCGGCAGGGTTTCTTGCGGGGCAATTCGATAAAGTAATAACCGTCTACAGCCATTTCAAATCAACCTTTGAACAAATGCCGACTCTACGCCGTCTCCTGCCTCTTTCGCTCGGAGCACTTACAGAAATTGTGGAAGGAATCGTTCCTGCAAAAGGAAAGTGGAGTAACGAAGTGAAGCTTGAAGCACCTGCGTCCTATGAAATAGAGCCAAACGGCCAGGCGGTCTTGGATACCTTGATTCCGCGCCTCACCGCAGTCTCGCTTTACCATATGCTCCTTGAGTCAAAAGCGTCTGAACACTCCGCGCGCATGGTGGCGATGAAAAATGCCTCCGACAAGTCAAAAGAAGTTGCACACGACCTCACCCGGCTTTACAACAAGATCCGTCAGGCGGCAATCACTCGTGAGGTTTCGGAGATTGTGAGTGGTCGTGAAGCACTAGCGGCATAATTTTATGAATGATAAGACTAAAGATATGAATCCCGTTAGAAATCGCGAACGCTTTGTCAAAGTGATAACAATCATTTAAATTATCCAACGAAACATGAATCAAACTGCTACAGCAAAAGAAACAAGTTCGCGTTCTATTTCTAACGGGATGAATGGTGTTATTACAGAAATCATTGGACCAGTTGTGGATGTGCACTTTGCGGAGAATCGTCCGGCTATCGGCGACGCACTGGTCATCGAGAAGGGCGCGACTCACGGCAAGGTTGTGCTTGAGGTGGCTTCACACTTGGGACTGGACCGTGTGCGCACCATTTCTATGAACGAAACCGCAGGACTTGCGCGCGGTCAGACTGCGAAAGCAACTGGAGCACCTATCTCCGTACCAGTTGGAGAAGCCGCGCTCGGACGTCTTTTCAATGTTCTTGGCGAGCCGGTAGACGGCAAGGGAGCAATTCCTGCCTCAGTACCAAGACTCCCCATACATCGCGCGCCACCAACATTCGACGAACAAACTACCAAAGCAGAAGTGTTTGAGACCGGCATCAAAGCCATTGACCTCATCATCCCATTCCTTAAGGGCGGGAAGGTTGGACTCTTCGGCGGAGCAGGAGTGGGGAAGACCGTCATCATTCAGGAACTCATCAGGAACATTGCAACCGAACACGGTGGATACTCCGTGTTCGCCGGAGTCGGTGAGCGTGTCCGCGAAGGTAACGACCTTTACCACGAAATGAAAGAGTCGGGAGTTTTGGAGAAAACTGCGCTGGTGTTTGGGCAGATGAACGAAGTGCCCGGTGCTCGCGCACGCGTCGCTCTCTCAGGGCTCACCCAAGCGGAGTACTTCCGCGACGAGTCGGGTAAAGACGTTCTTTTCTTTATGGACAACGTCTTCCGCTTCATTCAGGCGGGTTCCGAAGTATCTTCGCTTCTTGGGCGTGTGCCTTCAGCGGTGGGCTATCAGCCAACGCTTGCTGAAGAGATGGGTAAACTCCAAGAGCGCATTACTTCCACCAAGAAAGGTTCTATTACTTCGGTGCAAGCAGTTTACGTGCCGGCCGATGACCTCACCGACCCTGCACCGGCGACAACTTTTGCGCACCTTGACGGCACGGTGGTGCTTTCTCGTCAGCTCGCTTCGCTTGGTATCTATCCGGCGATTGACCCGCTTGAATCCACATCGTCAGCGCTCACGCCGACTATCGTCGGAGACGAGCACTACCAAGTCGCAAGCCAAGTGAAGCGTGTGCTTCAGCGCTACAAAGATCTTCAGGACATCATTGCGATTCTGGGTATTGAAGAGCTTTCAGAGACAGACAAGCTCGCCGTTGCGCGTGCCCGCAAACTCCAACGCTTCCTTTCACAGCCATTCTTCGTCGGCGAGCCTTTCACTGGGGTTAAGGGTCAATATGTCTCTCGCGAGGAGACCGTTCGTGGCTTTAAAGAAATCGTAGAGGGTAAGCACGACGAAAAACCGGAGCAGGCCTTCTATATGAAAGGCTCTATTGATCAGGTGGCGTAACGATGGCGAAAACTTTTCATCTCACCATCGCGCATGTAGGGGAGAATCTCTTTGACGGGGAGGCAGTCTCCGCCGAGCTCCCCGGTGCTGACGGTGTCTTTACGGTTCTCGCACAGCACGAAGCGCTCGTCTCAACTCTTGTAGGAGGCGAAGCTCGTGTGGTGACTCCAGACGGGAAGAAACACACATTTCCGATACCGAAAGGTGGTATTGCTGAGGTTTCAAACAACCAAGCGACGGTTTTGCTATAATTACCCTATGTCTATCAAGAGTTTTCTTTTCAAAAAATACGCAGACTGGAAATTAAAAGATCTTCCAGAAGGGCAACGTGAGCAAATGACGGCTATGGTTTCTCAAAACCCAGAACTTTTCAAGAAAATGGGAGAAGAGATAGAGCGCAGAAAGAAAGGTGGAGAAAGCGAAACCAAGGCATCGATTGAGGTGATGAAAAAATATCGCTCCGAACTCGCGCCCCTCATGGGAAAGCGATAGCGCGCTATTGACATAAGAAACCGTCTGGTGTATCATTGTAAATGGTTTCGTTTCAATTCCCCTTGGACGAAGCTTCAGGCGGGCGGGAACGATGTTTGCTCTTTCGTGATTTTTGGTGCCAGGGCTAGCCAAGCTCCTTTCGTACCATACCAACCGAAACGATACCAAGTCGTTCCCGCCCGAGGCCGCCAATTTATTTGCGCGGTCTCTTTCTTTTTGTGCGTTCACCCTGTACTTTGAAGCAATGCTTAAGATAGGAATTGTTGGTTTACCAAATGTGGGGAAGTCCACGCTTTTTAATGCACTCACGAAACAAAGCGTTCCGGCGGAGAACTATCCCTTCTGCACCATAGACCCCTCGGTCGGTGTCGTTGGAGTTCCTGATGAGCGTCTACAGGCCCTCGCAAAGCTCTCAAAAACCGAGAAAATCATCCCAGCGGCGATTGAATTTGTAGACATCGCCGGACTTGTAAAAGGTGCGGCCGAGGGTCAGGGGCTGGGGAACCAATTTCTTTCACATATTCGCGAAGTGGATGCGATTCTTGAAGTCGTGCGCTTTTTTGACGACCCGGATGTGCTTCATGTGGACGGCGAAATTGAGCCCACGCGCGACATTGAAGTTATTAACCTAGAGCTCACTCTCGCGGATTTGGAACAGGTGAAAAAACGCCGAGAGAGAATCGGCGGCGATATCAAAGCGGGGTCGAAAGAAGCGATTGCAGAAGACGCTGTGTTGGTGAAGCTTGAGCAAGCTCTTGTGGCAGGAAAGCTTGCACTTGCCGCAAACCTTACTGACGACGAAAGAAAATATATTGTTTCGCAGAATTTGCTTACCATGAAGCCCATTTTGTACGCCTTAAATCGCAAAACGGGTGGGCACAACCTTGACGAGCTTGTGGATGGCCGCGCGAAAGCGGCGTACGAACTCATTGAAAAACTTAACTCAAAGTCAGTGCTTGTAGATGCGGCGACGGAGCGCGAACTGAATGATGTGGCCGCAGAAGATCTCGCCGGTTTTCGTCAGGAGCTCGGCGTCCAGGAAGATGGACTTTCAGGACTCATTCGCGGCGCCTACGAAACCCTCGGTCTCATTACTTTTTTTACAACTGGTGAAAAAGAAACTCGAGCGTGGACTATCAAGCGCGGAAGTACGGCGCCCATTGCAGGCGCCGCCATCCACACTGACTTCAAAGATAAATTTATCCGTGCTGAAGTTGTCGGCTCATCAGAACTTTTGAACGCAGGTTCCTATGCAGCCGCGCGTGAAGGCGCAAAAGTTCGCACAGAAGGCAAGGACTACGTCGTTTTAGATGGCGACGTGATGGTCTTTCTTCACGGTTAAGTAAGTAGTATAGTCATCCGCGGAATACTGAAGCTGTATATCAATGGGGTTTAAACGGGAGAATACCGTATGCCGTCAAATCGGAAACCAAAGGTTGTACGTAGAAAGCTCGTCGTTAAGAAAAGGAGCGGTCCCTCTGACGAGCTGCTTAAGAAGGCGAGGGAACGTTTGCGCAACAACCCTCCATATACGCCGTTTGTTGCTAGCGTAGCATCAAACGACGACCGTGAGTGGTTTATTTGACTGACGGACCACTCCACCTTAAAGCGCCGGAAAACCCGGCGCTTTATCTATTTCTCGTGGTATAATTTAAAACCTATGCCCCGTGGGACAACATGGCATCGTGGCCCTGCTCCGACGTACGGATTTTTAATAATCGATTAACTTAACTTACACACGACAGCGCTCTTCAGTGGATACGGCCACACGGAGCAATGCCATGTTGTACCCCAGGGTATGGAAAACACCTCATCAGGAAAAGTAACGGCGAAAGACTTCTTTCTTTGGGCAGGAGCAATGGTTGCGCTCTACTGGAGCATCGTCTCTTTTCTTATTCTTTTATTTGAATACATTGATCGCGCATTCCCAGACATCGTTACCGCGCCCTACATGGATCCGTATGCAGGCGGCATCCGCTACGCAATGGCAAGTCTCATAGTGCTCGGCCCGCTCACCGTAGTACTTCTCCGGTTTATTCGTAGGGACATCACGGAAGACGCAAGCAAGGCAGAGATTTGGGTTCGCCGCTGGGCACTCATGCTCACCATCTTCGTCGCAGGGCTCACCGTTGCTATTGACCTCATCACCCTCATCAACACGTTCCTTGGTGGCGAGCTCACGACGCGCTTCTTACTCAAAGTTCTCGCAGTCCTTCTGGTCGCCTCCGGAGGATTCATGCATTTCTACGCCGACCTTAAGGGATACTGGAAGAACGTATCCTGCTCGCGCAAAACTTGTCGGCTATGCTTTGGAGCGGTCGCGATCCTTACCGTCGTCGCTGGATTCTTTATCGTCGGCTCTCCGGCCGACATCCGTCTCTTGCGTCTTGATGACCAAAAGCAGAACGATCTCTCAAATATTCAGTGGCAAGTGGTCAATTACTGGCAACTGAAAGAAGTCTTGCCTCAACACTGGACGATCTTTCCGATCCAATTTCAGGAGTTGTGATTCCCATTGACCCACAGATCAGGAGAGCCGTATGCGCTATAGCGTTACGGGAGCACGGACATTTAAGCTTTGCGCGGTATTCAACCGCGAAAACAGTGCCACCAGCAACCGGTCACCTATGGCCTACTCCGGCAGTAAAAGGCGGCGTGGACGAAAACTGGAAGCACGGAGTCGGAGAGACGTGTTTTGATCGAACTATTGATCCGACCCGCTATCCTCCGTTTTACGAAAACGATTCGTTAATATCAAGGCGACGCCTTGATATACCATCCATGGCGTGAGCGGTACGACCATCAGGATATTGAGAAAAAAGCTCGTGCAAAATGGGCGGAGCTTGGGCTGTACCAAACAGACTCAAAGACAGCGCAAAAGACCGGTGTATCTTCTTGTATGAATTTCCGTATCCATCCGGCGATCTTCATGTCGGGCACTGAAACGCTTTTGCCGTAACCGACATCTATGCGCGCACACGCGCGCGTGGAAGGACATGTTCTTTTTCCAATTGGCTTTGATGCCTTTGGTCTCCCCGCTGAAAACGCTGCTATCAAGAACGGAGTTGACCCAAAAGAATGGACGTACAGAAAACATAGAGCGGATGCGAACTCAGCTCATGAGTATGGGGCCTTCATTTGATTGGTCAAAAGAAATACTCACCTGTGACCCTTCGTACTACAAATGGACGCAGTGGCTTTTCGTAAAACTCTTTGAGCACGGTCTTGCCGAGCGTCGAAACGCATCAGTGAACTGGTGTCCGAAGGACAAACCGTACTCGCAAATGAGCAGGTCATAGATGGTTCTTGTGAGCGATGCGGAACGGCAGTTGAAGAAAAGATGCTTACCCAGTGGTTTCTCAAGATAACGACAATACGCAGACCGACTGCTTTCGGGGCTTGAGACTCTGCCGTGGCGTGAAGAAATCAAAGAAGCCCAGCGCGCATGGATTGGGAAAAGCGAAGGCGCGAAGCTGGAGTTTAGAATTCAGAATTCAGAATTAAGAATCGGTGTCTTCACCACAAGACCAGATACTATCTTTGGTGCAACGTACGTCGTTCTTGCACCGGAACATCCGCTGATTGCTGAACTTCCTGTAAAAAACCGCAAAGCAGTTGAGAAATTCTGGAGCAGACGAAGAAAAAAATCGAACGAGACGCGTGAAAATAAGGAAAAGACAGGTGTGGCAGCTCGAGGGAGTTTCTGCAATAAACCCAGCGACTAAGGAGGAAATTCCCGTCTACGTCGCTGACTATGTGCTTGGCTCTTACGGCACCGGCGCCGTCATGGCCGTTCCTGCGCACGACGAGCGCGATTTTGAGTTTGCAAAGCAAATGAACTTACCGATACGGGACGTGATTATTCCGTGTCTTCCTGATGCCACAAATCCGCATCAGCCTGGGAAAGAGATCGTCTATCGAGTCGCAACCATTAACGTTCTCTATGATCCCAAAACAGATCGCTACCTCACACTCAAATGGAAGAAACAGCCGTGGACCACTTTTGTTACGGGAGGAGTTGAAGAAGGTGAAGATGCCGCTACGTCCGCACAACGTGAAATTGCGGAAGAGACCGGTTATACAAATGTGCGACTGGTGCGCAAGCTTGGTGGCGACACACAATCAGAATTTTATGCCGCACATAAGGGCGTTAATAGAGTTGCACGCAACTCTATTTTTCTGTTTGAACTTGAAGACGACACACGTACCACCGTTTCTGCTAAAGAAACGGACCAGCACGAAGTGGCATGGATTAAAACAAAAGAACTTTTCACTACTCGTTTTCAGCATTCCGAAATAGAACTCATTCGTGAGCGCATCCGCACGGGAATGGATGCGTACACGGGCCCTGGCATTTTGACTGAGTCTGGTGAATGGAGCGGCAAGAATAGTGAAGAAGTGAAGTGGGACATTGTGAAAGCAGTGGGTGGCGAGCAAACGACGCAGTATCGTCTTCGCGACTGGCTCGTTTCGCGTCAGCGGTATTGGGGCTGTCCCATACCAATTGTGTACGACCCGGAAGGGCAGCCGCATCAGATTCCAGCTGAACATTTGCCGTGGCTTCTGCCAACAGATGTTGATTTTAAACCGACCGGCAAAGCCCCCCTCGCCTCCTCAAAAGAACTACAAGAGCGCGTCACTAAAATCTTCGGCGAGGGATGGACACCTGAATACGACACACTAGACACGTTTGTGGACTCATCTTGGTACTTCACTCGCTATCTAGACTCAAAAGATGATCACGACTTCTCGGATCAGGCACTCATGAAGAAGTGGCTTCCGGTAAATCGCTACTCGGGCGGAAGCGAGCACACTACCATGCATCTTCTCTATGCCCGCTTTTTCATGAAAGCGTTGTATGACTTGGCGCTCGTACCGGTTGATGAGCCATTTCAAGAGCGCTTCAACCGCGGACTCATCATGGGTCCCGATGGCCAGAAGATGTCAAAGTCAAAAGGGAACGTTATTAACCCGGACGAGTTCGTGAAAGAATACGGTGCCGACGCAGTGCGCGTGTACCTCGCTTTTATCGGTCCTTATAACGAACCGGGAAGCTACCCATGGAATTTGGACGGTGTGGCTTCCATGCGAAAGTTTCTTGAGCGTATCGCGCGTCTCGCAGACAAAGCAAAAGCCATGAAAAGCGTGCCGCCGGCACAAGAGCAAGCGCTTGCGCGCGCGAGTACGAAAGTAACTCTTGACGGGGATCGATTTAAATTCAACACCGCCATCGCTGCGCTTATGACCCTTTTGAATACACTTGAAGAGAGCACGTCAATTTCAACACAAGTCATGAAGAAATTTGTAATCATGCTTGCTCCATTCGCACCGCACCTTGGGGAAGCGTTGTGGGAGAAACTTGGCGGAGAGAGTAGTGTGCACCAGGAACTATGGCCCGTATTCAATAAAAAACTGCTCGTGCACAGTACGGTGGAAGTGGTCGTGCAGGTTGGGGGAAAGCGTCGGGGTTCGGTAACCCTTTCCCCGGATGCCGCAGAGGAAGACGCTCTCAGAATGGCACTGGCCGTCCCAGCAGTTCAAACAGCACTTGGAGGTTCGACCCCATCTCGCGTGGTGTATGTGTCCGGTAAAATACTAAATCTTGTTCCCTAGGCAGATTTCGCCCAAATATTGACCCGTCACACTATGCCCAGTGTGGCGGGTTGACTATTTATAAGGCGTTTGGTATAAATTACACCACATTACCTATGGCGAAGAAGACCAAGCAAAAGGGCCACGCATCCCTCAAAACGGCCAGCTTTAAATTTGACAGTCAGGCGCTTTTGAAGCGCTTGCTTGCTGAAGTACCTGAACGCGGTCGCGACGTCTTGGTACGTCGTTTCGGGCTCGGTACAACCGCAGAACGCGAGACGCTTGAATCTATTGGAGATCGTTCCGGCATCACTCGTGAACGGGTCCGCCAAATAGAGGCCGCTGGTCTTGATGCCGTTCGCAGCTCCCCAGCGTTTCTAAGCGCAAAAAACGCGTTTGACGAGCTCTGTTCCCACATGGAGCGTTTGGGTGGCATTCTTCCTGAAGAAGAACTTTTGAGTACTCTTGGAGGTGATGAGAAGACCCGAAACCGCTTCCGTTTTCTTTTGGTTGTGGGCTCCGCTTTTTTCCGCGAACGCGAGACGGATGATTTTTATGCTCGCTGGCACGTTGACCACGACACCTCAAAAAAGGTACACGAGGCCCTTTCCAAACTCTATAGCTCGCTCGGCGACCAGGACGTACTTCCCGAAAGCGAGTTTCTTGACCACTTCCTTGATGAGCTTAAGGGTGTAAATGATGCATACCGCAACGAAGAAGTGTTGAAGCGTTGGCTCTCGCTCTCAAAGTCTATTGGCAAGAACCCGCTTGCTGAGTGGGGAAAAATCTCTGCTCCAGCTATTCGTACCAAAGGCGTGCGCGACTACGCCTACCTTGCCATCAAGCGTCACGGCAAGCCGATGCACTTCTCCGAAGTTGCAAAAACCATCGGCTCAATGTTTTCAAAGAAAGCGCATGTGGCGACTACCCATAACGAGCTCATTAAAGACTCACGCTTCGTACTCATTGGTCGCGGTCTTTACGCGCTTGCTGAGTGGGGATACACGCCGGGCGTCGTGCGAGACGTCATCCGCGAAGTACTCACGAAAGAGGGTCCTTTGAAGAAAGATGATGTGGTGAAGCATGTGAAGAAAGCACGTTTTGTAAAAGACAACACTATTGTCGTCAACCTGAACGATTCTCGATATTTCAAACGAATGAAAGACGGTCGCTACGCAGCCGCATAAAAACAAATCCCGCGCCCCGCGCGGGATTTTTTTATGCACCCATGTGCCTGATATACTTATTTCATGCACCTCCCGTTCGAGCACAACGTTGAAAGCCTTGTAAAAAAGATAAAAGGGAAAACAGGAGTCCATCTTGAACCACCGTTGGTGTTTGGGATTGGACTGGTTGTTTTGTTCCTCCTGCTTGCGGGGTTTCCGACCCTCTCACTCTCGGCCTTCGGAATCGCCCTTTTTCTTGCTCCGCTCTGGTTGCCTGTCCTTATTGTGTCTGCGGCGTGGTACATGTGGGTCACGCTTAAGCGCTCAGAGTTTATTCACGACATTGACTATATTTTGCTTGAAATAAAACCACCGCGAAATCTAGACAAGACTCCGCTCGCGATGGAAATCGTACTTTCAGGTCTTCACTTGAACCCAAACGAAAGCAACTGGTATAAGAAATACATACAGGGTGGCGTGCGTCCGTACTGGTCGCTTGAGCTCGCCTCAATAGAAGGACAAGTACATTTCTTCATATGGACCCGTGCATCACTCCGAAGAACGGTTGAAACACATATCTACGCACAATACCCGGGTGCTCAGGTTGTGGAAGCTCCTGACTATACGCGCACCATCTCGGCTGACCCAAAGGAGTGGGAGATTTTCGGTTGCGACTATAAGCATACCCGAGAAGATGCTCTTCCCATAAAGACCTACGTAGACTACGGGCTTGATAAAACACAAAAAGAACCCGAGCAGGTAGACCCGCTTGCAAACCTCATTGAATTTTTGGGGGCATTCGGGAAAAATGAGTATTTCTGGTTACAGTTCATCATCCGCGTTCATATGGGTGATAAATGGCCCGGAAAAAAGAATAAAATAGGGAAACAGTACACATGGAGAGACGAGGCGAGAGAGAAAATTGAGGAAATTCGTGAGGAAGCCAGATTCGGTGCAACATTCACGGATCCGGTCTCTGGAGAGGAACGAGAAACACAAGGGTTTCCACTTCAAACGAAAGGTCAGCTCGAGATGATTGCCGCTATTGAGCACAACGTAGCAAAACTTGGGTTTGATGTGGGCATTCGTGCTCTGTATATTGGAAAAAAAGGAGCTTTTGATCCTGCAACCATCGCAAGCATGAAAGGTCTTTTCAATGCCTTTAGTTCTCAAACACATAACGACATTACCTGGAATGGTTCGCGCGGACTCTTGCGCTTCGAAGATTATCCATGGGAATGGAATCTTCCGGCTCGCAAAGCCCATGAGCGTGAGCACTTAGTGGAGGCGTTTCGGAGGAGACAATTCTTCCACGCCCCCTATAGCTGGAGTGACTACATGACGATGAGCACCGAGGAACTTGCAACACTTTTTCATATTCCATCACACGCCATTACGACGCCGGGCTTACCGCGCATCACTTCTGCTACGAGCGAAGCGCCTTCAAACCTGCCTCTTTAAATGATGCGCGACGTTATTGTTTTTCATCTACGACGGTATTCAAAAGCTTGGCTCGTCACGCTTTTCTTTGTTTGCGGCATCGCTGTCTATGCGCTCTTTATCCCTGCTTCAAGTAGCGCATCAGAAACTACTATTTTGGTTCCGCGCGGGGAGTCTGTTTTAAGCGTAGGCAGTGAGCTTGCTGATGCAGGACTCATTACGTCTCCGAAGCTATTTTATGTGCTAGTCCGCGTTATGGGAGGCAGTGCGGGTATACAGGCGGGTACGTATCTCTTTGATGAGCCCCAATCACTTGTATGGATCGCGAAGCGCTTGATAGAAGGGAATACCGGCATTTCTGCGCTTCGTATTACCTTTCCGGAAGGCGAGACCGTCCGTGAGATGGCGGCACGCGCTGTGGGAACGTTTCCTGCAATTTCAGAACCGGATTTTATAAAAGCCGGCGCTGCGTATGAAGGGTATTTGTTTCCAGATACGTATTTTTTCTTTCCCGACGCGACTTCTTCCGTAGTAGTGAATACCATGCGGAAAAACTTTGACACGCAGATAGTTTCGCTCCTGCCGGACTTGACCCTGTCCGGGCGGACAATTTCTGAAATTGTTATTATGGCGTCGCTTATTGAAAAAGAGACGCGTACACCAGAAGAGAGACGTATCGTGTCTGGGATTTTGTGGAATCGACTAGCGCTCGGTATGGCGCTTCAAGTGGATGCTGTGTTTGGATACATTAAGGGCGTACAAACATATTCGCCGACTTTTGATGATTTACAAATAGATTCTCCGTATAACACATACAAATACCGCGGACTCCCGCCGGGTCCAATCAGTAATCCTGGCCTAGACGCCCTCACTGCCGCGGTGCATCCTACGAAAACTCCCTATCTCTACTACCTCACCGGAAGTGACGGAAACATGTATTACGCGCAAACATTTGCTGAACACAAAACGAATCGTGCAAAATACTTGAAATAATAGAAGACCGCGCATTGCGAGATGCAATGCGCGGGTTAATACTCATTGGGATCAAAATGTTCTCCTCCATCAAGATTTTTGACCTCAATTCGCATATCTGACCAAGCATCAAACCATGCTTTCCGAGAGAGACCTCGTAAACCACGCGCAGGAATGACGATCCACGGCTCGCCGCCCTCTTTTGGAATCGTGAGCATTCCGGTTAGATGCATGCCGGCCTCAAGGAGCTCACCTTCAAAACGACCGTGAGGATCAGTAACTCTGACAGGTTTAGATACCATTATTTCAACGAACAGCGACAGAAGTGGAATGTACTCCATACACCGTGCCTCGCTAAAAATGAACAGGACCCATAGTCTTGCACGTGCGCGCGGGAAGTCAAATTATGCTTATATAGCCCTATGAACGTACGGGGCAAGCGCGTATTTGTGGGTCTTTCAGGCGGTGTTGATTCCGCCGTATCAGCCGCGCTTCTCAAAGAAGCAGGAGCCGACGTAACGGGTATTTTTATAAAGGGTTGGTACCCGCCGGGCATGCCCTGTACCTGGGCGGCGGACCGCCGGGACGCCATGCGCGTCGCGGCGAGACTCCAGTTACCATTCGTTACTCTTGATGCAAGCGCGGAATATAAAAAGGGTGTCATAGATTATTTACTCCACGAATACCGCCAGGGCGAACACCAAACCCGGACGTCATGTGCAATCGGGAAGTAAAATTTGGTGTTTTTCATAGATACGCAATTGAGAATGGCGCCTCACACATTGCGACGGGGCACTACGCTCAGGCAACCGCAGAAGGTGCACCTTCTGCGAGGAACAGACAATGCAAAAGACCAAAGCTATTTCCTTTGGGCGGTGCCAAAGCAGGCACTCGCCCAAACGCTATTCCCGGTTGGCGAACTACCTAAAGAAAAGGTGCGCCTGCTCGCGAAGAAATATACTCTCCCGGTTGCCACAAAAAAAGACAGCCAAGGAATTTGTTTTCTCGGAAGTATCTCGGTTCCCGAGTTTCTGCGAAGCGAGTTTGGAACAGCGGAAGGTAAGGCCGTTGACAGCGAAGGTAGGGAAGTGGGTTCGCATGATGGTGTTCTGCTTTCTACGCTTGGTGAGAGAATTGCGCTTCAAAACGCAACCGCCGGCCCCTGGTTTGTACTTGCAAAGGATGTAGCAAAAAATGAAATAACCGTAGGAAGGAATCGTTTGCCACAAGCGACGGCAAAACGAGAAATTCAATTTTCTGACGCGAATTGGTTTGGTGATTCTAAAAAGATACGGGGAGCGCAAACGCGCTACCACGGACCTCTGCTCTCCGGGCGAGTACAAGGAGATGCATACGTACCAGACCTCCCGCTTCCGGAGCCTGCGGCTCCCGGTCAGTCCATTGTTTTTTATGATGGCGAGGAAGTTGTGGGCGGTGCTATCATAAAATCATGAGTCCCGTTAGAAATAGCGGACGCAACCAAAAATACGATATGATAACCAGTATTACTAGAAGTAATCGGATAGGGTACGGCGTGATACACACGTCCGCGTCCTATTTCTAACGGGATGAGAATCACCTACGCCGCGCTTATCATTGCGGTCGCGATTATGATCGGCTTTGCGCTCTCTATTCCTCACACAAGTGAAATTGAGCAGATTGTTGAGGTCGAAGAAACTGCGCCGATTGTGCCGGTGGTGACGATTCACGACTCATACAAAAAGGGCGTTCACACTATTACAGGCTCGCTGGAGCTTCCAAATGCGTGCATGACGCTCTTGGCAGAAGCAACGGCACAGACGAATGCTTCTACTACAGAAGCAATTACACTAGCCCTCACCACGTCTACCGACACTGGTGTTTGTCTCCAAATTCCGAAAGTAAAGAATTTCTCTACTACGATTGAGGCACCGGACGATGTTCCTATTCAGGTTTTGGTGAACGGTGCAGCTGCGTCAACGAGTCCACAATGACGACCTCTCCTCCCATAGTAAAAGCGGATGGGACAATTGAGCCTTTTCTTCCTGAGCGTCTCCAAACATCGCTTCGAAGGGCCGGTGCGCCGCCGTACGCCGCAGAACAAATAACCGAAAGGATAGCAGCAAGCATTGTTCCCGGCACAAGCTCAAAAGAGGTGTATGCACGCGCATTTGCCCTCCTTCGGAAAGAGGCACGACCCGTTGCAGCTCGTTATGCGCTCCGCCGCGCGCTTTTTGAATTTGGCCCCTCGGGTCATCCATTTGAAGATTTCGTCTCGCATCTCTATGTAAAAGAGGGGTGGAGTGTTGAGACGCGGAAAATAATGCAGGGCACGTGCGTACAGCACGAGGTAGACTTTTTTGCCAAACGCGAAAATGCCTCAATAGGTGCCGAACTCAAGTACCATAATGATCCGAGTTACAAAACCGATCTCAAAACTGCGCTCTATGTGAAGGCTCGTTTTGATGACATCTTCGCGTGCGACCCGCACCTTCAGACCTGTCTCATTGACAGGGGGTATTTAGTCACGAATACGAAATTTACCAGTGAGGCTATCCGCTACGCCACGTGCGCTGGCCTTGAGCTCCTGGGCTGGAGCTACCCAGAGAAAGGGGGCCTCTTTTCGCGCATGGCAAATGCACGCGTATACCCGGTCACTACACTCACGACCCTTACCCGTTCTGAAAAAAGACTTCTTATTGACCGCGGAGTTATCGCTGTTGATATGCTTCGCGAGAGACGAGATGAGTTATCCACCTTGCGATTTTCTCCAGAGCGCGTGGGAGAAATGTTTACGGAGGCAGATGGATTGCTTGCTTTGCCACACCCTTTTGATGGATAATACAAAATATGACTCGCTCTACTATCTTTTTTATCGGTGCCGCAGTCGGATTTGCTATTTCTGCCGCGTGGTTTCTCGGTGCGTCTGTCCCAAATCTTTTTTCTGAAAAATCACATCTCTCTTCTACGAAACATTCTCCGAGTGAGCTCCTCAAGGAAAGTAACGCGGTATCAATTCGCGACCAATCTGCAGGTATGACCGTCGTTGTGGGTGCCGTGACGGTTTCGGGAGTTTGGGTTGCCGTGCATGAAATGACGGCTGGAAATACAGGAAACATTTTGGGAGCAGCTCTTACGCGCGAGCCCGTATCAGAATTCATCGTGCCACTTTTGCGCGCCACAGAGCCGGGACGAACCTATGCGGTAGTGCTCTACCGTGACGACGGTGACGGCGCATTTGATCACACGAAGGACAGCGTCTACGTTGACTTTGAGACCGGAGAACGCGTCGCCGCGACCTTCAAGACCTTCCCGTAACCTTTCATGGCGACGAAACAACCTGCAAAAAGAAAAGGATGGGGACCGTTTGATCCGGCATCCTCGGAGCCGTATCGGATAAGCCGATCAAAAATAGACCTTTTCAGCGAGTGTCCACGGTGTGCATACCTTGATATGAAATTCGGGGTGAAGCGACCATCCGGACCCTCCTTTACGCTCAACAACGCAGTTGATGAACTCTTAAAACGTGAATTTGATACGCATCGCGTAGACGGCACGAGCCATCCGCTTATGAAAAAGTATGGCCTTGATGCCGTACCTCTTCGGGACGAGCGGATGGATGAGTGGCGAGATGCGCTTCGCCGTGGCATTCAGTATCTTCACGAGCCTACGAACATTTTGATACGAGGCGGTATTGATGATGTATGGGTCACGCCCGAGGGCGAATTCCTTATTGTGGACTACAAGGCGACTAGTAAAAAACAAGGACCGAGCTCGGAGGACGACCTGTATGACTCTTACAAGCGACAGATGGAGATTTATCAGTGGCTCTTTCGCCAAAACGGTTTCAACGTGTCGCGCACGGGCTATTTCGTTTATGTGAACGGGAAGTCAGATGCGAAGGCATTTGATGGCAAGCTTGAGTTTGATATTGTGCTGATTCCATACACCGGAAACGATTCGTGGGTTCTGCCAACCGTAGAGCGGATAAAAGAAATGTTGAATAACCCAGAGATACCAGCCATAGGTACTGCCTTTGGCGGCGGACCTTGCGATTTTTGCACGTATCGCGAAGCAGCAGGGAAGACATTCCAAGAGCTCCACAAAAACAGCAAGAAAAAGAAGTAGAATTAGCACATGAAGCAGGGCACTTTTGCAGACTTGGTGCGAGATGCGGTGCGCCAAATTCCAAAGGGCGAGACGCGTAGCTACGGCGAAGTAGCAAAAGCCATTGGTCGCCCTGGCGCAGCCCGCGCCGTGGGAACAGTCATGTCAAGCAATTTTGATAAAACAGTCCCGTGCCACCGCGTCATCCGCTCTGATGGAAAGATCGGCGCTTATAACCGTGGTGGTCCCGCTACAAAGCGCGCTCTTTTGAAATCTGAAGGCGCTCTCTAAAGAAAAAAGTCCAGCGGGAGCTGGACTTTATTGTCAGTGTTTAATGCTGACGAAAACGACTTTTCTGGGAAGGCGGGATCTTGTACTGATCACGCTTTCCACGGCGTTGAAAATCGGATAAACGTCTCCGATCGGCTTTGTACAAATCTCCGGCCACCGGAATGGGCGGAACCTTGCTTGGCTCCGGTCGAATAGGGATTGAATTACCTTCCGGCGCGAAAAGCCCTGAACCGCAAGTCAAAAGAGCAAAAGCGGATACAGCTATCGAAATTCGTATTGACATAGCCTTCCTCCCGAGAACCTAATGCAGAGGATAACATGCTTTTACGAGTTATATTGCTCGACAATCCGAAAATACCGGCAATCGGCACTGCCTTTGGCGGTGGGGTCCCGTAAAGAAACGAGCGCTTCTTAAAGCCGAAGGTGCAATTTGACCCGCCAGACTGCAGAAGTGTGACGGGTTTGACAGATAGGTATAATTCGTAGTATAAAAAGGGTCGGCAATATCGCCCTGATCTTTGGGAGAGGCACGTGATTACTGAATCAAAATCAATCCCTTCGTACCGAATTTTCGTCATTCTTGGCGGAGCAACCGTCTGCGGATTGTTGATGTGGCTCGGGCTTTTCTTACAGGAAACGCGTGTCCTCGTCATACTCATCCTCCTCTTCGTCTACCTTCTCTGGGAATCGGTTGACCAATACTTCGCGCGCGAAGTGGCGGAGCTGTCCGATTTTCACAAAACGCCAGAGGAGACCGATCTTATCGTCGGCTTGATGACGGTGGTGACAACGCTCGGGTTTGCACCTTCCGCAATCTTCTTTGCCATTCGATACGTCGTGAATACCAACGGCACTGAGGTGTCAATGCTGATCTCGCTCTATTTTTTCGCAAGCGTCGTCGCGAGTATGGCATACGCCAAAGGCTTTGCTCTTCTGCGACGGATTGAGTATTTGTAACCGCCTCAACGGAAACTGTCCGTTTGGGCGGTTTTCGTTTTAATATATACTCTTCAAAATGCAAGTGAAAATAGACTCGTCGTGGGAAGAGAAGCTCAAGGACGAGTTTGAGAAGCCGTATTTCAAAGACCTTACGGAGTTCGTAAAGAAAGAATACAAAAACGAGGCGGTGTACCCAGCCCCGAAGTTTATTTTTCGCGCATTTGATTTATGTCCATTCGATAAAGTGAAGGTGGTGATATTGGGGCAAGACCCGTATCACGGCCCGAAACAAGCAAACGGTCTCTGCTTTGCGGTAGATGAAGGAACAATGCTTCCGCCATCGCTTCAGAATATCTTTAAAGAAATAGAAAGCGATCTCGGAAAACCTCTTGAAAGCCGTACGGGGGACTTGACCCGCTGGGCAGAGCAGGGAGTTCTGCTCCTTAATGCCACACTCACCGTAAAAGCGCGCATGGCTGGTTCACATCAAGGCCGCGGGTGGGAGCAATTTACGGACGCGGCCATTCGCGCACTTTCAGCGGAACGCGAACACTTGGTTTTTATACTCTGGGGCAATTATGCGAAAGCGAAGGGAAGTCACATCGACCGCTCAAAACATCTTGTTCTTGAGTCTGCACACCCCTCGCCCTTCTCTGCGTATAGCGGCTTTTTCGGTTCCAAACCCTTCAGCAAAGTAAATGACTACTTAATCGCTCACAAAGAGAAACCTATCAACTGGCTTTAGTCTTTTTACTTGTCTTTACAAAAGACGAGAATACTACCATATATGGTAGTATTCTCGTCTTTGAAACTAAGAAAGAATTCTTTTTGTTTTCTCTCATAATTTGCTACAGTACTCCAATGTCAAAAGATGTTCATGCTCCTCCGTTTGTTCCCGGCGCCTCTTTTGTGCGTGAGCAGGGCGGTATTCACGAATACAAACTAGATAGCAATAATCTTCAGATTTTACTTTCACCCGACCCTACGTCCCCAGTTGCGGGCTTCATGGTGACGTATCACGTTGGCTCAAGAAACGAAGCTATTGGTTACACGGGCGCCACACACCTTTTGGAACACCTCATGTTTAAGGGTTCGGCAAAGTTTAATAAAGAAAATAAATCTACCGTGTGGGATCTTCTTGAGACGAAAGGCGCGTTAGTGAACGCAACGACGTGGAATGATCGCACGAACTACTTTGAAGTCCTCCCAAAAGAACATCTTGGAACTGCAATTGCACTTGAAGCGGACCGCATGAGGACGGCGCACATCCGCGAGGAAGATCGCGTATCTGAAATGACCGTAGTAAGGAACGAATTTGAGCGCGGAGAAAACTCACCGATAGAAGCGATCGACAAGCAACTGTGGGCACTTGCCTACGAGGCGCACCCCTATCACCACTCAACGATTGGTTGGCAAAGCGATATTGAAAAAGTACCCATAGAACGCCTACAGAAGTTTTATAACGATTTCTATTGGCCAGACAACGCCACGGTTTCAGTAGTGGGTGGGTTTGATGAAACAGACACGCTCAAGGCAGTCGTTGAGCATTTTGGTAAGCATTCAAAAGCGCCCGAACCACACCCGGCAATGTATACGGAGGAACCGAAACAAGAGGGTGAACGTCGTGCCGTTGTGAAGCGGGCGGGACACACCAACCACCTTGGCATTGCGCACAAAATTCCTGCCGCAACCCACAAAGATATGCCCGCGCTCCTCATGCTCGCTCTTGTCCTTAGCGATGGAAAAACAAGTCGCCTGTATCGGGCTCTCGTAGATTCTGCAAAAGCGACTGACATAAATACCATGTGCTATCAATTTCACGACCCGTCTTTGTTTATTTCATATGTGACCTTGGCGCCCAAAGTCACGCATGTGCAAATTGAAAAACTGCTCAAACAGGAATATGTAAAGATTGCTCAAAAAGGAGTGACACTAACCGAGCTCTCTCGCGCGAAACGAACCGTGCGCGCAGCGATTGCCTCAAGACGCGATGGTCCCTACGCCCTCCTCTCAAGTTTAAATGAAGAAATTGCGACCGGAGATTGGACACGTTTTGTCACCTTGCCGACCGCACTTGCTGAGGTTCGCACAAAGGACATTCAAGAGGTCGCACAAAAGTATCTGGTTGATGACCAAAGCACTATCGTTTCATACATTGGAACCTCAATATGAGTCACGACCTTTCACACGTAAGAGAGTTCAGCACTGCGGGCGGAAGAGTGTTTGTGGCGCCCATGAAAACAAAAGACGTGGTCGCAGTAGAGGGCAGTGTTCTTGGCGGACCAAACTTCTTTCTACACAACCATGAGATGGTATCCATCATCGCTGCCGAACTTCTTGATGCGGGCACGAATAAACACTCAAAAAATGCTATTCGCGAGGCACTTGCGCAGCGCGGAGCGACACTTTCATTTGCGGCAGGTGGTGATCGTCTTCTTTTCTCCGCACAATGTTTTCCCGAAGACCTTTCGTATGTTCTTGGAGTCATCGTGGACTGCCTTAGGGGAGCAAATTTTCCAGAAAAAGAAATCAAAACTGGAAAAACTCGTGAACTTGGAAAGATTAGAGAAGAAAAGAGTGATACCAATACACAGGCATCAATTGCGCTCTCGCGGCTTCTTTACGATCCACTGCATGTGAATTATGACGAGACGCTTGAGGTACTTGAAAAACAAATACAAACTGTCCGGCGTCAGACTCTCGCGGCCTTTCGGAATCAGCTTGGATGTGCCGGGCTCATTCTTTCAATAACGGGTGACACCACAGCAGAAGCGGTGCAGACGGTCGTTGAAAAAGCATTTCGCAGGCTCAGTAAGGGGACACTTGCCCCGATTACTAAAAAACGAAACGCGAAAACTCCCGCCGTCGGCGAGAAAAGAATCGTCATTAACGACAAGGCAAACATTGACGTATATCTTGGTGTCGCTCTTCCGCTCGTAAAAAGCGATACGCTCTACCATCCCCTCGCGCTTGTTTCTGAAATGCTTGGCGGCGGTTTTGCCTCCCACCTCATGCAAACCGTCCGTGAGCGAGACGGTCTCACGTACCGTACGTACGCGAAAACGGGAGGTTTTGCCGACGGTGCAGACGGATATTTCGAAGTGTATGCAAGCTTCAATCCAGAACGTTATGGAGAGTCAATTGATACGCTTCGTCGAGAGGTGCACCAATTCTTTACCACCGGCATTACCAAAGAAGCTCTCGCTCGTAAAAAGGAAGAGGTCGCAGGTTCATATCTGGTTTCGCTTGCAACAACGCGCGGTCTTGCTCGTGTACTTCATCAGCTTGGTGTCGACAATCGTCCGCTCACGTACCTGAAGGAATATCCCGAGATTATTCGTGCTATCTCTCTTGCCGAAGCTCATCGTGCCGCAGACCTCATACCACTTTCAAGACTATCCCTTGCCGCAGCAGGTACATTTCCGAAGAAATAGCCTCGTGTTATCGTCTCTTTTATGACTGTCGCTGAAGTGCGTTCGCGCTACCTAGCATTTTTTGAAAAACGGGGACACAAAGTAATCCCGTCTGCTCCTATCGTGCCTGAAAACGACCCAACGACCCTTTTCACTTCAAGCGGCATGCAGCCCTTGGTTCCGTATCTCCTTGGTCAGGAACATCCGGAAGGGAAGCGTCTCGTGAATTCTCAAATGTCGTTTCGTGCAGATGACGTGGAGGAAGTGGGCGACAATCGACACACCACCTTCTTCGAAATGCTTGGGAACTGGTCGCTCGGCGACTATTTCAAGCAGGAACAGTTGCCGTGGATTTTTGAATTTTTGACCAGTAAGACAGAAGGCTTGGGACTCGATCCGCACAAGCTCTACATGACTGTTTTTGAAGGCGATAAAGATACCGGCATGGAGCTCGATACCGAAGCGGTGAAGATTTGGCAGCGACTTTTCAAAGAGAAGAAAATTGAGGCGAAGCTTGTACGCATTGGTACCGAAGCAAATGGATACGAAGTAGGAATGCAGAATGGACGAATTTTTGCATACGGCGCAAAGAAAAACTGGTGGAGTCGCGCCGGTGTGCCTTCCAAGATGCCTCCCGGGGAGCCAGGCGGTCCTGATTCTGAAATGTTCTATGACTTCGGCACGCCACATGACCCGAAGTGGGGTAAGGAGTGCCATGTGAACTGCGATTGTGGACGTTTCGTTGAGATAGGAAATTCAGTTTTCATGCAGTTTTTAAAAAATGCGGATGGCTCTTTTAGCAACCTTCCCAAGCAAAACGTCGATTTTGGTGGCGGGCTTGAGCGTCTGGCGATGGCGGCGTGCGACACATCGGATGCATTTGAACTTGATGTTTTTACACAAGCCCGCACCGTACTAGAAAAACACTCCTCAAAAACCTATAGAGGCGACGCCTCTATACAAAGGTCGTTCCGGATCATTTTGGACCATATGCGGGCGGCGACATTCTTCCTCGCCTCAGGCATTCTCCCGTCAAACACTGAGCAGGGATACGTACTTCGCCGTCTCATTCGACGAGCGATACGTGAGGTTGACCGTCTCGGTATTAAGGAAGCTTCTCTTGCTGAAGTTGCTCGGGGATATGTTGGTTCGTATGCAGAGCACTATCCGTTTATTAAGGAAGGTGCGAATCGTATTGAGGAAGAACTTACAAAAGAAGAAGCGCAGTTTAGAAAGACACTGGCGAATGGTCTTCGTGAACTGGAAAAGATGGCCGAGATTGATGCATTTATGCTATTCACTACCTACGGATTTCCCGTAGAGCTTACAGCTGAGATTGCAAAAGAGCGTGGTCTCACGGTTGATTTGAATGCCGTTACGGAGAAAATGGAGGGGCACCAGGCACAGTCGCGTGCGGGCGCCGCACAGAAGTTCGCGGGTGGACTTGCCGACCACTCTGCTCAGACCGTCCGTTACCACACGGCGCACCACCTGTTGCTTAAGGCGCTTCAAATGGTGCTTGGAAAAGAGGTGCACCAAAGAGGCTCGAACATCACCTCCGAGCGTCTGCGCATTGATTTCGCGCACGGCGCAAAAATGACTCCTGAACAACTCAGCCGAGTTGAGGTAATCGTGAATGAGAAAATAGCTGAAGAACTTCCGGTGGTCCGGACGGTGATGTTGAGAGCAGAGGCAGAGAAGCTCGGCGCCGAACACGAGTTTGGTCAAACCTATCCGGAGAATGTTTCTGTGTATTCTGTGGGTCCTCTTGATAGCGCGTTCTCAATTGAGTTTTGTGGAGGGCCACATGTTTCAAATACGAAGGAGCTCGGTGAGGGCGGTAAGAAATTCAAGATCCTCAAAGAGGAAGCTTCCTCTGCGGGCGTGCGTCGTATCAAAGCAGTGTTGCAATAAACACCGAGCGTCTCCACGCTTAACAATTCATACTCTATACTGTGCACATGTCCTTTCTCCGGGATCTTTTTTCTAAAAAACAAATACTGTCGGTGGCACTTATTGAAGTAAGTTCAGAGTCTGTCGGTGGCGCGTATGCGCTCGTCTCGCCGAACAGCGCTACACAAGTCCTCTACAGCCTTCGTCTCCCGATTGAGGCGCATATGAAAGAAAAGCCTGAAGCGGCAATGGAGAGGACTCTTCGTACGCTTGGTGGAGAGCTGGTGCGTCTCGGAGCACCCGTTCTCTTACGGGCAACTGGTTCAGGGACGGCGCGTCAGGTGCTTGTTGCCGTGTCGGCGCCGTGGCAAGAAACCACCGTGCGCACGGAAGTGCTTGAAGAAAAGAAATCTTTTGTTCTTACTGAAGATCATATTCAACAAGTGCTCCTCAACTCGGCACACATACCCCCCGGACGTATTTTGGTCGACGAGACGCCCGTTGGCATAACCCTAAACGGGTACTCCACAGATAAACCCGTCGGCAAGCGTGCGACACGCGCCACCGTGACCGTCCTCGCTTCAACTATTGATGAGCACGCCACAATGAGTGTGGCAAATGTACTTCGTTCACTTTTTCATACAAAAGACATTCAACTTATTGCTGGCTCGTCGCTTCGGTACCAAGCGCTTAGAAAAGCGTTTCCTCACGAGCGTGACTGCTTGATCTTAGACGCAAGCGGCTCCGAAATTTCTACAGCGCTCGTGCGCAACAGTTTTCTTGTTGCTACCTATGACATGAAAAGTGTTGTAGCAAGCGAAAAAAGATGGCCAGAAGAAGTGCGAGTTGCTCTTCGCAAAATCTCAGAAGGAAATCCACTTCCACACACAATCCTTCTTATCACAGACGGTGAAAAACGACTCGAATTGAAAAAAATGCTTGATGACACTTCACTTAGTACGCTTTGGTTTTCTGACGAGCCCCCAACCATAATTGCCGTACAACCAAGCCACGTAAGCGCTCTGGTAAAGCATATGGGAATGAGTGAGCCAGACCTACCGCTCCTTCTCATGGGACTTCATGCGAAATCAATGGTAGAGGAGGTTGGCGCATAAAGGGCGTTCTATATCCACTTCTCCTTGTGTGGGTTCCGAACGAGCTCAGGGTATACTAGACAACATGAGAAAACTCGACGACATCATTCCACCCTCAAGAAGGAAAGACTTTGAAGCGGCGGGAGCACCTCCCAAACAAGCCCCGCTTGATACACGACCCCAAGATACGGGGAGACCTCAGAGAAGTTATCCGTTCCAAACAATAGGAGTCGCCTTACTTATCATTGTCGCGGTTGTTGGAGTACTCTTCTATTTTGATAGTGCAAAAGCGCTCGTGACACCTGCTTCAGCAGAAGTCACTGTCGGTGACTCATTCACCGCGCTCCCTGGCACAGGAGAGCTTCCGTTTGAGGTGGTAACCGCTGAGAAAGTTGCGGCACAAAGCGTGCAGGGGAGCGGTACCAAGACCGTGAGTGAAAGTGCCTCCGGAACCATCACGATTTATAATACTCAGCCAAAAACCCAACCGCTTGTCGCAAGCACGCGCTTTGCTACCAAAAGCGGGCTCGTCTTCCGTATAAAAACGGCAATAAATGTCCCCAAAGGTAGCCCGCAAAGTCCGGGGAGTGTGCAAACAACGGTATATGCCGACCGTCCTGGCGAGACCTATAACGTAGGCCCAACGACCTTTGTTCTTCCTGGGCTTTCAGGGACACCGCAATACGCGCAAGTGACCGCTGTTTCAAGCGCCCCTATGCAAGGAGGAGCTTCCGGTACCGTACCTGTCGTGCTTCCCGACGCGGAAGCAACTGCGCGTGCGTCCCTCAAGACCGCTCTCGCTCCGCAACTTGAGGCAGCACTTCGTGAGTCAGTCCCGGAGGGATACGTACTTCTTCCTGGTGCTGCTACAACCGTGTATACAAAGGAGTCGTCTGTTCCTTCTGAGACGACGGGAATGGTTGAAATACGAGAGAAGGGAACGATTACAGGTGCGATATTCCCCGTACAGGCTCTTGCCTCTGCAATTGCAAAAAATAGCCTCTCGGGAAGATATGCCGGTGAACCGGTAACTCTCAAAACGATTGAGGGACTTGTGCTTACGGCAGAAGTGGCGCCGCACGCGACTCTCCCAAGCTACAGTTTCTCACTTGCAGGCAGCGCCACCCTCGTCTATGTGATTGATCCAGGTCGTATCACCGCCGCCATTTCTGGAAAAACACGTGCCGCCGCTGAAGTAGCGCTCACCAACTACCCAGAGATAAAAAAAGCAAAACTTATCCTGCGTCCATTTTGGCGACAGAGTTTTCCCGAGGATCCCGCTTCAATTGACGTTGAAGTTGGAAAGCCTTAAGCGGTAGGGAGGGCTCAGAATTTGACCCGCCACACTTCTGCAGTGTGGCGGGTTTGACTCCTTTTAAAGTTTCTGCTACATTCATCTCTACATCCACATGGCGGAAGAAGCGGATAAAAAAACGGCAACCGGTACCGTTGAGGAGGTGTTGCCGAACTCCCTTTTTCGAGTTCGCGTCGGTGAGGAACTTATCCTCGCATATCTTGCGGGGAAGATGCGTTTAAACCGCATCAGGGTCCTCGTCGGCGATCAGGTGGAAATGGTTCTCGACCCGTATGGCGGACGAGCACGTATTGTGCGAAGACTCACATAAAAATATTTACAAAATCAAGATGAAAGTCCGCGCGTCAGTAAAAAAACAACAGCCAGGAGACATCATCGTCCGCCGCCACGGACGCTTGTATCGTATTAATAAGAAGAATCCGCGCCGTAAGATGCGTCAGGGTTAGTTTTTATATTTGAATTTTACTTCTTCTCTATGCGTATTGCTGGTGTAACCATTCCCGATAACAAACAACTCGCGTATTCGCTGCCGCTTATTTATGGCATCGGTCCAACTCGTGCACGTGAGATTTTGGTCAAAGCAGAGATTCCTTTCACCGCGATGGGTAAGGACCTTTCTGCAGAAAAAGAGCAGAAGCTCCGCTTGCTTGCGGAAGCGTTTACCATTGAAGGCGAACTACGTCGTGAAATCGGTCAGAATATCAAACGCCTCAAAGACATTCGCTCAGCACGAGGCATTCGCCACGAACGCGGGCTACCGGTTCGAAACCAGCGCACCAAGACCAACTCCCGTACGCGTCGCGGAAACGTCCGTAAGACTATGGGTAGCGGTCGCCGTACGCTTGAAAAGACATAAAATATGGGAAAAAAACGCATCATTAAGAAGAGCGGACGCGGTCTTGACCAAGGACGCAAAGAACGCGCACTCGCAAAGGTTTCTAAAAAGCATCTTGAAAAGGGCGTGCTTCACATTGAAGCAACGTTTAACAATACAAAGGCTGTGCTCACCGATGAGACGGGAAACGCAATCGTCTCGTCTTCCGCAGGAGCTCTCGGCTTCTCAGGCGCTCGTAAGTCAACTCCCTACGCGGCTGCGAAAGTAGGTGAACTTATCGGTGAGAAGGGCGCAATGATTGGTCTTAAAGAAGCGGTTGTCATCATCCGCGGAGTCGGTGCTGGCCGCGAGTCTGCTCTTCGCGCGTTTGCCAGCAAGGGTATACAGATTAAAAGCATCAAGGATGCGACCCCTGTGCCACACAATGGTCCGCGCCCACCTAAACCCCGCCGTATATAACCTATGAAAACTGGACCTCGATATAAAATTGCAAAGCGACTTGGTGTAAGTGTCTTTGAAAAGGCACAGACACAGAAGTTTGCTGTTTCTGAAGCCAGGAGCGCTAAGAATAAGAAGGGTGGCGGACGCCGTGGCCGAAGCGAGTTCGGTCGCCAAATGCTTGAGAAGCAGAAGGTACGCGTGACTTACGGCGTTACCGAGCGTCAGTTCAGAAACTACGTCCGTGAAGCTCTTACCGCTGCCGGCACAAACCCAACCGACAGGCTTCATGAGTTCCTTGAACTTCGTTTCGATAACGTGGCGTATCGCCTCGGTCTTGCGCCAACGCGCCGAGCGGCACGCCAGATGGTTGCGCACGGACACCTCATGGTAAATGGAAAGAAGGTACGCGTTCCAAGCCATCGTGTGTACGTCGCGGACCGCATTGCGATCCGTGAGGGAAGCAGACCGCATGCATTTTTGACGAATTTCAACGAGAAGTTCCTAGAGCGGCCATTGCCGTCTTGGCTCTCGTGGAATCCGAAAGATATGGAAGGCGGGGTTGCTGAGCGTCCTACCCAAGCCGTGGTAGGGACCGCAGGGGATCTTTCGGCAGTGCTGTCTTTTTACACACGTTAATAATTAGGTAACTGATTGAGTTATGGAATACCACATCACACTTCCGAGTAAGCCGCGCGTTGTTTCAGAGGAAAATGTTTCAGGAACATACGAAATTGATTCACTGTATCCGGGCTACGGCCATACACTTGGCAACTCGCTTCGCCGCATTATCCTCTCTTCGCTTCCAGGCGCCGCAGTAACCCAGGTCAAAATTGAAGGTGTTTCGCACGAATTTGCCACCATGGAAGGCGTTCGTGAGAGCGTCATGGAGCTTTTGCTTAACCTGAAGCGTGTCCACTTCGTCCTACACGGAGATGAGCCACAAACCATTCGCCTCACCGCGAAGGGTTCAAAGGAAGTAACCGCAAAAGATTTTACGCTCCCAAGCCAAGTAGAAATCACCAATCCCGATCAGCACGTCGCTGATCTCTCAGGAAAGGTAGCGCTTGAGCTTGAGGCAACTATTGAGCGCGGCATTGGCTACGTGCCACGCGAAGTGCTCACGAAAGATAAGGTAGACATTGGCACGATTGCACTGGACGCCGCTTTTACACCTATCAGGCGCTGTAACTACGAAGTAGAAAACATGCGCGTCGGAGACCGCACCGACTTTAACCGTTTGCGCATTCTTATTGAGACCAACGGAACCATCGCACCACGTGTGGCACTTGAGCGCGCTATTGAGACAATGATTCACCAGCTCTCAGCCGTCATCGGTTTCCAGGAACTTGCCGCGGTGTCGGAAGAGGAGGGTGCTGATTCAGCTATGGGAGGCGAGAAGGATGGAGCGAAGATGAAAATCTCTGACCTCGGCCTCTCAACTCGCGTTACTACTTCTCTTGAGGAAGCAGGCATCAAGTCTGCAGCTGGTCTCGCACGCAAAACCGCAAGCTCGCTCAAGGAGCTTGATGGCATTGGCGACAAAGCAATTACTGAGATTGGAACCGCGCTCGCCAAAGTGGGTCTTGCGCTCAAGGGCGAATAATCACCATGAGTTCCCGAAACAAAACACGCTCATTCAACCGCCCCGCAAACCAACGCCGGGCACTCATCCGCTCCTTGGCGCGCTCTCTTATCATGCACGAGCGTATCTCAACCACGGAAATGAAGGCCAAAGAGCTTCGTCCGTATATTGAACGTCTCGTCACCTACGGCAAAAAGGGCACCCTCGCATCACGCCGTCTTGCTATCGCGAGCCTCCATGACGCCAGCTGCGGTTAAGAAGCTTTTCGGAGCAATCGCGCCTCGCTATAAGGAGCGCGCGGGTGGGTACACGCGCGTTGTGAAGCGTGCTCATCGCGGCTCAAACGACGCCCGCAAGCTTGCCTACATCCTGTTCGTATAATAACTAGCTACTTGCCCCGTTAGAGGCTCCACGATATAACCCTATGACATCAACCATGACATCAACCCCAAAAACCAAAGCCTCTAATGGGGTGCAAGAAACGAGCTTCACCATTGACGCAACGAACCGCACACTTGGCCGTGTGGCAAGCGAGGCGGCGCATGCGCTTCTTGGGAAGCGTTCCGTGCACTTCGCAAAGCATATTCCACTTCCCGTGAACGTCACAATAGAAAACGTCGCCAAGCTCCACCTCCCCGAGCGCCGCACAAAAGGAAAGGTGTACCTCTACTACACCGGTTATCCAGGCGGCCAGAGGGCAGTACGCATGGACGAATTCATCGCTAAGAAGGGCATTGAAGAAGCTGTTCGTAAAACGGTAGATGGCATGATTCCTCGTAACAAGCTCCGCCGCGAGCGCATGAAGCGCCTTACGGTCACCAAATAATATGTCTACTTCTCATTTCATTACTGCCGTTGGTCGCCGCAAAACTGCGGTTGCAACGGTCCGTGTCACCAAGGCCGCCAAAGCTAGCGTGGTAGTAAACGGCAAGACTCCGAAGGAATATTTCAAGACTGATGAGCGTGCAAAAGTTGCTGAGGAAGCACTTGGAGGTGCAGAGAGTGCTGAACACTATGCAGTCGTTGCCCGTGTTCACGGTGGCGGTATCGCCGCTCAGGCAGGCGCACTTCGTCACGCTATTGCTCGAGCAATCATTGAGGCAGAGCCAAACACTCGCGCAAAACTGAAAAGCATTGGTTTCCTTACCCGCGACTCACGCGCAAAGGAGCGCAAGAAGCCAGGTCTCAAGAAGGCGAGAAAAGCCCCTCAGTGGTCAAAGCGATAGAAAAACCAAAAGAACGTCCGCAAAATGCGGACGTTCTTTATAATTGACAGCGCGCTTGTGGCGCGTTTATAGTGCAGACAGAGGTAGAGCACATTTTGTGGTAAACCAACCCAAACCAAAAGGAGCCCGACAATGCACAAGCAGATAGGTATGGCCTTCATGGCCATGTTTTTTGTTTCGGGGGTGGCATTTGCGGAGGACGAACAGTCCAAAGCACCTACCCTAAAGTCCTGCCAGGTTGCCAACAAGGACAGTCGGTTGTGCCTGTTGCACGTTGACTATGGCCGGCCGCTTCAGCAGATGGTGATTGACGGCATGTTCAAGACTGTGGAAGAGCAAATCGACCTACAGAAATGGTCGGTCGTGCTGGAACCGGAAGCTCCAAGATTGGTTGCTGTCGGGATTCTTCGGCTTACGGCGAAGGGTATGGAGTCACTTTCCATCGATGGGCAAGGCATCTCCTCCACGATAGTGAGGGACTGGATGGCCGCCCATCGCTTACGTCCGGCAAATTTGCACGAACTGCTTGCTTTCCGTCTCGCCGGATCGGCATGGGACCCTGAGCCATATTCGTGGCTTGTGGCACTTGGATTTGTCGCCACCCTAAATGGCGCCGACTACGTGCCACTGATTGATCTTGCTGAGGGTGGTTGGCAGCTCATTTTGTCGGAAGATGATTATTGGGACCCCGATACTCGGTTCCTCGCCGTTCTTGAAGATCAGCGGACGCCAGGCGACGTGATTCGTGAACAGCTCCGGAAAACGCTGGACTCAGAAGTTTCTACGAGGTAATTTCGTTCTTCGTTTCATCCCAAAGACCCAGCACTTACGCTGGGTCTTTTATTTTTGACTCCAGACTTTCTTTCAGGCATACCCCGTATAAGAACTTTCTATAAAACTTGAAAAAAGTTTCTATACGGGGCATAGTGGAGACCAATGAGTGATAATGATGATGTACATATTGAATCCGATGACGCTGAAAGCGGTGCGAGCGAGTCTGAAATAGCCGAGAATGAGTCGCGTGCCGAAACAAAGCTCGGGAAGCTCCACGCAGAACTTGATGCGTGCAAGAAAGAGAAACAGGAGTACCTGGACGGCTGGCAGCGCTCAAAGGCAGACTATGTAAATGCGTTGAAACGTTCTGAGGGCGATTTAAAAACGGCCCGGTCAGTGGGGCTTATGAAGGCTGTAGAAGCCCTTCTCCCTGCGTATGACGCTCTTGGGCGCGCGACCGGGCACGGCGAAGTACCTGCTGGTTTTCAGGCTATTGCTAAGCAACTAGAAAGTTCCTTCGCTACGCTCTGGGCTCACGGAGGTGGGGAAGGTCGGTGAGAAGTTTGACCCTCTGATTCACGAGGCCCTGGGACAGGATCCCGTAGACTCAGAAAACAAGGATGACACGGTCACGGCAGTTCTTGAGACAGGTTGGAAGATTCAAGATACAATCATCCGACCAGCAAAAGTGCGCGTCGGGCGTTTTCAGGAAAATAAATAGTTGCATTTGTTTTCCTTTTTTTGTATTTTTTATTATCTTACTATAACTTCTTATCACTATGGCAAAAATCCTCGGCATTGACCTCGGAACCACAAACTCAGCGATGGCAATCGTTGAAGGTGGCGAGCCGCGTGTGCTTGAGAATGCCGAAGGTGCCCGCACCACGCCCTCTATCGTTGCTGTCGGAAAGAACGGCGAGCGCACGGTCGGCGTTCTTGCAAAGCGCCAGTCGGTGACAAACCCTCTAAACACCATCTACCAAATCAAGCGCTTTATCGGCCACTCTTTTGATGAAGCGGACGTGCAGAAAGATAAAGGCAGTCGTTCCGTTTGAAATGAAGAAGGCGGACAACGGTGGTATTGAGGTAAAAATGGGCGACAAGTACTATCGTCCGGAGGAAATCTCCGCGATGATTCTCGGAAAGCTGAAAGCAGATGCCGAGGCACGCCTTGGAGAGAAGATTACGGAAGCGGTCATCACCGTCCCTGCGTACTTCAATGACGATCAGCGAAGCGCGACGAAGGCGGCAGGAGAGATCGCCGGACTTACGCGTGAAGCGCATCATCAACGAGCCTACTGCGGCCGCGCTTGCATACGGATTTAATAAAAAGAAAGACGAGAAGATAGTGGTGTTTGACTTCGGTGGAGGTACGTTTGATATCTCGGTGCTTGAAGTCGGTGGAGATGTCATTGAAGTACGCTCCACAGACGGCGACGCACATCTTGGCGGCAAAGACATTGACCAGAAAATCATCAACTGGCTTGCAGACGAGTTTAAGAAGGAGAGCGGTATTGATGTTCTCAAAGACGCCACTTGCACGCCAGCGTCTCGACGAAGCCGCGGAGAAGGCAAAAATTGAGCTTTCAACAGCGGTAGAGACGGAAGTGAATATTCCATTCATCACCTCAGACTGACGTCGGGTCCGCAACACCTCCTGATCAAAATGACTCGTGCAAAGCTTGAAGAGCTCTGTGCAGAATTTATTGACCGCGCGATGGCTATCACCAAGCGTGCGATGGATGCCTCGCCGTTTAAAGTCCCTGATATCAATGAAGTAATCCTTGTTGGTGGTCAGACACGCATGCCCGCTATTCAGGCGGCCGTTGAGAAGTTCTTCGGCAAAAAGGCGAACTTGAGTGTGAACCCAGACGAAGTGGTTGCCATGGGTGCTGCGATTCAGGCAGGAATCCTTCAGGGCGACGTGAAGGACATCCTCCTCGTGGACGTTATTCCGCTCTCACTCTCTATTGAAACTATGGGCGGCGTAGCAACAAAGCTCATTGAGCGCAACACCGCAATTCCTACCTCACGCTCGCAAGTCTTTTCAACGGCTTCTGACAACCAGCCTTCGGTAGAAATCCACATCACGCAAGGCGAGCGCGCCATGAGCGCTGACAACAAGTCGCTTGGTCGCTTCATGCTTGATGGCATTCCACCTTCACCACGCGGCATGCCGCAAGTGGAAGTATCGTTTGACGTGGACGCGTCCGGTATCCTCACCGTTAAAGCGAAGGAGAAGACGACCAGCAAAGAGCAAAGCATTCGCATCGCGGGTTCAACCGGTCTTTCAAAAGAAGACATTGAGCGCATGAAGAAAGACGCGGAGGTAAATGCCGCAGATGACGAGAAGCGCAAAACGCTTGTGGATGCACGAAATATTGCCGAGCAGATGGTGTACGCGGCAGAGAAGGCTATTAAGGAGCACGGTGAGAAGGCGGGTGCAGAGGTGGTGAAGGAGATGCAGGACAAAATTGAAGCCGTGAAGACTGCACAAAAGAGTGAGAGCGTGGAGACGCTGAAGACGGCAACCGAGGCTCTCTCTGGGGCAATGCAGAAGATTGGCGAAGTAATGGCGAAGGCAGCCCAAACCCCACCTCCTGGTGGCGACCAGAAACCACCAGAATCTGCCGGCCCAACCGACGCAGAATTTAAAGAGAAATAGAAGTTTAAACCGCGCGAGAGCTATCTCGCGCGGTTTCTTTTTGCATTGCTAAAAGCACAGGAGTATAATCGGTTCCAATGGCTAAGGACTACTACTCAGTGCTGGGAGTTGATAAGAAGGCAAGTACGGACGATATTAAGAAGGCGTTCCGCAAACTTGCTCACAAATACCATCCGGACAAGGGCGACGGGGACGAAGCGAAATTTAAAGAAGTAACGGAGGCGTACAGCGTCCTTGCGGACGAAAAGAAGCGTCGCGAATACGACACGTACGGTCAGGCATTTGCGGGTGGAGGAAGACGCGGTGGCGCTCCCGATTTTGGTGGTTTTGATTTTAGCCAGTTCCAACAGGGGTTCGGTAACGGTGGCGTGGAGTTTGACTTCGGAGACGTGTTTGAAGGATTTGGGGACATTTTTGGTGGCGGGCGCCGCAGCAACCGCGCGAAGCGCGGTCGTGATATTTCTATTGACCTTGAAGTCACCTTCAAAGAATCCATTTACGGTACGAAGCGCACTGTTTTGATAGCGAAAATTGCGACTTGCACCTCCTGCGCAGGCACCGGAGCCAAGTCTGAAACAGAAATGGAGACCTGCAAAACTTGCAATGGTTCAGGTCGTGTCCACGAGGCAAGGAATTCTATTCTCGGCCAGTTCACGAGCGTGCGCACCTGCGTTATGTGCGACGGGCTCGGAAAGATACCGAAAGAGAAATGCGCGGAGTGCAAAGGTCATGGCGTTCATCGCAAAGAAGAGGAAATTCAGGTGATGATCCCCGCTGGTCTTGAAAACGGCGAAATGATTCGTCTGCCTGCGCAAGGCGAAGCAGTGAAGGGCGGTTCTGCCGGTGACCTTTATGTAAAAGTGCATGTTGCGCCACACCCTACGTTTAGAAAGGACGGCAGCAACCTCGTTATGGAGCTTCCCGTGAAGCTTACCGACGCGCTCCTTGGGAGCACGGTCTCTATTGAGACACTTGAAGGTAAAACACTTGAGGTGAAGATTCCACAAATGCAGCGCGCCGAAGAAATACTCCGTGTGAAAGGGAAGGGTGTGTCGTATGAAAACGGACGCGGCGACTTGCTTATCCACGTGCACGCTGCACTCCCGCACAAGCTCTCCGGTAAAGCGAAGAAGGCGGTAGAGGACCTGAAAGCAGAAGGACTCTAGAACCCATTTCAAAATTTCGACACGAGCGGGGCACTGTCTCCGAGGGGGTCGCGAAGTACGACGGTGCGAGCGTTTCAGGCGTTTTTTGAGCACAAAAATGCCGTACCCGAGAAGGCAGTATCCCGTGAGTGGGTTTTGAAATGGGTTCTAAAAGCCGCACCCGCGGTGAGTTAGAATATATGCATGACCGCAGCTGATGGTTTGGCAGAAGTAAACACACTTGCCACCGAAACGGCACTTTCCGCATGGGCCTGGGCCGGCGATTTTTTGATAGTCATTATTGTCTTCTCGCTCTTTTTCGTGTTTGCGTGGTACGCCGGGAGAGGACCCTTTGTTGCGCTTCTCTTGTCCTTGTACGGCGCGTACGCGGTGTACGTCGTATTTCCTTATATGTCGCTCTTACCAAGCGCGCCAGCCTCCACCGCGCTTGCGGCAAATATCGGACTCTATGCGGCATTTACGCTCGTGATCTACCTCATTTTGCGTCGCGTCATCGTATCTGATTTTCTTTTTATCGGAGTCATCGGAATTATTATCCTTGCCTTGCTTGGTGCCTGCTTCGTACTCGCACTCGCGCACCATGTATTTCCCGTAGAGAGTGTATACACGTTCACCCCTGCCGTTGATGCCTTGTTCGCGGCAAAAGAGTGGTTCTTCTGGTGGTTCATTGCTCCACTCGTCGGCCTTCTTTTCCTCGCTCATTAGTCAGCCCGCCTCTTGTGCTCCGTGGTATATTTTTGTCATGAATCCCGTTAGAAATCGCGGACGCCGTCGAAGCCGTAAAGCGGGTTTTTTTACTAACCTTAATCGGATAGGGTTCGGTCGTGCAGTTACCTGCGTGTCCGCGTCCTATTTCTAACGGGATGAACATCGCTGAGGATTTGAAGGCGCGAGGGCTCGTGGAGCACTCATCTGCTGATGTCGCCACCATTCTTGGCACCCCGCGTACGGTGTACCTCGGCATAGACCCCACTGCCGACTCACTCCACGTCGGGCACTTAGTTCCCATTCTTTTTATGAAGCGGCTTGCCGCGGCAGGTCATAAGCTTGTCTTTTTGGTTGGGGGCGGTACCGGCATGATTGGCGATCCGAAAGAGAAAGGGGAGCGCGTACTGCTTGATGAGAAAACCATAAGTAAAAATACGGAGGCTCTCAAAAAACAACTTGAAGACATTTTGGGACGCTTGCCATTCAAAATGGTAGACAACGCCACATGGCTCTCTAAGGTCCGTCTTGTGCCATTCCTTCGCGACATAGGAAAACACTTCACCGTAAACGACCTCGTAAAGCGCGACCTCATAGCAAAACGCCTTGCAACTCCGGATGAGAGTATTTCGTACACTGAATTCACCTACTCACTTCTCCAGGCCTATGATTATTTGGAATTAAATACTAAATACCACTGCGATCTTCAGGTTGGGGCTTCGGACCAATGGACGAACATTCTTTCGGGTGTTGACCTTATCCGCAAGAAAAAGGAAAAGAAGCGTTCGCGCTCACGGTTCCTTTGGTTACTGACGCGAGCGGCAAAAAGTTTGGGAAATCCGAAGGAAATGCAGTATGGCTTGACCCTGAGAAGACATCTCCGTACCAGTTCTATCAGTTTTGGCTTGGCTTACCGGACGAAGGCATAGAAAAGTATCTCAAGATTTATACTACTCTTCCGCTTGGAGACATTGAGGCACTTATGGAGAAGCATCGCGCGGCTCCACAAGAGCGCGAGGCGCAAGAGGTGCTTGCGCGTTTCGCGACTGAGTCGTTGCATGGCCCAGCAAATACCGCAGAAGCGGCGGCGGCAACCGATGCGCTTTTTGGCGGACGCTCTCTTGAAAGCCTTAGTCGCGACGAGCGTGAGGCGGTCATACGAGAAGTCCCATCCCTCGCACTTTCAAAGAAAGAACTTGAGGCAGGGTATCCACTTACTGAAGCACTAGTGGGAGGTAAGCTTGCTTCCTCAAAGTCCGATGCGCGCCGACTTATAGAAGGGAAGGCGGTTACTCTAAGCGGGCTGTTAATCGAAAATGCAGATCAAAAACTCTATCCGGGCGACCTCAGTGGCGGCCTCGCACTCATTCGCAAAGGCAAGCGCGATGTGCTCGTTTTGGTTTTGAAATAAATTCCGTCTTCGCGTATACTCAAAAAACTGCGTCGGTAGGTAAGTGGTCAAAACACGCACGCTGTAAACGTGCTGCCCTCGCGGCTTCGGAGGTTCGAATCCTCCCCGGCGCACACAAAAAAGGACGTCCCGAGCGTGAGCTCGGGCGTTTCTTTTTGTGGCAGCCGGGGAGGATTCGAAGAGACGGAGCGGGGTACCCATTCAGCAGAATGGGTCGCGAGGCGCGGACACGACCAAACCCAAGCGACGGCGAGGGTTTGAGTTGCGGAAGAAAAGTGTACTCACGGTCCAATCCCGGCGCTCCGCCCGCGCGGTTACGCGTCGGGCGCTGGAGCCTATGCCGCTCTCTATGCACGGTTTTGTTGGCGGGGGGTTGCGGAGCGAGGGCACGTAGCTTCGCAAGGTCGGAGCCTGACGAGGCGAGACGGGGTCGCGGAATCCGCCAGCAGGCGGATATCTGTGACAGAAGCTTGAAAAAGGAATGGAGCGGCAGGGCGAGGGTCGATTTTGGGTTATACTGAAAACTATATGGCCACGGCTACACTTACAAAAAACCTTAAACGACCTGCTCCAAAAAATACGGATTCTTTTGATAACTTTTTAAACGAAATAATTTGTGGTGATGTTATGGATGTGCTGAAAAAGATCCCTGACGGATCAATTGATATTGTCGTCACATCACCTCCCTATAATCTCAAAAACTCTACTGGCAACGGAATGAAAGATGGTCGTGGCGGTAAATGGGCAAACGCGGCACTTCAAAAAGGATATTCACATCATCATGACTGTATGCCTCACGGTGAGTATGTTCAATGGCAGAGAAATTGTTTGGCAGAAATGTTAAGAATCGTCCCGGACGATGGTGCAATCTTTTATAATCACAAATGGCGTGTACAAAACGGATTACTACAGGACCGTCAAGATATTGTGGAGGGTTTACCTGTACGCCAAATCATAATCTGGCGCAGAAAAGGCGGCTTCAATTTTAATCCCGGATATTTCGTGCCCACCTATGAAGTTATCTATCTCATCGCCAAAAAAGATTTTAGACTTGCCCCCAAAGCAAATGGTCATGGTGATGTGTGGGAGTTCACGCAAGAAATGAATAATGATCATCCAGCAGCTTTCCCCATTGATTTGATCGATAGAATTATTGCTTCTACAAACGCGAAGACCGTTTTAGATCCTTTCATGGGTTCTGGCACCACTGCCATTTCAGCCATAAATAATGGTCGTCACTATGTTGGTATCGAAATCTCGCCTGAATACTGCGAAATGGCAGAGAAGAGAATAAAAGACCACAAATCCCAAATTAAACTTTGGTAATACTATGAAAAAGAAATCGGTTATCTATACCAAACCATCTCTTATCGCAAAACTAAAAGAAATTTCAGCGACGGGATGGATTCCAAATGCTCGTCACGGCAATGCTGGCGGTATTGGTAATACACTTGAGGATTTGCTCGGTATCAAAGAAAACAATTTGCCAATCCCAAATGCCGCAGAATGGGAACTAAAAACACAAAGAGCAAACACGACTTCACTCACTACTCTTTTTCACATAGAACCGTCGCCGAGAGCCATTGGCTTTGTGCCAAAAGTGCTTCTGCCGATGTACGGTTGGGCTCATCAAGAGGATGGAAAGAAATATCCAAAAGGAGAAAAGAGTTTCCGGCAGACGATACATGGACAATCACCGAGCGACCGAGGATTTAAGGTCGTTATAGATCGCAAGGAAGAAAAGGTCCTTATCTCTTTTGACGCAGGAGGCGTGGATATAAGACACAAGAAATGGCTAACGACAGTTAAAAAGCGCATAGGGCTTACGGAATTAAATCCACAGCCTTATTGGGGCTTTGATGATCTTGAGCATAAGGCAGGAACAAAACTACTCAATTCTTTTTACGTGCAGGCGGAAGTGAAAATTGAAGAGAAAAAAGAATTCTATCACTACACGAAAGTGATGATGCTTCAGAAGTTCAGCTTTGAGGGATTTCTCAAAGCACTTGAAGAAGGCAAGGTTCTCGTAGATTTTGATGCTCGAACGGGACACAACCATGGAACCAAGTTTCGCCTACGCCAGGATTGTTTACCCATGTTGTACGAGAAAATAACGAAAATCCTATGAGCGACACAGATGCGCTGTATGTGATCTGGAAGCACTTGAAAGAGATAACGGGTTAACCTATCAGAGCCACCACAAAATAAAGACCGCTCTCGTGAGAGAGCGGTGAAGGTAGATGAAAGAGCGACTGTCAGTTTGGATTGAAGTTCGGATCCTCGGCCTCGTCACCCTCGAACATTTCGAGTTGCGGCCGATCAATCAAGTCAAACTGTCCCGCGCCCGCCAAAGGGTCACGCGGCGTGTGCGTGTCGGCTGGCCACTCCGCCCTAAACCCTTCCGCGAGCGCGTTGCTACGCGGTCCAGATTGTGCACTCATAAATTTCCCCCGTATCTGATTCCCTGAACCCCAGGGAGATAAGACCGTCAGTTCTGTAAAGCAACCGACGATACCTCAATGGTATTCCTGGTATGAGTGATGTCAACGAATAGAGCGTGCATATCTTTATGCGACATATAAAATCTTGCATCAAATGCAGGAAGTGGTATAATGTATGCAGATTTTAAGGAGTTCCCACAACACCTATCAACAAGGAGATGTCATGCCCGTAAACGATATTGAGGTACCGATCATTAGTCGGCAGGCGCCTCCAGGAATGGTCCGACTCATGCTTGGTCCAAAGGAAGAGACGTCTCGTAACAACGACGAAGAAATGCACATCCTCGATCGTCCGGCTTCGCAGCTCCCATATGTTATCGGCCGAGCGGAAGCACTTACCACGGAGACTAAGACCGGTCGGATATTTAACGACAAAAAAGTACAGCTCCATCCGAAACGTCCACGACCATGATGCGCCCACAAAACCTCGCGAACAACACACTGTTTGCGAGGTTTTTTATTTCTGCGTTTGTATGGAAGTATGTCGTCGTCAAAGCCGGAATTGGATATTCCCACCTCCTATCGAGCAATGATAGAGAGCTCGGTTGGGGCGAATCTCTTCCGCCATCTCTATTTTCGTATAAACGGTAAAACGATTGACGTGCTTGAGGACGGCGATCTCTCCTGCGCGATGTTTGTTACTACTATTCTTCTCACATTCGGGCTGATTAAAGAATTGCACACTACTGTAAACGAAACCCTCAAAGATATTCAAGAGTCAGGTTGGTATGAAATTCCTGAACCGCGGGCAGGAGCTCTTATCTTGTGGGGGTTCAAAAAGAAAGATGGCGGTACGCAGGGGAAACATCGTCATGTTGGATTTTTCATAGATACCGAAACTGCGATCAGCAATGATTCCGATACTCGAGTGATTCTGCGTCATCATCCAACTTACGGGACATTCCCAAACGGGGAAGCGCGACGCGATATTCTTGCGTACTACTGGAACGACAAGTTGAACACAAAATAAAGATATCCCCCAATGAAGCTTGTGTGAATATTCTGTCGCGGTACCGTTACTAGCAGAACCCCCGCCACCAACCGAAGGAGAAATCCATGACTAACCTCATACTCCTCTTTCGGCATTGCATCGAAAGGGGTGAAGAACGACCGTACATTGACCGGTTAATTGCAGATGCGCAAAAGCGTTTCAAAGGCCTCTACATGAAAGACGCAATGTGGTGGGAGACGAAAGAAGAATTTCACTTCAAGTACCTCATTCCACCCGCTTCGATCGTGGTTGCCGCACGGCAGTTCGCGATTCCCGTTTCGGAGATGCTCATTGCACGCCTCGTCCCAAACGGCGTTGATGTTTGCGGAAAGATGTTTCTGCTCCCCCAACGAGTTCGTCTGGAAGTGGAGCATACTTCGCTCCGCAGACCACTTGACCTCATTGCTCGTCCTCTTATTAAGGGCAGGACCAAGGCGGAAATCGTGCAAATGGCGCGTGCACTGAAACTTGAAGTCACGGCGGAGTAACCCTCCGCCGTTTTTATTTTGTGGTATCTTTTTTACATGATGGGAGCGAAACCAGTCCTTGTCTCCGGCGTAAAACCGAGCGGAGTACTCCATATTGGCAACTACTTTGGCGCAATGCGTCAGCAAGTTGAACTCTTTAAGTCGGGGAAATACCGCTGTTTCATCTTCGTTGCGGACTATCACGCCCTGAATACAACCCAAGACGCAGCGACGATGCGCGAGCAAATACGCGACCTGGTGATGGCGTATATTGCTGTTGGCCTAGACCCAAAAGAGGTAGTGCTCTTTAAGCAATCCGATGTGCCTGCACACACCGAACTCGCGTGGATCTTTGACACCATCACTACCATGCCGTATCTGCAGCGCGCACACGCCTACAAAGACGCAACTGCAAAAAACAAAGAAATCAGTGTCGGCACGTTCAACTACCCCATGCTCATGGCATCTGACATTTTGCTCTACGACGCAAAAATTGTACCGGTGGGGCAAGACCAGAAACAGCATGTTGAGTACGCGCGCGATACGGCGGAGAAATTTAACCGTACTTTCAAAGAAGAAGTTTTCCAACTACCTGAAGCGCACATCATGGCAGACGTTGCGGTAGTGCCAGGCACTGATGGGCAAAAGATGAGCAAGAGCTACGGAAACATCATCCCGCTCTTTGCTTCGCACGACGAACTTACGAAGCGCGTCATGAGCATCGTGACCGACTCTTCCGGAAGCCGACCAGAAAACGTATACGCCATCCACAAACTCCTCCGCAACGAGAGTGAGCTTACTACCATATATGGTAGTAATGAAGGGAATTATAAAGCGCTTAAAGAGGCGCTTGTCGCTGACCTGGATCGTTACCTTGCTCCCATGCGCGCAACGTACGAAGAATTGCAAAACAATCCTGACGTTATTGACGAAGTTCTTGTTGCAGGGAAGAGGGAGGCGCGTGCCGTTTCGGAGGCGAAGATGGAAAGTGTTCGGAAGGCAATAGGCGTATCATAATTATATATATGGAACGAACACTCATAGGAGAACTTGGAAAACATACGGGAGAAACGATTTCTATCTCAGGGTGGGTAGATGTTCGTCGCGACCAGGGAAAGCTCGTCTTTTTTGATTTCCGCGACCGAACAGGAATCGTCCAGGGCGTAGTGCTTCCAAAAAGTGAGGCCCTAGAAGCGGCGAAAGGTATCCGCAATGAATACGTCGTCCGCGTCGAGGGGGTCGTCAACAAGCGCCCAGAAAAAAATATCCAGACGGACAAAGTAAACGGAGATATTGAACTAGAAATCAAAGCCATTGAGGTTCTCGCGCAAGCGGAAACACTTCCGTTTGACAGTGCCGCTGACCTTAACCTCGACACCCTTCTTGATTATCGCCCTCTCACCGTGCGCCGTAAGCGCGAACGCGCCCTTTTTAGAATCCAGCATGAACTGATTTCCGCATTTCGAACTTACCTGAACGAGCAGGGCTTTACTGAATTCCAAGCTCCCAAAATAGTTGGTCCTGACGCTGAGGGTGGAGCCGGGGTCTTTAAACTTGAATACTTTAAAGATAAGAGTGCGTACCTCGCCACCTCACCACAACTCTACAAACAACTCATGGTTGGCGCATTTGAACGCGTGTATGCCACGGGCCCACAATTTCGTGCAGAAAAACATTCAACCACCCGCCACCTGAATGAAATCTCAATGCTCGATTTTGAAATGGGATTCATCAAAGACTACACGGACGTGATGGATATGGTCGCTGGCTTTCTTCGGTATGCAACGAAACGTGTGGGAGAACGCCATGCCGAAGAACTCAAGGAATTTGGAACCCCGCTACCTCTTGCTCCAGATGCATTTCCAACGATGAAGCTTCGCGAGGCGCAGGAAATCATCTTTGCGGAAACAGGAAAAGATAAACGAGAGGAGCCTGATCTTGAGCCAGAAGATGAACGCTGGCTTTCTGAATACGCGCACAAGAAGTTTGGGAGCGATTTCTTGTTTGTGACACACTACCCGGTTTCCAAGCGGCCGTTTTACACGATGGAAGACCCCGAGGATCCTGGTTTTACAAAAAGCTTCGATCTTTTGTTCCGTGGCGTTGAAATTCTTTCCGGTAGTCAACGCGTTCATGAGTACCATACGCTTGTTGAAAAGATTAAGTCCAAGGGGCTTAACCCTGACAATTTTGCGTTCTATCTCATGGCCTTCAAGTATGGCCTTCCTCCACACGGTGGCATTGGCTTGGGACTCGAGCGTCTCACACAAAAATTCGCGGGTATTGAAAACGTAAAAGAGGCAACTCTCTTCCCGCGCGATATGAATCGTATTGACGTGCTTTTGTCAGCTGAAATTCCTGACGAAAAAGCATGAGGCTTGTTTTTACAAAAGGAACGATAGACGCCGCCCCCAAGGGTTATGTACGCGTGCGGATCACTCACGAACCAAAAGGAACGAGGAAGTTTGTTCGCGAGGGCGCCGTTGAGTGGCTTGAGCTCGGTGCAGGAAAACCAACGGACATGAACTACCGTAAGTTTATGGTGCTGTGCCGATCTGTTGTTCAAACCGCTAAAGGAAATAAAGCAAGAAAAATTGCTATTCAGTTTGACCGTACTCCTGAATTTTTTGAAAATTTGCAGAACCATACGCCTGAAGAAATTTCACGTGTCGCGGCAGAGAATTTTGAGATGGCGAACTTTGACTGGAATGTCTTTAAAACGAAACCAAAAGAGGGGTGGAATACGGTAGAAGAAATCCTCCTCTACGGCGGGTCTTCAAAGTCAATTGAGAAGGCTGCGCAAGTGGGTCAGATGGTGGGGCAGGGCGTAAATGCCTGCCGGGCACTTGCAAACACCCCAGGGGGCGACATGACTCCCCTGAAGCTCGCCAAAGCCGCAAAAGAGGCTGTAAAAGGGCTTGCCGGTCAAGGTAACTACCCTTGGGCAAGAAAGAGATGGAAAAGCTTGGTATGGGGGCTCTTTTGGGGGTCGCAAAAGGGTCGTCCGAGGAGCCTACATTTACCGTCATGGAGTACCGAGCTGGCGGCAAAGAAAAGCCCAGTCGTGCTTGCCGGTAAGGGAGTTACGTTTGATAGCGGCGGACTCAATTTGAAACCCTCCGGAAGCATTTATGAAATGCATATGGATATGTCGGGTGCCGCTTCTGTCATACACGCCGTTGCGCTCGCCGCTCGTCTCAAACTCAAAAAGAATGTCATCGGACTTCTTCCGTCCGTTGAAAACATGCCGGGCAATAGCGCGTATCGCCCCGGAGATGTGCTCAAATCTCTTTCTGGAAAAACTATTGAGGTCTTGAATACGGATGCAGAGGGTCGCCTGATTCTTGCCGATGCACTTACGTATGCAAAACGTTTCAATCCGTCAGTTGTATTTGATGTAGCGACACTCACTGGTGCAGCAGTCTCTGCGCTTGGTCTTCATGCAAGCGGACTCATGACGCGCGACGACAAAGTCGCGAAAAAAGTGGAGGAAGCGGGCGAGGAGTCGGGAGATTATGTGTGGCGTCTCCCGCTTTGGGATGAATACGAAGAAGCGATAAAGGGAACGTTCGCTGATATCACTAATTCCGCAACGGGCCCGTACGCGCGTTCTGGCGGCGCAATAGAGGGCGGCATGTTCCTCTGGCAATTTGCAAAAGAACTCGGAGTGCCCGTGGGTGCATCTTGATATTGCGCCACGGATGACTGCGGCGCCGGGAGACGAGCTTGCGAAGGGTGCGGCCGGAGCCCCCGTGCGACTCCTGGTAAAATTTATAGAACAATGGCCGTCACACTAAACAGTGTTGCCGCACGCACGATTACGAGAGTGGTACTATTTAAAAATGACTTTCCCTACACGAAAATCCCCAAGTCCTAATGACGGTGCGGCCAAAGCCGCGACACCGTTTTAGTGTGTCGGCCAATGGAAACCCTAGTTCATCGCACTGGATTTTCTATTAAAACTGCCTCGTATGAGGGACCCTTTGAGGTTGTGCTTGACCTTATAGAGGCACGTAAACTTTTGATAAATGAATTTGCGCTCGCAACCATAACTGACGACTACATTCAGCATGTTCGAAAGCAGGAAACATTTCCGGTTGAGCAAACGGCAAATTTCATTCAAATCGCTGCAACTCTCCTCCTCATAAAATCAAAGTCGCTTATTCCGGACCTTGAGCTCACCGAAGATGAGCAGGGGGATGTGGAGGATTTGAAGAGACGACTTGCTACGTACGAGCGTGTACGAGACGCGGCGCGCGAGCTTGCTCGTGTGTTTGGAAAAGAAGTGATGCTCCCGGCAGGGGAGAAGAAGCCTGAGGTCATGTTTGCGCCTGCGGCAGATATGACGAGCTTGGCGCTTTCCGAAGCGCTCGCGCGTGTACTTGCCGCACGCGAAGCAGTGGAAGAACTCCCCGAAGCGCGCGTAAAGCCGATGATTACTATTGAAGAGATGATGGATCGTCTCGCAAAACGTGTGCAGTCGGCCATGACGCTTTCTTTCAAGGAATTCTCCGGAACCGCAAAAGAAAAAGTGGAAGTGATTGTTTCTTTCCTCGCTCTCCTTGAGCTTGTGAAGCAGGGTGCCGTTGGTGCGGAGCAGTTTGAAAACCACGGCGATATTCGTATTTCTCATACCGGCACAGGCGTCCCGAGCTATTGAGGTCAGTCATCGGGTTTGGTACAATCACGCATCTGCGAACATCAGTTCGTAAACAACAAGGAGCGAGGCCAATGTCTTCGGTTCACAAAGTGGTTTTCAAAAATTTGTGTGACGTTCGTATGGGCAAGCGAGTTTCTTTGTCAGTTACCGCCGGGCAAGTACGCCAGGCAAAGGAAGTACAAAAACTCGCGCAACAATCAGGAAGAGAAGTGCGCGATCTGATTGACGGAAAAAAACAGTTCCTTGATCAGTAGACCAACATCTACAAGCCCCCGCTGCAAAACCTAGGTTTTGCAGCGGGGGCTTTATCGTTTAGTATATAGAGAACATGTCGAAAAGCTCCCAGATGCGAGGCGCGGGAAGACGAGCGACTGAGGCGTACGTCATGGTACGACAAAGGAGCTCGGCGGGACCCGCAACAAAGCAGATGGGGCTTTTAGGCTTGTTCTCACTATGTTGACACCTCCGGCGGCGCTTCTAGCTCTCCTTTTCGCTCATGGGGAACCCATGTCGAAAAAGGATGCGGTAAAGGTGTTGGAATGCTCGCCGAACGACCTTGTGAAAGCGATTTCTGTACTTCACGAATCCCTCAACTCCACGGGACTTTCTGTTATTGAAACCGAAGAGGACTTAGAGCTCCGAACGGCTCCCGAAGCAGCGCAGATCGTAAAAGACCTTCGCGAAAGTGAACTTTCAAAGGATCTCGGAAAAGCTAGTCTTGAAACACTGGCGACTATTGCATACCGTGCGGGCTCCACGCGCGGCGAGGTTGATTGGGTTCGTGGCGTAAATTCTTCTACTTCGCTCCGTACACTTCTCATCCGCGGACTTATAGAAGGGAAGGAGGATCCCGCGGACAAACGCCGCATTCGGTACTCGGTGACGACTGAAGCGCTTGCACATCTCGGTGCAAAACGCCTTGAAGATCTTCCACGCTTTGAAGAGCTCTCCAAAGAAGCTGAGAAAACGGTAGAGGCAGTAGCCGCAGCGGAGAAATCCGAAGTCACGCAGTAGTTCAATATGGACACTCCAGAACTCCAGGCACTCGCGAAACATGCGCGCTTTATGAAAGAAGCCGGTATCGCGCTCCTCCTCTCTTGTGTGGTTCTTGCGGCATTTCTTTTTATTCCGCTTACTTCACGCTCAGAAGATACGAACGATGTGCTGATCACAAAACCCGTTGCAATAAACGCATATGCGGACATTCCGCTTCAAGCGGAAGCCGCGATTGTGTACGACTTGGTAAGCGAGGAAACCCTTTTTGATAAAAACGCAGATGCGCAGTTGCCACTCGCTTCGCTCACAAAACTCCTCACGGTGTACGCGGCGCTTGCAGAAATTGCACCCGGAACACCAATCACTATTTCAAAAAGCGCCTCGGCAAGTGAGTACCCGCGCCTTTTTGCTTCCGGCGAAACGCTCTCGCTCGCTGACCTCTCGCGTCTCACGCTTACCGGTTCTCTAAACGATGGTGCCGCCGCAATAGCGGAAACCATAGCCGCGCGCAAACAAATATCCATGCACGCGATGCTCGCGAGTGCTGCGACGGCGCTCGGTCTTTCACAAACGTACGCCGTAAACGGAAGCGGACTTGATGAGAGCCTGACTGTTTCTGGCGCATATGGCTCGGCACACGACGTGGCGCTTCTCGCAGGTGCGCTCGTCAAGCGTGCTCCCACCATTGCTTCTGCAACCACCGAATCCTCCGCAACTGCTGCCAATGAGTCCGGAAAAACTTATACCGTAAACAATACAAATCCGACTGTTATTTATACGGCACGACTTCTCCTTTCAAAGACCGGATTCACCGACCTCGCCGGCGGAAACTTGGTGCTTGTCTTTGATGCCGGAATTGACCATCCTGTTGCGGTTGTCGTGCTCGGCTCCACCGAAAAAGACCGCTTCACCGATGCAACTGCACTTGTTGCCGCTACCCTTGCGCACTTCTCAGGAGTTTCTTCTCTATGACCCGACACACTAAAACAACCTTGCGAGACGACTATGTATTACGTATATATTTTGCAAAGTAAGAAAGACGGGAAGTTTTACACGGGATACACCACTGATTTACGACGTCGTCTCGCAGAACACACGACAAGAGCCTCAATCTCAACGCGCTCGCGACTTCCTCTGCAACTGTTATATTACGAAGCATATATGTCGCAGGCCGACGCAAAATCTAGAGAGTATCGCCTTAAGACTTCTCAAGGCGCGCGCACTGCATTAAAGCGACGAGGTCGTTTAGTGTGACGGGTATGATTAGTCTCGCCGCTCAAGTTTTCATCCCATCTGCAATCGCGTTCGCGCTTGGCATCGTCTTTGCGCCACTTCTCGCTGGAATTTTATATGAAAAGAAAGCGTGGAAAAAGAAAGCGGGGAAGGGTAATGGTATGGGCGGCGGTGGCACTCCTATTTTTGATGAACTTCATAAGATACGGGAGGTTTCAACGCCACGCATGGGCGGCATTTTAATCTGGGCATCGGTTTTAGCGACCGCATTTGGAATCTGGCTCCTCGCTCGAACCGTGGGTGGTGTTTTTCTTGACCTCAACTTCATAGACCGAAGCGAAACGTGGCTCCCCATTTTTGCACTGTTTGTTGGGGCCATTGCGGGACTCTTTGATGACCTTCTAGAGATATCTTCAGGCACGGGAGGTCTCTCTCTTCGCGGAAGACTCGCCATTGTAGCGGTAATGGGGCTTGCTGCGGGATGGTGGTTTTATACAAAACTCGGCGTTACGGCTCTCGGCATTCCTTTCGGGAATCCGCTTGAACTGGGCGCTCTTATCATTCCATTTTTTGCTCTGGTAACCCTCGCTATTTATGCGGGCGGGACAATTGATGGAATTGACGGACTTGCGGGGGGAGTTTTTGCAATTATTTTCATGACGTACGCCGGCATCGCCTTTGGAGAGAGCCAGTTCGCACTCGCAACCTTCGCTGCAACGTGTGCAGGCGCGACACTGGCTTTTCTTTGGTTCAACATCCCACCCGCGCGCTTCTATATGTCGGAAACCGGCAGTATGGCTCTTACGCTTGCGCTTGCCATGACCGCGTTTGCGGCCGATAACCTTGCAAAGGGCGTGGGGGTGTTCGTGCTTCCTCTCGTCGCGCTTCCACTCACCGCAACGGTCATTACGACCCTGCTTCAGGTGTTTTGGAAAAAGTCCTTTCATACCAAACTTTTCATGGTCGCGCCTATTCACCATCATTTTGAAGCTCTTGGTTGGCCACCCTATAAAGTCACGATGCGCTACTGGGTGATTACGATCATTGCCGGTGTTTTGGGCCTTTCAATCGCGCTCATTTCCGCGTAGTAGCTATGATAAAAGGATTCTCCGGCGATCGACCCTTTTTCGCGATCGCGGTTACGCTTGCACTCACGGGCATAGCTATTTTCGCTTCTGCAACACTCGGACTTCTCGCTCGCGAGGGATCCTCTATCTCTCACAACATTCTCGTTCAAACGACACTCGGACTTGGGCTTGGCGTCCTTGCGCTCGCGTTTATGCGCTCCATTTCTATCGCCTTTATACGAAGCGTGGCGCCGTGGGTATACTTCGCAACTCTCGGCCTCACCGCTCTCGTTTTTATTCCCGGCATTGGAACCTTCGCAAATGGCGCGACACGCTGGATTGACCTCGGCTTCATTACCCTCCAACCTGCTGAGTTCTTAAAAATTGGCATCGTACTTATGCTCGCCTGGTGGCTCGCTCCAAGAGCACGAATGCTCAGTGAGCCACGGCGCGGCCTTATCCCTTTTCTTGCGATCCTCTCGCCGGCCGTACTACTTCTTCTCCTCCAGCCAAACACCTCCACCACTATTTTAGTCGTCGCGACAGGCGTGGTGATGTATTTTGTCGCCGGGGCACCATGGAGAGATTTGGGGATTCTTCTCTTACTTAGTGTTGCGGCAATCGGACTCATTCTCATTGCGCGCCCCTATACGCTTGAGCGTGTAAAAACATTTCTTGACCCATCTCAAGACGCGCTCGGCGCGAGCTATCAAATCCAGCAATCGTTGATTGCGGTTGGGTCAGGCGAGCTTTTTGGACGTGGTTTCGGACAGGGAATAGAGAAGTTCAATTATTTACCGGAGCCTTCCGGTGATTCCGTATTTGCCGTCTTTGCTGAAGAAACGGGGTTTGTGGGAAGCATATTCCTTCTCTTTCTCTTTGTGCTCCTTGGCGCACGTGGAATTGTGATAGCGGGGGACTCCCGGGACCTGTTTGGTGGACTGGTCGCGCTTGGATTCTCTTTTTTGATTGTGTTTCAAGCATTCATAAATATCTGCGCCATGATCGGCATTATTCCCCTCACGGGACTCCCGCTCCCATTCGTCTCCCACGGCGGCACCGCACTCCTCGCTGTCCTTGCAATGTGCGGACTTATCTTGAACGTCGCCGCGCATCGGAAAAGTAGTTAAAGCTGTTATACTTTCCGTATGACTATCGTGTTTACTGGGGGCGGGACTGGCGGACATTTCTACCCCCTCATTGCTATCGCAGAATCTCTGAAAGACATCGCGCGGGAGCGACGTCTTCTTGACCCCAAACTTTACTTCCTTGCGCCCGCACCCTTTGATGAAAACGCGCTCTTTGAAAACGGCATTACTTTCGTGAAAATTCCTGCAGGAAAGCGTCGTCGGTACTTTTCTATTGAAAACTTCACGGGCACGTTTACTTCATTTTTTGGTCTCATACAAGCTCTTTTTACTCTCTTCAGGCTTTATCCGGACGTCGTCGTGTCAAAAGGCGGGTACGGCAGTGTGCCTACCACCGTCGCGGCACGTATCCTTAACATCCCCGTCATTATCCATGAGTCGGATGCAAAGCCGGGTCGTGCAAACCTTTTTGCATCAAAATGGGCAAAACGAGTTGCGATTTCCTTTGACAGCGCTGCGCAGTATTTTCCGGAGAAGGTGCGTAGCAAAATCGCACGCACGGGTATTCCTGTTCGTAAAGCACTGATGCGTATTGAAGCCGAAGGCGCAAGACAATATTTGGGTCTTGAGCAGGGTATTCCGACCGTGCTGGTGCTTGGCGGCTCACTGGGGTCACTACGCATCAACGAAGCAATCCTCGGTTCACTTCCTGACCTCGTGTCGTTTGGAAATGTGATTCATCAAACAGGACGCGACCATCTCGTCCAAGTAAAAAGCCTTGCGAGTGTCGTCCTTGGGGGCAATCCGCACGCTGACCGCTACCACCCATTTGATTATCTTTCTGAACTCTCCATGCAGAGGGCAGGCGGCGTTGCCGATGTCATTATTTCCCGTGCAGGCTCTGGCACCATTACTGAAATCGGTCTCTGGAAAAAACCCGCAATCTTGATTCCCATTCCAGAGGAGGTAAGCCATGATCAGCGCACCAACGCCTACGCATTTGCACAGACGGGCGCAGCCATTGTTATTGAAGAGCAGAACTTGTCTTCACACATCCTTAGTTCCGAAGCAAAACGTATTGCGGGGAACAAAGAACTTTCGCGAAGCATGGGGGAGCGCGCGGCGCAGTTTTCTGACCCAAATGCGGCCCGTGTTCTTGCTGAAGAAATTGTCTCAATGGCGCTCGCCCACGAAGCCCAATGAAAGACTCTAAGGTCGTCACTCGATTTGCACCGAGTCCCACAGGTTTTTTACATGCGGGGAATTACCGCACCGCAGTATTTGCCTATCTCTTTGCAAAAAAACATGGCGGCGAATTTATCGTGCGCATTGAGGATACGGATCGAGAGCGTTCAAAAAAAGAATACGAGGATAATATTTTTGAAGCGCTCTCATGGCTTGGCTTGCCCTACGACAAAAAGTTTCGCCAAAGCGAGCACGCCGCACGACATCGAACGCTTCTTGAAGAGCTTATAGCGAAAGACAAGGCGTACATTTCAAAAGAAGCGCCAAAGAACCCTGCAGACCGTGATGAGGTGGTTCGATTCCGAAACCCGGGTGGAACGGTGTCTTTGACTGACGAAATCCGTGGAGAAATTACAATGGATGTGTCTGACCTTGGTGATTTTGTTATTGCGAAATCGCTTGATGAACCGATATTCCACTTTGCAGTGGTTGCGGACGACGCTGACGAGGGTGTGACACATGTGATTCGCGGCGAGGATCATATCTCTAACACGCCACGGCAGATTTTGATTCAACGCGCACTCGGTGTTCCAACTCCTTTCTATGCACATTTGCCGCTCATCCTTGGGGCGGATCGTTCAAAGCTCTCAAAGCGCCGAGGTGCGAAAGCGATTACAGAATACCGCGATGCGGGTGTTCTCTCGGAGGCGATGCGTAATTATCTGTCACTTCTTGGTTGGAATCCTGGAGATGACCGAGAGTATTTCACACGTGAAGAGCTCGTTGCCTCATTTGAAATTTCACGTGTCCAAAAGGGAAGTGCTATTTTCGACGAGACCAAGCTTTTTTCGGTGAACCAACATTGGATGCGTCTGCTTTCCGACGACGAATTCATTTTGCGCGGAAATCTCTCTGCGTCCGAGCACAGCTTACTGCGAAAAGTAGTACCACTCCTTAAGGAACGCGCGCATACTTTTGGCCAGGCACGAGAAATACTCGCAGGCGAACTTGCCTGCATTTTTACACTGCCGACGCTCGCAACCAACCAGCTTGTCGCAAAAGAGCCTTCTGGAGCGCCTGCATCAGCCGGTACGCGCCTCGCCCAGATAGCGAAGGTCATTTCATCAGGCCTAGAAGATCCATCTTCGGCCGAAAGCGTAAAAGCTCTCGTTATGCCGTATGCCGACCAGAACCTAAAAGAAAATGGTGGCCGTGGCGCTGTTTTATGGCCACTCCGCTACGCACTTTCCGGGCAAGAGAAATCTCCTGACCCTTTTACCCTCATCTCTATACTTGGCAAAGAGGAGTCTCTTTCGCGTATTCAAAAAGCAATTGATATACTGAGCCAATGAAGCTCTGGCTGGCCGCTTTTTTTCTTCTCCTTTCTTGGTCATTTTTGCCTCATATAGTCTACGCGCAGTCGGCAAGCGAGCTCCAGGCACAAATCGCGGAGCACAACAAGCAAATATCGGCTCTGCAGGCGGAAATTGCGAAATACCAGAAGGAGCTTGATACGCTTGGCAAAGCAGAAAAATACGCTCCAAGGGACGGTTAATACGCTCGCACTTCAGCAGAAACAGCTGGCGACGCAAATACAGGTGACTCAAAATAAAATTAGTTCGGCAAACTTGAAAATCTCCGAACTCAGTCTTTCCATTGGAGACAAGGAGAAAACTATTAAAAATCAGCAGGCAACGATCGGCAAAATGTTTCGCGATGCCGCACAAAACGAGTCGGTACCGCTAGTCGCGCGCATGCTCGGGGCCGGATCGCTTGGCGACGCGTGGGTTGCGGTGGACGAAACGGTGCAACTGAACCGCGCACTTCAGGAAAATATAAAAATTCTTGAGACCGTGCGCGAGGAGCTCACGGACAATCGCGACGCCGTCTCAAAGACGAAAGCGACTCTCGTTGCGCTCCAAAACCAACTCGCAACTGAAAAGCGCTCCGTAGACATTAGTAAGGCGGCACAACAAAAACTTTTGACCGACACGAAAAACCAGGAAGGTGCATATCAAAAACTGCTCGCTGACAAACGTGCAGAAGAAGTTGCGTTTGAGGCCGCGTTGTTCAATCTTGAATCACAACTCCAATATATTGTTGACCCGAAGCATATTCCGCCAGCAGGAAAGGGAATACTGCGCTGGCCACTCGCTGAGGTGTATATAACCCAGCAGTTTGGAAAAACGTCTTCATCAGGTCGTCTCTATGCCTCTGGTACCCATAACGGCATAGACTTCCGCGCCTCCATTGGCACACCGGTTCGCGCGGCGCTCTCGGGAACGGTGGTTGAAATCAATCAGGGGGCCGTACAAAACTGCCAATACGGAAAATGGGTTCTTATTAGGCACAACAATGGCTTGGGAACGCTGTACGCCCACCTCTCGGATATCGGCGTGAGAAAAGGTGGGGAAGTTACGACAGGGCAGGTGATTGGCTATTCGGGGAATACGGGCTACGCAACGGGACCGCACCTTCATTTCGGTGCGTACCTCGCTGAAGCAGTTTCCTTTAAACAGTACGCGTGTAAGAGCGGCTACGTAGTGACTATCCCTGTAGCGCCTATAACTGCATATTTAGATCCATTGTCCTATCTTTAAATCTCGGCAAGACCAGAATAGGGTAGAATGGGGGACATGTTGCGACTTATCTTTTGGGTTGTGGTTGGTGTTCTCGCCCTTTCGTTTTTCGGCATTTCACTCCAGTCAATCATAAGTTCACCTGCGGGACAGGAGAATTTCGCCTACGTATGGCACCTCGTCGTTTCTCTTTGGAACTGGCTGTTCCAGTTCTTTACTAATCTCATTCCCTAACTATGGAGCCACAAAAGCCTGTTTCGGTGGTCATTCCGGCAGATGCGAAGCCTACGTTCTCAAATACGACCCAAATCACTGTTTCAGACGACTCTGTGGTCATGCAGTTTGCCTATGTGCGCCCAAATACGCCTACCGGCCAGCTTATTGCCGAGATTATTATGTCTCCCAAACACGCGATTGACTTTAGTAGAGCGCTTGACGCCACCATCAAAAAACACTTTACGCGGCATCTAGACTCGGGAGAAATTAAATAGGGATGCCGCGGAAGATTGTACGGTGCGCAAGTAGCATCGATACAATCTTGCGTATCTTTTACGACGTTCAGGAACAACGTCGTAAAAGATATATTGTGCGACGTATGGCTATTCTGCCAAGAAGGCAGGAAAACCTCCTCCCTATCACTTAAAGGCCTGAATAAGGACTCCGGCGAATGAGATGAGTGTGCTTGCAAGTCCGGTAACGAACGCATAAATCTGAAGACTGTCTCTGCGTCGTCGGTGTTTATGAAGCGGTGCGTTGATAAGCTGTTTTTGTGCGTAGTCCATGGTTAAAAGTTAACACGACACATTCGCTGAAATGTACTCCACCGCCTCGTCTACAGTGTCCACCACCCGGTAAAGCTCCATATCGGCCTTATCAACCGCTTTACGGTTCTCGTACATCTCTTTTTCGATAAAGGTGAGGAGGGGTGTCCAGTATTCCCTATCAAAGAGCACGATGGGTACTTTTCTGATTTTCTTGGTTTGCACCAACGTTACGATTTCAAAAAATTCATCAAGGGTGCCGAAGCCACCAGGAAAATAGACATACACTTCCGAAGCGTAGGTGAGCATCACTTTGCGCACAAAGAAGTGATCAAAGCTAAAACGTTCGGTAAGATACGGGTTGTACTGCTGTATGGCCGGAAGATTAATGTTGAGACCGACCGAGGTGCCGCCCGCCTCAAAGGCACCCTTGTTCCCTGCTTGCATGATGCCGGAACTTCCGCCCGTGACGATTGCAAATCCTTTTTTTGCAAGTTTACCGGCAAGCTCCGATGCAATTGCATACATGGGACTGTCTGCTGGAACACGCGCGCTACCAAAAAAAGTGGCAGAAAGGCCGTGGCGACCAATGATGTCGAATCCTTCCACAAATTCCGACATGATTTTGAACACTCTCCACGACTCAACACGGTTTGGTTTACACACAAGGAGCGGCTGGTCTTCCGGCATCGTCGCGTGACCTTCTCGTACCATGTCTGCGAGATGTGCTCCGCTCTTGGCGACCGATGGAAGGTTTTCCCGAGTTAAATCTTCATTCATTCCTATAAATTCTAACATGAGTAAACCAACCTTTGTTATGGAGCTTTGCAGGTACTTGAGCGTGTATATCCCTTGGTTTCAGCTGCAGTCGCTGAGGTGAACTTCACAAGGTTTGCGGGGCTAATACGCGAGATACCGGAGCACCAAGAATAGTAATATTTGGTGCCATTTTTTGAGGCCACGACTTCCCCACTCTCTGTAGGAAGTGTCATAGGCGCGGGTGTGACCCCCTGCACGACTGCAGCACTCAAATTCTCAAAGGGAACCTCTTGTATGGTGAAAGCATCCCGCTCTCCGAGGTCGCGCTCAACAAGCATCCCAAGCCAAAAGGTTGTGGAGCAACACAACACAAGGATTCCAACCGCAAAAACATCTTTGGGGATGGTCTCAAAGCGGGCTCGCAACCGATCCAAAAGTCCTGACCAAAAGGTCTTGCTTCGTTCAATAAGTCCTGCTATAGTCATGCGACATTTAGCTTAGCACTATGGCATCAACCAAAGCCGGCGGATCAACAAGTAACCTACGCGACTCAAACCCGAAGTATTTGGGTGTGAAGCTCGGCGACGGCGCAAAAGCTCGTCCAGGCATGATTATCGTCCGCCAGCGCGGCACAAAGATTGAGGCCGGAAAGAACGTAAGAGTTGGCAAAGACCATACCCTTTTCTCAATGACCGAGGGCACTGTTACCTTTAAACAAAAGCGTTTTACCCGCTACGACGGCCAGATCGTCTCAAAGAAAGTCGCGCACGTAGTTTAGAGTTTTTAGTTTGCAGTTTTGAATAAGAAAACCCGGCGCTTTGCGCCGGGTTTTCTAAAAACTAAAAACTTGAAACTGAAAACTTCTTCTATTCTGCCTCAACGATTATTTGGAACTTGCCGAAACTCTCTCCTGCAGAGACTGGGACATCAAACGTGCCGACTTCTTTGATTGGCTTTTCAAGGCGAACTACGTCTTCTGGGAGTTCAATGTGAGCCTGCTCACGAACTGCATCGAGAATCTCTGTCTCCCCCACTGCGTCGTAGAGGTGCCCTTTCTCGTTCACCTTCATCTTGATTACAATGCGCTTCTCGCCAAGCGTCTCCAAGCTCTGGGCTACCAAGGTTCCCTGCATTTTGCGCTGTACGTCCATCTGCTTCTTCCTGAGCTCTGCGTTCTTGCTAGCCGCCGGAGTAGCAGGAATGGCCATTTTCTTAGGGATAAGGAAGTTCAGGCCATGCCCGTCCGACACCGTGATGGTGTCGTGCATTCGGCCTGTGTCCTTCACATCTTTCGTCAATATAACTTTCATACCCTGGGGTACAGCATGGCATTGCTCCTAAGTGGCTAGCCGTGACGTAGAAATATAGAGATTATTAAATCAATACCGCACGAGGAGCAGAGCGGACATCGGAGCAAAAAGCCACGATGCCATGCTGTCCCACGGGGCATAGTCAGGCTATCCTAACCGTTTAAACGCCAAAAGGCAACTTATTTGGACTCGTGATCGTAGACGCCGTCCCAGGCAGTGGGCGGGTCTTTTTTGAGGTCTTCGCAACGTTCAATAAACATTTCACTTGTCGCGTCGGGTCCGTATGAGAGCACCTTCTTGAAATGACTTATCGCTTCGTCCCACTTCCCTGCCGCATACGCTTTGCGGCCGAGCTCAAACTCGGCAACTGACTCTTTCGCGACAGGTGCAGTAATAAGTTCGTAAATCTTTTTTGGTTCTCGCTTTCCTTTCACGCGCACCGTGTCTATTTCGCGGGTCGTAAACTGTTTATCAGCCTTAATCTTTTCATACGTGCTCTCGCTTATAAGGCAGGTGACGCCATACTTCTTGGTAAGACTTTCCACTCGCGAAGCGAAGTTCACCTCGTCGCCCATGATCGTGTAATTAAAGCGCTTTGTGGAGCCCATATTGCCCACAATGACCTCGCCCGTGTTGAGACCGACGCCAATTTTGATTTCCGGAATGCCGCGTTTCTTCCATTCCACGTTGAGCTCCTTGAGCTTCTTAGTCATATCTTGCACCGCGCTTGCTGCACGCTTTTCTTGTAGAGAATCCTCTATTGGTGCGCCCCAAAACGCCATAATTGCGTCGCCAATGTATTTGTCCACAAGTCCGCCATGTTCCATGATGATGTCCGTCATCGCGGTCAGATACTCGTTCATCAGGTGCGTCAGATTTTCAGGTGTTAGGCCCTCCGAAATGGTAGTGAAGCCTCGGATGTCTGAGAAAAGAACCGTCACCCGTTTCCTTTCGCCTCCAAGTGAAAGCTTCTTTGGGTCTTTCATGAGCTCAACGACGACTGCAGGAGAAAGGTACTGCTGGAAACTCTTTTTAATAAACTGTTTTTCTTTGGACTCGGATACGTATTCAAATGCAAGCATCGCCGCGCTTCCTAGAAACAGAGCAATCAGTACATACAAAAGAGGGATAACGATGCCAAACGAAAAGAGAACCAACGCTTTCACCGAGAGCGTGACCACAAACACGGCGAGGATGGCCGTGAGTGCAAGGAAATTCCTAAAGTACGTTACCGCAAGTCCCGCGAACGTTGCGACCACAAGGAGCAATGGCCACACAAGAAATGGGGGTAGATCGTACATAAAGCGCTTTTCAACAAGAGTATTGAGTGCGTTTGCATGCACCTCGACCCCCGGCATGAGCCCAAATGGCGTCTTGAAATTATCTCGCAGGCTTTCAGCGGTTGCACCAATGAGTACATACGAGTCTTTGAAAACAGCGGGCGGAATAGTCCCGTCCACGACGTCTCTCATGGAGACCGTGAGGATGGTCTCTGCTGGTCCGGAATATGCTATACGCAAACGCTCGGGGGTTCCTTCGACTATCTCCCCGAAAAGCGCGGCCGAGAAGCTGTGGACTGTTTCTCCCGAACGGAGAGTCAAGGATGTGTCCGTTGCGCGCAAAATGCCGTCAGGACTAAAACTAACGTTTACGAACCCTGTCTGGCTCAACGCTTCAATCACCCCGAGCGGTTTGGTTATGATATTCCCTTTTGCCACTTCAATAGGCAAGACAATCGGGACATTTGACTCTTGAATGGCGCGCGCAAGCGCGGCATCGTCGCTTGCACCCGCGCGCGAAGGCTCTGCAAAATGAATATCGATGCCGATTGTCTTCGCGCTTTGGAGATTCCGAATAGCCTTCGCAAACTCTTCGCGCGCCCATGGCCACTGGCCAAGTGCGGCAAGGCTTGCTTCGTCCGCGGCAACAATAACGATGTGGCGTGGTTGCTCGGATTTGATGAACAGTCGGTCGGTGAGCTGTTCCTGCCATGAGTTAAAAAAACCATAGTGAAAACACAAAATCACGAAACCGGCCGTTCCACACACAATGCTCGCGCGGTAAAAAGTCCGCGACATGGGGCTAGAAAATAGTGAGCGCCTCTTTCAGGCTCGCACCCTGCTCTTGATCATTTGCGACCACCACCGTATATACATCGGGTTTAATAGCGCCAGAAAGGAGGAACGTAATCGTTGTGTCATCAACAATTTTAAAACGGAGGGAGATGGAAGATTCAAGACCTTTTCGGGTTAAGAAAACGCCCACGGTACGAGAAAGTCCTTGCCCCTGAAGCGTAAGGGTCTCCGATGACTTCTCAGAGATTTTTGATGGTGAGATATCTTTAAGCTCAACTTTGTCCAGGCGGGAATCTGACTTTTCTTTCTCTTCCTGCTCTTCCTCCGACTTATTATCGTCGTTTTTCTTTTTCCTCTTGCTCGTTTCTGATTCTGAAGAAGACGTTGCTTGGATTTTCTGTTCTTCACCTTGGAGCACTTCCTTCTCTTTCTTTTCCTTTCCCTTCTTTTCTTCTTGCTTTTTCGTTTCTGTTTCTGTCTCTGTCTTACTTTGGAGAAGTTTTGCTTTCTCGTTCGCCTTTTCTCTCAGTGATTCTTTTAAAGATTCGTTCGCTTCATTAAGACGTTTTTTGGCTGCTTCCACAGAATCCTTCTTGTTTTCGCTGTCGCCCTTATCACGCTTATCTTCTCTCTCTTCTTTCTCTTTTACTTCTTTTATTCTTTTTTCCTCAAGCTGTTTATTAAACTTAAACCACGCCCTCTCGGTGTCGTCCTTTGTCATTTTTGAGACGAGCATCTTCTCGGCGCGGTGCTTCATAACCGCCTTCTCTCCGACAGAGGTCACAACCATTTTGTCTAACTCTGGCTCTCCCGACGTCTCGTCAATTGGGGTAACCGCAACAGCGCTCTCCTCAACTTCAACGGTGGTGATGCCATCTTGGTAGGTAACATTGAAGGATGTTCCGCGAACGGCAGCGACCGTGTTCTGGGTTTTGATTTCAAAGTACTCGCCTCTCTCAAATATTTTCTCAACTCGCGACCAAATGGAACCGCCGAGGAGAACTATCGTGCTAACTTTTTCGTTGTTCTCTGCTGGAATTGTGATCTGCGTGTCGCTGTCAAGCACCATGCGCTTATCCAAAGAAGTGATAAGAGCGCGCCCCGTGGAAGAAGTGCGTATTGTGGCACCCACACTCGTCGTCGCCTGCTTGTTAACCTTCACCACGTCAAGCGAGCCTTTCTGGCTTATGAAAACGTCGTCTGCGAGGACGGTGACCATAATGCTGCCTGCGGTATCTACAACCACTCCTTCGCTCGGTGCCTCGCTCTTGGACCCGTTCTCCACATACACGTAGCTTCCTCCACCAACCGCAAGAAGAACGAGCGCCCCGACAATAAGTTTTATGTGCATAGTAAACATACCTATTTTCCTGTAGTTAGAAACTGCACGGCGCGTTCCATCTGCGGATCTTTTTTCGCCTCTACATCTGCCCGTGTACGCTCTACTTTGATGTCGGGAGTAACTCCGCTCTCTGCTATCCAATGTCCTGCCGGAGTAACCCAGCGCGCAACGGTTATTTTAAGGGACCCTTCGCCAAGGTCAGTAAGCTGTTGTACCGAACCTTTGCCAAATGAATGCGTGCCGATAATCGTGGCTTTTTTCGTGTCCTGGAGCGCGCCTGCAAAAATCTCTGAGGCAGAAGCAGAGCCTCCGTCAATAAGCACCACGATTTTCGTGCCCTTCGGCACATCGTTGTACCCAACACTTGTGTGAACTTCGTTTTCTGTTTTGCCACCGAAATCTTCGGTTACTACGGGAGCGCCTTTTGGAAGGAAGTGGCTTGCGATGCGTACGGCGCTTTCAAGATACCCGCCCGGGTTGCCGCGAAGATCAATGACAAGATTCTTGGAGCCTGAATTTTTAAACCTGACAAATGCTTGATTAAAAAGCTGACTTGAATTTGCCGTAAAGGCATAGAGCGCGATGTGGTACACACCACTTTTTGCATCAAGCCCATCTTCTGTTTCGATCATTTGGATAATCGCTCGCGTAACCGTAACCGTGAGCTTCTTACCGTCTCGGAGAATGATAAGCGTCACCGTGGTTCCTGCGGGACCACGAATCTTACCGACCGCATGGTCGGTTGAAATACCGTCCGTGCTTTCTCCATCAATGCCTATAATCTGGTCCCCCGCAAGAATACCGGCCGCCTCAGCGGGCGTACCCTTGAGTGGCGCAATGACTGTCAAAACGCCGTCCTTTACGTCTATTTCCATTCCCACGCCTGCAAATGTTCCTGAAATCGTTTCTGCGAATTCCTGCGCTTCTTCAGGAGGAAAATATACGGTGTAGGGGTCACCATAGGAAGCGGCGAGGCCTTCAATGGCACCCCACATACGCTCCTTTACGGAAGGCAGCGTAGAAGAGGCGTGCGTAATCACGTAGTTTGAATTAAGGGTATTCCATGCCTTCCAAAAATCAGTGAAGTCCGCCGTCTCGTCCGGAGTTGCATCAAGCCTGTCGCCCACAAGGGGTAAGTGCGCGGCAACGGAAGCGGGAGTAATGCCTGCTCCGCCAACGGTAATGCCAGCGGAGAAAGCCGCCGCCGCCACGAGCGCGAAAGAAATAGCGCGAAGGGTAAGTGAAGCTCCGGAGCGCATACGATTTCCCGTAGTATACCACGTGCTATTATTTTTATATGATCTTCCGGCATGAAAGCGCGGGAATGTTTTGGATCGATGTGGAGCATCCATCGCCGGGAGAAATTCGCACCATCGCGCGCGAATTCTCTATCGGAGAACGCATTGAGACAGAACTTCTCTCCCCTACCCCACTCCCGCTCGTCGCTAGTGATAATGAGCACGTTCTTCTTGTTCTCCATGTACCAAGCCATGCAGGCGAGGATCAATATTTTAAAAATCAGGAGGTGGATTTTGTGGTGGGAAAGAACTTCATTTTAACCGTGCGCTATGAAGTCGTTGCTCCTTTTCACCGTCTTCGTAAAATCCTTGAAACGACCGGTATGGTAGGTGACACTCCTGAGCTCGGTACTGATGTTCTTCTTGAAATACTCTTTGCACACCTTTTTTCATCTATTCGCGATCATGCAAATCATGTTTCCGGCCGCTTAGAAAGAATTGAGCATCAAGTCCGTGAAGGTAACGAACGGGAGGCTGTGCTTCGCATTTCAGAAACCAGTCGTGAGTTCCTCCATCTTTCTTCAGTCACGAGAAATAATGAAGAACCTTTGTCTCGCTTTCTTGACGCACTTCATAGGCGGCATTTCTTTGGAGTTGGTTTTGTAGAGCGTGCGCAGCGCCTGCGTGCGGAACACGAGCAACTTTCGCGCCTCATAGATACCCATCGCGCAATTGCAACCGAACTTAGAGAGACCAATGACGCTCTTCTTTCGGCAAAACAGAATGACGTTATGAAGAAACTAACCGTTATTATCTTTTTGATCCTTCCCGCAGAGCTTACTATTTTCATTTTTGATATGGCATTGCCTGGAGCTCCTCTTGCGGGAAATCCAAATGCATTTTGGATTGTCATAGGAGTTATTGTGGCGGTTGTTGGTTGCTTATCTTTGTTTGTTGCTCATAAGCGCTGGTTTTAGCTATGGCATTACTTGATCGAATCTTTGGTGCATTTCAGAAGAAAAGTAAGGCGGTACCGGCATCGCTCTTCTTTACCAACACCTTGTCGGGAAAAAAGGAGCGCTTCATGCCAACTAAACCTGGCGTTGTCACCATGTATTCCTGCGGACCGACCGTGTATGGTCCCCAGCATGTGGGAAACTTGCGCGCCGCTGTCTTTGCCGACACCCTAGCGCGCGTGCTCCTTGATGCAGGGTTTCATGTGCGCAGAGTCATCAACATCACTGACGTTGGTCACATGGTCGGAGATGGCGACCAAGGAGAGGACAAGATGGCTTTTGGCGCTGCGCGCGAAAAGAAATCTCCAAAAGAAATAGCAGACCTTTATACGAAGCGTTACTTAGATGACATTCGCGCGCTTAACATTGATACCGACCATATTGTCTTCCCGCGCGCGACCGAGTACATCAAGGAGCAAATAGCGCTCGCAAAAACACTTGAAGAAAAAGGCTTTGCGTATAAAACATCAGACGGGCTTTATTTTGATACGGCAAAATTCCCCAGTTACGGAAAATTGGGCGGCGCCGTGCATGCCGAACTTGAAGCGGGAAAGCGTGTGGAGGTTGGCGGCAAGCACCGTGCCGCCGACTTCGCCCTCTGGCGCCTCGCAAAGCCACATGACCTCCAGCAATGGGATTCTCCCTGGGGCCGTGGGAACCCCGGCTGGCACATTGAGTGCTCGGCGATGAGCCGGGCGCTTCTGGGGCAAGATATAGACATTCACACCGGAGGCGAAGACCATATTGCGGTTCACCACAACAACGAGATCGCGCAGTCGGAGGCGGCGACCGGCCGTCCCTACGTGCGCTACTGGATGCACAACGCCTTTCTCACCATGCAAGGAGAAAAAATCGCAAAGTCGGTCGGGAACGTAGCGTACCTTTCCGACCTTGCCGAACATGGTCTCCATCCGCTCGCGCTTCGTTATTTTTTCATACAGGCCCACTACCGCACTCCCCTTTCTTTTTCGTGGGCTGCGCTTGAAGGTGCAAATGAAGCACTCATGCGCCTCTGGAAAATTGCAAAAGAAATCAAGACTGAATCGGGAAAGCGCGGTGCGCCCTCGGACGTGCTTGACCGTTTCAATGCGTCCGTGAGGGATGACCTCGGCACATCCCAGGCGCTCGCTATGGTTTGGGAGAATGTGAAAAGTGAGGAATACACCTGGAACCAGAAGTGGGCTCTGTTGGAGCGTGCAGACCACGTACTCGGCCTTTCGCTCATTGAGCCGCCGATAGAAAATGCGGAAATTGCGAAAGAGAACATTCCAAAAGAGGTGGAGGAACTACTCGCAAAACGCGAAGCGGCGCGTGCGGCGAAGGATTTTGGAGCTGCAGATGCACTCCGAAGCGAAATTGAAAACCGTGGATATCGTGTGGAAGACGGCCTGAAAGGACCAGGATTGACCAGAAGCACGCAGTAAGGGAAAATTGCCTGAATGGCAACCGATCGCATTCCTCCACAAAGTCTTGAGTCCGAACGCGCACTCCTCGGCGCACTCCTCTTAAAGCCAGACGCTATCCACGACGTCGGCGACCTTATTAAGCCGGATTCTTTTTACGCAGAGAAACACCGCCTCATTTTTGCCGCGATGCGCGACCTCTCCGATCGCGGAGAGCCCCTTGACCAGCTCACCCTTTCCGAGCGACTCACTGGCCAGGGACTTCTTGAGCGCGCGGGCGGCCGTGCCTATCTCGCAGAGCTTGCGGCTGCGGCACCCGCGCCAGGTAACTACGCCCACTACGCTGACCTCGTCTCCCGCAAACACTTGATGCGCGGTTTGATAGACGCTTCCTACGAAATAACGGAGGCGGCGTACGATGAAGCCCGCGACACTCCCGAAGTGCTTGATGAAGCTGAAAAGAAAATCTACGCCATTGGGAATGCGTCGGCGATGCACAAGTTCGTCGCTATTGGCGACAAGGTGCACGACGCGTGGGAACGTCTTGAGTTGCTTTCAAAAAAAGAAGACGGTATTCGTGGTGTTTCTTCTGGCTTCCCCGACCTTGATGCTCTGCTTTCAGGCTTTCATCCTTCCGATCTCGTCATTCTCGCGGCGAGACCTTCCATGGGTAAGACGTCGCTTGCACTTGATATCGCCCGGAACGCCGCTGTCCAGCACAAAGTGCCAGTGGGAATCTTCTCCCTTGAAATGAGCTCCGAACAACTCGTTGACCGCATGCTTGCCGCCGAGTCCTATGTGAATGCGTGGAAAATCCGCACCGGCGCCATCAAGGCGGAAGAGGACTTTGACAAAATTCGCGATGCGCTTGAAAGCCTCTCAAAGGCACCTATTTATATTGACGACAAGCCGGGCAACAACATCCTCGCCATGCGCGCGGTGGCGCGTCGCCTGAAGCGTGAGCGTGGTATTGGCCTCTTGGTAGTGGACTACCTCCAGCTTATGGCTCCCACTTCAACCAAGTCGTCCGACTCTCTGGTTCAGCAGGTCACCGAAATATCGCGCTCTCTGAAAGGCCTTGCGCGCGAGCTTGAAGTGCCGGTCATTGCCCTCTCCCAGCTCTCGCGCGCAGTTGAACAGCGCGGTGGCAAGCCGCGGCTCTCCGACCTCCGCGACTCAGGTTCTATTGAGCAAGACGCCGACGTGGTGATGTTCATTCACCGTGACGATAAATCAAATAAAGACAGCGACAAGCCAGGTGTTGCTGAAATTTTGATTGAAAAGCACCGCAACGGTCCGACCGGAAAGATTGAACTCTATTTTGATGAGAAACGCGCGACCTTCATGCCGATTGACAAATCTGGCTACGGCGACCTCGCAAAAGAATTTTAAATATGGACCGCATTGAGGAGCTGGCGCAAGCATTCACTCGGTTCCCCGGCATCGGACCACGACAGGCAAAGAGGTTTGTGTTTCATCTTCTTTCTGTTGCTCAAAGTGAACGACTAAAACTTTCTGAACTCATCGGTGCGCTTGGAAAAGACGTGCACCAGTGTCCCGAATGTCTCCGCTACGCAACTGGTTCAAGTGCTGTGTGTAATTATTGCGTCGACAAGTCGCGCGACGATTCCCTGCTCATGCTTATAGAGAAGGATCAAGACCTTGCCGCCGTTGAACGCGCCGGCACCTACAAGGGCCGCTATTTCGTACTTGGTGGCGTGCTCACCCTCTCTGGGAAAGGATCTATCCGCGAGAAAGAGCTTGGAAAAGCTATTGAAAAACGTCTTGCAAAGGGTCTAAAAGAAATCGTACTTGCCCTTTCAGCAACGAGTGAGGGGGAGCATACTGCCGACCACCTTCGTGAACTCCTCGCTTCCTACCGCGACAAGGTTCACTTTTCAGAACTAGGCCGAGGGCTCGCGACCGGCAGTGAGCTTGAGTACTCTGACGGCGAGACGCTGCGCGCTGCCCTCTCAAACCGCAAGGATGCATAACAAAGATTGACTTTTACTGTGGTATGGTGTATAATAAGGTTTGGCCTTTAGTTATAGGAGAGAACCTTGAGAGACCGCAACGAGTACTACGGAGTTGATTGGAGCGATAAGTCTCCTCCACTTTCATTTTTCGCAAAGATCATGGTGGCGTTGGGCACTCTCGCGTTCGTTGTATTCTTGTTGTCGTTTTTTTACAACCGTCTTTATGAGGTTGCAACGGCGCCAACAATGTTTGCGAACCAAGACACCTGCCTGTGCGTTCACGGTAAGAACGCGGACGGCAGTCCGGCCGCGTGCAGTAGCATGCGCGGGCACTACGCTGTCTCGTGGGTGCCACGCGAAGCGGCTCCCACGGAAACTGTCCGCGCCGAGCCCTGCTGGCTCGATGGATAGAAAACTCTAAAAGCGCTGTTGTTCTTCGGAACACAGCGCTTTTTTCTTTTTTTACTGCAAGAAGTTTAGTTTAACGTTCCTCCACGAAGGTAAGAGCCTTACCTTTCATAGATGCGCGGCCGGTGCGGCCAATGCGGTGCACATAATCTTCATACGTTCCCGGGAGGTCGTAGTTGATGACGTGTGAGACGGCGGGGATATCAAGGCCGCGTGCCGCAACGTCGGTTGCGACGAGTGCTTGCACCTGACCGTTCTTAAATGCCTGGAGCGCCTTCATGCGTGCATTGTGGCTTTTGTTGCCGTGGATAGATTCCGCGTGAATATGTGCGCGTGAGAGCATCTTGGCGAGGCGCTCAACACCATGCTTGGTGCGACCGAAAATGAGTACGCGACTGAATTCTGATGTTGAAAGGAGTTCGGTAAGAACCACAAACTTGTCCTTGCCGCGCGGGATGCGCACGACGTCTTGGTCAACGTTTTTTGAGGTATCGCGCGTCTTTACGGAAATACGAACCGGGTTTTTAAGAAAATCGCCAATCAACTTCTCAATATCCCGCGACATGGTCGCTGAAAAGAAAAGCGTGTGGCGCTCGGTACGCATCTTCGCCAAGATAAAACGCATGTCATCAATGAAACCCATATCAAGCATGCGATCTGCCTCATCAAGCACCACGCTTCCAAAACCAGAAAGCTCAAGCGCACGGCGCTCCATGAGGTCCTTCAGGCGACCTGGGGTACCAATAACAAACGCGGGGTTGTAGCGAAGTTGTGAGATCTGCGGACCGATGTTTGCCCCGCCCACCGCGACCATGCCGCGAAAACCAAGTCCCTTTGCAAACCCCGCAAGCTCACGCTCAATTTGAACCGCGAGTTCGCGCGTTGGCGCCATGATAAGCACACGCTCGTTCTCTTTCGTTATTACTTTGTTGATGAGCGGAATAAGAAAAGCGGCGGTTTTGCCGGTCCCCGTCTCTGCGAGCCCAACAACGTCTTCGCCGCGCAAAATGTGCGGAATAGTCTTGTCTTGAATCGGGGTGGGGAGCTCATAGCCCTTCGCAATGACATTCTTTTTCAAACGCTCATCAATCAGGAAATCGCTAAATTTGTGCTCGGGTACGAAATGTTCTGCTACCTCGGTGATGACCGCTTTGTTGATGAGCTTTGCGAGGTCCGCTTCGGTGCGTCCGAAAGAACCGCCCATGTTCCCGCGTCCGCCGCCTCTGCCTCCGCCACCACGATAGCCTCCACGGCCTCCGCTGTAGCCACCTCGGCTCGGGTAACCACCTCCACGACTAGGACGAGAACCACCGTCGCGGCTAGGCCGTGACGGACCATGTGCAGAACGACCCTCGCCTCCGCGCGAGTGCCCTCCTCCCCCTCCCACGCCCTGATGAATCCAACGCCCGTGTTGCATACTAAAAAACTATAAATAGAAAGGTTTACGAAACCCTTCGTTGATTAAATTAGGAGATCGAATCGATCTTTACCTTCAGGAATGGCTGGCGATGTCCGCGACGCTTGTGGTATCGGCTCTTTGCCTTGTACTTCACCACGTCAATTTTCGGCGCTCTGCCTGCCATCACTACCGTACCCTTGACCTCTGCGCCCTTGATAGTGGGAGCGCCGATAGTCGTATCTGATCCATTATCAACCAATAGGACCTCATCAAAAACAACCGAGTCACCAGCTTTCTTTTCGCCTGGGAGTTTCTCAATAAAAAGCGTGTCGCCTTTCGAGACGACATACTGCTTTCCGCCAGTCTTAATAACGGCAATTTCCATGTCCTCGCAATGTACCGTTTTTAGGCTGAAAAGGCAATAGCGACGGGTTATGCACCCCCTCTCTTCCCTTCTTGTCTCCAAAAGTTATAAACTTACACGTGGGGGATACCGTGCGGACACTTCTGTCCGCGACAACTGTGGAGAATCTGTGCCGTGAACATAATAAGAGTGTTGTTCTTTGTGGGCATTATCGGTATAAGCCCTACTGCATATGCCGATGTGCCGCGCTGTGATGAGGTTCGGAAAGTATCGCTTTCGGTTGGTGCTGAGGCCGAGCAGCAACGGCAACTCGATTCCAACAAATTGCAGGATGATGTTCGTATATGGGTTTGTCGTGCGATTCATCTCAACCAAGTACCGGTTTCGGTTAAATACCAACCCAGTATGCGGGCGCTTCGTGTGCTCGAGTACCGCTGGTTTTCTCCGACACGATACGAAGGAGATGTGCCTGCGTTTGAGTTTCGGGTTTCTCTCACTATCCTCGACGTACCCCGTCCGCCTCTTTGGTTTTTGTTTAAGTGAGCGGGGCGAACCTTTGGTTCGCCCCGTTTTTTATTCCTCAACTGTTGGTTTATCAAGTGGATGGTCGATAGACGCATGTGAAGACAACATCACTTCGTGTAAGTGGCTCGAGGCTGTATCACATAATTTCCTTCCCCTCTTTTCAAAAAGACGCTTTGCTTGAGCTTCAGGTGCCAAGAGGCGTACGCTTAAACGCATTTACGTTTGGGAGTTAGTTTTGTTGCAAAACGGACAAGCCAGGCGTAGGGTATGCCCGGAATCCACAAAGGAGAATTGTAGTGAACATTGACGAAACAGTTGCCCTTGCAGACGAGTTGAGATTGTCTTATGTCGAAAAGAAAACTCCGCCACAGGAGATGATCGACAAACTCACTGAAGGCATAGCGAAGTGTCTCGCACATCAAAAGGTTTCTGAACTTAAGCGCGTTACAGAAGCCCTGGGTCCGCTCATTATGGTGTGTGAAGCACGTGATATTCGAGAGGAGGGACGCTGGCGCGGACTCGCCTATGTCGGAGGATTGTTCCGCGACTACCCGCAACAGCTTGAGATCGAGCGCTGGCTTCACCCAACTAACGTGAAGCGCAAGATCCTCGACAGAATTATTGGTGAACCTGGCATTTCGTTTGAAACACTTCGACATCTTTTCAAAGACGAAGATGCTCCGCAAGAACTTGCTTTGCTCTACGGTGCCGGACTGCTGACGGAAATGCCCGGGAAACATTCCAAAGCACATTTCTTCGTCAGCAGCGTTTCAAAACGACGTATCAAGCAATATGACGAGGAGCGATGTACGCCCGAACCACCTCCATGAGAACTGTTCTCTTAAGACCGCGAATACTTCGCGGTTTTTTATTCAGGTTCTATTGAAGGTTTCTCAAGAACAAGTGCGTCGACTCCAATCTTCGTACCTTCAATGCGGAATACGTCTTTTTCTATTTTTCCGAGTTCTTTATAGCCCGCGTTGTAGTGAGAGACGGCGGTGCCAAGCGTCGTGCCGAGTTTTCGATAATACTCTTCATAGGTGCCAATGTGCTTTCCCAGCTCCCCCACCCTTTTCTTTATTTCTTCCGCCTGTTCTTCAATTTGAAGCGCTTTGAGGCCCTGGAGCACGGTCTGTAGATACGCAAGGAAAGAGGTCGGTGAGACGATAATCACTTTCTTTTGAAATGCGTATTCAATAAGATCGCGGGTTTGGGTTTTCATTGCTCCCACCTGATTCGTCAAAAGGTCGTAGTAAATGCCTTCCGAAGGAATAAACATAAACGCAAATTCCATGGTGTTTTCTTCCGGTCGCACGTATTTGGAAGTCTCATCAATACGAAGTTTGAGGTCGCCCTTAAACGCTTTTTCATACCCTTCGCGCTCCGCGGCGTCGCGCGCGCCAACTGCGCGATTATAGTTTTCAAGCGAAAACTTGGAGTCTATCGGGATGATGCGTTCTTTCACGAATACCACCGCGTCTACGATTTCTCCGTTTTTGAATGGGTACTGCATTTGGAACTGCCCGGGCGCAAGCACGTTCTTGAGAACCGTCTCAAGGTAGTACTCGCCGAGAATTCCCCGCTGTTTCGGGTTCTGCAGTACGTCCTGAAGGTTCTGAAGCTGGTCGGCAAAGGAGACGACTTGGCGGTTTGTTTCATCTAGCTTTGCAAGGCGATCCGTGACGTCCCGCACAATCTTTGTGGATTCTGAGATTTGCCGATGTGCGCTGTCTTGCATGGCCTTAGTGGACTCTGAAACACGCGCATCAAGTGTGCGCGTGAGCTCCTGCATCTGCTGTTGGATAAGCATGAGGCCGCCTTCCTCCGGCGCCGCATTTTTCTTCTTTAACCATCCAAATACAATAGAAAGTCCGATAATTTGAACGAGTACAAGGACAATAACGATAATGGCGATTTCAAGGGGACTCATAGGTTTTATGATATTCTACTACACACTACTCACTACCAACTACCCACTGTTTTATGATTCACGAAAACATTAAATCTTCTATCCCGGCCGCTATGCGTGCGAAAGACGAGGTAGAGCTTCGTACGCTACGCTCTCTCGTAACCGCTATGACAAACGAGGTGGTCGCAAAAAAGCGTAAACCGGATGAGTTCCTTACCGACGAAGAGGCACTTGCAGTCTTGAAGCGCGCCGCGAGCCAACGAAAGGATTCTATTGAGCAATTTGAAAAAGCAGGACGAAATGAGCTTGCGGTGCCGGAGAAAGCGGAGCTCGCAATTATTGAAGTCCTCCTCCCTGCCCAAATGCCGAAAAGCGAAATTGAGGCATTCGTAAAGAAAAAGATGACTGAAATGGGAGTCACGAACCGAGCAGATGCGGGCAAGTTTGTCGGTACCCTTATGAAAGAGCTCAAGGGTAAGGCAGATGGCGCTGATGTAAAAGCCGTTGTGGATTCACTGCTTCTTTAGAAAATCGTGGTATAATGCAGGTTGGTATGGAAAATCAGCCAACTGGAGGTAAAAAGATGGCAAGAACACCGGAAGAGATGCGGTTGCTCTGGGTTAAAGATCCTGAGAAAGCTCGAGCATTGTCCGACTTTGGACGCCAAAAAGCACAAGTCCTTCGTGGAGTGAAAAAGGTTGAAGTGGAAAAAGAAAAACCCTCAATCAATCACTTCGTTTCAGATGAGGTGCTCAGAAAAATGGAGAAGCACTTTCGACCAGACACTCGAGTCAAGGACGACTAGCTCCCACCAACCACCCCGCAGTGCCACAAGCACTGCGGGGGTTTGTTTTGTTTTTATGAGTTTTCTTGTTATAAAAGCCACACGGCCCTATCGTCTAACGGTTAGGACGGAGCCTTCTCAAGGCTTAAATCGGGGTTCGATTCCCCGTAGGGTCATGACGCACCGCACGGCCGCCGAAAGGCGGCTTTGTGCGTCATGATCCTAAGCAAAGCCTGGGAGGCTTTGCGTCGGGGAATCGAAAACCTTGCGAGCATATTTTGCAATTTCCTGAAGCAAAATATCCGCAAGGTGTACTGAAACTGTAAGTTTCGATAAGCGTACTCGCGGTCCCCGTAGGGTCACAAATTATCTCCGTTTCCACTCCTTCTCTTGCCTTACCAATTTAGAGACGTTTGCGGGGTCGGCAAGAAGTGCCTCCACAATGCGTTCGGTCCGGATAGACTGCGAACCTTTTATAAGTACTACGTCCCCTTCTTTCACAAAGGTAGGCAGGGTGGCGGCCGCGGCATGAGAATCTTCAAGAGCAAATGCACGCTCGGCCGACATGCCCGCAAGACGTGCCGCCTCTACCATTTGCTTTGAGCGAATCCCTACCCCCACCACCACGTCTGCCGCATCTGCCGCAGAAGCGCCGATGCGGGAGTGTTCAGTCACGGAGTAGCGACCAAGCTCAAGCATGTCTCCCAGCACGGCGATACGACGACCGCGACAAGGAAACTCTTTCAAATTCCACAACGCTTCTTCAACTGCAGCAGGAGAAGAATTATAGGATTCATCAATAAGATACGAGCCATGTTTCCCCAAAAGGAGCCGACCGCGTCCGGGCGGAGGAACAAAAGCAGCGAGTGCCTCTATCGCCTCTTTGAGTGAGATACCAAATACGCTTGCCGCGGCGATGGCCGACCCCACAGAAAGCATCTGTGTGCGACCTATAGAACCCCTCACTATAGCGGGAACCTTTTTACCCGCGAAAGTTACGATGGCTTGCATGCCGGAGGCCATGCCGCTCTCTTCGTACAATTCAATTTGATCCAATCGCACATTTGATTCCGGCTCAACGCCGTACGTGACCAGACGCACCGGAAGACGCTTTGCCATTTCTTTCGCAAACGAATCGCTTTCCGAAATGATGAGTGGCGCGGCAGACGGAAGTGCATACGCCGGTGAGAATTCTTCTTCTCTGACCGCCTGTGGGGTTGCGTACGCCTCTACGTGCACAGGGACGTCCGGCAAGCGCGTAATGACGACCGCGTCTGGGGTTGCGATTTTGAGTATTTTCGCGAGGTCGCCTGGTCGGTCCGCTCCCACTTCAAGCACCAAGAGGTTTGGGTAATGGTTCGGGAGAAAGAGAAGCGAGAAAATCTGCTTTATAATTTTTGTCCACGCAAGCGGGTTTCCCCATGGGTTGGGAACTCCAAAAACAGTAAAAGGAACTCCAAACTCTGTGTTGTAGCTCTTCTCACTTTTGCGGACAAAGAAACGCGAAGAAAGTGCGGCAGCTACCGCATCTTTCGTTGAGGTCTTCCCCACCGAGCCACTAATCATCACTACCTTGGGGCGATAGCGCCGCACCACCTGGTGCGCCGCTATGGCGAGAACGCGCGCAACACACGATTTGAGAAAATCCCTAATCATAGTGAGGAGGGCGTAGTGGCACGGTCGGGCGGTACGTCGTAGTAATTAATCAGGAAGTGAGTCAGGTTCATGAAGGTAGAAGTGAGTGTTTCGGATGCGTAGCGAACCCCTTGCGGATCGTTGGTGTAAAGGAGAATGATAAACCGCGGCGCGTACGAAGGAAAGTAGCCGAAGAAGGAGTGGAAGTACCTATCTTTGTAGTACCCGCCTCCGGGCATGGTGAGCTGGGCAGTTCCGGTCTTTGCCGCAACAGACATAGACGCTATTTTTTCCTTTCCCTGCGCAAGGTCAAAGTCAACGACGTGAGTAAGCATTCCCGCGACCGTGCGCACTGCCTCCGGAGAAAACACCTCCACTGTCTCCGGTGGCTCAAGAGTCCGCGTGATGCCGGTATCAAGCTTAATGGCGCGCGTGAGGTAGGGCCGAGCCATTGCCCCGTCGTTTGCGAGCGCACTTAAGGCACTTATCATTTGCACCGGTGTTACCGCGATACCTTGGCCAAATGAGGCGGTGTCGTAACCTACCTGCTGCGGCCTTGAGATGTTTTGGAGAAGACTTCCCGTTTCACTTGGAAGGTCAATGTGTGTCTTCTCGCCAAAGAGGGTCGTGAAGTACGTTCGGAGTCGCTCTTTGCCGAGTTGTCGCCCAACCCAGGAGGCGCCGAGGTTCAAAGATTCCGACAAAATTTGCTGTACCGCTACCCTTCCGCGCGCCTTGAGGTCAAAGTTGCAAATAGTGTAGGTATCCACGTCCATACAACCCGTATCGTTATAGGTTGAGTCGGCGGTTATCGCATCCGCATCAAGGCCAGCGGCCACAGTGAGTGGCTTCACTATGGAGCCAAATTCATACACATGCTCCACAAGCGGATTCCCGAGAACCGCCGGGTCAACACTTGAGAGATCGTTCGGGTTGTAGGTCGGGACCGTGAGAAGAGCGAGAACGGCTCCTGTGCGCGGGTCCATAATGATTCCGCCTGTTTCTTTGCTCTTAAATTTCGCGTGCACTGCTTTAATTTCACTCTCAAGCCGAGTCGCAACCGCGGGCTCAATGGTGGTTACCACATTGCCCTCACGTACGTTTTTTGTATCAATGAGTAAATCCCCCGCGCCTGAGAAAAGGGTTGCGAAGAAATTTTTATAAAGAGAGTCACCGCTGCGCGCGAGTGTGTGGTCATAGTACGACTCAAGACCTGTTCGTCCGGAAAGACTGTCGCCGCTACCATAGGAAACGATGCCAACTGACTGTGCCGCAAGCGTCCCTCCAGGATACTCTCTCCAGCGCTCACGAAGCACTATGACGCCGGGTATTTTAAGCGCGGCGAGCGCGCGACCTTCCTCTTCCAAAAGATGATGCGCTATCTCAACATACACACGCTCGGACCGTAGAGATGCGGCGAGGAATACCTCACGGTCAATGGTAGAGGTGGCGAGTGCGGTCGTAAGGGAGTTGTAAGCGGCTTCGGGGTCTTTAAGGGTCTGGGGATTCATTGCGAGCAAAAACCCCGTTTGAAGGGTCGCGGCTGAAATGAGTGCTCCGTCCTTGCGAGTGAAATAAATAGACCCGCGATCAAAAAGTCCACTTATGCCGCCGGAAAACTGCCGCTCGGCCTTGAGCGCATACGTTTCTCCCTGCACGATTTGGACAATGTAGAGGCGTCCGGCGATAAGGATCGCGATGATAAGAATTCCGAGAAATACAAGTCGGATACGGAGTCTAAACTGCGCGCGCATCCCGTTAGAAATAGAACACGAACACTCTCGAAGTGTTGTGCCCTATCCGATTAGGTCCAATAATCATATGCCTCATCATATCGTGTTCGTGATTTCTAACGGGACGCATTGTACAAGACTAACGCAAAGCAGTCGTCGGTGCACCGGTCACAAATACTTGTGCGACGGGTTTGCTGTACCCGGCGGCGCTGTAGTTGGTCGCTGTTACGGACTGAAGCATAGAAAAATAGGAGGATTCAAGAGATGCTACTGCCGCTTCCCCATCGCGCACCGACTCGGCAAACCCTACGGTGAGAGTCGCGTAGTTCATGACAACCGCAATAAGCGCGACATAGGTGAGTGCGAGTGTGGCGGCGAGCACAGCAAGAGCTCTTACCGGTGAAATATTAAAACGAACGGCAGCAACTCTAGACATAGGCAGGAATACGGGCTTCACGCGCAACCGGTGCGCGCTCAAAGACGCGAAGCTTCGCGCTCCTGGCCCTGCGGTTTTGGAGTACCTCCGCCCGTGACGGAACGATTGGTTTTTTGTCGACCAAGGTGCCAAGCCCCTCGTGCACCGCATCACGGAACGTACTTTTAACGATGCGGTCCTCTATTGAATGAAAAGAGATCACCGCTAGACGACCGGAAGGACTGAGATGTTTTAGTGCAGCGGCAAGACCTTCACGAAGTGCATCCAGCTCGTCGTTCGCCGCGATGCGAAGCGCCTGAAAGGTCTTCGTTGCCGGGTTCATCTTGCCGCGTTGGTACCAATGCGGTGTGCCGTCTTTCACTGCCTCTACGAGTTCCACCGTGGAGAGGATGCGGCCCGAACCCCGCTTTGCCACTATCGCGCGCGCAATGCCGCGCGCGAAGCGCTCTTCGCCGTATGCGTAGAAAATATCCGAGAGTTCTTCTTCGGTTGCGCTGTTCACGATTTCTGCTGCACTTTTTCCATCCGTGCCGTAGGTCATCAAAAGCGGTTCGTCACCCTGGAATGAGAAACCGCGCGGTGAGGCAATTTGATAACCGCTCCACCCGAGATCAAAAAGGGCTTTATCAATCGTTGGTATACCCAGGCGTTCAAGGACGGTGTCCAACCGACGGAAGTTGTCGTTTACCACGTGTGCGACGGGCCGATCTGCACGACGGTCTGCGGCGTATGCCTCTCGCGCACGCTCTACCGCGTCAGCATCGGCATCAATGCCAATAAGCTTTCCGTCTGCACCAAGGCGCGAAAGGAGTTCTTTGAAATGCCCTGCCCCGCCAAGCGTTGCATCAACTACCACATCGCTCGACTCTACCGCGAGCGCCTCAATCACTTCTTGTACCAAAACGCTGTCGTGTTTTGCTTCCATACTATTTTGAGTTGCCGAGCGCCTCAGCGTAAGAATCAGCATTACGCTCAATAGCTGCGGTGTATCTCTTCCACGCCGTTTCGTCCCAAAGTTCAACGCGGCCGGCAACGCCGGCAACGACCGCTTTCGCGTTCAGTTTTGCAAATGATTTCAAATGGTCAGGCACGAGGATACGGCCCGCGGAGTCCACTTCGGCTTCCATTGCCCCTGCAAGAAAAAGGCGCGCGAGTCCGCGGCCAGCAGTATTTCCTGTTGCGTGGCGGGCATAGCCCTCTGCCTCCTTGTCCCACGCCTTCTTGGGGTAAATAAAAAGACAGCGGTCGAGCCCACGAGTGAGCACGACCGAGCTTCCAAGCTCCTTGCGAAACTTCGCTGGAAGTGAGATGCGATTCTTAGGATCAAGCGTGTGTGTATATTCTCCGATGAACATAAAGATTTTGTTGGGAGCGAAGCGACTTAGAAAATCTTTACCCTGTTAAATCTTTCGCCTCTGGCGAAAGGCCGGCGGAGCCGGATTTAACAGGGTGGGACTCGCTCCAAATCCAGCTCGTCCCACTTTCTCCCACTAGCAGTGAAGTATATGACACTCTATCCCACCTGACGAATGAGGTTATCCCCACCCCAACATGCAACGAAAAACCGCGCCTTTGACGCGGTTTTTCGTCAAAATCTATTTCAAAACCTCAACACGAGCGGGGCACTGCATCCGAGGGGGTCGCGAAGTTGGGCGGTGCGAGCGTTTCAGGCGTTTTTTGAGCACAAAAAACGCCGTACCTGAGGAGGTAGTGGCCCGTGAGTGGGTTTTGAAATAAGCATTAGGCGGAAGCCTCTTTGAGACGTTTTAAAACAAAATCTCGCGGAAGGACCGAAAGAAACCACCCGGCTTTCGGCCCGGAGTCGCGCGCAAGGAAAAGCTGATAGAGCGCGACAAATAAATCTTTGGGCGCAATCGGTACTTCTGTCTTTAATTCATGGAGTCGCGCGTGGACTTCTTCTCCGGTTTTCTTCCCTCCTTCAAAAAACTCTGCAAGCAAAGAGCTCGCTTTCTTCTGCGCATCCGAAAGTGTAATCTCGGGCATTGTCTCTTGCAGTTCGTAGCGGAATTCTCCCGGTGCGTACGTCGTGAGCCAAAACTTCGCATACCGGGCACGTTCCCGCAGATAATGCTTTTCTGTCTCGGTAAGTTGGCTTCCTTTTACGCGCTCCGCTTCCACCACGAGGTCAAGGTGCGGCATTTGCACAATGAACGCGACCTCCTTGAAGCGAAGCTGCCACGGGGATGGAAGTTCCGCGCGGTCTTCGGGAAGTTCGCAGAGCGCGAAAAGCCGCGAGTAGTCATCGGCCTTCCCTTGTCGCACGCCTTCTCCCAGGTCGTCATACCAGTCGTACATGCGGGGCACCGAATCTCCTTGCGGATCTACATCAATTTGCTCGCGAATGTCTTTACCGATGAGCACAAGACGAAAAACTTGTGGGGGGAAAAGATCGGCCATTTCTTTTGCAGAAGAACCACGTCCCTTCGAGGAAGACATCTTTTTTCCTCCAACTAAAAAGAATTCATAGGGGGTGTCGAAGGGCGGTTCAACATTGAAGATCTCGCGACAAATATGGTTCGCCACATCTCGCGAACCACCTTTTGTTGAATGATCTTTGCCTCCACCTTCAATATCAACACCCAGCGCGACCCACTTGGCTGCCCAGTCCACTTTCCAGAAAAACTTCGACCTTCCCCCATAAGGTGCAACACGGCCCGAATGCCCGCACGGAACACAGCCATCGGGAGAACGATCGCAGTTGTAGGCAACGGTCTTGCCATCAAAGTCAGATGCACGTGTCGTCATCATCTTTCCGCATTTTTCGCACACAACTGAAATAGGGAGCCATGACTCTTCCTTTACCGAACCCGAAATTTCTTTCAAAATTCGGCGCACATCCGCAGCTTTTTCAAGCGCTGTTTTAATGAGAGAGTCCATCGCTCCGGAGCGGTAAAGCTCTGTCGCGCGATAGTATTCTGCTTTAAAACCAGCTTTTTGCTGAACCTGCAAGAATTCTGCCGCGAAAAATTCCGCGTAATTTGCATATCCATCCTCTGGGCTCGGCACACTGAACAAAGGTTTTCCTAGATGTTCTTTAAATTTTTCTTGATCGAGATATGCAGGAACGGTATCTAGGGCATCGAAATCATTAAATTCGTATTTAAAGGTGTTCGCTATTCCATATTCAGATAAGACTTCCGAAACAAGCCCATGAACAGCCACACTTCTCATTGAGCCCACATGGACTCGGCCCGACATCGTCTTTTCATCACGGATAAGCAGTTTTTTCCCGCCTTTTGCGCGCGTATTTTGTATTTCTTTTGCAATCCGATCAGCCCAAAACATATGGGAATCCTAGCACGTCCCTACTTACGCCACCTTTTCTATCGTGTAGGTCTGTTTGCCGTTTGGAGTCTCAAACGTAAATTCGTCCCCTTTCTTCTTGCCCATGAGCGCAGCGCCTAGCGGCGAGACGTGCGAAAGCTTGTGGAGACGCATCTCTGCCTCCTCACTACCCACGATTTCGTATTCGTGCATGTCTGTTCCCTTCTCTTTCTTAATGGAAACTTTTGAGCCGAAGCCAACGATGTCTTTTCTCTTTTTACCCTCCGTGACAATCTTCGCGTGCTTCACCAACTCCTCAAGCCTTCTGATACGCTCCTCGGTTGCGGCCTGAAGGTCGCGCGCTTCCTGGTACTCCGCGTTTTCGGAAAGGTCGCCAAGCGAGCGGGCGTACTCAAGGTTCTTTGCAATCTCGGTACGGCGAACGGTTTTCAAATGCTCGAGCTCCTTCACCATTTCATCAAACTTCTCTTGCGAGACCATCGTCTCTTGGGTGGCATCGGTCATACGTGTGCTGTTTGCGGGCATTGTACGTGCTCTGCTCTGAAGCGCAAGCCCTGGGGTACAACATGGCATCGTGTCTTTAGCTCCAACGATCAAAAGCTATAAACCTTTTGTTTTTATGTGACGTCTGGCAACTGAAATAAACGTAGGACACGAAGAGTAATGCCATGTTGTCCCACGGGGCAAGCCCATAAGGAAAAATCGATTTTATTTGAAGTAGTCCGAGGCAGTTTCGCGAAGTTCCGAAAACACCTGGCTCATGACGTAAATACCGCCAAGCGTATTTGTTGAAGGACCACGTTCCATAACCACCACATACACATATTTCGGTTTTTCATACGGAAAAAAACCGACTGCCCAAGAGTTGTGGTACTCGTTCCGGACGCCTGTCTGCGCCGTGCCTGTTTTTCCTGCAAGATGCGCGAGAGAGTCAAACGAAATAAGTCCGCTTGAAGTACCATCTCGTACTCCTTGCCGCATACCTTCGCGCACGATTTGAAGTGCCTCTTTAGTAATGGGAAGTTCTACGCCTTCTGACGGCGCGTCCGGAAGACGTGTCGTGGACTCCTTGAGGACGGTCGGGGTAACAAGCACTCCGTCATTTGCTACCGCCGCAATCGCACGCGCCATTTCAAGAGCTGTCACCTGCATCGCATATTGCCCGATCGCGGTGTGGTACGTGTTGCCGATATTCCACTTCTCACCATACGTTTCTTCTTTCCAGCTTGGAGTTGGCACAAAGCCGCTCGCTTCCCCGGGAAGCGCCACACCGGCCGGATCCGTAAGACCAAATGTGCGATACCAGTATGCGAGGCGTTCAATACCAAGTCCCTTCTGAGCGCCGAACCCTCCACCGACGATGTAGAAATAAATGTCGGAAGACCATGCAATTGCCCTCCGTAGATCAACGGTCCCATGTATCTTCCAATCTTTAAATATATTGGGATTTTCTGGATTGTAAGGGTTCGGTATGGAAATAAAACCTTTGCTGTCGTAAATGGTGTATTCCGGTGTAATGATGCCGTCAGTGAGCGCGCCGGCTGCGAGAAGTGGCTTCACGACAGAGCCTGGCGCATAGAGCCCCTGCACAGGCCGATTGAGGTACGGACGGCGCGCGTCCTTGCTATAGCCCTCAATAACACTTGAGGGTCCGCCCGAGGCAAGCACGTTCGGGTCGTATTCAGGATACGAAACGAGTGCGCGTAGTTCTCCCGTATCTACATCCATCAAAATGCCAGAGCCACCGGAAAACGAGACGTTGTCTGCGAGACCCTTGATAGCTTTATAAAATGCCTCTTGCACACGCGCATCTATGGAAAGCGTGAGGGAGTGCCCAGGCACGGCAGGCACCACAACACCTTGGGACTTCACTTCGCCAAGGGCATCTGTTTCAACAAGGAGACGACCTCCCTCTCCGCGAAGTTCTGCATCATAGGAAGCCTCAATACCTGCGAGACCTTTTGTTTCCGTACTGTAGTAATTGCCCTTGGAATCTTTTTTGGGGTATGAAACGTACCCTAGGAGTGCTCCGAACCCTGGCGTTTTGTATACGCGGCGAACGAAGCCGCCCTCGGTTGCTTCGTTCGTGATGAGTGGGATGCCGTTAGTGTCAGAAATGATGCCGCGTTCTGCAAACAACACATGCTCCTCAAGCGAGTTTCGTTCGCTCGCCTCGGCATAGGTGCTCCCCTGTCGGACTTGTAAATTCCAAACCTGTGCAAGAAGGAGAAGCAGAATGAGACCGAGCGACCCACCGAGTAGGACGAACGCAGAGCGCGCGAGCGGGCGTTCAAGCCTGCCTTCAAAACGCGAGCGGTCAAACTCCGAGACGTTTGCATCATCAAGAAATATTTCGTCTGGATCTATCTCAAAACCTCGTGTTTTTCTTTTTCCCCACAATCTCATGGATTTATCCCGTTAGAGATAGGAAGCGCTTGAGCCGGTTTTTGAGATAACGCTTACCCATTCCCGTTTTGAGGTACTTTTCACGCGCAAAAGCATCTTCGGCCGTTTGAGATGCTTCGTAATATATGAGTGTGAATGGACCACGTCCTTTAGTGTACGCCACTCGATTTGAATTGTGCAGGGCCAAGCGCTTCCGAAGATCTTTCGTGCAGCCGGTATACCATCGACCGTCACTTTTAGCTTGGAGAACGTACACATACACAAACGACATAATCTCTAACGGGACGCGATAATACTCGTCTCAAAGAATCTGCGCACGGAATAGGAAAGCAGTGCGGCGAGTGCCCCAAGAGTGCTGTACAGAAAGGGTGGATGTATACCCGGGACATAGTAGAGAATGTCAGCGAAAAGCCCTATAGCAAGCACCGAAAGTGGCGAGACGATTCCCGCAAGTAGCGCGAGCAGTCCCGATACGACTGCTGGAAATACAAAAAGTGAGGCGATGGCAGACAAAATAATGGTCGCGCGGATGTTCACCCCGTTAGAGGCAGGTCGCGACCCAACATCAACTCGAGATCGTTGGGTGAAAAAGAGATTTTTACCGTAATTCATATTTAACTCTTAATCGAACGGGACCGCGGCCTCTAACGGGGGTACTGGGAGTGTAAGGCCCGTGTCTTTCAGGACTACCCACGTTATTGAAAAAGGATTTTGGACAGGGGTAATCAAAAGCGTGGCGGAGGGAGACGCTGGATCTGTTTCCACGTGCGTGACGGTCCCAACGAAAAGTGCACCGGGACCTGGGGCGTATACGCCGTCGCCAACACCAATGGCGGCACTCTTTGAAACCTGCGCGGTGAATGTTCCCCCACCCGCTCCTAGAATTGAAAGTGCGGTTCTGTTTTTCCCTACCCACCCGGGCGTTCGCATGCCAGAGGAAGAAAAGAGAGTGATGCGGGCAAATGACGACGTGAGGGACGTGACGAGGCCGAGCGGCGTGCCGCCACGGCCAAAGGCCTCCATGCCAAGGGTTACACCTGCGTCTTCACCCGCATTCACGACAAGCGTGTCATACGGAGCCTGTGGAGGTCGGGCGAGTACGCCCGCGGCAATCCCCGATGGAGACTCAGCCCCTTTCCCAATAAGCGCTTCCAAATCGCTTACTCTTTCTGAGAGGGTTCGGTTCTCCGTAGATCGCTCGGCATTTTGGAGCATGAGATGTTCATTTTCTGCCCTAAGCTTCTTTGCATCCACAAACCCAGACATCAATGAGTCCGCCTTTTCTGTTATAGAATCCCCTGCTCGAAAAAGCGGAGTCGCTATTTTAAGGAAAAAGTCCGGCAGAAGAAGCCGGATGGCAAATAAAGCAAGTACGAACACGAACACCACCGCTCCCGCGGTGACCCCCGAAGGAGAGAGTAATGCGTTACGCCTCAGGGAGTATCTCGTCTTCATCGAGGAAAAAGTCAGCGTAGAGCTCTGGGTTCTCGGTTGCCATTCCGGTACCGCGCACGACCGCAGAAAGAGGATCCGCCGCAACCTTTACCGGAACACCAAGCATCTTCGCCAGGATTTCCGGAAGGCCTCGCAGGAGCGCTCCGCCGCCAAACACCGTAACACCACGTTCAAGCACGTCAGACAAAAGCTCAGGCGGCGTTTTCTCAATCACGTCTTTCATGGCGTCCATAAGCGCATCAAGCGAGGGCGAAAGAGCTTCGCGCACATGCGCATCAGTGAGTGTAATTTCACGCGGAAGTCCGGTCGCAAGATCGCGGCCGCGTATTTGGCGCGAGAGTGTCTCTGAAAGCGGCGTCACCGCACCAATAGCAATTTTGGTTTCTTCCGCAGTACGCTCCCCAATGCCGAGTTTGAATTCACTTCGTACAAAATCAATTATATTTTCATTGAAACGATCCCCCGCCACTTGTGAGCTTTTTGCAGAGACCGTACCGGAAAGTGAAATGACCGCAATATCAGTCGTGCCGCCACCAATATCAAGCACCATCGTGCCGATTGCCTCTCCTACAGGAAGCTTTGCACCAATCGCACCTGCAACCGGTTCCTCAAGTATGAATACTTCGCGCGCGCCGGCGTTTTTAGCAGCATCGCGCACCGCACGGCTTTGCACGTTCGTCACGCCAGTTGGAACTCCTATGACGATACGGGGACCAAAGAGTCGCGCATGGCCACCCTGTGCTTTATTAATAAGGTACGTGAGGAGTTCTTCAGTCACTTCAAAGTCGGAGATAACACCATGAGAGAGCGGACGTACGGCGCGGATATGCGGTGGCGTCTTCCCAAGCATACGCTTTGCGCCTGCACCCACAGCGACCACTTGTCCTGTTTTGTCGTTTATCGCCACCACCGATGGCTCGTTAATAACAATGCCCCGCCCGCGCACGTAGACGAGAGTATTGGTCGTACCAAGGTCAATGCCAATATCACTTCCGAAAAATGAGTTTTTAGAAAATTTCGCCATACCTAGAGCGCAAGTACTTCTTTTCGAGATTTCTTTGAGACCGCTCCACTTGCGCGATCAACCACCTCATACTCCCCGCCTTCAAGCGTCTTCTTCCCAACCACAATACGTGTTGGGATACCAAGCAAATCGCTTTCTGCAAATTTCTCTCCCGCACGAAGATCGCGATCGTCGTAGAGCACTTCAACACCCGCCTTCACGAGGTCTGCGTAAAGCGCATCCGCCATCTTCGTTGCCTCATCCCCTGCCTGTCCAAGCGAAACCAAGTGAAGGGCGAACGGCGCAACCGACTTTGGCCATACCAGGCCCTTTTCGTCCGCAAGCAGCTCAACAATCGCCCCCACGAGTCGTGTGGGACCAATGCCATAACTTCCCATAAACACTGGATGATTGTTCCCTTCCTTGTCTTTGTAAGAAAGCCCGAGTGCTTCGGAGAAACGCGTACCGAGTGTGAAAATATTCCCAACCTCAATCGCTTTTTTCTCTACAAGATTTTCTCTATCAAGACCGAGCTTTTTGAGAGTTGCGTCCGTCATCACCTCTTTATTTACGGCTATGTGCTTCTTTTCGTCCACATATATGAGATCTTCACCTGCCTCCGAAACCATCTGAAATTCTTCGGAAAACTCCGAAAAAATACCACCTGAGGCGAAAGTGACATGGGTGCTTTCTCCAATTCCCAGAGCACTAAAAGAGCGTACATACGCCTCGCGTACCTTGGCATAGACCTCCTCGTGCTCTTTTTGGTCCTTACAGAAGGAATACAAGTCTTTCATAAGGAATTCTTTGCCGCGCATAACACCGGACTTGGCGCGAAGTTCGTTACGGAATTTGGTTTGAAATTGATATGCAAGAGCGGGAAGGTCGCGATACGAAGAAATATGTTCGCTCATAATCCGCGTCAGCGGCTCTTCGTGGGTAATCGCAAGCCCTGTTTCTCCACCAGATTTAAAATTGGTCTTGAACCAGTTATCAACTTTCTTATCATCCCAACGATCCGTGCGCGACCAAAGCTCTTTGTCTTGAAGCGCAGTCATAAGAAGCTCTTGTCCACCCACGGCATTCATTTCGGTGCGGATAATGCCGACTACTTTATTCAAAACCCGGATGCCAAGCGGAAGATAGGAATACACACCCGCCATTTCCTTGTGTACATATCCGGCACGAATGAGAAGCTGCGCATTCTTTGAAACTTCGTCCGCGGGTGCGTGTTTGCGGGTTTTGGTGAAAAGCGCGGATTGTCTCATGCGGAAAGTATACCCAGTACTAAACTTTGTCGCAAAGTTTTAGTGCCGGGCGCAAAACGGACGGCGCAATGCTGTTGCGCTTTGAGAATATGTGTTATAATAAAGTTCGTTCAACCAAGGGAGTTAGCAGATGAAAAAAGTGTGCCTACGGGCAGGCTTCATGCTGGGTTTGATCTTTGGAGTTGTTGGCTGTGCGTCGGAAGAGTGGAAGCCGACGCCGGAAAAGGAGTGGCGCATGGCAAACCTGACGGCGAGCGATGGCGAAGTCTGGTGCGAAGACATCGGCGCCGCACTCAAGTTTGCGGTGGCTTCTGACGAAGACTCCACGAGGTTTGCTCCCCTCGGGTATGCATACGGGTGCGGGAAGTTCACGGTAGAAACCCCTCTTCAGGTCGTCTTCCACGACTGCAAAGCCGTTGATGGATTTCCCGATGATCCACGGGAAGTGTGTCCCGCAATGATCTTTCAAAGCATGGGCGCACCACGAAAGGCGTACATTGTGGTCTATCCTGAGCGGTATTGATACGCGAGTATCGAAAAGGGCTGTCTTTCAAGATGAAAGACAGCCCTTATGTTTTTATAGGCCGGTGTGATGCCTTGCCTTCTGCCCTAAAAATGGTACGATAATTCCTCGAACCAACCATAGGAGTGAGTCATGCACAGAGTCTGTACGGTGATTTTCGTCCTTCTGTTCTTTTCGGTCGGAAGTGCGAATGCTCGAGAAGGGTTCAAGAGCACGTATGTGAACCCCGGCCAGCCTTGGTGTCTGAGCAAAGGCACCATGCAGGTGCTACCAAAAGAACCAAAAAATTCGGCACTGTTTAAAAAAGAGGAGACCGAAAGAGGTTGTGGAAGATTCAAAAAGAAAGCGCGCGCAACGGTTATTTCGAAAGCCAGCGCCGTGGCAGAACCGAATCCCGACGAGCGGTACGTGTATCAGGTTTTCGTCCACGGTACTTCTTCCATCGTTTATATCCAAACGAAAGGGAAAATTCCCGACTGAAATTCCTACCCAGACCGCCCCTATTATTTTAGGAGCGGTTATTTTTTTGTGCGTCCTACCCCACGATTCTGTAAATGTCGTGGAAGGTTACGACAACCATGAGCACTATAAGGAATACAAACCCAATCCCGTTGGCCGCCTGCGATACCGCCTTTTTAATAGGGCGCCGAGTGATTGACTCAACGATGACGAAGAGGAGGCGTCCGCCATCAAGCGCTGGTATCGGGATGAGGTTAATGAGGGCAAGATTAATAGAAATGATTGCCGTAAGCGCTAAAAGATCGCCAAACCCAGAGGCACTGGCACTCCCAACAGCACCAGCGATGCCGACAGGTCCCGCTACTTGGGAAAGATCCGCGTTCCCGGTGAACACATTCCCGAAGAACTGGGCGAGTCCAATGGCAGTTGCAGTCGTTGCGCCCCATGTAATCACCCCTCCCTGATAGAGCGCTTCCCCGAAACCAAGCGGCACGATACCGACGACAGCGACTGAAATGCCGAGCGCGTAGCGCGAAGGCTCAGAGGTCACAAGACCCTGGAGAGGCGTGGCGCGAAGCGTGAGCATCTCGCTCCCTCGTTTTACGCCGAGCATCACCTCACCTCCTTTGCTTGCTGCAATAAATTTTGTAAAACTTTCCGGATCCACCGCGTTCCAGGAGCCCTCCGCGTGCGTGGCGACCAGGATTCCGTCTCCTCCCATAAGTCCCGCTTTCGCCGCCGGAGATTCTGGGAGAACGGCCGCTACCGCAAGCACGGTCTCTTTTGCAATAGAAATTTCTTCAGGAGCAAGGGCTCGGGGGGTTCCCGCAATAAGCGCACCGGTAATGAGCACGTACGCAAACAAAAGATTCATCGCAATACCGGCGATAAGCACCATCGCCTGCGCAAAACGATTCTTGTCGGTAAACGCTCGTCCTCCTGTATTTACTTCCCCTTTTGCCTCGCTATTCTCCCCATATATTTTTACGAATCCGCCAAACGGAATCCAGTTGAGCGTATACAGAGTCTCTCCCTTCCTTGCAAGCAGTGCCGCGCGCGGTGGAAAACCAATGCCAAATTCATCAACCCGCATGCCGACCAGCTTTGCAACGACAAAATGTCCAAATTCATGGACAAGAATGAGCAGAACGAGAACGCCAATAAATATCAGAATCCCCATGATGCCTTACTGGCTAATTTCCTGTTCCTTCTTTTCCAAATGTTTCAGGAGCGCTGCCGTTCCTGCATCAACCATTTTTTGCATCTCGGCTTTGAGACGCGCAAGCTCGTCTTTTCCCATCCCGCCTTCCTTTTCCGCCGCTTCAAGTGCATGCATGGTATCGGTCCGGTGCGAGCGGAGCGTCATTTTTGCCTGCTCAGCTTTCTCTCCCGCAAGTTTTTTGAGTTGGGTGCGGCGGTCTGCGGTGAGCTCCGGAAAAGAAACACGCAGTCCTTGGTCGTCAACAGCAACACCAACTCCGAGATCTGCTTCCACAATTCCCTTCTCTATCGTTTTCGTAAGCGACTTATCCCACGGGACAACGCGAAGTGTTCGAGAGTCTTCTACTGAAATAGCCGCGAGTTCGCGAAGCGGTGTTTGCACGCCGTATGCTTCTGGCTTTACACCATCAAGAAGCGAGGGGCTTGCACGCCCCGTCCGCACGCCCCCAAGCTCGCGCGAAAGCCACTCTTCTGTTTCCTTAATACCTACTTTGAGTTTTGAAAAGTCGTATGCCATGCGCCAATTATATCACTTGAGCTCTTTAGGTAGAACGAGCGAGAGGTGCTCTAAAATCATTCGCACTGGCGCGGCGCGGTCCTGGAGGTGCCCCCGCAACTCTTGAATATCCTCCAATAAGGGAATTATGGACATCGTGAGTCCATAATTCCGCGCGGCTATCTCAACTCCATTTAGAATCGTAATCGCTGTGTCTCGATTTTCGCGTCGTTCGTCCTCATCTTTCCCGCTTACAAGTCTCTTAATCATCGCGCTCCTTTTCTCTTTGTTTGCTTTCAAGAATTCAGCCACCGCCTCCGGTATTTTCGTTTGGTTCTTCGTGCTTCGTGTTTCGTGTTTCAAAACACTTACCCGAGACTTGAGTGTCGGAAGTAGCATACCGAGCGTCGGCAGTACCAAAAACAAATAAGTGTTTTGCGGTGGTTCTTCAAAGAGTTTAAGAAGCGCATTTTGCGCTTCTTGGTATGCACGACTCGCCGCAATGATCACGGCCTTTTTCTCGCCAACAATCGGCGCCTGCGAAGCGAAGCGTACCACCTCACGCGCGTCATCTACTGAAAATAGCCCGTACCGAAGCACGACGACATCGGGATTGTTTTTAGTTTGTAGTTTTAAGTTTTGAGAAATCCACATCTCTGCGTGCGCAATTCCCTCCTCCACCTCTGCCGGAATGACGAACGCGTGGTGTTGCATAAAGTAAGTATAATCTGTATATAATGGAGGTTCCACTGGAACTGTATAAGGAGTCGTACATGGGAAAGCTGAAAGTGTCGACCGCCAAAAAGTCCCGCAGGCCCGAAGATGAGATCTTCCGCGAAGCGCGCGAAAATTTGATGTGCGCTCGGGAACTGGTCAAAGAAATGAGAGTTCTCCAGCGTTCTTGGAAGCCCCTACATCGGTAGGGGCTTTGTTTTTGTTTTCTAAAAAAATAACCCCCTCTTTGAGGGGGGTTATAACTGTCAAACTCTGGGCAGTTACGAAAGAAAAAGAACGGGTGGGTGCTTGAAAAGACCGCGCTCTTTTGCAATATTCCGCAGAATTTCGCTATACGGAATGATTGTTTCCGAGTAGAACTGCCAGTCCCGGGAACCTCCACCCAAATATTTTTGGAGCGAATCTTTTTGTGCCGCTGGGTCGTCCGGCTTCCATCCGCGGTTCACCAGATACTTCGCGACAATCATAATGGAGTCTTCTGGAGAAGACAAAGACGGAATTCCGTCCCCATCTGCATCCGTGTCCCACATCTGCTCCGCGAATGTATCGGGAACAAACTGTCCACACCCCATCGCCGCCCGGTGAGACCCGCGAATCTCATACGGATCCCATCGGTACCGATATGCGAGCGCAAGGTGCGCACGCATCCTCTTGAAAGCATCTGCTGATCTCATCCGTCCATCGGGGATCATGAAGAAACTGTAGAGCATGTTTTGCACGCTCCACGCCCCCGCAAACCGACAATGATTACTTTCCATCCGCAGGAGTGCCGCGATTTTGTAGCGGCTCACCTTGTGTTTCTTTTCGGCAAGCGCAAACGCAGACTCATGAAGAATAAGGAACATGATTCCGCGTTCCACAGACCCAGGCAGAAGCACTGTCTCTTTGAGAAGAAATTTTCGACACGCGCTTGCAACAGGGTTTGACTTCTCTTCCTCGTACAACCGCAGTCGATGGTCACCCAGAACTTTTTCAATAAAGTCTTGTGGGAGCCGCGTATTGCCAGAAGAAGATACCGCCAGCAGTTTGCGAATGAACCATTCAGCCGGATTTTGAGAAAGCTGTCGGATGAGGTCTTTATGCCTTGGTGAGGATCGGCTTGGCATCCGCTCTGTTATGGCACGGTACGGAGCAACTCCCTCGCACGTTGTATCAGGGAGTATCTCGCGTGCCGTAAAAGAACGAAACGACTGCTCAAGCTTGTTGCGCCACTTCTCTTTCGGCGAATACGTCGGCTCCACCTCATACACGTACTGCGTATAAAGCGGCGCTTCCGACTCGGCACAGCGAAGTGGTATCGAACAGACTTCAACATTGAACAGCGTCAGCGTTGTGACAATGAGCATGGAAAACATGATGTTTCCCCCCGTGATTGGACCCACATAGATCCGCTAATAACTGTAGCGGAAAAATATCAAAAAGAAAATGGACAACTTTGATGCGAAACCTTGCTGTCTCTAAAACTCTTCAAATTCAGGGAGAATATTCACGATGACGGAATCAGAAACTGTTGATGGAGAAGTCGTGGTTTGGCAGGTGATGGTGTAGGTAGACTGCTTGGTGATGGTCGGGGTCTTTGGTGATCCTGTTGAGAAGCTACCACCTATGGCAGGTCCTGTGACATTGGCCCACCCGGTGCCAGATGGGCCCGTTACGCTACAGCTGATCACGTCGGTAGCAGACCAGGTAATCGTGGACGTACTTCCTGACGCAACGCGTGTTGGGTCAGCAGAGATAGTTGCAATAGGGACTCTGACTTCGATTGGTGGAAAAAGGAAATCTTGTGAGCCGCCTTGACCCGTACATCTCATGCCGTAGGTAACCGTGCCTGGTGAGGAGGGGGTGGCACTGTCGGAACCACTTACTCTGTCTAATGGGTCGGTTGAAAAACCGTCGCTATTCAAAACCTCCGTGCAATAAGTTGCGTCTTGACAACTCCAGGTGAGAGTCGTTGATTGACCAAAGAGAACGCTGTTCGGGCTGGCGCTTAAAGTTGAACAGGTTGGGGGCGGTGGCGTGACGGTAATGGTATTTCCTCCGCTTCCGTTGGTACAAGAAATTGACCCCGAGGTACCTCCAACTGAATCGGTTACCACCAGTGAGCCACTATAGGTACCCGGCGTCGCATATCTGGCGTTTACCGAAGAACTATTTGGTGGCGGCGAGGGAGTCGCTCCTGTCAGTGCCCAAGAATAAGAGTATGGAGCTATGCCGCCAGAGACCGTTGAGCTCCAGGTATAGGTGTCATTTATGTTGCCTGTGGAGGGCGAGACGGTGCAGGCAGCGGTAACGTCTGTGCAAGCGGCCGTACCAACTTTATAATTGGCACCCGCAAAATGAATGTAGCCAATTTCTTGATCTCCCCATGCGTAGCCAGACCAACAACCATCTGCTCCAGAGGTAACGCCATAAAGTGAACCTGAATCGGGAGAAAGATGAATCCATCCGAGGAACTGCCCGCCTGTGTTTGCCATACCAGCAATTGCAGATATGACACGAGCCCACCCGGTTACTTTGCCAGTCACGAGATCAACCTTCGCCTCGCAGGCGCCGGAAGGACAACCCGCAAGATCATTTGGAGATACGGAATTGAAACTTATCCACCCGTAATTCGTCGCCCATGCGTATCCAGAAAGCACTCCAGTAGAAGTGTCTTGTTGAACACCGTACGTTGAACCGTTGAAGTGAATCCAGCCACCCAGCCAGCCGCCGTCATAGGTAGACCATGCCCAGCCCTTTATTGGTTGCGTTGCAGCGTGAAGTGGTGATGCTCCTGCAAAAAGAATCACTATGGCTACAAGAAAACCCGCGCTGTATTTGAAAGTGTTCATACTTAATTTTCTGCAGTAAGGCTCTTCATTGTTTCAGATGCGGTGGGGTTCGAATCGGTGCTTGAACTCGTCAGCGTGTTGAGTTCGGTTTCCGAAGGAGGCGTTGAAGATGCTTCCCCACTAGCGGTGAGTGCCTGAAGCTCTTCAGGAGAAATAGGGCGCGGGGCGACCGTAGATGATGACGTATACCAGCACCACAGGATACCGGTAGTGAGAAGAACTGCAGATACAAAAAGAACCCAAATCGCAAGTGATTTCTTGTCGGAATGTACTCCACTCTGGTTCATTTGGTATTGCATCTTCAAGGGACAGGTTATTTTGAGCAATCTTACTGTAGACGAGTACAGCGAATATAAAAGTATTCGATTTCTCCTCCACCCCCACCGTCGCCGCCGCCATGCACGCCAGTCATAACATAACCTGAAGGACAATCGATGGTTTTTTCAGTTCCACCACCTTGAATATAGATGGACGATTCCGAAACAGGACCAGTAAGTCCTACCGAGGATGCTGCTGGCCACGCCGTAATACAACTTGCTCCAAGGCAGAATTCACTTCCTTTCACTCCGCCCACAACATCAAGTTTTTTGGTAGGCGCGTTGGTACCGATGCCGACGTTGCCGCCATTAAGATACGAGGTGCCGGATGGGTTGAGTAGCATACGAGCGGAGGTGTCGTAGATGGAGCTGTTTGTGTAGATACTTCCGTAAATCCATGCATTTGGTCCATTTGACCATAACCCTTGCGGGAAATATGCGGCACTTCCTGTGCCGCCATAATTTCCGCTTGAGACGAATCCGCCTGCTCCGGAGCTGGAGTTTGCATTTATCTGTCCGCTCACGTCTAGTTTATAGCTTGGGCTTGCGTTGCCAATACCGACGTTGCCACTGTTATTTATATACAGCGCACCGTATCCGTAGCCACTGGTGTAGAAGTCGTGGGTGCTTCCAATGTACGCTATTCCCGTGTATGCGCCCGCGCTCCTGTTGTACGACTGCAGGTACGCCGCATTTCCGCTTGCGCCACTGTGATTAAATTCGAGTCCTTGTGCTCCATTGTTAGATACGACCAGTTTTATTGCCGGATTCGTCGTCCCAATACCCACATTTCCATACTGCACGATAAGTCCATTCGCGGCTCCTCCGCTGTTAAGGAGGAGACCGCCTACTTTCGTGTTGGCGGTTCCGCTCGTATCAAGAGGAGCGAAGGTGTTGTTGGTGGGCGGAGGAGACGAGGGCTCTGCAAAGACAGCGGCGAACGCCTGGAGACCGAAGGAGACCGACGCGGTCACGAGAACGGCGAACGTGGGGAGGATGAGGCGGGATGAAGCTTTAATCATCTTGCAATTGTACCCCCCCCGACGAGGTGGCAAAATGATACTGGGGATAGAAAAAGAATTTACTTTTTTGCGATAAAGCTTTTTTGGTATGTATCCAAATGTTTGAGTGCGATACCGGTGCCGCTTATGTAGTCGGCAACGTTGAACCGCAAGGCGTCGCCTTGCGGTCCTTGTGCATAACTAGAGAAACGATATTCACTATTGACCGAAGATTCGGACGCGGAATTTGAAAGTGGAAGGGGTTGCACTTACATAGCTTCCATTAGTGCTGTCCGGCAAATAGTCTGTGCCTGAGCCGGTTCTTCCGGTGCGAATTTCAATGTTTCCGTTGTTCTTAATAACCAATGTTGTTCCATATATTGCGTTTATGTTAGCGTCAATATCAATATCATCTAGCTCAATAACATCTCCAGCACCATATCCACCGACCGACGTGAGGGCTACCATTTGAACGTCGCCGTATATTGCCCCCGAAACATTACCGAGATACGTCGCGGTACCTCCACTGTAAAGGTTGGAATTTGTAGACTCAAAAGTGGCGAGGAGTCTGATGCCTGTATTTGTCACCGTCACGTCTCCCGTCCCTGCGGCGGGTGAGACGCTAATACCGGCGCCAGCAATAATCTTGGTGACACCAGCCGCTCCACTCGGCCACGCTGTAATACAGCTCGCACCAATACAATACTGTGGAGCGGTCACGTTGGTCGAAGCAACAATGCTTCCGTTTGAATAAAGAAGAGAATACCCGCCGCCGCCCTCGCACGAGCCTTCGCATCCAGCTCCTATCCATCCTGTCGCAGCAATATCACCAGTTACGTGGAGTTTCGTTGCCGGACTCGTCATTCCGATACCCACGTTGCCAGATGGACTGATGCTCCAGCCGTACCCAGCCCCACTGCGCCAGGTGTAGAGGCCACCAGCGTCGGTCCAGATGTCCCAAGAGCCGGCTCCTGAGTCGGTGTCGGTGAGGGTGATTCCGGTGTGCGGTGAGCCCGCGATGTTGAGGACTTTTGCAACGCCGGCTGAGCTTGTTGGGTTTGTGGTGCCAATACCCACGTTCCCATACTGCACAATGAGACCGTTAGTCGCTCCTCCGCTGTTAAGGAGGAGGCCGCCTACCTTTGTATTGGCAGTGGCACTGGTATCAAGCGGTGCGAAAGTGTTGTTTGTAGGTGGAGGAAATGAGGGTTCGGAGAAGGTGGCGGCGAAGGCGTTCATGCCGAAGGAGACCGCTGCCGTGACGAGGACGGCGAACGTGGGGAGGATGAGGCGGGAGTTCATGATAAGAAATGGAAAATGTGTTTTGGTAATGAAAACTGCTCTCAGTATATGCCTTTAAGGACGCTGATGTGAGTTCACGTGGGGACAAGGGGCTTACTGCTTCGCAATAATGCTTTTTTGGTAGGTATCCAAATGTTTGAGTGCAATGCCGGTACCGCGTGCCACACAGAAGTATGGGTCTTGAGCAAGCTTGGCGACAACGCCGGTGCGGCGGTAGACGAGCTCGGTCATTTGGCGAAGTTGTGAGGTGCCGCCAGTAAGAATGATGCCGTTGTCTATGATGTCGCTTGCGAGCTCGGGTGGTGTCTCCTGGAGAACTCGGCGGATAGCTTGCGTCATCTCTCGGAGCTCTCGCGCCATGGCTTGCGCTACTTCGTTCGTGGTCATTTCTATAGTGCGCGGGAGTCCGGACACCAGATCTCTTCCCTTCACTTGCATTGAAAGTTCTTCCTGCGTAGGCACCGCCGCTCCAATTTTAATCTTGATGTCTTCTGCGGTCTTGTCGCCAATAGAAAGGTTGTGCTGTTTCTTTACGTAATCCGCAATGGCGTGGTCCAAACGATTTCCCGCACACTTCACGGAGGTTGAGGCGACGATGCCGCCAAGGGAAATCACGGCGACGTCTATGGTGCCACCGCCAATGTCTGCAACCATGCGCCCCATGGGTTCCTGAATCGGAATGCCTGCGCCTATGGCGGCAAGAATAGGTTCTTTCACCACGAATGCATTTTTTGCTCCCGCTTTTATCGCCGCTTCAATAACCGCACGCTTCTCGGTTGAGGTCACACCCGCGGGTACCGACACAAGCACGGTGGGACGAAATGGATTCCACTTCAGTGTTTTACGCATGAAGTATCGAAGCATCGCTTCTGTAACGCGGTAGTCCGCGATAACGCCGTCTTTCATAGGGCGATACGCAATAATGTCGTCCGGAGTTTTCCCAATCATTTGCTTCGCCTCAGTTCCTATCGCAATGACCTTGTTGCTTCCTTTAGCTACCGCGACCACAGAAGACTCGTTTAAGACCACTCCTTTCCCGGGCACGAACACGAGCACGTTTGTCGTGCCGAGGTCAATTCCGAGTTTTGGCGAAAAGAATGACATTAGGCGCCATAATACCTCTTGTTTCAACTAAATGAAAACGAGTGTTAAAATCATCACATGACTTCTCCGGAAGGACTCCACTTTACCGTTGATGGCGGTAAAACACTTTCCGGCACAGTGGAGACCGCGCGCTCAAAGAATGGCGCCGTCGCCCTCATTGCCGCTTCCCTCCTCAACCGCGGCTCCACAACCCTGCTCAAGATGCCAAAAATTGAGGAGGTGAAACGTCTTGTTGAAGTGCTTATTTCAATTGGTGTGGAAGTGAAGTGGAGTGGAAATAATCTCGTTATTACGCCGCCACAAAAGATAAACCTCGGTTCCATTAACCGCGAAGCGGCAACGAGGACGAGAAGTATTCTCATGTTCATTGGTCCTCTGCTCCATCATTTTAAAACATTTGAGATCCCGCAGTCAGGCGGTTGCACCTTGGGGCTCCGGAGTGTTCTTCCTCATTTGTATGCGCTTGAAAAATTTGGCGTTGCAATCGAAACACTTTCCGACCGGTACCAAATAACTCACACGAAACTCCACGGCGCCGAAATAGTGCTCTATGAATCAAGCGACACGGCAACCATTAACGCGCTTCTCGCCGCTGCACGCATTCCTGAAAAAACGGTCATTAAATATGCGTCCGCAAACTACCAAGTGCAAGAAGTGTGCGGATTCCTTCGCGCCCTTGGCGCGAAGGTTGAGGGCATCGGCACAACAAGCATTACTATCACTGGTCTCGCTCAGTTTGAAAAAGATATTTCGTATAGCATTGCCGAGGACCCGACCGACGCCATGTTTTTCATTGCATCGGCGATCGTCACGAAATCAAAACTTAGCATCTCCGCCGCGCCAATTGAGTTTCTTGAAGTTGAACTTTTCTTGCTTTCAAAAATGGGACTTCGCCATACGCAGAGCAACGAGCGCGTCTCTGAAAACGGAATCACCAAGCTCGTTGACCTCCATCTTGAGCCATCAGAACTCACTGCATTTCCAGAGAAAATCCACGCGCGTCCGTACCCTGGACTCAACATTGATAACCTCCCCTTCTTCGCCGTCATCGCTACCTGTGTAAAAGGCACGACCTTGATACATGACTGGGTTTACGAAAAGCGCGCTATTTACTACACCGAGCTTGACCGTCTTGGCGCACACACGACGCTTCACGATCCGCATCGCATCTCAATTGAGGGGCCAACGAATTTAAAAGCTGCAGAAATTATCTGCCCGCCGGCACTTCGCCCCGCCACGATTCTTCTTATCGGCATGCTCGCAGCAAAAGGTCATTCCATACTGCGCAACGTGTACAGTATCAATCGTGGCTACGAAGATCTCGTGCAGCGCCTTCAGGCAATTGGTGCTTCCATACAATCAAACGGAAATGAATCCCGTTAGAGATAAAAACATGTCGTATGTGTATGTCATACAAAGTCTTTCAAGCGGCTATTGGTATACAGGAGTCACGAACGATTTACGGAAACGCTTCAGCCAGCATCAAAAAGGGTCTCGCGGTTGGACAAAAAAGCATCGTCCGTACGAACTGATATATTACGAAGCATGTCACAACCTGGAGGACGCGGAAGCTCGAGAGAAGTATCTGAAAGACCGGGACGGGCAAACGGTATCTCAAAAACCGCCTGAAGCGTTTCCTATCTCTAACGGGATGAAGGAAATTAAGGACATCCTTGCTGCGAAGAAGCTTGAGAAAAGTCGGAAAACCGAACGCGGTGAGCTTATGCGTTTTTTTCAGCGACATTTAAATTATTCTCGTAAGCAAGACGGCCTTCCCCCCATGACGATGGGCCACCTGGGTACGCTTCTTGAAAAGGTCCCGACGAACGACCTCTACTACCTCCAGAGTGTCTGTAGCAAAGCGCCAAACTTCAGTAAGAAATTCTGGTGGGAAATAGACCCTAAGAAGCATAAAAACGAACTTCCATTCAACAGCTACAAAAAGAAATATTGAAATGAGTCTCGCCCCGTAGCCAACCGAGTCTGCGAGGTTGTGGTACTGGGGTGGGAAATAGATCCCAAAAAACACAAAAATAAGCTATAGTGCGCGGCATGAATCCCGTTAGAGATAACAACATGTGTTATGTCTACGTGATACGAAGCCTCTCAAGCAACTATTGGTATACAGGAGTCACGAATGATTTACGGAAACGCTTCAGCCAGCATAAAAAAGGGTCTCGCGGCTGGACAAACAAGCATCGTCCCTACGAACTGATATATTACGAAGCATGTCGCAACATGGAGGACGCGGGGGCTCGCGAGAAATATCTAAAGACGGGGACGGGCAAACGGTATCTCAAAAACCGGCTAAAGCGTTTCCTATCTCTAACGGGATGAAAGCGATCGTGCAAGAGAAGGCGGCTATTTTGCGAAAGAAAGCGGAACCCGTACCGGAAAAGATGTTTGGCACAGAGAAGCTCTCCAGCATTATCGCCGACATGGCAGAAGCCCTTGATAAAGAGCTTGATGGTGTGGCGCTTGCGGCGCCGCAAATCGCCGTGCCCTACCGTATTTTCATTGTGCGCAAAGACCGTACGCTTCCTCTGCCACCAATGCCTTCAGAAGAAAAACGGCTCCCGCAGCGCACTCCTGAAGTAGAGGTGTACATTAATCCTGAAATCGTAAAAACTTCGCGAAAACGACAAAAAGCGGATGAAGGATGCCTTTCTGTGCGTGGGATGTACGGCACGACTAAGCGGCACGAGCGCGTGACTGTCCGTGCCGAGCGCGAAGATGGCTCGCGCTTTACGCGCGGCGCGGGCGGACTTTTGGCACAGATTTTTGAACACGAAGTAGACCATTTAAATGGCATTCTTTTTATTGACCACGCAGAAAACTTGGTTGAACTTACACCTCATGAAAAACAGTCAAAATAAATTTGTGTATTTCGGTACGCCGTATGTGGCGCGCGATACGCTCGCGGTTCTGCTTTCACGCGGTTTTGTTCCCGCACTTGTGGTTACCTCACCGGATGCGCCAAAAGGACGCGGCCTTGCTCTTACACCTTCCGATACAAAAGTCTTTGCAGAGAGCAAAAATATTCCTGTCTTCACGCCGGAGAAACTAGACGACGAGGCGATACAAAAAATACGAGGATACGGCGCAGAGTACGCCGTCGTCGTTGCCTACGGAAAGATTTTTGGAGAGGCACTTATCAACACATTTCCAAAAGGCGTCTTAAATGTGCACTATTCCCTGCTTCCGAAATACCGCGGTGCAACTCCTATGGAGGCGGCGCTCAAAAATGGCGACGCGGTTACGGGTGTGACGGTACAGAAAATGGTGCGCGAACTTGATGCGGGTGACATACTTCGGCAGGTTGAAGTACCGATTGCTTCAAGCGAGACGGCGCGAGAACTTCGCCCACGCCTCATCGAAGCGGGCGCAAAACTCCTCGCCGATACACTTCCCGCCTTTGAGCAAGGTTCAACCTTACTCACTACACAAGACCCCCTGCGCGCAACGCGCTCAGGCAAACTCAAAAAAGAAGATGGCCTTTTGGACCTTTCATCCCCTGCTCTTCAAAACTGGAATACCTATCGTGCGTACGCCGACACCATTGGCACACATTTTTTTACGAAAGACGGCGCACGAGTCAAGATTGTGAAAGCATCACTCTCCCCTGCCAATGCGTTTGTGATTGAACGAGTCATACCTGAAGGCAAACGCGAAACGCCTTACGAAACTTTCCTTTCTTCCAAAGAAGACTAAGAGCTTATTGACCAAAGCGGAGCATCTCTTTGAGAGCCGCTCCTCCGCGCCGAAGGAGTCGTCGTGCCTTTCCTCTTGAGCGACGTACTTCGCGCACAAGCTCGTCGCGTACTGAGTCTACTGCCGCCTCTAAGGTCTCACCCAATGCTTCTGCACGGAAAAGAGTGCCGTCTATGGTGAGGTTTCCTTCTACTCTGTATTTCGCTCCCGCGCGCTCCACACTCACCGACTCTTCAATCTCGCAGGTAAGTGTTGCTGACTCATCCTCGCTTGTAAACTTGCGTAGTGCTTCCATTTTCTCCTCAATCAGTGCTCTAGAGGCGGTAGAGAGCTTGTGGTGTGTTGCTTTGATAGTGAGGTTCATCCCGTTAGAAATAGGACGCGGACGCAAAAATATTGCGGCCGAACCCTATTCGATAAAAGCTGGTAAATAATCCCGTATCACGACCCCGACAGCGTCCGCGATTTCTAACGGGATTCATACGAGACAGTATAGCATTTGATCTGTTTTTATTACGAAATGGAAAATATTTTGTTTGGGGAGCGGAATCCCGCGACGAGCCGAAGTTTCCCCGGTACCACTTTCAATTCGCGCGCGAGGACGACTTTCACGCGTTCATTTGCAAGGTTTTGTTTTGCTGGCTCCTTCACTGCGATAGAAAACGTCGTTTCGTCTACCCTCTCAACCTTTTCGCGCTTCGCGCCAGGCATAACCTTCACCTTCACGTATCCACTCATCCCGTTAGAGATAGGGTACGAGCGTAGATGAACGCATCGGACTCCCATCGTGATTAGATCTTATAAAAACGGCATACCGTCGATCCTGTGTGCCGTGCCCGCTATCTCTAACGGGACTCATACCTCTTGTTTATGGTAGTGCTTCTCTAGATAGCCAACGATATCCCTTGATTCATACATTTCAACGTTGCGCACGGGGTCTACTAAATACGGCACCTGTTGCTTACCGCCGCGCTCAATAAGCTCTTTCGCATGCACGGGATTAGCGATGTTTTTCATTTCAAGCACAAGGCCAAGTGCATTTGCCGCGTGTAAAACATCTACGCAGTGCGAACATGTGGGGCGCATGTAGAGCGTGAGCATGCTCGCACTATAACAAGCAATCGGACTTTCCTGCTCGTCAATTTTCCGCTAGAATGCCCGCACGCCCTTTGGGGCGCGTTTAGTTAGAAAGTATTCCGGGATAGCTCAATGGTAGAGCAGCGCCCTGTGGCTTACGCAGCTTCCAGAGGAAACTCTGGTCGAATAACAAGGTGAATTCGGGGAAACCCTCCCCTGCCAATCGGCAGACGGGCAATCCCGAGCCAAGCTCCGACGCATTGTCGGAGAAGGTGTAGAGACTATCCCTTCGGGGAGTAGGCCGTAAGGCCGAAGCGCCTTGCACCCTTCGGGGTGATGATATAGTCCATCCCTTTTGGAAAACTTAAGGAACGATGTAAGGCGTTGGTTGTAGGTTCGAGTCCTACTCCCGGAGCCGAGGAAAAATGAAAACGCCCCGCAAGGGGCATTTTCATTTTCTCCGAGGCGAACGGGAGAAAGCGCGCATGCGCTTACTACCAGAGCTTCCGGGGCTTTTTGTTTTTCGAGGATGCGACCGGGAGAAAACAAAGCGAAGCGACTTTACTCCCGGAGCGCCCCGCACAGGTAGAGGTAATTTGATTTCCCTCACCGCGCTTGTGACAAATCGGCAGAATTGAAGAGAACGCCAAACGTTTTACACCACGTCAGTACATAGGGGTATTGCGACACATCTACGCCAGCAGGAATTTCATAGTTGATATTGCCCTCGGTTGCCTTGACCTTGCCGAGGCTCACGAACTCCTTTGCTCCCAAGTCTTTGGACAGATACACGTAGATGTCCGGGCCGTTTATTGTCTGGAAGTTTTCGTAGCGCACGTATTTTTTGCCATCGGCTTCGACAATCCGCGCGGTACCGGAGGCCGGATGCCCTGTGGTGCCTGTGACTTGCGCCGATGCCACTTGCGGTTGTTGCCCACTGGTCGGCGTTTGTGTCTGACTCGTCGTTGGCAGCGCATCATCCGCTTTTATATTTCTGAAAAGCGGCGAAATGGCGTAGTACGCAAACGAAAGGATGACCACAGTAACGCCACATATGGTCGCTATAAGAATTAGCTTGTGAGTATTCATAGTACTTATACTAGCAACTTCTGAGCGATTCCGGAGCCTTCGTTCAAATTCGTGATAGCATTTCAGCATGAAAACTCTTAAATGCGACTTGTGCGAAACAACAGTGGAGGCTGGGACCTTCGAGAAGTGGATGGAGGCGTTGAAGCCTCATTATTTCAGCATTCACGCTGATGTCATGAAAGATTCAAGCAAAACTAAAGAGGATATGGAAAAGTGGATGGTCGACAACAAGGCGCGGTTCGACGCTGCCTAAACCCTCTTGGCTCATGATGCCAAAGAAGACCTATAAGATGCGCTCGAAGGTCTGGCCGTATCCTGGTATGGCGGGATGGCGCTTTCTTACCCTCCCCAAAAAACAAGGACAAGCAATTAAGGAGTCCTTTGGTAAAAACGCCCGCGGGTGGGGCTCGCTCCCCGTTTCGGTAACTATAAGAAAAACAATCTGGAATACCTCCATTTTCCCTGACAAGCAGTCGGGGTCGTATGTCCTACCACTCAAGGCAAAGGTAAGGAAGGTCGAAAATATATTCGACCATTCAACTATCACGTTTGAGCTCATGCTCCGTTAGATAAGCAGAAGACAAGTTCGAACATCCTCTACCCAGCGGAGCATCCGAGTAAAAACAAAGAGCCCTTTTGGGGCTTTTTGTTTTTCGAGGATGCGACCGGGAGAAAGCTGTGCTTACTCCCTAGGTCAAGAAACTAAATAGACACCCTGCCCTTTCGTAAAACGATAACTGAATCGTGCTCATCAAATGAGATGAGTGTTGACGATGCGCCGAGACACTCCCCACCGTCAAGGTAAAAGTCGACCTGGTCGCCGAAATACGTCTTTGCTTCATCAATAGTTGTCGCTGGTGGTGAACCTTCAGGATTCGCACTCGGTGCAACGAGGGGACCTGAGACTTTCAAGAACTCTCGGAGCCGAACATCGCCCGGAACACGGAACGCGAGCGTACCCATACCTCGATGGAGATACTGGGGAGTTCCAGTACCGGAAGGAAGAACGATGCTCACTGCTCCCGGCCAATACTGTGACAACACCTCTTCTTGTTTTTCCGTTGGCTTGATATCAAACAAAGAAAGCTTCGTGGGTGACGAAATGAGAACAATGCAGGGTTTGGTAGTCGTCCTACCTTTCAAATCATAGACGCGTTCGACAGCCTCTTCGTGGAGTGCAGCGGCAACTATCCCATACAGAGTGTCCGTGGAAATTACCCCAATCTTTCCCTGTCGCAACATTTGCGCTTCGGTCATAGGAGCCATAATAGACTACGGCAGGCTCCATCCACACGGGAAACTCGGACGTACGTGAGAGACGGAATTTCCCGTGCGTAAGGTAAAATACCCCTATGACCGCTAAAAAAATATCCAGTGGTACGGTACATAAACTGCCAGACGGATTTGCGAAAGGCCATTCGTCTCAAACCCGACGGTGCGAGCACTGTGGGAAGACATCACGCCGCTTGCGCGCAATGAGTGGATTTGCTGGGTTACATCTGGCAAAAAAGAGGAGACGAGAGATATCCGTATCAAGAAGGCGTTCTCAAAACTTAAAGGCGGAATGCGTAGGCCATGTTGTTGGGCCGGTTGTCCTCATCGCTCCAAGTAACTTTCTCCACTCGGGACTCGTTGGTATAGGTATGATTGAAAAAATCGCACTCAAAGTCTTTTGGATCTTCATGCTTCTGTGCGCAAGCTCGGCTTTGACGCTTCTGTGGGTGGAAAACATTTTTCCTGAAAAAATCATTGCGACCTTCTTTATTCCAGGCCTTGCGAGCTTCCTGATCTGGGCACCACTAATAACGTATAGATTCTTGGCAAAATGATTACGTGATGACTAACACAAAGACTATGGATGACAGGCAGGCAATTGTCATTTTAACGGCTCTACTGAAGAAACATTCTCTAACAAAAGAAGAAAAAGAGGCTGTTTTGACAGCGATCGGTATTCTTAGTTGGTCTAAGTTATCTGAAGGCCGAATCAAAGCACTGAAGGCCAGTCGAGACAAAAAGACGCAATAATTCAAACATTCTCTGTCCAGTCGGAGATTGATTTATGAGAGGGTTGGAGTATAACAAAACCGGAGCAGTACCCTTTCAACTACAGACGAGGAGGTTCACGTGCCTGCGCAAGTATTACCCGACGTCGAATCGTTCGGGCGTTTCAGAGACGCGCTTATACGGCGCGACTTCCGGGAAATGTCCCACATTGAGTTCAGGAGGGATTTCGAGCGACTAGACCTTAGGGCTCCCTCTCCTCGTGAAGGAAGAGAGGTCGGGCTTCAGTTCTTCGCAAACGGACTTCAGGTAGTGGTGTGGACGACTTTTCTCATCGGACAAGATTATGCCCGAGACCAGGATGCTGGCTGGGTCTTGATCAAGGACGGCGATAGGGCGCGCTACTTCAAGATCTTTCACCGCACCAAAAACTTCCTTCACAGACTCGGCTGTTATGCGGTAATTGCGAAGGAGCGTGCGGTGCTTCGGCCGCTCTGTCCCAAATGCCGCCGGCGAATGAACATCGTCTACGGCAAGGGAATGAAGTCTCGTTTCTGGGGCTGCACTTCCCGTTCTCATGCCGAACCTGCTTGGCTCTCATGGGATCACGGTCTTCCGGAAGCAATGCTCAAGTTCCTTAAGAAGGACCGGAGAAATAGCGCCCGTCGTCGTGCTCAAAGTCGGGCGGAAGGCAAATCGCCAGGAGCTGCGATACACCGACGTATTGGATGGATAAAAGGCCGACCAGAAAATGCTGTTTAGGTTGCCCCCGAGCTTGCTCGGGGGTTTGTTTTTGAAGACAGCGACCTACATCTTCATGATTTCTACCGGGTATACTAACTATGATTACTGTACTAACCGCAAACTAACATGAAAAAATTCTTGGTTTTGTTTTTCGCGCCTAGTTCGGTACTCGACGATTGGATGAAAAAAGATGCCGAGACAAGGAAAACAGAAGAAGCGAAGATGAGCGGTGAGTGGCAAGCGTGGACGAAAGAGAATGAAAAAATGCTGGTCGACGCGCCCGCGGGAGCTGGCAAGGTGAAGCGCGTCACCTCAAGTGGCGTTTCCGATGAGAGAAACGACGTGATGATGTATGCGGTCGTGCAAGCTGAGTCGCCTGAAGCGGCGGCAAAAGCGTTTGAAAGCCATCCGCATTTGCAGATTCCAGAATCTTCAATCGAAATAATGCCGATTAATTACTTGCCGGGAATGAAGTAGCTCAACTACGTACTGATATACTTGTTTCATGAATAAAATACTTATTGCGGCAGCCGTGTTTGCGGTTCTTGGAGGGGGCACGTACGTATACCAGACATCCTCCCCTGCGGACGAAAAGAAAAGTGCAGTAACCGCCGACCAACTTTCGTGGGAATTTACCAATCGCGGCGAAGACACGGAAACGTCTGCGCCGAGAACACAAGTCACTTTGCATGTGGCGACAAAGGCGTACGACCTCGGAACCTATACGGGAAGTTGTTTTGATATGAAAGGGTCAAGTTGGAGTCTTTCGGAGAACGAAGTTGCGGGGGCTATCTGTTGGTGGGCCGGCGGCGGAAAGGAAATCGGCGTATTCAAAGAAAATGGCGGCCTCGTGGTGAAAGTCGGCGACCTTGATGAGGGTTCAGAAGAAACTCCTGGTTTCCGTGGCAACTTTAAGACAAAAATCAGCCTCTAAACAAAATAGCTATGTACTCAATTAAAACGCTCGTTAGTTTGCTCGGAGGAGTTCTTGTGCTTGGGGGAGCTGCTTATGTCGCTTCTTCAGATTCTTCTCCAAAAACCACGCCTGAAGAGGTATTCGCGGCGGCCCTAGAAAAAACCCTGCACATTGAAACAACCCACTTTAAGCAGACGACGACTCTCGCGCTTACAAATCTCGATATCGGTGCGGTCATGAACTTCAGTGGCTCAAAAGCAAATTTAGGAAAGACCCAAACTCCTGGGGAGCTGGCCATTACCGTCGTCGGCGATGTTGACCTTAAGGATTTCGCCCATCTCAAAAGCTCATTTGCGGTGACCGGAAATGCACACGGACTCGCATCTACCGATCCTTCCTATCCCTTCTCCATTGAAGTCCGACAAGACAGCGACATGGCGTACCTGCGAGTTCTTGACCTGCCCGCTCCGCTCAAAGTCTTTGCTGGCACTTTTCTGAATCAGTGGATTTCAATTCCCATTGATAAGTCTTCACTTCCCTCTCCTCTCCAAAAAACGCTTACCGAAGAACAGAAAGTCGAGATGCAGAAAGCAATCATGGAGTCGAAGGTGGTGTCGATCGTGAGCGAGCTTCCGGGTGAAAAAGTCGGTGGTGTTTCTACGCGCGTGTTTATTCTCGCTCTCGACACGGACAGAGCACTCTCTCTTGTCGTTCGTCTTCAAGAGATAGTCGGCACTCCGCTTTCTGTAAAAGATAAAGCGCGCCTTGCAAAGGACATGGAAGCGACAATGTTCGGTGAAGTAAAAATCTGGATAGGAGCGCGCGACCAGTACCCTTATAAAATTGTGGTTTCCGGTAGCGGAGACGACCCAACGACAACAGCTCACGAAGGAAACACCTTCGCGCACACACTTGAGCTCGGAAATATCAATAAACCCATACACGTTGAGATTCCGACTGACGCAAGACCGATTGAGGAAATTATGGGTGAGCTTTTTGGTGGGATGATGCAAAACCGCTAGGAATTTTTTGTCTCAGAGATTATCTTCCCGTCGTCAAGTCGTATCACTTTCTGCGCAAGCGCCGCGTATTGCTCCTCGTGGGTAACCATAATAATGGTCTGCCCTGCGCGATGGAGCTCTTGAAACATTCCCATAATCACTTTCGCGGATTGGTTATCCAAGTTTGCGGTCGGTTCATCAGCAAAAAGTATCGCCGGCTTATGGGCAATTGCGCGCACAATAGAAACTCGTTGTTGCTCGCCACCCGAGAGCTGTGAAGGAGGATTTTCAAGACGGTCGGCAAGTCCGGCGCGATGAAGCTGATCAATGGATTCTGCGTATGCATCCGCTTTTGATTTACCTTGCATGAGAAGCGGCAAAGCCACGTTCTCAAGAGCGGTGAGTTCCGGCAAAAGCGCATAGTCTTGGAAGACGTAGCCGAACTTCACCAGGCGGAAGCGCATTTTTTCTTCCGCGGACATGGTGTGCGTGTTGTGGCCGTCAATAATCACTTCCCCACTAGTCGGATCATCAAGCAGGCTCATCTGATACAGCAGAGTGCTTTTACCTGCGCCCGAGCGCCCCATAATAGCGACAAACTCGCCGCCCTGCGCCTTAAAATCAATTCCCTTCAGCACAGGTGTTACGGCGTCGCCGTCTTTAAATGCCTTTGTGAGATTTTTGGTGGTAATCATGGCTAGTTGCGGCCGAGAATAGAATCCAGCGTGTTCTTCCGGATAATCATCCACGCCGGTATGAACCCAGCGATAATGGTGGAGAAGACAAGAAGGCCAACCCGGAAGAGCGTTCCTTCAAGCGGTGCAACCAGAATGCCGTCGCTAAAAGGAAAATCAATCGGGTGTGCGAGAAAGAGCGGAACCAAAAAACCATAGAGAACGATAAGGCCAATGGCTGAACCGCAGAGCGCATAGAAAATGGACTGAAAGACGTAGGACATCTGTATGGCGTGGCCGTGTATTCCAATGCCTTTCAAGATGCCGATATATTTTCGGCGCGTGAGCGCGTTAATAAAGACCACGATGAAAATCGTGATGGACGCGACCACAAGTCCTATGGAGCCAAAAGCGGTGCCGAGCATGTTGAACGTATTGATGATGTCCTTAAGAAACTGCGGCTGCGCGTCTGCGTAGGTTTGTACTTTCGCGTAGTCATCAACGCCGCGGAGCTTGAGTGTATCTCGTACCGCAATCGGATCAGCCCCCGCCACAAGCTTAATGGCGAGCTGATCAACGTTCCCGTCATTTCGGCCAATCATGCTCCGGAATTGTGAGTCAATCATGAACGCATTTCTCGTGAGCGAGTCCACTTTGCTTTTGATAATGCCTTTCACCGTCACTTCTCTCGTCACCCCATCAACGACGATACGAATCTTCGTCCCGATACCGACATTTTCAAGCGCCGCTAAGTTCGGATCATCTACTGGCACGTATTGAGAAAGTAAGTAAAAACCGAGGATAATCTGATCGTAATCTCCTGGCGAAAGATAGGAGCCTTCCATGATTTTCCCTCCAAGCCCCGTAACTGCGTCTTCAGCGTAAGGGTCAATACCCATTATTTGGGCGGCCGCGATATTGGGCTTGTCGGTGTCTTTGCGAGTTTTGTAGTTCGCTTCAAGCGTTGCTCCTTCGGAATAGCGCGGCGACGCTGACTCAACCTCCGGAAGACTTTTGACGAGCGCGATCAGGTTTGGGCTATTTTCAATGTATTTCTTATCATCCAAACTAGAAATAATGACGTCGCTCGTAAACTCCGTACGCCAGGCGTTAATAGAACCTTGAATAAGGCCCACCAGAATTCCAGAAACGACGACAAGGTTAAGAAACGTGAGCACCATCACGAAAATAATGAGGCTCGTTGTCCATACGCTTGCTCTCCGGAGCGCCCGAAACGCGAGGAAGGAGCCAATACGGACCGTAAGAGGAATCATTATAATTCTGCAAGGACTTCTTCCCCTGCCGAAAGGCCAGAGATTATTTCAACCGTTCCTGAAGATGAGACGCTGCCGGTCACCACTTCTTGCTCGCGTACCTCATTTCCCTCTCTCACGCGCACAAAGCTCTTGCCGTCTCGCTTGGTTACCAACCCCTGCGGAATACTTATGATATTTTCCCTACGGTCCGTAGTGATAACCACATTCGCCGTCATGCCCGCCCGAACCCGCTCGTCCTGCTCATCGAAATATAAGACGGCGCGGTAGGTGGAAACGCCGTCCCGAATCGTCTCTGCGGGGTCAATAGAAACAATGCGCGTCGCAAAAGGAACCGTAGAGCCATAGGCATCAAGCGTTACTTCAGCTTCGTCCCCTACTTTGAGAAGTGAAAGGTTTGTCTCTGGAACATAACTCTCTATTTGAAGTCCTTTGGCGCTTATAAGAGAAATTGCTGGTTCGTTTGAAGACGCGAGACCGCCCACTTTTATGGGAACTGCGGTCACCACAGCATTAAAGGGCGCACGGAGGCTTCGCTCGCTGATCAATGTCCTGATGCGCGCAATCTCAGCTTCAGCGCTTTGCACTTGTGCATCAAGCACCGTTGAACCTTCTGTACTTCCCAGTTTTGCTTCAGCGTCCGCAATCGCGCGGTCGCGTGCACGAAGCGCTTCTTGGTACGCGTTGTAGTTCGCGAGGTACGAGGAACTTTTTGTGTTGGGAATCGTAACGTACCATATCGTGTCGTTATATTCATTTAGCAAGTCGGGGAACGATACAAAAAGTCCATGCGTACCAAGTGCAGTAGGTTCGTTTTCAAAAATTTCTACTGGTCCGGTCTTCTCAAGGTTAAAAGTTCGCAATTCAAAATCGTCGGAAGTTGCGGTTCGTCTAGAAATACTAAGCTTATACGTACCCTCTGCGCCACTGTATCGACCAGTAATGAGTGGTGCCTCGGCCGTATAGGAAGACGAGTTTGGTACGGCTACCAAACCTTCGGAAAGAAGTTCGCTGTATGCGCTTAGAACCAGTTCGTTCTGCTCTTTGCGCACCTCTTCCAGATTTACCGAGGTGCTTCCCCGCTCTGCTCTTCGCACCGCAAGGTCGGCCTCCGCCGCGCGCAAGTTTGAGGCGAGTGCACTCGTGGTAAGGCTTGCAAGTACCTGACGTTCCGAAACTTTGTCTCCTACCTTCACAAAAATAGAGGTTACTCGATCCGTATCTGGAAAGGATAGGTCAACGCTCTCGGTCGCGGTAACTTTCCCTGACACGGAAACTTGCTGGAGGAATTCGCCCGACACCACAACGAGAGATTCCTCCTTTCCATTCTCGCTCGGATACAAGAAAACAACTCCTGCGAATACTAAAACTGCAGTTCCAACCAAAACGAGTGTTTTCTGATTTGAAAATATGTTCAGTAGTTTTTCCATGCCATCGCGAATTGCCAACGTGAGTAGAAAATGAAGGTTGAGTGAGCTTTGTTTTTTTATTATACCATTTGAAATACTTAATTTGTAACACTCTTGTCAATGAATCGTCTGCGTATACGAGCCTACGCACAGAGGCCCTATTGGCTCAGGGGCCAGTACCAAATAACAAAAACACCATGATTAATGCAACATTCATGAATGTCGGGGCACGTGTTCTCATTGGAACGGGCCTCGCACTCACTACCTTTGCTCTTCCTAGCTTCGCCGCCGCAGCAACATATGCGTACGTGAACACGGCGGGTGAAGTACGTACGGTCAGTGCTGATGCACCCATGACCGCCATCGCAATCGCTCCAGGTATTGCGCTTCACAGTGGGGTTCTCCTGCTCGTCAATCCATCGGATGGAATTGTGGGCGACTCTGTGGGCGGTGCGAAGTAAGCTTCCCTACACTAATAAAGAAAGCACCCGCTTTGCGGGTGCTTTCTTTATTTTATAGATCTTTTCGTCCGCTTTATTCGAGAATTGTTCTGTCTTCCTGCACGTTTTATTTCCTTTTTTATCATTTCCCAATTTGCCTTCAGTTCGTTTGCCGCCCGCTTCATCTCCTTCGCATCTACTCTGCGCGCAACTTGGTACGTATCCGCGATACGATCCACTGCAGTTGCGAACGCTTTGGGACTCGCACGCTCAAGGCGTCCCATCTCTTTCAGCACTTCTTTTTTCATATCATTCGCCCATTTCGAAGCGCGTTTTCGATGATTCTTCGCATGTTCACTTCCGTAAAAATAATAACCTGTTGCTGCAGCAGCACCCGCCGCGATTAATCCTGCACCAACTTTCATCGCGTTCTTCCGCGCGTTCGATATATTTTTCATAGAGTGTGGAAGTTAAAGGAATTCTAATAAATAGAAATTGTGTACTATTTTGACGTTCGTTTTTTTGTTTTACCGAAAAAATCAAAGAGTGACTTCAGTCTTCCTTTCCCACGACGGATATCGGAGCGCAGTAGAGCAAGATCAAGGCGGATGGTGTCACTTTCAAGTGCAATTTGTTCTGAAACATGTTCAAAATGTTTCAGAATACGCGCAATCCTCCAGAAAACGAACACCATTGAAGCCCCAAGAACGACGACCACTGTCGTTGTTGCAAAGAGAAGAAGATACATTTTCATGACATCATCCATAATGGCGTCTGTTCTTGAAGAGGGACTACTCTGTACCGAGTATCTTTCACTAATCCCGTCTGTCCGACAATCTTACTTTCGCACTATCTTAACGAGACCAATAAGCACAGATGCTCCAAGGAGAGCGACGAGGAAGCTGTAGAGGTTGAAGGTAGTAATAGCCGTTCCTCCGACAACACTCATAATCCAGCCGCCAATCACTGCACCCAGAATACCGACGACAATGTTCAGAACCGCGCCCTGCTGCGCATTCGTACCCATAATCATGGAGGCAACCCAGCCAACCAAAGCACCAAATACAATCCAAAGAATAATTCCCATATGTTTGTAAGTATTATAGTAGATAATAATATTTCCTCTTACCTACTATGAAGCCGAGGCCCCCTGCAGGCTATTACACACGATTTATTTTTTCACGACGACAATAGTACAGTCCGAGAGGAGTGCCGCGAGGGCACCTACTGCCGCAAGTATCGGCACCAGGACGGCACCAACGGCACCCAAAGTAAGCGGTATCTCAAGGACGGACTCCCCTTTCTCATTCTTAATGATAATCCGTCTCGCATTACCTTCCTTAATAATCTTTTTTACTTTTTCAAGAATCCCATCACCGGTGACTTTAAACTCTTCCGTCTTTTCGTTGGTGGTATTTTCCATTTTACTTTCGGACTAACTTAACGAGACCGATAAGTACGCATGCGCCAACTATTGCAACGAGGAAACTATACAAATTGAAGCCTGTTACGTCCGATCCGCCCGTGATACTCATGAGCCAACCCCCAATCACTGCACCCACAATACCGACGACAATGTTCAAAATTGCTCCTTGCTCGGCATCTGTTCCCATAATCATTGAAGCGATCCATCCTACGAGCGCACCGAAGATAATCCAAAGAATGATTCCCATATAGTTTTAGTTAGTTTCTTGTTTTTTTAATTCAACCGCTGCTTCTCCCGTCGACACCGTCTTGCCCATCAAGAATAGTTTGATGATGCCGACAGCTACCATCCAATACACGACGATTGCCAGGAGCGTTGTCCATTCAAAAACGCTTCCTGAAACGTAGGTGACCCGGAAGACATTCAGAAATGGCGCCGCGAAGACGTGCGTTGCCCCATAGATGATGCTCGTAAATCCGGCTTCAGGATTTGCTCCGAGCAATTTCAATACAAATCGAAACGCAAGAAGTGCTTCTATAAGCCCGAGCACATACCAGACGACCTGTGTCCCTCGATAGATTGGTTTCGTGCTCGGTGAGTTGTAGGAGTCCATAAGAGGTTTAGAGGTTGCTGTTAATTTGTCTCAAACGAAACACGACTTCCGCGCACTAAACCGACACTGTTCTCCGCTACCACGCGGAAGAAGTACGTGGTACTTGAAATCAGGCCAGAAATATCGGCGGTAACAGAGACCGCGCCTGAATTTGCTCCAAGTGTTTTCTCAGCTGTCGTGCGAGCCAACACTGAACCAAAGAGTGAGTCTGTGCTGTACTCAAACCAATAGGTTGTTGATGCGCCTTGCGGATCAACTACCGCGCGGAGCGTTGCGGTGGTTGTCGCGACATTCGTTGCGCTCTCGGTCGTAGCGGAAGGTGACGCGGAGGCAGAGGGTCCCGCAGTTTTGAAGTTAAGAATTGCGCCGTTCACCGTGCCGAACTTATTTTGAGCATTCAGGCGGAAGTGGTAGGCGGTGTTTGGGTCAAGACCTGAAAGCGAAAGAGAAACTTGTGTCTTGGTGCTCCCGTCACCGACCGATACCAGTGCGGTTGTGTTCCCTAAATTAGTCGTCTTTCCATACTCAAACCAGTACTGGGTGGTGGCTTTGTTTGGAGTGACTTCACCGTTCAGGTTTGCGGTTGTTCTTGATATCCCACTTGCGGGCGCGGTAGATGCTCCTGGTGCACTACCCACTGGGGGCGGAACATCATGCGTGGTTTGGAAGGTATATGTTGACCCTCTCGCAATACCATACTGGTTTTCAGCGGCAACACGGAAGTGATACGTCGTGTCTTTCGTAAGTCCTGTAATGTAGCCCGGCACTTCAATTGAGGCATATCCCGAACCAATCATCTGGCGAGACGTCGTTTTCCCTAAGCTTGCGGTAGTTCCGTATTCATACCAGTAGTTCGTGAAGGAGCCGTTTGGCGTTACGATACCGTTCACGATTGCCGTGGTGTCGGTGGTCGCAACCTTTATATGCGTAGCGGCAAAAGGCTTCGCAGGTTGCAACGTTTGTCCAACATTTCCTCCTGTTGTTGATGTGGAGGTTGCCGTTGGCGATGAAGTCCCATTTTTGTTAACGGTGTAGAAAACCAGCCCACCAACTACAGCAACGGCGACCACTCCTAGTATGATTGCAACAGTCCGGTCCATAAAAAGTAAATAGAGTTATTAGTAGTGCTCTCGTATGCCTGACGCCGAGCTGTGCGCCAAACCATTACGGCCCATTACGATAAGAACGAGCTGTACTGTATACCAACGATAGATGTACTTTGAGTGAAGCTGGCTACTACGTAAGTAAACTGACTTCTTTTATGCGTGCGGATAGAGTTGTCGAAGCTTCACTAACCCTCGATGCAGTTGTACCGCCATGGTATTTTTTGACTCTCCCGTAATGAGAGACATCTCCGTGAGGGAAAGACCTTGTGTGTATCGCATGCGCATCACTTTTTGGTATTTCTCAGGAAGACGCATAATTAAAAGAAGTGCTGCCTTTCCATCAAGCGTATTGACCATACGTTCAGAATGATCCGCGCCTGGCTCAAACCCTCTTTCGAGAAGAACGTCGAGTGAGGTTGTTTTGCGCTTTCTATATTCATCGACGATAAGATTATTGAGTATATGGTAGAGAAACGATTTCATTACCTCTATTTTTCCTCCTTTGACCAAGTAGCTCCATGTTTTCAGAAAAGTGTCTTGTACCAAATCTTCCCCTATTTCGTGACTGTGGAGTTTAAAAAAAGCATAGCGATTAAGGCTCTTGTTATAGTCCCCGTGCGCCACAGAGAGTGTCGTTTTTCGCTCTGCTTCCTGTTTTGGGGTCATCATGGGCGAAGCCGAACGCGGCATTACACTATTACAGCACAATTACAGTGAGACTGCCGTGAAGAACTCGGCAAAGGAGTACTTATAAAGGAAGTATAGCATATGCTCGGATTAAAATCCTTGAAATATATTAAGCGTTTCTGCGGCATTCGTAGTATGAAAACAAATAAATCAAAAAATTCTCTCACGCCAGCCCGCGCGGACATGATCGAACGGTTGTGGGAAGAAAGCTGGACATATATTAAGACGGTGGTTGACATCGTGCGTGATCCCATTTTAATTCTCGACAAAGACCTTCAAGTCATGGCGGCAAACGAATCTTTCTATAGAACGTTTCAAGTCGAACGCAAAGATACGGAAAAGAAGATCGTCTATGGGCTTGGAAATGGACAGTGGGACATCCCTGCCCTCCGAAAGCTTCTTGAGGATATTTTGCCTAAAAATACCTTTTTCAAAGGTTTTGAAGTTGCGCATGAATTCCCTTTTATCGGACGCAAGGTGATGCTCCTCAACGCTCGCCAAATTCACTTCAAAGTGGATGCCGCATCTCCGCTGTTCCCCACAACAATTCTGCTTGCCATGGAGGACGTAACGGACATGATGCTCGTCGCTGAAACACTCGCGAGTCATGCAAACCAGCTTGAAGCAAAGCTCGTCGAGCGAACACAAAAATTGGAGACCAAAATTGGCGGCTTAGAAAGGGAAATAAACGCCCTCAAGCAATAGCCGTAACCCTCTGTAAGCAAAGCTTACATCTGCCTCGCTCGTAAAAAATGAATGGGGCACTCATTTTGCTCCTCGCTCGTTGTTGTAAGTAAGCTTGCAACCGCCTCGTTCGGACAAAACGAACGAAAGGTTCGTTTTACTCCTCGCTCGTTGTTGTAATACTTGCATCAACGCAACGGCATCCTCTACGAGAGCCTAGAAACGAGAGGCCTTCCTCTCTCCTAAAGTTCTTATCAAATAATAACTATCACTATGACTAAAACAATTTCAGTGAACATCGGTGCTCGTTTCCTCGTCGCAACAGCTCTCGCCCTTGCTACGTTTGCGCTTCCGAGCATGGCTTTCGCAGCAACGTATGCGTACGTGAACTCCACTGGCGAAGTGCGCACCGTCACCGCAAACACACCCACAGAAGCCCTCTCGACCGCTCCGGGCATTTCAACGCACAGTGGCGTTCTCTTGCTCAGCAATCCTTCAGACGGGATTGTGGGAAATTCAGTAGGAGGCACGAAATAACCAAAGCTTGCTGCCGTAGTTCACCTCAGCGAAAAAACGGCTCCCGTAAGGCGGAGGCCGTTTTTTCGTCTTAACTAGACATAACCTATACTACTCTTATATGACTACGCTACCCGGACTTTCTCTATCATCTCTGCGTTTCATTGCTCTCGTAACTACTGTGCTTATGGCGAGTATCCCCCTCTCTGCTTCTGCCGCAACCGCAAGACCAAGCTGTTATCTTCAAGTGTCCACCTCTCAAGGAGACGTGAAAATACGAGAAAAGGGCGAAGTTCTCCTTCTTCATGGAGACGAGCTTCGTATTACATGGGTGAGCAAAAACGCGACGGAAGCGACAAACGCAAATGGCGACCCGCTTTCGCTTTCGGGTGCGGAAACTTTTTCCCCGAGTGCATCTACCGCCTATTCGTACCGCTTCACTTCTGGCAGTAAAAAGACAACCTGTACGGTTACTGCACGCGTAGTTACCGGAAGTATCAATGCCTCTTCACTCACCTCTTCTTCACTAAAACCAACGCTTTCGGGTACCCTCACCGGTATAAAAACTGCGTATATAACCATACAGAAAACGGACAGTACTAAAAAGATCTATACCAGTAAGTTGAAGGTGGTTAGTGGAAAATGGACAGCAAGAGTCTCAAAAAAACTCTCAAATGGAACGTATGACGTTATTGTGTCCTCTACAAAGAGCGCAACTCGAGGTGTCATCGTGCGAGGAGTCCTCACGGTTGACACGGAGAAAAAGAATTCTCCGAAAACAGCAACAACGTTTGCCGTGTCGTCAGTGCCACTTCTCTTCGGAGGAACCGCTCGTGCGGCGACCGCCGTGCCGGTTTCGTATCTTCAAATTACGAACACGGGTAAGGAGCCTGCTTCGCTCAAAGGATTCTGGATCAAACAAAACGGTTCTGCACCGACCGAATCAGTGATTGGTCTCTCAACTGTTGACGACCAAGGTGGCTCACGTAGTTCGGTAGGAGGTACAGAGGGTTCCCTGCTCTTTAAGAATGGGTCTGCTTTTGTTCCTACCGATGCGCTCTTTGAGCCCGGCCAAATGCGCCTCTTCACTATTAAAGCAATTCTTACCGGTAACACTTCGAACTTTCTCGGGACACAACTTGTAATTGATGTCACTGCACTCGATGCCAATGCATCAATACAAGAGGGCTCCTTCCCGATACGCGGAACGACCTGGACCATCGGCGGTTAAAAGATTTTTCCCTTTGATTTTTCGAGGAGTTCGTGGTATTATTAAGAGTAATGAAATTGCCCGATCTCGACAGGATTCGGAGCGAAAAAACGCTCTCTCTTTCGGACTTCTTGAAGTCTTATAACGAGAATCTGCCCCTCGGCTTTCCCCGCGCCTCCCTCTCACTTCTTGAGGAGTTTCGAACCGTACACACTTCCCTCTTTAAAAACAACGGCCCATGGTCACTCGACCAGCACCGAAAGAAAGTGATGGACTGGCTCCCCTCTCGACTTAAGGTCTCCTAGGTGGTATACTGGGAGTATCAACCAGCGCTGGATCCAAAGGAAGTGGGATCTCGAGCTTCTCTCTTCGGCACCCTGAATTGATGTATTACACACAACAATTTACTCTCGAAGTATGCAAGAAGGAACTGTAGCTAAGAAGACGGACAAGGGGTTCGGCTTCATCAAGCGCGATGGCCAGGCCAAGGATCTTTTCTTCCACTCCAACGAGCTCCAGAACATTTCGTTCGAAGAGCTCATGGAGGGAGACAAGGTTTCTTTTGAGGTCGGAGACAGCCCAAAAGGCCCAAATGCGGTCAACGTGAACAAGATCTAACGATCTTAAACAAAAAGCGCCCCTCACGGGGCGCTTTTTGTTTTGTATACAAGAACTCTAGATAGTCGGCTCTCCTTTCTGCATCCGTTTCGCATCAAGAGAGTACTTGCCTGCGCCCGTGATAAGCAGTGAGACTGCAGCGGCAAAAATGAGCAGAATAAACTCATACCCACCCTCAGCAACCGAGAATCCATTACGTAGGTGCACCGCAAAAAGAGCGACGACACTTACGATTCCCACAAACTTTGCGGCCCAGTGGGTAAAGAGACCCACGATAAGAAGAAGTCCTGCGATGAGCTCACCGTAGGCGAGAACATACGCGAAGAATGTGGTTGCCGGAAACCCGAGCACGCCAAGAAAGTCAGCAACCCATGGAATGCCTCTCGTAAACACCTTGTCAAAACCATGCCACACAAAAATAACGCCAAGCGCGACACGGAGTACGAGCGGAGCATGCTCCGCCCATTTCTCACTACAATTGCAGTTCATCAACTTGCTCATCATAACGGTAAACGTTAATTATTTATGAATAACTCTCAGGTTAGTGTAGCACCCCATCTGCCCAGGTAGGTATTATACTTGTGCCATGGAAAACGACTCCCGTTTCTACCTCACTCCTGTCCTTGCGTGGGAAGCGATGCTCTCTGCCTGTGAAGAGGCGCTCACTTCTATTGATTGCGAGCAGTACATTTTTGAGCCAGATGAAATTGGTGAACGATTCGCAACACTTTTTATAAAAAAGGTTGCTGAGGGTGTTCGCGTTCGTCTTTTGGTAGATGGCATCGGAAGCTATCGTTTCATTGACTCCCCGCTTCACACACGCCTTACCGAAGAGGGTGTTGAGGTGGTTGTATTTAATCCTCCTCGTCTCTTTAGAAAACCACAATTCTCATCGCATTTTCTGCGAGATCACCGTAAAATCTTGGTGGTTGATTCGCGGGTCGGATTTACTGGCGGTGTTGGTATTTCATCTCCCATGAAATCGTGGCGAGACACTCAAGTGCGGTTTGAGGGGGATCTTGCACGCGAGGTGCAAGAATCATTTGAGACTATGTGGGGAATTGGTCTCCATGGCGGAAGACTCCACTTCCCAAAAAAATCTTCTGGAGAAAACTCATTTCGTATCCTTAATAATTCACCGCGCCTTCGGCACCGCCACATCTACCACACACTCCTGCGCGGCATTAAAGCCGCAACAAAATACGTCTATCTTGAGACCGGGTATTTCGTTCCAAGCTTCCGCTTGACCCATGCTCTCCGGAAAGCTGCAAAACGCGGTGTGGACGTGCGCATTATGCTCTCTTCTGTTTCTGATGTACTCATTACTGACATCGCCGCTCGCTCATACTTTGGCGGACTCCTCAAGGCAGGGGTGAAAATTTACCGCTATCGGAACAACGTATTTCACGCAAAAACAGCCGTCGTTGACGATATGTGGGCCCTTGCGGGAAGCGCAAACCTTGACAACTTGAGCCTCCTTCTCAACTACGAGAGTGCTTTGTATGGAACTGAGTCGTCTTTTGTGCGTGAAGTGAAAGAACAGTTTATACATGACATGACACACGCCGACCAAGTCATTTTGTCAGAGTGGGCACGCCGGCCGTTCATCGAAAGACTCCAGGAGTTGCTGGTGTGGCCACTTAGAGGCATTCTTTAACTTCACGGAAATTCAATGAAAAATCTCGTATGCTTTCCGTTATGAATAAAACAACTGCTCTTTTTCTGGTGGGGGCAGTTCTGGTGGTAGGAGTTGGGGCGTATGTCGCATTTGTTCCTACGATTTCTATACCGAGACCAGCGGACGATACCGATACGGGTACGAACCAAGTGTCTTACCTTCAAGTCCCGGAGGGGTTTGAAGCGACGTACTACACCAAAGAGGTTCCTGGCGCGCGCGTGATGGAGTTTGTACCAGACGGAATACTCGTCTCGCAGACTAAAGAAGGAAAAGTATCGCTGGTGACCCGAAAACCAGGATGGGAGCACGCGCGTGACAGAGGTGCTTTCTGGACTTGATTCTCCACACGGACTTGCGACGAGATGTGACAACGCTGTCTGTGATTTGTATGTCGCCACACACAGCGCGCTCACGCGTTATCGCTATGAGAGCGGAAATGTCAGCGCGGAAACAAAACTGCTTAGTCTCGATGCCTCCGCGACCGATAGACACAAGACACGAACTCTCCTCTTTCTTCCCTCGCCCGATGACCAAACACTTCTTATGTCCGTCGGCTCTTCGTGCAACGTTTGCCACGACTCCGGACAACGAGGGAAAATACTTGCTTACGGTACAAAAACTGGAGAGGTTGAGGAGTATGCGAAAGGACTGCGCAATTCCGTCTTCATGACCCTGAACCCCATAAATGGAATTGTGTTTGCAACCGAGATGGGCCGAGATGGACTTGGAGACGACATTCCTCCTGATGAGGTAAATGCTTTCACAGGTGAAATTCTCAGTCTTTCGGGTGGAGCGCCAAATTTTGGCTGGCCTGTCTGTTATGGGAAGAATATTCATGACACCGATTTTGATAAAAATACGTATATCAGAAATCCGTGTATGGAGCCCTTTGAAATCCCTTCGTGGCTTGATATTCCTGCACACTCAGCACCACTCGGGCTTTCTTTTATTCCGGAAGAAGGTTGGCCAGAGGATATGTGGTTTGATCTCGTCATCGCGTATCACGGCTCTTGGAATCGGAGCACTCCGACGGGATACAAAATCGTCAAACTGAACATAGACGGGCGAGGCAACCCGTCCATCCCAGAAGACTTTATTACCGGATGGCTTGCCCTGGACGGCACGAAACACGGCCGCCCCGTTGATGTAAAGGTCCTTCCCGGAGGAACGATATACATTTCAGACGATGAGGTGGGCGTTATCTATAAAGTATCCCGCAAGTAATTTCCCTGGTTCTAGACCCTCGTTCGGGTTAGAATTTCAAGATGATTCCGAATATTTCTCCTTGGATCAAACAGTTAAATCGCACCCGACCAGTGGTACCCCTTGGCGCTCACTCTAAGGCCGACGTCGCTATCGTCGGCGGAGGAATTGCTGGCGTCGTAACTGCCTTCTTTACGCTTCGCGATACAAAAGAGAATGTCGTCCTTCTTGAGGCAGACAAAATAGCGCACGGGGCTACCGGACATAATGCCGGACAAATCACCAGCTATTTTGAGCGGCCGCTTTCGGATCTTGCGAAGGAGTTCGGACTTCCCCTTGCCATAGATGGTCAGCGTGCGGTTGAGTCTGGCTGGATGTTGCTTGATGAAATCATTGCGGAGGCAAAGCTCCAAACACCCATCTATCGCTTCACGGGCTATGCTGGACTTTCTGGTTTGGAACAAATACTCATCCATCTCAAAGACAACCAGTGCCGTGTTGAGGGAGGGCTCCCCACCGAAGAGATGTTCATCTCCTCTTCGTGGAAGCATCTTGCGGATATACCACAAGAGTTTAAAGAACTTTATCGGGTTGTGCCACACAAAGATTTGCTTAATCTTCTTGAGACAAAAAACAGTGAGTACGTTGCTCTTCTTTCCTACCGAAAAGGATGTATGAATAGCGCACTCTTTTCAGAAGAGTTGGTGAGTTATCTTGCCACGACCTATGCTGAGCGTTTTTCTTTTTACGAAGGAAGTAAGGTTGAGACCGTCTCACTTGAGGCGTCGCACGCGACACTTTCCGTTGGTCCCCATGTCATTACTACAAAACGAGTAGTTCTTTGCACCAATGGATTTGAGAACTTTAAGATTCATCATGTCGGCGGTGATCGTATTGATACGGATTTCCATCACACCATCGCGGGACGTATTGGCTATATGTCGGCCTACGTTGAACCGCTTAGTAATCCGCCAACCGCAATTAGCTATTTCACGAAAACTCATGGGGATGCACGCATAGATCCAACCGGAGAGAGTTACTTTTATCTTACCCGTCGTCCACACGAACATGAAAGTGGAAAGACTTATAACCTTATTTCCGCAGGTGGTCCTGACAAAGTACTTCCCAATGGCGCCGTTTACGACCCTAAAGATGATTGTTCTGAAGAAATGCGTGCGTCCATTGATGAGTTTCTCCGTAGTAACTACCATGGTTATCCAAAAGAAGAAAACGAGTATCCTTTTTGTTGGCATGGATTAATGGGCTATACCCCAACCGGTGTTCGTCGGGTCGGTCCTGAACCTATAAACCCTGTTCTCCTCTACAACCTCGGGTGTAACGGAGTCGGTATTCTCCCTTCTATTTATGGTGGCAAACGTATTTCGCAATTTCTTAAGGGCGAGTCTCTTCCTTCCTCACTTTTTGACCCCCATGATCAACGGTGGGAGAACGACACTGCTGCATAGTCTATGTGGTATACCATTGCCCTCTTCTGCGTCTCTCTCATCGCTGTCGTGCGGGGCGCAACGGTTGCTACCAAATATGCCTCACGAATTGCTGAAGGATTTCGTTTACCAACCTATACCGTTGGGTTCATTATTGTGGCGCTTATTTCCATTTTGCCAGAAACAATAATTGCCATTAACGCTGCTTTCGCGGGAATACCTGCTTTTGGCCTCGGAGTTTTACTTGGATCAAATATCGCGGATCTCACCCTTCTTTTCGGTGTCGTGGTTCTCTTGGCGGGACGCGGTCTCAAAGTTGAAGGAGGCATACTCAAATACAACAGCGTGTACCCCTTTCTTCTTATCTTGCCGCTTATTTTAGGATTTGACGGACATTTCTCACGCCTTGAGGGTGCGACACTCCTTATCATTGGTGCTCTCTTTTACTACTCAGCCTTCAAAGATTCTGGAGATGAAACAAGTGCTCCGTCGCAGGCGCGCAACCTCCTCAAGGATGGTTCTCTACTGGTAGCGGGAATAACGCTTCTCCTCCTTGGCTCACACTTTACCGTTTCCTCTGCCGTAACACTGGCAACACTTATTGGGATAAGCCCGGTGCTTATCGGTATGCTCATTGTGGGACTTGGTACCACAATGCCAGAATTTTTCTTCGCTCTCAAGTCAGTAAAAAATCGTTCGGACGCACTTGCGATTGGAGACGTACTTGGAACCGTGCTTGCGGACGCAACTATTGTGGTTGGTATTCTTGCTTTGATTTCTCCCTTCTCGTTCCCAGTGAAAATTATTTATCTTACGGGCGGGTTTATGGTGGTTGCCTCCTTTTTACTCTTCCATTTTATGCAAAGCGGTAAAGTGCTTTCAAAACGTGAGGCATGGATGCTTATTCTCTTTTGGATTCTTTTTATCTTCGTAGAATTTATCGCCAACACGTAAAATAACTTTAAGCTGTGGGTCGGACACGAAGCGAGGAGTAGTACGCCGCGACGACAAACACGAGGCCGATTGTGCCCGTGATAACTTCCGGCACTTCAAGATAAAGGCCCGCATACATGGAGGCGGCGAGGCCGAAAATCGCCCAGTGCGCACCGTGCTCAAGGTAAACCAGTGTCTCAAGGGTGCGGCGCTCAACCATATAGACCGTAAGGGCTCGGACAAAATACGCGCCGATACCAAGACCGACCATAATGATGAGGAGCGAGCTGGTGAGCGCAAAAGCACCGACGACGCTGTCGAGTGAAAAAGCGGAATCAAGCACGTTTAAATAAAGGAAAAGTGCGAGACTGCGTGTGCCCACGGAAGAAACTTCAAGCGAGAAGGAGTTTGCTATGCCCTCAACGAGAATGAATATGGCGATGCCGACCACACCCGCAAAAAGAATGGTCGCTTGCACGGCTGGCGGAGCAAGAGTCGCAAGGAGAAGAAGCAGGAGGAGCGCAACACCAATCTCAATAGCTTCAATACGTCCGAGCCGAACAAGGTTGCGCTCAATCGCTTGTATCCAGTGAACGGTTTTTGCGTCATTGAAAAAATACTTGAGAGAAACCATGAGGAGGAATGTGCCGCCAAATGCGTTAATCGCCGCTCGCGAGCCCTCAAGCAAATGTGCGTAGCCTTCTGGGTTAAATGCCGCGAGCGCTAAAACTGCAACTGGCGAGAGCCAGGCGCTTGCCGAAACAATGAGTATAGGGAGTACCAGGCGCGTGCCAAAAACCGCAATCAAAATGCCCCAAGTAAGAAAACGCTTCCTCCATACCTCGGACATTCCTTGGAGAACCTTCGCGTTCACCACCGCGTTGTCAAAAGAGAGTGTTACTTCAAGAACAGAGAGGAGAAACGCTGTAAGCAGGGCGGCAAATCCCCCGCCCCATACAAAAACAGCCGCGAGCGCGAGCAGTGATACAAGCGTAGGAAGCCAGAAAAACCGGAAAAGAGAGTTTTGATGCATATGCTATGCTTTTGTATGTAAAAGATAACACGCGTGTGTATGACACAAAAATCTATTATTTGGATTGTCGTAGCGGTCGTTGTGCTCGGACTTCTCGGTTGGTTTGTCTTTGGAAATCCCGCCCCCGCAAATGCACCAACCGAATCAAATACGGAGTCAAATGTGCCGTCCGCCACTTCTCCTAAAACATCTGATCAAGCGCCTGCTCCAAAAACCGTAACCGTAACGTATTCGGATTCAGGTTTCTCGCCTGCTTTGATTGAGCTCTCCGCAGGAGACACGGTGAAGTTTGTGAACGCAAGTTCGCGAAATATGTGGGTCGGTGCTAACCAGCATCCGACGCACGGAGAATATGACGGCTCCACCAGAAGCGCCCACTGCATAGCAGGTTATGACGGACCAGCTCCTTTTGACGCGTGTGAGCCAGTTCAAAGCGGTAGCTCATGGTCCTTCACCTTCACCAAGAGAGGAACCTGGGGGTACCACGACCACATAAACGCAAGTGCACACGGCACCGTGGTTGTCTCCGGAACATAGTCACATGCGTCCCGTTAGAAATTGCGGACGCAGTCGAGGCTCTGACGCATGTTTGTTTATTAGCTTTAATCGGATAGGGTTCGGTCGCAAAATCTTTCTTGCGTCCGCGTCCTATTTCTAACGGGATGACTACTGAACAGAAAGCCCACCTCGCGCTTCGCATTGGCGTCGCTTTTGCCTTTCTCTACCCTCCCTTTGCGGCGCTTTCTGACCCATACTCGTGGATTGGCTATTTCCCGAGCTTCCTCCACGCATTGCCGGTAAGTGAACTCGTGTTGCTCCACGCGTTTGGGGTTCTTGAGGTGGCAATCGCTCTCTGGATTCTCTCGGGACGGAACATCCGCATTCCTGCGGCGATCGCGACTTTCCTTCTGGTAGGGATTGTCCTCTTCAACCTTCCCGAATTCCCCGTCCTCTTCCGCGACCTCGCTATCGCCTGTATGACTGTCGCTCTCGTCCTCTGGCCAAGAACTGAAAGGACTGCCTAGAACTCATTTCAAAACTTCAACACGAGCGGGGCGCTGTCTCCGAGGGGGTCGCGAAGCACGACGGTGCGAGCGTTTCAGCCATTTTTTCAGCAGGAAAAATGGCGTACCCGAGGAGGCAGTGCCTCGTGAGTGGTTTTGAAATGGGTCTAAGTTTTATCTCGGTCGGCGATTTTCCAGAGCACGCGGGCGGCATAGGTGCGATACGGCGACCATGCACCAACGAGTGTTTCAAGTTTCTTTTCGTTTGGAAATTTCTTAAATCCATAGAGCGCCACAAGACCTTTCCGAAGCCCTAGGTCTCCGTGTGAAAAGACATCTTCTCGGCCGAGCGAGAACATGAGAATCATTTCGGCGGTCCAGGGACCAATCCCCTTTACACGCGTAAGGCACTCGCGCACCTCCTCGTCCGTAAGCAAAGGAAGCTTTTTGAGATTAAGCTCACCTGTTTTTACTTTTTGTGCGAAGTCGCGTATCGCATTTGATTTCGCTCCCGAAATACCACACGCACGGAGCGCTGTTTTGCGCAGACGAAGTACGTTCTCCGACGTTACTTTTTTCTTCGGCATCCGCGCTTCAAGCCTTCCAAAAATAGTGTCCGCCGCTTTCCCCGAGAGCTGTTGTCCTATGATGGTCTGTACGACATCTTTAAATACCGTAGGTGAACGTTTCAGATCTTGAATCGTATACAGAAGAGCCGCTCTATGGAGCTGTGGATCCACCTTCTTAAAGTGCTTTTTCGCTTTGTGGTACATACGGACAGTATTGGTATACTACTCCCCACCCATGGACTATAAAAATGTACCCGACTTCTTGAAGCATCTTTTGGTCGGAGAAAAGGTTCTTGCAGGAAGTTTCGTTCTCGTGTCAGCGGCGCTTGGTGGCGGCGCATGGTATGGCTATACAGCGCTTGATGCGAAAATCACCCTCCTTGATTCCGAGGTGGCTTCAACCACCGCACTTCTCCAAGCTGCCCTCGCCGAAACCACAAGTACGCTTCAGAGCACGCTTGAGCAAGAAAAACAAAACATCAAGAACCAGCTTGGTGATTTTGAAGACCAAGTAGACGACGTTGCTGACTCAGTGGGCACTCTGGAGAAACTCGCCAAGACCGACCCAGAACTGCTCGCAAAATATTCAAAAGTCTTTTTCCTCTCCGAAAACTATGCACCGGCGCGACTCTCTCTCATTCCGACCGATCTCACCTACTCCGAGCAAAAGCCGATGCAGATTATCCCTCAGGTCCTACCCTTCCTCACGAAGATGATTGCTGCGGCAAAAAGGGACGGCGTGACGCTCTATGTCTACTCGGCATATAGGTCGTTTGCCACACAAGAGGCGCTCAAGGGTCAGTACAGCGTCACCTACGGCGCAGGGAGCGCAAACCAGTTCTCGGCAGACCAGGGGTATTCCGAGCATCAGCTCGGCACGACGGTTGACTTTATGACCACCGGAATCGGAGGCTCGCTTAGTGGTTTTGAAAATACGCCTGCCTTTGTATGGCTTACGAAAAATGCATACCGATACGGCTTTATACTCTCCTATCCAAAAGGCAACGCCTTTTATGTGTACGAACCGTGGCATTGGCGCTTCGTGGGCGAAGACCTCGCTCGTGACCTCAGAGATAAAGGCAAAAACTTCTACGATCTTGATCAGCGCACGATAGACTCCTACCTCGTCTCAATTTTTGATTGACTCGCGAAGCATTCCTTGAACTGACTCAACAATGTTTTCAATGGAGGTATCTGCCTTTACTAAGTAGTGATGTACCGTTTGGCTCATTGCTGAGTTTACATGAGCAAGGTCATCGGCATTCGTGAGCATAAGTATTTTTGCGGTTTTTCCCCACGCGTCCTCACGAAGACGTTTTGCCATTTCAATACCGTTCATCTTCGGCATCATGATATCAAGCACAATGACATCTGGGTGTTCGCGAAGTGCGATTTGGAGCCCTTCTTCTCCATCTTTTGCTTCAAGCACAGTAAACCCTTCTTTCATAAACGTGTCTCTTAGTGCGTTTCTTTGGGGCGCGTCATCTTCTACCGTCAAGACCTTTTTTGAAGTTTGATTCATAGAAAATTAATCTTCTGTTTGTTGCAGTGATTTTCTAATTTCAGCAATAATGTCATCAAGTCTATTCTCGGCTTTGACAAAATATTTGTTCACGCCGAAACGGATGTAGGACTGCACTTTCTCTGGGCTTGCCGTGTTTGATACCACAAATACGGGAATGTCCTTCCAGCGTCCGTCGGAAGCCTTCAGTTTCATCACCAGGTCAAGACCGTTCTCTTTTCCAAGTAGATAGTGGTCAAGCCAAATCGCATCAATAACAACTTCCCCTTTGAGGTAGTCCAGTGCCTGTTCCACCGAGCGAGCCGTCACGACCTCAAAATCATTCTTCTTTAGCTTGAGTGCAATAGCGTCGGCGAGGGGGCGCTCATCTTCAACGACGAGAACCGTTGGGTTGTGACTGGACATAAGTAATGTTGGTGTGAATTTACGCGGTAATGGCGCGAATGCGGCCTTCGGCCTCACTTACCATATTTTTATCTTGCGTGAGAAGGCCGAGCGAGATGCGTACCGAGTCAGCAAGCTTGCTGACATCCTCTTTGGTGAGATTCTCAGGACTCTTGCTGTTAAAGTGAAAGCTTATTTGTCTATCGATAAACCGTTTAGAGGCCGGGCCCAAGTAATCTTGAGTAACCGTAATGAGCTGTTCGTAGTAGGAAGCCATAATAGTTATCATGCGCTTTCAAGTTTACCGAGCTCGCGCGCACCCTGTGCGATAAACAAATAACCCACCGCGATGGCCGCAAGAAGCGCGTAAATAATGATTAGGATTGTCGCAAGACTTGTGTGCGCGAAAAACGCTCCTGTCTGGGCAAGAATTTGAAGACCAACTGAAAGCAAAACGAGCGAGGTTACCCCTCTTGCTATTGCCCGAAACGCTTTCTGGTAGACAACCCCATGCACAAATCTCGAAAAGTGCCTGAGGTAAGAAACCGAAAGTAGTCCCACTATCCATACAATGATGTATGGCATCACGACACCAACTAAAATCCAGAAATCGGAACCTAGGTAGTAGGCTGGGCGCGTAACGCCCTCTGTTGTTGGAACCAATCGGTCCGGGTTGTTAAACAAGAAAAATGCATATATACCCGCAAAGAAAACACCGGTAACACCCGAAATCACGACCGCTTTCGAAACAAGAAAATGTTCTGGTATGAGCGTAATGAGTCTTTTCCCACCAACGAGGAAGAAAATAAAAGCAATGAATGAGAATCCGATGGAGCTATAGAGATTCACAGTTGTTACTATGCGCTGAATATTTTCTTCGTTTGGAAAGTAGGCTTCCAGAAGTCCGACGTAGGAGGGTAAAACAAGACCGGCAATGAGTACGGAGAGTCCAAGTCCGATTGCGTGGAATCCAGAGGCTTCCGGCGATCCAGAAATACTCTTTGTATATTGCCAAAATCGGAATGTCCCGTAGAAAAGTGCGCCCCAAAGAATAAGAATGGGTATCTGAAATGAAATCCGAATGAGGTATATTTCCGTCGGAGAAAGGTCGTATCTTGCCGACCCAACCGGATCGATGGGCGCCACCATACCCGCAACCGCATACACCCCCCACGCAAGAAAGAGCCAAGGGAGAAACGCGTATGTTTTACTTGTTCGTGGTGATGCGAGATCCTCGGTTGTGGTTATCATCTTTAATTATTATAGGTTTTAGTAGGGATTCCCTCTACGAAGTATACGGCATCTTGCCCGCACTTCGTTTGGAGTGCGTGGACAGCTTTCACGACCCAAGGGACTTCGTTCCCTCTTTCTTTCGCATACCTTCAAGCGGCAGAAAGGCGGTAAAGGTCGTCCCTTTATTCTCTTCGGAAGTAAACGAAACGCCGCCCCCCGCCTGCTCAAGGATTGATTTGACAATATAGAGACCAAGTCCGGTTCCATCAGTTTCCTTAGTGCGTACGTTGTCGGCACGGTAGAGCTTCGTAAATATCTTCCCCACCGCGTCTTTGGGGATGCCGTAGCCGGTGTCGGAAACTACAATCTGTAGTCTTTTGTCTCCTTTTTCTCCCATCACACTCTCAACCCGGAGGGTTACGTGTCCTTCGGGGGGGGTGTATTTAACCGCGTTTGAAACAAGATTTTGGAAGATGATGCGCATGCAAAATTTGGATCAACGCTCATGGTGGGGATGTGTTTCCGCATAGAACTCTCGGAGATCCATTTTGCGCTCGAAAATCTTCGGCTCAAGCTCAAGCACTACTTCCTTTGCAATTTTTAATTATGTCTGTTGGTTTTGGATCAATAGCAAAAGTGCCAAGTTCAAGGCGTGAGACGTTGAGAAGTGTAGTCACAGAGTTTTACCATTCGTTCATTTCCTTTGTATATCTCTTCTACATATTTTTTCTGCTTCATCCGTTAGCGTTCCCGCGTCCCCTGCCGTAAGCATTTCTGCATACCAGTTGATCGTTGAGAGTGGGGTTCGAAGTTGATGGGAAGCGAGCGACACAAATTCACTTTTCACGCGATCAATTTCCCTCTCTTGGGTTACATCACGAAAAATCTGTATAGCTCCAACAAGTTCCCCCTTAAGGAGGATGGGCGTAACCGTAACCGAAGCGGCAAAGCGTGTCCCATCTTTCCGAACAAAATAAGGCGGTTCTCGCGGGTTACTCACGATCGCCTTTCTTTCCGTAAGTGCTCGCGAAATGAGTCGCTCTTCATCTGGTATTGGTCTGCGGTCCTCATGCTCGGCGTGAAAGACTCTGTAGCCTTTCCCCCTATGGATTCACCCTCTTTTATTCCAAGCATAGCGCCTGCGGAAGGGTTTATGAGTGTTATGTTTCCCTCTTTATCAACCGCAACAAGTCCCTCTCCGATACTTGCAAGCAGTGCGTCATCTTTCGCTTTTGCTGAGGCAAGCTCCTCCTGTTCATCCTTAAGCGAAACGAGCAGATCGCGAGCCACCGCCTTTGTTTCCTCAAGTTCGTGCAACTGTTTTTCAAGTTCCCCTTCAAGCGTTTTTCTCTCAACGGTTTCCACTATCGCTCTACGTTCTTTTTCGGAAAGAGCGGATAAAGAAAGATCATTTGTTTTGGCATCTTTACTCATAACCGGCAAATTCTTCCGCCAAAAATAAGTTACGGGGAATCCCTTGTCTTACTGACGCTTTTCTTACTTCGTCTACAAAACCTGGAGAGCCAGCAACATACCATCGTGCACCAGTGAGCATTCCTAAGTGTGGTGACAGAGACTCTTCATAAAAAGGAGAGAAAATGGGGTTTACGGAAAGAAGTGGGTTGTGAGAAGCCATTTCTCTTAGTGTAGCAAGGTATGGGGTATTTTCTGGTGTCTGATTATAATAAAAAAGGATAAGTCGGCGAGGACTCTTCCTCGCGCTCGCTTCACGTATCATGCTCATAAAGGCAGTAATACCTATGCCTCCTGCCACAAATGCATGGAGGAGAGTATCTTCTGGAGAAAAAGTAAACGCGCCCTTCGGTCCCTGCACTTCAACGAGCGTCCCCAGAGGAAGAGACAGTAGCTTTTGTTTGAATGGACTTTGCGAAACACGCATTGCGATGCGGAGTGTTTCCTTCTCGTGCGGAGCAGACGCGATAGAAAAATCATGACGCTGGTCCACAAGAGACTCCGTTTCAAGGCCGGGCATTGTGATGCTTACATATTGACCCGCTTGAAAAGGAAAGGTGACTTGATTTATTCCAAAAGAAACCTCAAAGGTATCCTTTGCGATTTCGTGGCGAGCCAGAAGAGGCACCCGAATCGTGGAGACCATGTAGAAATCCGCACGCGTGTATTATCGAGTAACGCTCACGGTTGCACCCTGTTCTGCGGCAACCGCACATACGGTCACGCGTCCGTTTCCGTTTTTGGCAATGCGGTAGCCCGTGCCGTTTGTGGTCGTAGCTCCCGAAGGGTCGTTCGGAACAGAAACGATATATTTCTGATTGAGCGTGAGCACCGAGAGATCAACAAGGCTCGTGCAACTTGCGGCTCCGGTTGCGCAGATTTCATTCGTCGCTGTTGTTGCACATGTAGAGCTGGCGATGCCTGTAGGAAGCGTGCCGTTATTGTCTATGGCGTACTGGTAGGTTGCATTCAAAATAGTATTTACGTCCGCCTTGCGCTGAGCGTTTCGTGTATCACCGAGTTGTTTTGAGGGGTTAATGGCAAGAATAACGATGCCGGCAAGGATACCGATGGCCGCAACAACAAGCAAGATTTCTATAAGAGTAAAGCCACGATTTAAACGCGAGATAATTTTCATAAGTATAATTCAGCAGTTATTAATATGATGATAGCACTAATTTGCGACCTCTTGCCATGAACTCACCACTATCTGTGGATTGATTGTCGTGATGGTAACACGCATCTTTCTTACGACCGTGCCAACCGTCCCAACCGCATCAACCGTTCTATTTTGTCCACCCTGACTCAGAACGGTGTAGGTACACGCTCCCTGTCCAAGCGATAAATTTCCACTTCCCGTGAAGGGGGTTGAGTCACGAATTTGTTGCAACGCTTCTTCGGCACAGGCGTACGCCAGCGCATTTGCTTGCGCGGATTGCATAAATGCAAAACCTGAGCGCGAGGAAGCGAGCCCCGACAAAATAATAGCGAGCGCTATGGTTGTTCCCACCGCTCCCACAATAAGTACGCTCACGAGCGCAGCATATCCGCCCTTGACCGACTTTATTCTTTGTTTGTGGATGAGGCAACCGTTCATAGCGTCAGGGTTGTCTGAGGGCTGCTCCGCCGTAAAATGTCTTCTGATAGCTATACGGCGAGCTCGATGCCGTACTTAGGTATTTGAGTGTCATCTCAACCCGAAGCATCCCTGGCGTGCCCAGACGGGTAAGGTTATAGAAGGTAAGTCCAGAAACAACCACTCGGTTGTTGGTAAGTATCGCAGGGGTACCGCCCGCTTCGCTTACCGTAAGTGCTCCTGAGGAGAGTGAAAATACGGTAGGGTTGTTTGGGGCGGGGACAATAAGGGTAAGCGCCGACCCGCTTGCTCCTGCGGTTGGGGCGGTGATTGAGTCCGCATTTCGTATGGTTTGCATAATGAGGGACATGGCCGCAAGCCCCTGCTGTTCTACCTCATTGATCACTTGGTTTTTGCACGCGTGCTTCAAGAAGTGTTCCCGAAAAGAAAGTTGAGGCAAGAAGTATCAGAGAAAGCAGGCTCACATAGAGGAGAAGTTCGATGAGCGTAAAGCCACGCGTGGCAGTAGTTATTTCCATGTGATTAGTGTTCGACGAGCTGAAAGCCTGCACTGTTGTTTTTTAAAACAACATACAGATAATCTGCGAAATCGTCATACGTCGCAACAACGTTGGTCGTTTGTTGCCCGAGGTTTCGCACCGCTTCGACGAACGGGTTCGTCGGATCGCTCACGTTCGCGACCACAAAACCACCACTGTTGTTCGCGACAGACACATACACGAAACTGCATCGTGCATAAACACCATTGGCTGATCCTCCCACATCAAGAGTGGTAATCAGGAAAGGACTATGTGGGTTAGTCACATTGACTATCGCAAGACCATTCGAGCCGGCATTAACGGCAACGTACACATATGAACCTGCGGCCGCGACTCCCGCTGCATCTTTTCCCACATTAACAGACGTGATGTACGCCGGACTGTTTGGGTTGGTGACATTTACAACCGCGAGACCTTTCTGGTTGTCTCCCGTTGAAAGATAGAGGTAATTCCCTGCCATTGAAATTCCTGTTGCTGCTTTCTGCACATTGATGTTAGTGACCAGTGTCGGGACTAGTGGGTTCGAAATATTAACAACCGCTAGACCCTTAGCATTATCATTGATTGATAGGTATGCGTAGTTTCCCGATACGGTTATACCGGTGGCACTCTGCCCTACGTTAAGACTCGCTGCTAGAAATGGATTGAGTGGATTTGAAATATTAATAATTTGGAGACCACTGGTGTTTTTGTGCGAGGCAACATAGGCATAGTTCCCTGAAACGAATACGCCGGTCGCTAAATCGACCAGCTCGAGTTGAGATACAAGTGCGGGAGCTTGTGGGTTTGAGATATCAATAACTGAGAAAGCCACTTGTTTCTTATTGACCGCTACATACGCATAATTCCCTTGCACATAAACAGCATTACCCTTATCCCCCAGATCAACGGTTGATCCAACGCGCCATTGTTCAACCGGCCACTTAGAAAGGTACGCCGTGAGCGAGATGAGGCCCTGCCGTTGTGGATTTTGTTGCCAGCTAACCGTTGAGGTTATTCGTTTCGTTTTCGAGCAGTAATCAACAATTGAACGCGAGACTGATCGCGAAAAAAAATCTGTCGTATCGGATCCACCGGAAAAAATCCATTGGTTGGATGAGGTCGCTAGTCCACTGACACCAGTCGTCAAACTGCGCCAATTCCCGTCACGAATATTTGTTGTCGCTTCAAAGCCCTCCGCAGCAAGGAGGACGGCTCTTGCACGATTTCCCGCAAGCACTGATGCCTCTTCTCCGTAGAGGTAGCTTCCCACAAGCGTCGTTACCAACATAGCGAAGAGCGTGGTGGCTAATAAGACCTCAACGACTGAAAACCCCCTGTTCGCTCGTGTTTGATATCTTTTTTGTTTTTTAGGATTTGAGTTCATTGGTTGTTTTTTCCCTTTACACGATTTCACCAAGGAGAAATCAATAGTTCACGGTCCCCTTTGTGTTGAGGGCGACGACTCTCGTTTCGTTGTTCGGCGAAGAAAAGGTTGTTGTTCCGACTGTGTTTGGGAGACCAGTAAATTTGGTAAACCGGTATTCGTTGGTACCCGTTACGCTCACGCCGCCTGACGTTGCGAACGACTCATCTGCAGACACGTCTCTTGTCGCATAGGTAGCACCCTTGAAAATAGTAATGGTGCTTGTCGCCACATACACGCCCCATCCACTATCACCCTCCATCGCCCGAGAAAGAACGCTGGCGCGACGCAAGCCTTGAGCAAGACTTGTCGCCGCAACCTCAAGATTATTTCTGTTTTGAAGTATTTGGTAGATCGGGGCACCCATGCCGGTAATGAGGGCAATCATCGCAACCGAGAGAAGCATTTCAAGTAGGGTAAAACCTCTCCTGTTTTCTTTCATATCTTAGGTTTGAAGACCACCCACAAGAGAGTAGATAGGCAAAATCACCGCAAGAGCCACTGCTACCACTCCAAGCCACACAATCACGAGGAGTACTGGCTCTAAAATAATTGAAATATTTTTAGTGGTTGTCTCCACCTTTCCTTCGTACGTACTACTTATGGAAAGGAGTGTTCTTGAGAGACTTCCCGCCCGTTCCCCAGTCATCACGAGACGCTGAATTGTTACTGGCATTATCCGATCAAGGTGAGGATATCCTCTAAAGGTTTGTTCAAAAGAATTTCCTTCGGCAACACTTTGTTCAAGATATATGTACAGATTCTGATACGCCGGTATCGTCGTCGCTTGCGTAAGTGTATGCAGTGCGCGGGTGATAGGAAGTCCTGCCGAGAGTAGGGTGCCGAGCAAGTAGCTGAAGCGTGCAAGCTCTACTTCTTTGATTAGATTTCCGATACCCGGAGCTCGAAGAAGCATTGCCTGACCAATGAACTTTGTTTTTGAAAAGAAAAATATAAAGAAAATTAATAAACTGAGAACCGCGAGAAAACCTGGCACCGCAACCGATCCGTGAACAGCAAGAAAATTACCCGCTCCAATCAGCATTTTGGTGATAAGCGGAAGTTTTATCTTGAGCTGGGAGAAGACGGCGGCGAGCTTAGGGAGAATAAACCACGCAATGCCAATACCAAGAACGACCGTCAAACTAAGTACAAATACAGGGTAAAGCATAGCCGAACGGATTCGCGAACGAAAAAGGCGAGACTTTTCTTCCTGCTCGGCAACAAGTCGCATATTTTGCGATAATTTTCCCGACTCTTCACCGCTTCGAATAAGAGACAGCGCCGTCACCGAAAATATGTCTGGGGCGGCGAGGGCCTTCCAAAGGGGAGAGCCTTCCTGAATATCTTCACGGATACCTTTGATGAGACGTGTGAGTGCGCGCGACCTACTTCCCTCTTCTATTGTTTGAAGCGCCTCAAGCACCGTCATACCCGAGGTAATAAGGGTGCTTAAATTCTGGAGCAAGTAATCACGCTCACCGCCAAGACCAATTTTTGAAAAAGACAAAGAAAGGCGTGCCTTTGTCTCTTGAAAGAGTGTAGAGAGAAAGTTAGTCATCAAGGGGCGGCTCCGCAACACGAACCAATTCCTCAATTGTCGTCACCCCTTTTTTCACCTTACCAAGTCCGTCTTCAAACATAGAGACTGTTCCCTGCTTCTTTGCGAGTGCCCGAATAACTTGCGCTGGCGGTGAAGTAAGAACCAATTCTTGTATTTCAGGGGTAATGCGGATGAGCTCAAAAATGGCAGTGCGCCCACGGTATCCCGTATCACCACAAGCATTGCATCCTTTTCCACGATAGAGAGTAAGTTCTTTTTTTCCAAAGAAACGCGCGGTGAGTTTTGCGGGAAGCGCCACATCGGAGACCGACACGACGATACTTTGTCTACAATGATCACAAATCTTTCGAACCAACCTCTGTGCAACAATAATATTTAATGTTGAGGCGAGAAGAAATGGCTCAATGTCCATCTCAAGGAGGCGTGGGAGAGACGTCGCGGCATCGTTTGCATGAAAGGTAGAAAGGAGAAGATGCCCCGTAAGAGCGGCGTTCACCGCTATCTCCGCTGTTTCTTGATCTCTAATTTCTCCTACCAAAATAATATCAGGATCCTGTCGCAAAATAGACTTTAGCCCGTGAGCAAAAGTGAGGCTCGTCTCTGGATTAACTTGAATCTGGTTTATGTTGGCAACTTTAAATTCAACGGGGTCTTCAATTGTGGTGATGTTTACTCCCGGCTGGTTGAGCGACCGAAGGAGCGTATAAAGCGTTGTCGTTTTGCCAGATCCGGTCGGACCAACAATAAGGACCATGCCGTACGGACGGTCTGCGGCATCCCGAAAAATCTTCTCGTTTTCAGGAGTAAAACCAATATCGGAAAGCGCAAGGCCGCCAAGATACGTTGCGAGAAGACGAAGCACTACTTTCTCCCCCTCAACGGTCGGTACTACAGAGGTACGGATATCCAGTGCCACTCCGTCTTTCATGAATTGCATGGAACCGTCTTGCGCCGCAAAATGCTCATCAATACGGAGCCGGCTTTGGACTTTGATGCGGTTCAATACGTTTTCATAGCGGTCGCGCGAGATACGACCCGCCTCTTGGAGTACGCCGTCAATGCGAAAACGGAGGGCAACATCTTCGGTCTGTGGCTCAAAGTGCACGTCGGATGCATGAAGCGTAATCGCGTCAGAGAGAATTTGCTCAAGCATCTCGGGAGCGATTTTTCCTTTTCCTTCTATGATGCTCGTCAGCCGAGTGGCAAGCGAGGTACGATAATTTTCAAAAACCACATCAAGGTCTTCAGACAAGGAATACGCTACGTAAATTTCTCGATCTTTAAAAAGAGTCTTCAGGGTAGCGAGTTTTGGGTTTTGTGGGTCGTCGGTTGTGATGACGATATGCTCAGGTGTTTCCTCAAAAAGAACGACTCGAAGATCTCTTGCGGTGGCTTCAGGAATCTTGAGTACCTGTTCCTTTGAGGGTGTTTTTGAGTTGAGGTCGGCGTAGGGAACGCCAAATGATTCAGAAACTGCTTGTCCCAAAAGGTCGCCCGTAATGAGCTTGTTCTCCAGAAGATAAGTTGCGAGAGGGTTCTTTCCTACTGCTTCCAAATCCTTTTCGGCAACATAGTTCTCTCGGACGAGAATCTCCCTTAATTTTGCGTCGTCAATACGCATAGGCTTAGGCAAGCACCTGTTTCACCTTGTCCACAATTTCGGAAAGAGGGGTATTTGATTTAATGAGAAAATCCGTTGCACCAAGCTCGCGTGCTTTCTTCTCGTCCTCTAGCTGACTTAGGTTAGTCATCACCATAATTGGAGTCTTGAAATCTTTTATCAGTCTGAATTTTGCGAGCGCGTCAAAACCATTCATTAGTGGCATTACGAGATCAAGCATTATGAGGTCAAACTTCTTTTTTTCCACAGAATCAACCGCTGCGGCGCCGTCATATACCGTAGTGACATCGTACCCCTCGTGGGTGAGCTTGAGAGTGAGTGCGTTTGCCATTGGTCTTTCGTCTTCAGCGACCAATATGCTTTTTTTAATGTCCATATCTTTCGGTTCAGTATAGCAGGCACTTAGCGGTATACTCTTCCCTATGCACATCTATATCACCCGACCTATTCCAAGTTCTGGAAAAGCTCTGCTCATCGCGCATGGATATGAGGTAACGGCAAATGATGAAGACCGTGTTCTCTCGAAGGCCGAGCTTTGCGCGGAGCTAAAAAAAGGCACGTATGACGCGATGCTCTGCCTCCTCACCGACCGTATTGATGAGGAGGTGCTTGTCGCCGCGGGACCTACCTGCAAAATCATCGCCAATTACGCAGTCGGGTTTGACAACATTGACGTGGTCGCGGCGAAGAAACGTGGTGTCCTTGTTTCAAACACTCCCGGCGTTCTTTCAGATGCTGTCGCAGAGCACACCATTGCACTAATGATGACCCTTGCACGGCGCGTGGTTGAGGCGGATAGCTTTGTGCGTACCGGTAAATATGAAGCGTGGGGCGCAATGCTTATGCTTGGTACTGAACTCACAAAAAAGACGCTTGGGATTATTGGTCTCGGTGCGATAGGTCGCCGTGTTGCACACATTGCAAGCCGTGGGTTTGGGATGCGAGTGTGTTACTACGATGTGAAGCCTTCTCCCGATTTAGAGAAAGAGTACGGTGCAGAGTTTTGCTCGTCTGTTGATGCGGTATGCGAAAATGCAGACGTCATAACTCTCCATGTACCACTCCTTCCTTCCACCACTCACCTTATAGATGAGCGTCGCTTGCGCCTGATGAAACCAAGCGCACTCCTCATCAACACTTCTCGCGGACCCGTTATAGATGAAGTGGCGCTCGTAGAGGCACTTAAAGAAAAAGTCATTACTGGCGCGGCACTTGATGTATTTGAGCACGAACCAGCACTTTCCCCTGGGTTAGCGACGCTTTCAAATGTTGTTCTCACTCCCCATATTGCTTCTGCGACCACAGAAGCCAGAGACGCGATGGCAGAAACCGCAGCCGCAAACATCATTGCTGCACTTGAGGGCAAAACTCCTCCGAATCTCGTTGTCGTTTAGAGCCTCTTTTAAAACTCTCGCTTGGCATTTACAAAAGACGGTACGCGTCGCCGCCCCAGCCAGGCGGTGCGCTCGCGCTCGTACGCGCAAGCGGTGCAAGGACGCACCGCACCATGCTTGCCGTCCGTGCAGACACGGACGGTTTCGGTTCAGAAACCGAAACGCTCCCTATGCGAGCCCGTCTTTTGCAAACGCCGCTCGCGCATACTTTTTAAAATAAGCTCTAACGGTTTGTCCATTTTACGATTCGGTACGAAAGGTATCCGAGAAGGCCAAGCTGAATGGTGGGCGTAAGCCCCGTGCCGATTAGAGGAACAATCGGCATGAGTTCGCTATATGCCCACCTCCCTGTCTGAAGCGCCCAGAGCTCAATACTGATTGCGAGTACAACCCCACACACCACAATGAACCACGTGCGTTTTTGTAGTGCCGAAATAAAAAAGAAGGGGAGCGCGATAAGCGTAATGAAAAGTGCGTCTGCAAAAGTGGCGTGGAGCAGCACCGATTCCGTAATCCCCGCACCTTGGTAATGCACATACAAAAACGCGTGGGCGTGTTCCCACGCATAGTTGAGTAAAAAAGAAACTACAAAAAGGAGTGTGGCTACTTTCGGCATTCGCTCAAGTATAAAGGAGAGGGCGACTCTTCCACAGGAAGCTCCGCCATATAGCGGAGCTTCCTTGCGCCGTTCATTCTCCCTGTGGACACGATCCTTGTGGTTACAAAGCGTCCCGAGGTGCGTATATCCCATACGCTTGGTTGGGACTGTAAAGTGTGTTTAGGATCTTCCGAGATGAGAATGAACCTACCTATAAGTCTCTACCTCCCCTTCCCCATGTCAAGAAAAAACTCCGGAAAAAGTTCCGGATATCAGGTGTATAAGTATGTATAAGTCATAAACCTACCGTCTCTGGCTTCGGAGAGTGGTGTACCATAGGGTAAATGTCTCAAATTTCCTTTGTCATCCCCACCCTCTCCGAAGAGCAGTTTCTGGAGAAAACTCTCGCAAACTTGAACAATCTTTCTATTTCTCACGAAATAATCCTTAGCGATGGTGGAAGCAAAGACCGCACGCTTGAAATAGCAAGGCGCTATACAAATAAAATAGTCGTGTGGGGTGAGTCCCGTAGGCAAACATTTGGTGAGGCAAAAAACGCGGGTGCGGCGCTTGCTACCGGAGAGTTTTTGGTTTTTATAGATGCGGATGTGATAATTCCTTCGCCACAAGCATTCTTTGAAGAATTCCTTCGCGTATTTAACGCAAATCCAAAATTGCTCGCCTCAACCGTGCCACTCAAACCTCTTGCCGAGAATCATTCACTTGTGGATGCTTTTTTCTGCGCGCCGCTCAATTGGTTCTATGTGATTTCAAATAATCTGTTCCATTCAGGCAATTCTTCAGGAGAATTCCAAATGATTCGCCGGAGCGCATTTGAGAAAATTGGCGGCTTCGCGACACATCTCGCCGCAGGCGAAGACAACGACTTATTCCGTCGCATCGCTCTCCATGGCCGAACGATGTCCTACAGAAAACTCTGTGCCAGGCACTCACTTCGCCGCGCTCACAAATGGGGTTGGACAAAGACGTATTATGTTTGGATAAAAAACGGCTTTTCCGTCATGTTTCGCAACAAAGCAGCGTACAAAGAGTGGGCTATAGTTCGCTAGACGCACGGAACAAGATTTTTAACGAAAATATCTACCGATCTATTCCACGTGTAGCGAAGTGCTGTCTTGCGACACGCTTCGCGCGAAAGCGTAAGGGCTTTTAGCGCCGCTTCGCCAAGGTCTTCGCTTAAATAACCGTCAACACCTTGCGTAATAATATCGCTTGGCCCCATAACGTTGTGGGCCGCAACGGGCACGCCGCACGCAAGTGCTTCAATGATGACAAGTCCGAAGGTCTCGGTGCGCGACGGGAAGACAAGTACATTCGCACATGAAAGCCAGTCAACAAGCGCCTGCCCGTGTTGATACCCAACGAAATGGGCGTGCGGAAAGCGTTTTTCAAGAGCGGCCCGGTCAGGCCCATCTCCAATGACGAGTTTGGTTCCCGGAAGGCTCAGCGCGAGAAACTCGTCTACACTTTTTTCCGGCGCAAGGCGTCCGCAGTAGGCAAACACAGGCGACTTCAGGGGTGGAAGGTTTGGTTTTTCGTTACGTACAAAAAGTTCGGTATCTACCCCGAGCGGCCAGGACACGAGATGTTTGAATCCGACTATGGAGAGTTCTTTCCGCAGACTCTCGCTTTCCGTTGCAATCATAGTACGCACCGCCGCACTATGGAACCAGCGCAAGTAAGCGTACGCGAGCTTGGTGAAAAAATCCCCGACGCGCGCCTTAAGGTACAGCTGAAAGTGCGTGTGATACGAGGTAGTGAATGGAATATTCTCGGATTTACATACAGACCTTGCCGCCAACCCCAAAGTGCCTTCGGTCGTAATGTGTACCGCGTCGGGTTTAGATGCTTTTAAAAGACGGCGAAGTTTCTGACGTGGAAAGACAGCTAGGGGTGCTTCAGGCAAAAAAGGAAACGGAACCGTCATAAACTGTTGCGGTTCAATAATCGTTACCGTATATCCTCGCTTCTCAAGAAGGTTCTGAAGCATCGTGAGCACGCGCACTGCCCCGTTCACTTGCGGGTGCCATGCATCGGTCACAATAGAGATGCGGCGTATCATATGGGACTATCCTGATTTTTCAATATCTTCAATAAGGTTTTTGGAGACTGCACGACGACGAACGTAATGCATGGTCACGTAGTATGCAATCGTCACGACGGTAATGCCTGCAATGGCATACTGTATGTTTTTGAAAATATTTTCAATGCTTCCTCCAAGGGCACTCCCAAAGAAATAGCCGAGTGCGAGCAGAAGTCCGTACTGAAATATTGCAACGATTGCGCCGTAGGTAAAAAAAGTGGAGAGCCGCATGCGTATCGCGCCGGCAAGCACGATAAAACCGGTTGCTACCCCATAGGCGAGCTTGCCGAAAAACATGGTCCGCAATGGATGGTGTTCCCATACTCGACGTACCTCATCAAAATGATTCTCGGAAACCCCAATCCTTGAGAGTAAACGCCCCGCGAGTGCAGTGCGTGTCCCAAAGTATCCGAGTGCGTAATAAAACGCATCCTTTCCCATGTCAGTTACAAAAAAGACAATCGCAAGTACATAGAGATCGAGGACGCCCGCGGCGGCAAGTGTGCCCGCAACAAACGCCACAATTGGTCCTTCAATAACCGAGAGCGGAATGAGAATCCAGTATCTATACGTGAGAACGAGCGCGGTGACGCTTTCCATAATCCGTACAGTATACCCTCACACCGCCCGGCGTCTTAGAACTCTAGCGCGAGGGTTGTTTTATTCACGAGCGCAGCGAGATCTTCTTGTGTACGCGGAAGCTTTGAGGGGCGCGAGATGTCAACGAAGCCGACCACCGTAATGGTCACGTTCGTACAACCACCAAGTGCGCGAGCAGAGCTCACTTTGCGTTCTCCAAGAATGACTTGGGCGTTAACCGGCAAGAGGACGTCAATGTGGTTTTCATAACGCGCATTCATGGTGTCGGCAATAACGCGATAACCAAAGAGTGGCGAGACGGCGTCGTAGTTACAGTATTTCCCCTCGGCATCCGTACCATCAATTGCAATGATGGTGCCGAATGGAAGTTCATCGGCAAAGTCACGTGAACGCGCCGCAACCACTTCTGGGTTTGCGAACGAACCGCTTGCGGTGATGAGAGGGTCGCTGTCGGTTTGTCCGGGCACAGCGTTATAAGCCGTGAGCGTAACCGGATAGGTATAGACCGGAGATCCCGGTGCAGATGCGGTGGAAGGCGCCGCGGTTGCGGCGCTCCCCATAACGAAAAGACCCATAAGGGCTGCAAAAATAGGCATAACGATGTTAAAAGCGAAAAGCAGCGCGTAGCTGCTCGTTATTTCCACTATAGCATATTGACAATACGCTGTCAAGTGGTCCGCAAGCCCCGTGCTACCATCCCCACATGACCGTTTTTGAGAGCGTTCTGCTCGGTATTGTGGAGGGTGTTACGGAGTTTTTACCCGTTTCTTCAACAGGGCACCTCATCCTCGTAAGTACCCTGCTCGGGATTTCGCAAACCGAGTTCGCCAAGTCGTTTGAGATTGCGATTCAGTCGGGCGCCATACTTGCGGTGGTGGTTTTATATTGGAAATCTTTTTTTAATTGGCCTCTCCTCAAGAAAGTGGCTACCGCATTTCTCCCAACCGCACTCATCGGCCTCCTCCTCTATAAAACCGTAAAAACGTATCTCCTTGGAAATGAGTGGGTGGTGCTTGGGGCGCTCTTTGTGGGCGGCGTGGCACTTATTGCTTTTGAGAAATTCCACGGCGAGCGAGAAGGCGCGCACGACCTCTCTTCCCTCTCCTACCGCAACGCCGCCCTCATTGGCGTTGCCCAAGCGGTCGCTATTATCCCTGGCATCTCACGCTCGGCCGCCACTATCCTCGGTGGTCTTTCACTCAATCTCTCACGCGTCGCGATTGTGGAGTTTTCGTTTCTGCTTGCCGTACCCACCATGGCAGCTGCGACCGGTCTGGATCTCTTTAAGACAAGCGCATCCTTCTCTTCCCACGAATGGATTCTGCTTGGCATTGGCTTCGCCGTCTCATTTTTCGTCGCGCTTGCAGCCATCCGTTGGCTCCTCCGGTATGTACGCGGCCATTCCTTTGTCGCGTTTGGTATCTATCGCATCATTCTCTCGGTAGCCTTCGCGGCGTTTCTATTCTTTTAGTGCAGAAATACAGAGGCTCTGCACTCTCTTCTTATCCACAGAAAACCGCGTAGCCGAGCCGTAAAAAGAGCATCCTGTCGTAAAATATGGGAGAGAGCATGGATACTGTTATTTTCTTTGCGTATATTCTTGCGCTTTCTTTTTCCCTTTTTGTCGCCGGAGCACTCCTTGGCGCGCTTTTTTCTGCCCCAATCCGAAAAAAAATAACCAAGCTTGTGCTTGGCGGAAGACATCGAACTGACCTTGACCTCTCAAAGACCTCTACAAACCCGCTCATAAAACCCGCGAGACATCCGTGGGAAGCCGTTGCAACTTTCAACCCTGCGGCGCTCATGCTTGGCGACCGTATTCATCTTCTCTACCGTGCTATCGGAGTTGATGGCCTTTCACGCCTCGGCTACGCATCTACAAAAAATGCAGTCGTTATTGACGAGCGCCTTACGTCTCCGGCATACAGTCCACAAAACCCACGCATTGGCCTCCCCGGTCATAGGCGCTACTCACCCGTGCTCTACCCTTCTGGCGGAAGCTGGGGCGGTGTTGAGGACCCACGCATCGTCACCATTTCTGGAAGAGTATACGTTTCTTTTTCAGTATTTGATGGGTGGGACAACGTACGCATTGGACTTATTTCCATAAGCGAGGAAGATTTTCTCGCAAAGCGATTTGGAAACTGGAGCGCAGTTACTCTTCTCTCCCCTCCCGGCCAAATTCATAAAAACTGGGTCTTGTTCCCCGAAAAGATAAACGGCAAATTCGCGCTCATTCACAGCATTACTCCAAAAATTGAAATCACGTATCGCGATTCGCTTGAAGCCATTGGAAATACAGAGCCCTATATTCAAAGTTGGAAAGGTGCACGCGACGCACGAAAAACACACGGTGAATTTTGGGACAGCTTTGTGCGCGGTGCCGGTCCACCGCCTCTTAAAACCGAACATGGCTGGTTGCTCTTTTATCATGCAATAGATGAGCGTGACCCCGGCAAGTACAAACTCGGTGCGATGCTTCTTGACCTTAATGACCCGACAAAAGTGCTCCATCGTTCAAGCATTCCTGTTCTTTCGCCCGAGGAAAACTACGAGAACGAGGGGAAACCAGGCGTTGTGTATGCCTGTGGCGCGGTTATTCGGGGAGAAATGCTATACGTCTATTACGGCGGCGCCGACAAAGTGGTGTGTGTTGCCTTCGCGCCGCTTCGTACCTTTCTTAAGGCACTCATGTCCGGGAAGCGTGCGATACTAGTAAAAGCTCAAAATCCCAACACCTAAAACTATGTTTACTGTCCGACGTTCACCCCACAACCCAATCCTCTCGCCACGCCGCGAGCATCCCTGGGAAGCGCTCGCTGTTTTCAACCCGTCGGTCGTACAGGCCACAGACGGATTCCGGATGTACTATCGTGCTCTTTCAAACCCCGACGCCCTCATCTCTCCCTACGCTGGCCAGTCAACTATTGGCGAAGCATTTTCGGAAGATGGGGCGCATTTTCACTCACGTCGCCAAGTGCTCGTTCCGCAAGAACCTTGGGAAGCGTTTGGCTGTGAAGACCCGCGCGCAACAGTTTTTGAAGGAGTGACCTATCTCTCTTACACCGCGATTGGCGGCTTCCCTTTTTCTGCGGACAACATCAAGGTCGCTATCGCCGTTGCAAAGGATGGGAAAAATTTTACCGAGCGACACCTTGCGACACCTTTTAACGCGAAAGCCTTTGCACTTTTCCCCGAGCGCGTGGGCGGCAAAGTGGCCGCACTCCTTGCGGTACACACCGACCGGCCACCTTCAGAGATTTGTCTTGTGCTCGCCGATCGTGTGGAGGACTTCTGGTCAGCTGAGTTTTGGAAAAAGTGGTATGCCGACTGGCAAAGCCATGCCCTCAAACTTCGTCGAGACGAGCGCGACCATGTGGAAGTCGGCGCGCCTCCTATAAAAACTGATGAGGGGTGGCTTCTCTTCTATTCCTATATAGAAGATTATTTTGGCGGTGGCGAGCGCGTCTTTAGTGTTGAGACGGCTCTGCTTGAGACAAATGACCCTTCAAAAATTGTGGCGCGCACAGAGTCCATCCTCGTTCCTGAAGAAATTTATGAGCGGTACGGCATTGCGCCAGACATTGTGTTCCCGACAAGCGTCGTGCGAAGCGATGAAGACACGATTGACCTCTGGTATGGCGCGGCCGACACCACCTGCGCGAAGGCTTCAATTCGCTTCTCTGATTTGCTTGATGCACTCTCTCCGAAAAAGGCGCGCGCGCTTACGCGCGCGAAAGAGAATCCGATTCTCACTCCTCGTGGAGATGGCTTTGAAAGTCTCGCGGTCTTTAATACTGCGGCGGTTGACATTGACGGCTCGGTTCGTCTCCTCTATAGAGCGATGGACCATGCACACACCTCTACTATAGGACTCGCAGAGAGTGGCGACGGCATTCATATTGATTCCCGGTCATCGACTCCTGTGTACGTGCCGCGTGCCGATTTTGAGCAAAAACGTGGAAGCCAAGACGGTAACTCCGGTTGCGAGGACCCACGCGCGGTTGTGATAGACGACCGTCTGTATATGACCTATACGGCGTACGACGGCGTGGTTTCGCCGCGTGGTGCAATAAGCTCTATTTCTCTTGATGATTTTCGTGCCAAACGCTTTGACGCGTGGAGCACGCCTTTCCTTTTGACACCAGACAATGTGGACGACAAAGACTTGGCCCTACTCCCGGAAAAAGTAAAAGGAAACTTCTTGCTCTACCACCGCATCAGCAGTCGCATTTGCGCCGATCTTCTTCCTGATCTCGCTTCCGGCAAACGCGTCTCGCGTTGCATTGAAATCCTTGGACCACGCCACGGCATGTGGGACGGCGTACGCATAGGCATGGCGGGACCACCTATAAAAGTAGAGGCAGGCTGGCTCTTCATTTATCACGGTGTCTCACGGCACGGCACGTATCGTCTTGGTGCGGCACTTCTTGACCCCTCCGGTACCGAGGTGCTTGCGCGCAGCGCCGACCCTCTCTTCGAGCCTGAGACTGACTACGAAATGAAAGGTGAAGTTAACCGAGTTGTCTTTTCTTGCGGGCAGGTTGTACGCGGCGACACGCTCTTCCTCTACTACGGTGGCGCCGATACAGTTACCGGTGTTGCAACCGGCTCTTTGTCGCATATTGTGAAAACGCTGTCATAAATGCGAAGCGCTATGCCTGAGCTTGTTATTTTTGACTTAGACGGCACGCTCACAAGAAGCAAACAGGCCCTCGCGCCCTCGATGACAAGACTCCTTGCGGAGCTTCTTGCCCGCACGAAAGTCGCCATCATTTCAGGCGGCGCATTTCTCCAGTTTGCAAAACAGGTTGTTGCGGAACTTGGGGATGACGCAGATATTGAAAACCTGTACATACTCCCTACTTCCGGCGCCGCCCTCTACGAGTGGCGTGCACGTGCATGGCAGAAAGTTTATGAAGAGCGCATTTCGGAAAATGATGCGAAACACATTGAAGAAGCCATACGTATGGTCTCTCAAGAAACCGGACTCGTAGATTTCTCCACGCCATCCTACGGTGAGCGTATTGAGTACCGTGGCGCACAGGTCACTCTCTCTGTCCTTGGTCAACAGGCACCCCTTTCCGAAAAAGAAGCGTGGGATCCGACCAAAGAGAAACGCCACACGCTTCAGAGTGCGCTCGCCGCCCGTTTACCCGGATACACCGTTACCATGGGCGGCAAGACGTCTATTGATGTAACGCGCGAAGGTATAGATAAGGCTTACGGCATTCACCAGCTTTCAAAGCGCCTCAAAATTCCAGAATCCTCCATGCTCTACGTAGGAGACGAGCTTGGGGCGGGTGGAAATGACGAGGCAGCTTATAAAACCAATGTGAAAACACGCGCGGTCGCCCACCCAGAAGAAACGAAAGAACTCATCAATGAATTGCTGGTGCTCGGTTAAAGACGAGAATACTACCATATATGGTAGTATTGAGAATAAATAAAATTAGACTAGTTGCGACAAAGTCGCGCGAGACGGATAGTTTCGTAGGAATATTCTCCGCGAAGCGCATTAAAAACTGGCGCAAGTCGGTCGCTGGTTGCTGTTCTAAATGCTTCGCGTATTTCATCACGCGCACTCTGCGAAAGTAGGTGCTCAAAGTCGTTTTTCACCAGTGTGCCGAGTTCGGCAAGATCTTCAAGATGTTTCACCACCGTGCTTTCGGTGAGTCCGCGCGCTTTCGCCGCGTCTTTGAGACTCCTTGCATCCCGCACCGCAGAAAGCGTCTCCGCAAGTCTTCCCGGCATCCCCTTAACACTTTTCTTCCCACTTCCTGCTTCCAGATCGCCGCTTACTGTGACCCCGCCCATTACCTTCACATATCTCTTTTGCATTTCTACTATTTCAAGCGGCGGAAGATTCGAAAACGTGCCGTTCGCGGTTTCTGATAGTTCCCGAAACTCTATATCTTTCTCAAGAATCTCTGGATGTACCGCAAGCGCGCGTTCATTGATACCAAGGAGGTGAAGCCCCTCAAGCCGGCGCACACGCGAAAGCGCCACGTACCCTTGCCCATATTCAAATGCTTGCGAAAGGTCTATCACTGCCGCGTCCATGCTCATGCCTTGGCTCTTATGTACCGTCATGGCGTACGCAAGGCGGAGGGGCACTTGAGCAATTGAGGCCTTCACCTTCCCATTTTCTTCCACCTGCCATTCCATGGGCTCCGCCGTTACATACTTCCCGTCCTTTACCCGTACGACTGGCAGACCGCTCCCCAGCTCAAAATCTGCAACCGTACCGAGTGTGCCGTTTACAAATTTCCCCTGGGGAGAGTTTTTCGTAAACATGACTGCCGCACCCATCTTAAGCTCAAGCACCTCAGGCGAAAGACATCCGCGCATAAGACCTTCCACCATGGAATCCTTTCCTTTTGAACTCATATAGAATTTCTTGGGAACACCCTTGAGCTTGGCGAGCTCCGCCGCATTGATACGATCTACATCAGCATTGTGCGAAAAAAGTCTTGGGAGCCCTTCGGGAGTTTTCTCCACTTCCATTTTGCGCGCCATGAGGTGTTCGTAGTGCAGTTCCTCCACTGTACCGCTTCGTATTGCAGAAAGTACCGAAAGAAAATGCACATCATCTTGGCGGTGTTGCTCCGTGAGATAGCAGATAAGGGGGTTCTGCGCATGCCATGAGGCGGAGTCGTAGGCAAATTTCACTTCACGACCCATTTTCGCGACGGGCGGAAGCTGAAAAAAGTCGCCGACCAAAATTACCTGCAGTCCGCCAAATGGTTTTGCGACTCGCCGGACTTCCCTACACACGGCATCCGCCGCTTCAAAGGTTGCGGCAGAAAGCATTGAAACTTCATCAATAATGAGCACTTTTGCTTTTTGAATACGGCGTGCCACATGCTCCTTACTTGCGATTCGGTCTACCTCGGCACGCGAAAGCGAGTCGGCGATACCAATCCCACTCCACGAGTGGAGCGTCATACCGCCCACGTGTGTTGCGGCAATTCCTGTTGCGGCCGTAACCGAGGGTTCAATGCCGCACGCACGAAGCCATGCGACAAACGCATTAATGGTGTGCGTCTTTCCACTCCCCGGCTCCCCAGTAAGAAATACGTTTGCACCCGTTTTTAAAATAGTGAGTGCTTCCGCCTGCGTCATCGGGCGATTATATCCTAGAGCACGTTCAAAAACCCTAACCCGAAGGCGAGTGCATGCATCGGAGGGGGTTGCGAAGCGCGACGGCGCGAGCATTTCAGGCATTTTTTCAGCAGAAAAAATGCCGTACCCGAGGAGGCATGCACCCGCCTGAGGGAGGTTTCGGAATTTGCGATTAGTACCCGGCTATGAGTTCCATTCCACTCGAGTCCGATAGTTGCTTAAATCTACTCGTCGTTGCCGTTGTTTCTGGCTTCCCAATCAAAGTTGCATACACGACAAGCCGTTTATCGTAGGTCATTCCTTCCTTCGCGTCATATATCCAATTTCCATCACACGTAATCAGGGTCAGGCGTGCTCCCTCTGTGGGATTGCTTGTAATAGCCCGCATGGGCACTTCGTGGTACGGGTACGTCACAAGTTCGTCAACCGTAAACTGATGTGATTCCCCGCGCCGATTCGTCACTTCTATCACCTCTCCGACTTTCAAACTTGCAAGATTCTTGAAAACCCCAGAAAGGCCGAGACCGTTGTTCCGGTGACCATACATGACTGCCGTTCCCGACTGCCCCGGAGCAGGGCCGTAGCCATACCAGCCAACGTCATTATAGTTTTTAGGTGCCGCCATGCGATCGCCCTCAGTGACTCCAAGATCTTGTACAAAAGCGTCTATTGAAAGCGCTGCGATGGTGATACGGAGTGGGCGAAGCTCGGCGAGTGGAATATAAGGATACAAATTTTGAGTGGGGCTGGTTTCCGTGTGTGGCGCAAATACGAAAGCGTATGCCGTCGTGCGTACCAAAAGAATGGCCGCGACCAACATTGCCGCACCCACTCCATACGTGAATAGGTGACGTGTCATAGAGTGCTATCGCTGTGCGAGTACTCGTGTTGGTAGGTCTTGCGCAAATAACCAGACCCAAAGAGAAGGATAGCCAAAGAGCCCGCGATGAGTATGGCGTTAAAAATTGCACTTGCTCCTGCTCCTGTATTTGGTGTGGTCGTTGCGTACAGTGTTTGCGCAGAAGCCACATTCGCACTAAGCAACAGGAATGAGGAGAGAGTGAAGGTTCTGACGATGTTGGAGAGTAGTTTCATACGAGCAGGTGAGAGTGATGCCGCTCGAACGAGAGATGTATGACAGAACTAGCGAATGCCGGTATCGCAAGAAATGTCGGCTGTTTTATAACCGCTTGGTGCGACCGTAACATCCACAGGGCTACACGTCGGCATGACCTGACCTCCTCGCGCAGTGAGTGTGTAGTTGCCCGGTGGGAGTGAAAATTGAAATGCGCCCTTTGCATCAGACTTCGTCGTTGCAAAGACTTGTGTAGAACCTCTACGGTATACAGAAACGTTTGTGGCGTATGGCCTGTCGGCGCACTCTGGGTCCGGAGGGTCGCGCATCACCGGACACGTTGGACCAAGAGATACTATGCCGCGCACGCCCGAGTTGTAAGGTGAAATTCCCTGCCCGCCATCGGTAGTGCTGGTGGCAACTGGGCACACTGCAAAGTCGCACGAAGGCGACACGCGGCTAACGTACGAGCCGTCAGGACAGAGCTTCGCATCTTGTGCACAAATACCTTGATTTTGAGAAGGGGCGGCGTGTTTGTTCGCTGCACTCGCAAGCACGTAGGCAATTCCCGTTAGTACGGCAATTATGAACACAATTGCTATGGTTTGATTCCAGTTCCAATTCATGCGCCGCGTGTGTTCGTCGTTCTATGAATACTATGTAATACCATTGTCTATCCTGACGTACAGACGTTTTGAATATTACGCCTCGCCGTAACTCTAACGAAGTTAAACGTCGTTACTTTCGCACGTTATACTGTTTCCATGTCTGATGCGGATTTGAAATCAAAGCTCGTGGGAGTGATGAAAGGAGGAGTGAGCGACACCGAAACTGATTTGAAGGCGGTTAGCCGCGACACTTCTATTTTTGAAAGAGTTCCTTCGCTTGTGGTGTACCCAAAGAACAAAGAAGACGTGCAGGCGCTTGTGCGTGAAATTGGAGAATTAAGAGGTAAGAATAAACAAGTAAGTATCACGGCCCGCGCAGCGGGCACCGATATGACCGGTGGGCCGCTCACGACAAGCGTTGTCGCTTCCTTTACGAAGTACATGAACCAAGTGATTGAGGTAACGGCAATGCCCGAGCGCGCAAAGCTTGGGTGCGCCGGATACGCGGTCACGGAACCCGGGGTCTACTACCGCGATTTTGAAAAGGCAACCCTTCCCAAAGGCCTCATACTTCCCTCCTACCCCGCCTCACGTGAAATAGCTGCTATGGGCGGCATCGTGGCGAATAATTCCGGCGGTGAGCGCACACTTGAATACGGTCAGACCACGAAGTACGTGGAGGAGCTTGAGTGCGTACTTTCGGACGGCTCGCTTGTGAATTTCAAAGCACTCTCCCCTTCCGAGCTTGAAATGAAAAAGTCTAAGCAAGATATTGAGGGGGACATATACCGAAAGATGGATGCTCTTATCACCAAGAACGCTGAGCTTATCGCTGCCCACCAACCGAAAGTTTCAAAGAACTCAGCTGGCTATGCGCTTTGGAATGTGCGCGACCTTAAAAAAAATACCTTCAATCTCGCAAAGCTCATCTGCGGCTCGCAAGGTACGCTCGCCCTGTGGACAAAGGCAAAGCTTGCACTAGTTTCGCCAAAAGAGCATCGCGCCATGCTGGTGGTGTTTCTCTCCGATTTGAATATTCTTCCTGAAATCGTACACCGCGTCCTTCGCTTTAACCCAGAATCCTTTGAGTCGTACGACGAACACACCTTCACGCTTGCCGTACGTTTTCTCCCTGAAATGCTCTCACAGATGGGGTTTGCGAAGGCGGCGCGCCTTGGTATTTCCTTCCTCCCCGAGGTGGCGATGATAGCTACGGGCGGCACTCCGAAGATGATCCTCATGGCGGAATTTGCGGAAGACACTATAGAGGAAGCCGACCTCAAGGCGACGGAGTGTCACGATGCACTTAAAGACCTACCCATTAAACTTAAAATAGAAAAAGATGAGAAGGAGTCGGAGAAATATTGGATTGTCAGACGCGAGAGCTTCAACTTGCTCCGCAAAAACCTCCATGGAAAGTACGCCTGCGCTTTTATTGACGACTGCGTCGTACCTCCAGAAAGCTACCCCACCTTCCTGCCAGAACTCGCGGCACTTCTTGAAAAATACAAAGACACTTTTATATATACAATCGCAGGACATATTGGAAACGGAAATTTCCACATCATTCCGCTTATGGACTTGGAAGACCCAGTCGCAAGAAAGACCATACTTGAACTCACCCCGCAGGTATACGCCCTCGCGATGAAATACGGCGGAACCACAACTGGTGAACACAACGACGGCATTATCCGCACACCGTATCTCCCTCTCCTCTTTGGACCAGAAATGACCAAGCTGTTTGAAGAAACGAAACGTATTTTTGATCCACAAAATATTTTCAACCCCGGAAAGAAGGTTGGTGGTACTTTCGCCGACATTGAGCGCGACATGATTAAGACCGCTAAGGAGTGAACTGAGGGTTATTGACATCTCATGAAGATTGCCTGACACTAGTGGGTGGAGCAATCTCGCTTCGCACATTAGGAGGAGGAAGAACGCCGTGAACAATGCCACGCAGATAGGGGGTTCGCCGAAAATGCGAATTCCCCTTGATATGGTCCAGGAAACTGACCAGCCCGAGCTAACAACAAAGGGGGGAGCGCCGGCACTACCAGTATGGGTCTTTCAATCAAAGTCAGAGCTTGATTTGTCCTACACAGAGGATCCAGACACGGCGTAACAGCCTACCTCGAATCCGACGCCCCCAACCTTTTTGGTGGGGGCGTTATTTTTTGACCGCAGGGTCCTTTGCGGCTACGCGGTTTTTTTGCTACTCTTTGCTTTATGAAACGCTTTTTCGCTATCGTGATCGTGGTACTCCTTGCGCTTGGAATGGTTGCAACGCTCCTCCCTATTGCTGGAGTGGGTGGATACTAAGTCTGGGTTTTCCCCACCCCTTACCACTTTTGAGGGATACACGGTTCTTTTTGAAAGAAAATAACGAGGTTACCTCGCGACCGATAACGATTTTGTATCCCACGCCCTCAAAAGTGGTAAGGGGTTGCGCTTTGGGCTACTTCTGTCATACTGCGTGGTACTCGCTGAGTATTTGAGCTGAAGGTCCCATAAGGTCCGTAAGTGTTCGGTTTTTGCGAGGTTAATCAATCAACAATCCAATACATGGATAAGCAATCAGTTCAGGGAAACAAACTCTACGTGGGTGGCATTCCCTACCGCTCGACGGAAGACGATATGAAGAAGGCCTTTTCGGAGGCTGGAAACGTCGTTTCCGCGAGCATTATTAGCGATCGTATGACTGGCCGCTCACGCGGTTTCGGTTTCGTCGAAATGGCTTCCGAAGCGGAAGCACAAGCGGCGATCGATCGTTGGGATGGTAAGGAGATGGATGGCCGAACGCTTTCCGTTTCTTTCGCTCGCCCGCAGGGTGATCGTCCTCCTCGCCGCGAAGGCGGTTTCGGTGGAGGTGATCGTGGTGGTTTCGGCGGCGGTGGCGGCTACGGCGGCAATCGCGGCGGATATTAATTCCCTCTCGCCCGCCACACTGCAGAAGTGTGACGGGTCTCGCAAACAAAACACCCGCGGCTTTGCCGCGGGTGTTTTGTTTTTGCTTCCCAGTGTCTAGCCGCACTTCATGAAATCTTTGTCGTGTTCGTCGCGCGGGAGAGCGATTGCATGCGCTTCCCTCTTTTTTGCTTCAGCGCTCCAGCCAATCAGGTTTGCAAGAAGTTGGAGGAAAGACGCCACTGCCCCGAGCGCGAGAATAAGAATCCCGTACCAGGCAAATGGTGTGAGGAAGTAGAAGAAAACCACGACGAGTGAGAACCACAACCCAGTGCACCACGGGCAGTTGATGAGGGTCCCAAGCGAGCCACGAAAACTCTCGGGGTCGGCCCCTACAAACCATTCGCGAAGAAAGGCGGTTATAGCGTCGTACGTAAAAAGACGAATGAGGCGGAAAATCGCGAGCGAAATCAGAACAAAATCTCCGAGCGGAATCCATGCTGTAAGGCGGTTGTGTCCCGCGAGCCACGAGAAAGCGACGAGCGCGAGCGCGACAAAGAAAAACAAAAGGAACGTATGCCAGAAATGGAGCTTCATGCGGAAAATACTAACACAAAAGAAAACGGCCCGCGCAAGCGCGAGCCGATTTGAAACATTCTTATTTCGGCATCCTTGGCTGGTCACCAAGAGCATAACCTTCATCAACAGATTCGAAGAGCGATCGAAACCGATTGATGATCTTCGACACGAGGTCAATGAACGGCTTCAGGACTTCGGCAGCCCATTTGACAATTCCAATGATCAGCCGCCCTAAAGCATACTGACCGAGGAATTTTTCGATTGGTTCTCGGTACATGTAGATCAAGATTCCGATTCCGCCCGGAACAAGCGCTCCATAAAAAACGATGTTGAACACCACAACGAGTGCAGCCGAAATACTTGTTAGCACATTCTCCCCCTATCAAGTTGGAACAAAAAATGAGAGCCGTCTGGCTCTCCCAGTCTTTATCCTAGCATATGCACACACATTGTCAAGTCCTTCTGAATGTGGTCAAATAGCGCCATGACGAAAGACGAGCGGTGGCTCCTTGATGAGAAATACAAAGGTGTCGCAACGCCGGAGTTTGAGAAAGATAAAGCCCGCCTCGAAAGAGGCGAGCCGGTGGCGTACGTGATTGGTCTTACTCCATTCTTGGGACTCAATATCTATCTGGATTCGCGCCCATTAATCCCCCGCCCCGAAACTGAGTGGTGGGCTGAGGAGTTACTTCGTGTCATGAGAAAATGTCTGGTTGAGTCGAGCATGCGACGACCCGAGGACTTTTCGAAGGGCACGAAGCAGCTCCGATTCATCGACCTGTGTTCTGGCTCTGGAGCAATCGGGTGTGCGGTGCTCAAACACATGCCAAACGCCGAGGTGTATTTTGGCGAAATTGACTCTGCACACGAAGCGACGATACGAAAAAATATTTCAAAAAACGATTTGGATGCAGGTCGGGCGCATATCGGCATTGGCAACCTTTTTGAGCCGTTTGGCGGAGAGATGTTTGATTTCATTGCCTCAAACCCGCCCTACATCCCAAGCGGGCGCACTCTCCCCGAAAGTGTGGAAAAGTGGGAGCCTACCCTGGCGCTTCGCGCTGGCGAGGATGGGCTCTCGGTCATTCGCAAAATTGCTGAGGAGTTGCCGCGCCGCTTGCGAGAGGGCGGACAGGCATGGATTGAGTGCGATAGTGCTCATGCGGAAGCTGCGTGCGCACTGTTCAACACGAAAATTCTCAAGGCTCGGGTTATAAACGACCTGTACGGAAACCCTCGTGTTGTTGTTGTATCATATCCGTAATGCCTAGCGCGCCTCTCCAAGCATTTAAGCCGCCCTCTGGTTTCTTTGAATTCGCCGACCTCGGTATTTCAGAAGGGTCTATCGTGAAATGGGTTCTTCTTGCCGCTTTCGCCCTTTGGGCGGTATACACGCTCGTCGTCATGTACCACTGGATCAAATATTCCCATGCCTCGTCGGTCGCCTTCCCTGCGATTGGTGTGCATCTCGCGGTCTCACTCGCGATTATGGCGTATGCTCTCACGGGCACTCTCCCCGTATGAAAGAATTTGAACTTGAGGCCGATGAGCACGTTGTACTTAAAGCGCGAAAGCACTGGCTCCTTTTTTTGATTCAACTTCTTCCTTATGTTGTTCTCGCCCTCATGCCGTTTCTAATCCGCCCCCTTTTGAACCTCGCTCCGGAGCTTGCTCGGTATGCATCGTTTTTTGATTATTCATCGGCGCTTGGACGAGCCGGACTCGGCGTGTGGCTTCTTCTCGTGTGGACTGGCGGGTGGGGTTCTTTCACCCGCTACTTCCTCAACCTCTGGGTGCTCACGAACGAGCGCCTCGTAGAGATTGAGCAGAAGGGGTACTTCAGACGCGAAGTCTCAAGTCTTCTTCTCACTCGTGTGCAAGACGTGACCACGAAAATATCAGGCGTACTTCCGTCGCTTCTTGATATTGGGGACATTAGCGTGCAAAGCGCGGGAGCCGTCAACGAATTCAATATGCGAGGCATTGCGCGCCCTCAGCAAATGCGCGACCTCATTCTCAAATACGTTCCCGAAGAAGAGCCGAAGACGCTTTAATAACTCTCTCCTGCCGTGTTAAAATCCTTCTCAATGTCTGGGAAGCTTACAACCGAGTCCTATAAAGGCGTTCGCGACTTCTACCCTGAGGATCAAGCGTTCCTCAACTATTTCCGCGAGACATGCCGAAAGATGGTAGAAAAAGTGGGTTACGAGGAATACGGCGCATCCATTCTTGAACCAGCTGAACTCTACAAAGCCAAGGGTGCGGAGAATGAGGAAATCATAAAAGAGCAGACGTATACCTTCACCGACCGCGGAGAACGCGAGGTGACGCTTCGCCCCGAGATGACCCCGACCGTAGCGCGCATGGTCGCTGCAAAGCGCCGCGAGTTTGGCTTCCCACTTCGCCTCTACTCCATCCCAAACCTCTTTCGCTATGAGCGCCCCCAACGCGGGCGCCTTCGCGAACACTGGCAGTTAAACGTAGATCTTTTCGGGTCTCACTCCCCTGCCGCTGATGCCGAAGTGATTGCGGTTGCCTACGGCGTGATGAAGGCGTTCGGCGCAAAAGACGAAGATTTTGTCATTAAAGTAAACAGCCGCGCCCACATTGACTCACTCGCGGAGGGTCTCGGACTTTCAAAGGAACAACACAAAACATTCCTCCGTCTCCTTGATGCAAAAGCAAAAATGACCGAGGAGGAGTTCGCGCGCAAGCTTGCTGAAATTGGCGTTTCCGACCATGTACTCTCTAAAGCTCCTCCCGCCGAGCTTGCGCAAATGATTGCCGAGTTTGAAGCGGCGGGCATAAAAAATATTGTGTACGCGCCCGAAATCGTCCGCGGCTTTGACTACTACACCGGTACGGTATTTGAAATCTTTGATACCGACCCAAAAAATAATCGCGCGCTCTTTGGCGGCGGCCGCTATGACAACCTCACTGCCCTTTTTGACAGCGAGCCTCTCCCGGGAGTGGGCTTTGGCATGGGTGATGTTACGCTCCGCGATTTCCTTGAAACGCACAGCCTCATGCCTACCTACAAGCCAGCCACGCAGGTGTACCTCGCGCTTACGGACACTGCTCTCGCTTTCATGGCGCAAACGATTGCCGGGACACTCCGCAAGGACAGCGTTTCTGTAGCCGTAGATTTTGGTGAGAGGAAGCTTGGCGACCAGATTAAGACAGCGGCGAAGCATAAAATCCCCTATCTCGTGGTCGTGGGCGAAAACGAAATCGCTTCGCAAATCTTCACCCTCCGAAATCTTGAGACCGGTGAGGAAAAGAAGCTTCCTCTCACGGAGATCGCCAAAGCAGCCCGTTCCTAATCATGCGTTTCGTCGTTTTTGACATTGAAACGAGAACCACGTCGCTTAACCGCGGCCGCGTTGACCCGGCAGAACAGGAACTCACCGTCGTCGGCATTTATGATTCACAAACCGATTCTTACTCCTCGTACTTTAAAGAAGATTTGCCGAAGCTCTGGCCTATTCTTGAACACACCGACCTTTTGATTGGATTCAATTCCGACACATTTGATATCCCTATCTTGAACCGCTATTACCCGGGCGACCTCTCAAAAATCCGCTCTCTGGACCTGCTCGCGGAGGTATATAAAACTCTTGGCCGTCGCATCCGCCTTGATACGCTCGCGCAGGCAACTCTTGGTCGCGGCAAATCTGGCGACGGTCTTAAGGCAATGGAGTGGTGGGAGGAGGGAAAGTTTGATCTCGTCCGGAAGTATTGCATTGATGACGTTCGACTCACCAAAGAGCTCTATGACTACGCTCTCAAAAATAGCACCCTCAAATACAAAGATCTTCGTGAAATTCGTGATATTAAACTCGACACTTCGCACTGGAATAATCCTTCTGCATCCCCCGCAATGACGCACGCTCTTCCGTTATAATTTGCGCTATGAATCCCGTTAGAGGTCAAAGCTGCGACTCAGGTGATGGTACTCTATATAAAATGGTTAGGTCGAATATATTATGTTCGCTGATAATCGTACGAACATTGTCACCAATGTTCTACCTCTAACGGGATGAAAACCTCAACCACCATACCAATTGCTATTCTCATAGGCGGACTCATTGTTGCGGCGGCGGTGTATGTGACTGTTAAAAGCACGCAGCCACCCACTTCTTCCAGCACCGGAAATCCGGCGCTTGTGCGACCGGTTGGCGCTGATGATCATATCCTAGGCAACCCGCTTGCGCCGGTAAAAATTATTGAATACTCCGACTTTGACTGCGCTTTTTGCAAAGACTACGACGCGACACTTCGCCAAATCATCGCTGACCTCGGGGCTTCCGGAAAAGTAGCGTGGGTGTACCGCCAGTTCCCTATCCCGAGCCACCCGAACGCAATGAAGCACGCACAAGCAGCCGAGTGCATTGCAAAAGTCGCAGGCAACGATGCGTTTTGGAAATTTGCCGGTTCCCTCTTTGAAAACCAGCCTACCGACCCCTCACGCTACGGAGCGCTTGCAAAGGCGACAGGAGCAGATACGAATGCCTTCGCAACGTGCTACCAAAATGCCGCGACTACTGTTGATGCGCGAATCCTTGCTGATATAGAGAATGGCAAGGCTGCCGGCGCTAGCGGCACGCCCTACACCATCATCATTGCCCCTGGCAAAAGTCCTTTTGTAATCCCCGGAGCGTATCCGTACGCAGACGTGCGAGACGCGGTAGAAAGCCTACTCAAATAAGAGTCGGTCATTTAGACGTCTCCAGTAACTCCTCTCCGTCGCCCACGAGACTCATGCGGTAGATATCGAAGGAGTTTTGCCCCTCAAACATGTCAGATGGGTTTGGAAGATAAATGCGCCGCCTGGCGATTTCGTTCGTTGCGTCCGCAATAAGTCGGTGGAATACCGTGAACTCCTCGGCGCATTTACGGAAGTCTATGACGTAGCGGCGTAGTTGTGCCCTGCCGTCCTTGTTCTTTCGCTTTTTGCATTCATACACAATGAACCGACAGACTGGTTTCCCAAATAGTTCTCGCACCGTGTAGTAATTGAAAATGGCTTGGATGATGAAAAGTGACTTCGTTGCACCCTCTTTGCTGAAGGAGTCCACAAACTTGTGGTCCACAATATCAACCGCGCCTCTTTCAAGCGGAGACTCAACCACGAGGTCGGAAATGGCTTTGAGTGGAAGCGGCAATCCATTAACTTCCACCACGCCTCGCACCTCTACCCCAAGCACCTTGTGCCTGGGCGCTCGAGCGAGGTAAAAGCCGATAGCTTGCAGATATTCCCGCTCCATGGAGAGACGCTTTTCTTTTTTTGCCTTTCGAGTTTTCGCTCTTCCAAAGTCAATCTCAAAATCAGCGACCCCGCGCAAATATTCAAGCCCTCGCTCTGTCGCCGTATTTTTGTCAACGCCCTTATAAAAGTGCTCAAGTGCCAGGTGCCCCGCGCGCCCGATGATTCCGGCAGGGGTTGAGGGTGTGTCATACACCTCTTCTACATACCGCTTGTACCAGGCAAGGGGATTCCGCAGGAACGACATCAGTGACGAATGGCTCCAGTGTTTTATGGGGTATCGCCGCTTCGCCGTCATGGAGGAAGTATACGCAAAAATCTCATTCGGCACATTCCTGAAGCGAGCACGCGAGGGGAAGTGTATCCGAGGGGGTCGTGAAGCGCGACGGCGCAAACGTTTCAGGTATTTTTTCAGCAGAAAAAATACCGTACCCGAGGAGACACTTATCCGAGCGGGCTTTGCAATGAGCTTTAGTAGCTCTTTAGGTGCCGGGCTTTGCCGTGGGTGCGGATCTTTTCAAGCGCCTTGGCCTCAATTTGTCTGATGCGTTCGCGGGTGACACCGAACTCCTTCCCCACTTCTTCAAGTGTGTGGTAAATGCCGTCCAGAAGACCGTGGCGCATTTCAAGAATTTTGCGTTCTTTTGGCGAGAGGTCATCAAGGATAGTGCGGACTTGTTCGGTCAAAATGCGCTCGGATGACTCCTGCACGGGAGAAGGAATTTTGTCGTCGGCGATGAAGTCACCGAGCGTAGACTTCTCATCGTCGTCGGAACCGACTGGGTTCTCAAGTGAGAGGGTGTCTTGGTTGATTTTCTCAATTTGGTAAATCTTCTCTGGTTCAACACCCATTTCAACCGCAATCTCTTCCGGCTGTGGGTCGCGACCGAGGACCTGTGCAAGGCGGCGGGAGATCTGTTTGTATTTAGCAATGGTTTCCACCATGTGGACGGGGATGCGGATGGTGCGGGACTGGTCGGCAAGCGCGCGCGTAATAGCCTGGCGAATCCACCACGTGGCGTACGTTGAGAATTTGTAGCCCTTCTTCCAGTCAAATTTGTCTACGGCACGGAAAAGGCCGAGGTTTCCTTCCTGGATGAGGTCAAGGAGCGTGAGGTCAGGTGAGCGACCAACGTACTTCTTTGCAATAGAAACCACGAGACGGAGGTTTGAGCGGGCAAGAATGTTGCGTGCCTCGCTGTCGCCCCTCTCAATACGCTGTGCAAGCGTGCGCTCTTCAAGAGCGGTGAGGAGCGGGTACTGACCGATTTCTCGAAGGTAAATCTGAATTGAGTCGTAGCTCGTAGACTCGCGGCCTTTGATGTTGCGGGTTGCGAGGTATTCGTCGGCATTGTCCTCAAGCATGCCTCCTTCCAAAATGTCGATACCAGCAATCGTAAAACGCTCGTAGAGGGCCTCAAGAAAATCCACGTCGTCTTCAACGTGCGGAAAAGCTTTGATGATTTCGTTGTAGGTAATATAGCCGCGCTCTTTGCCCTTCTTGATGAGCTCCTCGGCGGACAGTGTCTTTGCGTGAGCGGCTTTCGCCTTCGCTCCTTTCACCGCGAGGCGTACCACACTCTTCCCGCGTGCTTTCACCGGGCGTGCAGAAATACGGCGCGCTTTTTGCGCAACCTTTTTAGACTTCTTCGTAGAAGTTTTCGCCGCCATGGAATATAAAATGGATTAAGGGTTTATGAACGAAGGGAGGACAAACGCAAAGACAAACGCGCGCACTTTGCTTGGGCGCTTTCTACTGCTTTGCTGTCTTTACTCGCTTCTGCTCTTCGCAATTCTGCAACTCCCTCTTGATACGCCTCGCGGATAACCGCTTCTTCAAAGGCGTTCAGAAGCTCATCTGCTGCCTCTACGGAGGGGTCCTCGCCAAAGGCTTGTTCTGCTTCAAAAAGAGCAGATTCAGGAACCCCATCCTCCGGCAGCGGAGCTTCGGTAATACGAGAATACTCTGATTCAATACGCTTCGCAAGCGGGGTTTTGGGATAGGCGTGGATAGCGGCGAGAAGTGTCTGTGTACGAGTTTCCCTGTGGGTTTTCTTCGAGATAGCCTCCTTCTTCCCCACTACTGTTCACCTCTCCCGACTCCGCTTCTTTGGGAAGCCGTTTGAGAGCCTCTTTTATTGCTTCCGCTGAGAGTCCGAGGGCACGGCCGGTGACGGTACGCAAAATGCTCGCGCTCCATGGGGCTCTTAATAGCGGCAATAAGAGGTAACACAATTTTCTCGGCAGTGGTTACCATGCGATGTGCATTTCGCTCGCGCTCGGCAAGGACGGTGAGGAAAAATTCTACAACCGGCACCGCTTCTTTCACGCGTTTCGTGAATTCTTTCGCATCTTCGGTGATTAAATCCGCCGGATCTTTCCCAGAAGGAAGCCGTACGGCTTTCACTTTGAGTCCGGCGCGTAGCGCGGCGATCGCAGACTTTGCTGTTGCGGCGAGCCCTGCAGCATCAGCATCAAGACACAGCATTAGGTTTTCGCTGTAACGCTTCATAAGCGAAAGATGCTTGTCGGAAAGCGCGGTGCCCGAAAGCGCCACGGTGTTTTGAAAGCCTGCTTGGTGCGCGTGGAGCGTATCCATCTGCCCTTCCATGAGCAAGGTGAAGCCGCGGGTGCGAATAGCATCTTTCGCCTTATCCATCGCAAAAAGAATGTCGGATTTGTGAAAAAGCTCGGTTTCTGGGCTATTTAAATACTTAGCCTGTTCTTCTGCTGAGAGGGTTCGACCGGTAAAGGCCACTACGCGGCCGGCGGAATCCCGTATCGGGAACATAAGGCGGTTCCTGAAGCGGTCGTACCACGTGCCAGGCTTTCCATCTGCTTCTTTAATGAGCCCTACGGCTGCAAGTTCTTCTTGTTTGAAACCTTCAAGCGTAAGAGTCTCAAGAAGCGCGCGCCAGCCATCTGGTGCATAGCCAATTCCCCAGCCTTCTATCGTTTCGTCGGTGAGCCCGCGCTTCTTTGCATACGTATAGCCGTCGCCTTCTTTCGTGAGTTGAGTTACATAAAAATTCGCTGCCTTCGACATCACCTCGCGCAAGCGCTCGGTGCGCGAACGGTTCTCCCTTGAAGAGCCGCTGTACTCAATTTCCACCCCCGCTTTTTCGGCAAGGATTTTGAGTGCGCCTTTGAAATCTACTCCTTCTATCTTTCTCAATGAAAGAGAATGCGTCACCACCCACTCCACATCCGAAGCAGTGGTACGTCCCGCGATCAGGCGATACATGGAACGACGGCGTCTTTTCTTTATGAAATGGGCACAGTCCCACGATGGACTTCCCCGCTCTTTTGAGCTTCACATATCCCCCGACCACGTCTTGGATCGAGAGTTTATCCTTTATCTGCTGTACCGTGTCCGTCGCCATTGATTCCTATAGTGTACGCGGGGAGAAACGTATTTCAAAATCAAAGAAAAACGCCCTCACGGGCGTTTTTCTTTTTAATAAATACTTGAGATTTACGAGACCGTTTTTCCGGAGGTGCGTACTGGGCGATCGCCAAATGCAGGACGCTCACTTGCCTCTGGAGCTGGCCGTGCGGCCTGAAGTGCCTTGATAGCAGCAAGCTTCTTGCTACCTGCAAAGCCCGTACCTGCTGGAATAAGACGACCAAGGATGACGTTCTCTTTGAGGCCGCGGAGGCGGTCAACAGAGCCCTTGAGAGCTGCGTTAATGAGAATCTTCGTCGTCTGCTCGAAGGAAGCAGCCGAGAGGAATGAGCGGCGAGAAAGTGCGGACTCCTTGATACCAAGGACGATTTCCTCAACTTTTGGCGGCATCTTGCTCTCCTCTTCTGCGCGCTTCACTGCCTGAACAAACTCCCAATCCTCAATCACATCTCCGACAGAGTAGTCAGTGTCGCCTGCGTCCTTGATGCGGACACGAGAGAACATCTGCTTCACGACCACTTCAAGGTGTTTGCGAGAAACAGGCGAACCTTGGAGTTCGTAGATCTTGGAAGCTTCCGCAATGATGTACTCCTGTACGGTGGTGCGACCAGCGTAGTCAAAGAGCTCGTCAAGGTCGGAAGAACCGTCAGTAAGGATTTGCCCCTTGTGAACAGTGTCGCCCACCTTAACGAGCGGAACGCGCGGATATGGCGCGAGGTATTCAATCATGCCACTCTCCACACCCTTCTTCGCTTTCACTTTCTCCCCTGCTGCAGGAGCGACCACGATAATCTTCTCGCGGCCCGCTTCTTTAATGTCGGTCACCAAGCCTTCAGTCTTTGAGACGACTGCTGGGTTCTTCGGCGAACGCTTCTCAAAGATTTCCTCAACACGCGGAAGGCCTGAGGTGATGTCGCCACCAACCGATGCCACACCGCCGGCGTGGAAGGTACGCATCGTGAGCTGGGTGCCCGGCTCGCCGATTGCTTGTGCGGCGACCGTACCAACTGCCTCTCCGAGGTCCACAATCTCTTGTGTCGTGAGGTCCATGCCGTAGCAGTTCTGACAGACGCCGTAGCGAGTTTCGCAGGACATAGGAGAGCGCACAACGACTGCCTCAACCGAAGAGGAAGCGACTTTCTTTGCGTCTTCGGAAGTGAGGTAGTGACCTTTCTTGAAGATTACTTCGCCTGCGGCATCTTTCGCTTCCTGAGAAAGCACGCGTCCGCGAACCGTGTCAGCGTAGTCAATTTGGATACCTGAAGCGCTGATGCGGCGGATGGTGACGCCTCGTTTCGTCTCGCAGTCCTCTTCAGTCACGATCGAGTCTTGAGCAACGTCGAACAGGCGGCGCGTGAGGTAACCCGCTTTCGCCGTACCAAGCGCCGTGTCGGTGAGACCTTTACGAGCACCGTGGGTGGACATGAAGTACTCAACCGGGTTCAAGCCTTCAATCATTGAGGACATGATCGGCACCTCAATAGTCTCGCCAGAGGTGTTTTGGATAAGGCCCTTCATACCTGCCATCTGGGTCAGGTTGCCGAGTGATCCTCGAGCACCGGAAGTCACCATGTCGGAGACAGAGCCCATCGGGTCAAGGTTTTTCGCGACGAGTGCCTCAACTTCAGACTTTGATGCCTGCCAGGTCTCAATAGCCATGCGGCGCTTCTCGTCTTCCGAGAGAAGTCCGTCGTTGTAGTCGGACTCAAGTTTTGCCACCTTCTTGCGTGCGGCGTCTACGATTTCTGTCTTGCCTTTTGGAACCGAGACGTCGTCAATAGACCACGATACGCCTGAGTGAGTCGCGTACTCAAAGCCGAATTTCTTCACCTTGTTGACGATGCCTGGAACCGCATCAAGCCCATAGCGAACGACGCAGTCGTTCACGATGCGCGAGAGCACTTTCTTCGTAATGGTGTCGTTCACGTACGGATAGTCCTCCGGAAGAACGGTGTTGAAGAGGAGGCGGCCGACGGTTGTCTCGAACGGCTTACCCGCAAGATGTGCGTACTTCGCCTTGTTAGCAGTCGGTAGCACGTTAATCTTCGCGCGCAGATCAATAGCGCCAAACTCTGACGCAAGAATTGCAGCGTTTGGTGAAGCGAAATATTGTCCTTCGCCTTTTGCGCCTGGGATGAGCTTGGTGAGCCAGTACACACCGAGAACGATGTCGAGCGGCTTTCCGGTGAGCACGATCATTTCTCCCGAACCTGGCTTCAAGATGTTCTTGTTTGCGCTCATCACATTCTTTGCTTCCCACTGCGCCTCTTCTGAAAGCGGAACGTGGACGGCCATCTGGTCGCCGTCGAAGTCTGCGTTAAAGGCAGGACAGACGAGCGGGTGAAGCTGAATAGCGTTGCCTTCAATAAGTCGTGGGCGGAATGCCTGGATACCCTGGCGGTGAAGTGTTGGAGCACGGTTCAAGAGCACGTACTTGCCCTTAATCACTTCTTCAAGGATTTCCCATACTTCTGGTACACCGTCTTCGATAAGACGACCTGCACCGCGAATGTTGAATGCGAGTTCGCGTGCAAGGAGTCCGGCAATCACGAATGGACGGAAGAGTTCGAGTGCCATGTGCTTTGGAAGACCGCACTGATCGAGCTCAAGATCAGGACCGACGACGATAACGGAGCGGCCCGAGTAGTCGACACGCTTACCAAGAAGGTTCTGACGGAAGTAGCCCTGCTTACCCTTGAGGTAGTCGGCGAGCGACTTCAGAGGTCGGCGCTGTGCGGGTGTGAGTGCTCCTGCAGAAGCACCTGACTTGCGGATTGAGTTGTCGATGAGTGCATCAACTGCTTCCTGAAGAATGCGCTTTTCGTTGCGGAGAATCACGTCCGGTGCGTGGATATCCATAAGCTTCTTCAGACGGTTGTTGCGGTTGATGACGCGGCGGTAGAGGTCGTTTACGTCTGAAGTTGCATGACGACCGCCTTCAAGAGCAACCATCGGGCGAAGTGCTGGCGGAATAACTGGGATTCGTGTGAGGAACATCCATTCAGGGCGAACCCCTGCAGCGATCATGCCCGCGATGAGCGAGAGGCGCTTCGCGAGCTTTTCGCGCTCAGCAGCACCCGCTGTCTGGTATCTTCGCTTCAAGCGTCTGTCTCAAGGTCGTTGAGATCGAGGTTGCTTGAAAATGTCGTAGATTGCTTCTGCACCGATACGCGCCTCAAAGAGCGCTCCGTACTTCACCGAATAGCGGTGGTACGCAATCTCATCAAGCACGGTACCGACAGCGACCGCTTCGATTTCCGCTTTTGCGGTCGTCATGCGCTCCTTTAGGCATCGCGCTCTTTCTCCTTTTCGGTTGCCTTGTACTTTGTCTTGTATTCGCTCTCAAGCTCTGAAAGAAGGCGCTTTTTCACGTCTTCGTTTACTTTCGTGATGATGTAGCCCGCGAAGTACACAACCTTTTCAAGATCAGCTGCGGAGATGCCAAGAAGGAGCGCCATGCGTGATGGGCACAGAGCGGAGGAACCAGATGTGCGCGACGGGCGTGCAGAGCTCGATGTGACCCATGCGTTCGCGGCGAACGATAGAGCGTGTGATTTCAACGCCACACTTCTCGCAGACAATGCCCTTGTAGCGGATACCCCTGTACTTTCCGCAGTAACATTCGTAGTCCTTTTCGGGACCGAAGATCTTCTCGTCAAAGAGACCGTGCTTTTCAGAGCGCTGGGTGCGGTAGTTGATGGTTTCTGGCTTTGTGATTTCGCCGTGTGACCATTCGAGGATGCGCTCAGGCGATGCGAGCGTAAGTCGGAGCGCGTTCCAAGTGTCCTGCGGAGGCAGCATGCTTCTTGAGGTGCATGCCATAGATATTTTTAGTTAGAAGTTTGTATTGTTAATGGCTGTTCACTGGCTTCCGGCGGAAGTTCATCGGCTCAACATCGAGCGCGAGACCGCGAATCTGGTTGGTAAGGACGTGCGAAGGATGCTGGCGTATCCTGAGTGCGAGATTGCGTTCACCCTTCACGATGGCGTCAAAGGCAGCAGAGCGGCCCACGATGTCGTCTGACTTGATGGTGAGCATTTCGCGAAGCGTGTATGCCGCGCCGTAACCAAGGAGTGCCCACACTTCCATTTCTCCGAAGCGCTGACCTCCGTTCTGCGCCTTACCGCCAAGCGGCTGCTGGGTGATGAGAGCAGTATGGACCAATGGAACGCATGTGGATCTTGTCTTCCACCATGTGATGCAGTTTCAAGATGTACATGTACCCGACTGCAATTGGCTGTGCGAATGCTTCGACCGGTGCGTCCGTCAAAGAGTTTCATCTTTCCGACCGCGGTCAAAGCCTGCGGCTTCAAGCTCTTCTCTGATCTCGTCTGTCGTTGCACCTGCAAATGGAGGAACGATTGCCTGGTAGTTCGAGGGTGTGTGCAGCAAGACCCAAGGTGAAGCTCGAGAATCTGACCGAGGTTCATACGCGATGGAACACCGAGTGGGGTGAGGATGATGTCGACAGGATTTCCGTCTTTGTCGTACGGCATGTCTTCTTCAGGAAGCATGCGTGAGATAACACCCTTGTTACCGTGACGTCCTGCGAGCTTGTCGCCCACTGAGACGTTACGCACCTGTGCGACCGTCACCACGATTTTCTTGATGATGCCGATTCAAGCTGGTCGCCCTTCTCGCGAGAGAAGACGCGAACGCCAATGACACGACCGCGCTTTCCGCCTTCCATGCGAAGTGAGGTGTCCTTCACGTCCTTTGCCTTGTCACCGAAGATCGAGCGGAGGAGGCGCTCTTCAGGAGTGAGCTGTGTCTCTCCCTTTGGAGTTACCTTTCCGACAAGAATGTCGCCAGGGCGGACTTCTGCACCGATGCGAATGACTCCTTCTTCGTCGAGGTTCTTGAGACGCATTTCACCAACGTTTGGAATGTCGTGCGTTGTTACTTCCGGTCCGAGCTTCGTGTCGCGCACGACACAGTCAAACTCTTCAATGTGAATGGTGGTGAACTTCGCATCCTCAACGAGACGCTCAGAAATGATGATGGCGTCTTCGTAGTTTGCACCGTTCCAACTCATGAAGGCAACGCGTGCGTTCTGACCGAGCGCGAGCTGACCGCTGTCGGTTGACGAGGTGTCAGCAAGGACGTCTCCCTTCTTTACCTTGTCGCCAAGCCGTAACTGATGGGCGCTGGCATGAATGCAGAGTTCTGGTTGGTCTGCGTGAGGCCCTGGAGCTGGTACTCTTTCTTCTTTCCGTCTTTGTTCTTCAACCATGATCTTGCGCGCATCAACATAGGTGACTTCACCGCCTCTTCAGCGAGGATAAGGCGGCCAGTGTTGCGTGCCGCATGTGCCTTCGATACCGGTTGCGACAAGCGGCGCCTCAGGAATGAGGCACTGGAGTTGCCTGCTTCTGCATGTTTGAACCCATGAGTGCGCGGTTTGCGTCGTCGTGGTCGACGAACGGAATCATCGAGGTTGCGACGGAGAACATCTGGTAGGTTGAGACGTCCATGAAGGTCAACTTCGTCGCGAGACACAATGATTGGCTCGCCCTTCTGGCGAGCTTCAACGGTGTCTTCCATGATACGGCCGTTCTCATCTAGCTTGGTGTCGCTGCGTGCGCAATCGTCTCAAGCTCTTCTTCAAGCGCATTCAGATACACGATCTCGTCAGTCACCTTGCCCTTTTTCACTTTCGCGTATGGCGTCTCGATCACACCGAACTCGTTCGTGCGTGCATGTAGTTGCAAGACGAAGGATGAGACCGATGTTCTGGCCTTCTGGAGTGTGGATCGGGCAGAGGCGGCCGTAGTGCGAAGGATGCACGTCGCGCACTTCGAAGCCTGCGCGTTCACGCGTGAGACCTCCGGGACCAAGCGCCGAGAGCGTGCGCATGTGTTCGAGCTCAGCGAGAATGTTCTGCTGCTGCATGAACTGCGAGAGCTGGTTGGTCGTGAAGAATTCGCGGACAGCAGCCTGGAACGGACGCGGGTTTACGAACGGCATCGGAAGCGTCGTCTCGCTATCAATGGTCGACATGCGGTCCTGGATGTTGCGCTTCATGCGCGACATACCGACACGCATACGCGCCTGGAGGAGTTCGCCGACAAAGCGAACACGACGGAAGCCGAGGTGGTCGATGTCATCTGGACGCGCTGCAGGATCCGCGTTCAAGCGCGCGATTTCGGCGATGATGCGGATGAAGTCAACGAAGTGTGAGCGTACGCTTGTCGAGTGCCTTCTCTGTGATTGGCTCGCCAAAGCGAGCGTTCAAGCGGTGGCGGCCCACCTTGTTGAGGTCGTAGCGTTCGGCTGAGAAGAGAGACTGCACGAAGTTCTTTGCGTTCTCGGGTGTTGCGAGGTCGCCGTCGCGCATGCGGCGGTGAATTTCAACATACGCATCTTCAACCGACTTTGCGCGTATCGTGAACAAGAGTTGCCTTGATAGCAGCAAGCGCGTTCGGGTTCTTTGCAAAATGCTTTGTGAGAGCTTCGCCAATACCGCCGCCAAAGACGGTGAGAAGGTTGGTGATTGGGAATTTGCGCTTGCGGTCAATTTTTACGAAGATCGCACCGTCTGCCTCGGAGTCAATCTCAATCCATACGCCGCGGGAAGGAATGATTTTCGCACCGAAGAACTGCTTGCCGCGGATGAGTTCCGAAACGAAAAAGGCACCGAAGGAGCGCGCGAGCTGCGGCACGATGGCGCGTTCAACGCCGGAAACGATAAAGGAGCCGTGCGGGGTCATCATCGGCATGTCCGCGAGGAAAATATCCTGACGCTTTTCAACGCCAAGCGTCTTGTTGGTGAGCTTCACGGTCACCTTGAGGGGAGCTTCGTAGGTGCGCATGTTCTCGCGAGCGAAGTCCTCGTCGTACTTCGTCTCGCCAAGCTCGAAGCTGTCAAAAGAAAGAGAAAACTTCTTACCGGAGTAGTCGGTAATTGGAGAAAACTCTTTAAAAAGCTCACCGAGACCCTCTTCACCAACCAATCAAACGACTGGTTTTGGTGTCCGACCAGGTCGGGGAATGGGACTGCGGGAGTACGGTAGGCACCGAACGTCTTTTGCACGAGGTTTTTGCGCATGTGTTCTTCGTGAATAATAAATAAGCGTGCCCGAGCCCATTACTCACTTCCCGTATGTAACGTCGGAAAATATATAAACAAACGCACGACGGATAACGCTCCCGCGTTTTGCGTTACTTTGCTTTTTTCTAACTCTTGCCCCCAGAAGCCCCTCGTGACTCAATCTGCCTGGTTCCCTACAAAATACTCCTACCCTCCTCCCTCGTCAATGGGCTCTGTGGATACTCCTATCGACCCTTGCGCCAGGCGTCGATGTTTGCGTGATGTCCGGTTTGGAGGACTTTCGGAACGCGATATTTCTTTTTATTAAAGACGATGGTTTCGGGACGGGTGAAAACTTCACTTGAGGCGACACGGCGCTCTTCCACGGACGCATCTTTGCCGAGCACGCCCGGGATGCGGCGCGAGACGGCGTCTACGATAGCGAGTGCTGGGACTTCCCCGCCGGTATACACCGCTTCACCAACCGCAAACTCTTTGATCGGCGCAATGGTTTTCAAAATCTTCTTCGCACGCTCATCAATACCCTCGTAGCGCCCGCAGACGAGCACAACGTCCGAATACTTCGCGAGTGCGTCGGCGTCTTTGTTTGTGAATTGCTTGCCGCTTGGACTAAACCAAACCACAACAGTTTTGAGTTTTGAGTTTTTAGTTTTGAGTGCTTTCTGAACAGCTTTTACGACGGGGAGCGCTTGCATCACCATCCCGGGTCCACCGCCATACGGGCGCTCGTCTACCTTGCCCCACTTGTTGTCTACAAAATCACGAGGGTTTTGGTACGAAACTGCTATCTTCTTGTCTTTTCGTGCGCGGCCGAGGATGGACACCGAAAGATACGCTTCACAAGCGTCTTCAAATAAAGTAACGAGATGGAATTTCAACATTGTATTTTAAAGTGGTGTCAGAATTTATCAAATGCGAGGCGTGGGAAGCTGATTTTTGGAGACCTACTCTGTGGTACGGCGGAGAAAATCAGCGGGACCCGCAACAAAGCAGATGAGGATTCTGACCCACTTTCTACGGCTGAATCTCACCGATCACCTGATCGACGGTCTTCATTTCCTGCTCGCGCTTGCCGCCAGCAGGCTCGTTGATTTTCAAATTCACGCGCGCGTTGTGCTTCATACCAACCGCATGGAGAAGCGGGCGGAGCGCGAGCTGTGCCATCTTCCCTTCTTTACCAATGACGCGACCCATATCTTCTGGGTGAACGGTAAGGGTGAGGAGTACTCCCATGTTGTCTACGGTGCGGACAATCACTACATCCTCCGGATGATCAACGATTGCTTTAACGATGTATTCAAGAAATTGCTGTTCTGGTTCCATCGGGAAGAGTTTACGGCTGGCAGTTTACAGTGGACAGTATATCAAAGACACCGCCCTAACTGTTTCGTGTTAGGCGGCGGGGTTTCTGCAACTGGGGCTTCTTCTTTCGCAGGAGCTTCCGCGGCTGGTGCCTCAGGAGCAGCTTCTGCCTTTGCGGGTGCGGCCGCCTTTGGCTCAGCTCCTGCCTCAACTTCTTTTACCTGCACGCGGCGGCTTGGGAGCGCGTTTACTTTCTTTCCCCCGATGATTCCTTGAGAGATAAGGAGATTGCGGACCGTATCGGTTGGCTGTGCGCCCTTCCGAATCCACTCTTTAATACGATCTGCTTCAAGCGAAATAGCTTTTGAGTGCGGGTTATAGCTTCCCACGCGATCGGTAATGCGGCTTGATTTTGCGGCGCGTTCTTTTTCAAGAACGACCATGCGAAAAGCTGCGTCATTTACGCGGCCGATGCGCTGAAGTCGGATCATCAACATGTTGGGGCACGATACCAGAGGGACTGTGTCTGGTCAACGCTACGCAATATAAATAAAAACGGCGGCGGGTCCTGTGAAGGATACCGCCGCAAGGATTCCGACTTGGGGAAAGCCGGCCCGCTCAGGGAGTGAGAACGGGAGCCACGGGAGTCAGGCCAATGGCTACCTATCACTATACCAAAGACCCCAGAAATTTGTTACTGTGTCAAAGTAACCAATGAATTCGCCCTCTCCTACCGTATACGAAGGCCGTATCACGATGACCCGCAAGGGCATCGGGTTTTTCAACTAAGTGAAAAATCCTCCTCCGCTAAAGCGCCGAAAGACAAGGAGGATGATCTGCTCATTCCCGCCGATGCGACGCTCCATGCTTTCCACGGCGACACCGTAAAAGTAGTACCGACTGGAATGTATTCTGACCCCGGCAAGCCGCCCCGCAAATCCGGAAAGGTCGTAGAGGTGGTCTCACGCGCTCGCGAAACGTTTGTCGGAAAACTTGTTGAGGAGCAAGGTAAACCCTATATCCTTCCAGACTACAAGAAGATGCATGTTCCGGTTGAAGTGCGCGAAACCATGAGTGCACCACTCGGACACAAGGTCGTCGTGCGTTTTAAGGAATGGGAGGAAGGAGCGATGTACCCGTGGGGCGTCGTTGAGGAGGTAATAGGTCCCGCAGGACTCCACGAGACAGAGATGCGTGCACTCGCGCTTGGGCAAGGTTTCTCGCCCACCTTCCCTCCAGGAGTTGAGAAAGATGCAGAGCACCTTGAAGAACATGGTCGCCAAATGATTGCCGACGAGGTCGCACTCGGGAAGCGTAAGGACTTCCGCATGGTGCCCACGTGTACCATTGACCCCTTTGATGCAAAAGACTTTGACGACGCTCTTTCGGTACGCACACTTCCGGACGGAACCACGGAAGTCGGTGTGCACATTGCTGATGTCTCCTTTTTCGTTAAACCCGGAACAAATGTGGACACTGAGGGTCGTGAGCGCGCAACTTCTGTGTACCTCGTAGACCGTACTATTCCGATGCTTCCAGAAATTCTCTCAAACGACCTTTGCTCGCTCCGCCCAAACGAAGACCGCCTCACCGTTTCTGCCGTTTTCACGCTTGATAAAGATGCAAATATAAAAAGCCGATGGTTTGGCGAGACAGTCATCCACTCTGCGAAACGCTTTACGTATGAAGAGGCACAAGGTGTCCTTGACGCGGGCAAAGGCACCATGTACGAAGAGCTCGCCACGATGAAGGACCTGGCACGAAAGATTCGCGCACGCCGCAAAGCGAAAGGTGCTGTTGATTTTGATACTGCTGAAGTAAAAGTGGAGCTTGATGCGTCCGGAAAACCTATCGCTATCCGTCTCAAGGAGCGCAAGGAAACGAATCTCCTCATTGAAGACTTCATGCTTTCTGCGAATGAAGCGGTCGCTGAGCATCTCTCAAAGCTTGGGGAAAAAAGTGGTCCACACTTCGCTTCCCTCTACCGCGTCCACGACACGCCAGACGCCGACCGCATTGAAAACCTTGCGCTCTTTCTCCGTATACTTGGCCACGACCTCAAAACCAAGGCTGGGCGGGTGTCGGGTGCGGAGTTGAACCGCCTCATGGCGAGCGTGAAAGGCACGCCGGAAGAGTACCTGATTAAGACGGCGACACTTCGCTCAATGGCAAAGGCCATCTACACCACCAAAAACATCGGCCACTTCGGACTCGCTTTTGATTTTTATACGCATTTCACGTCCCCCATTCGACGCTACCCTGACCTCGTCATCCACCGCCTCATCAAAGGCGCATACGGGAGGTACGCCAATAACTGCGAAGGAAATGCAGGAGTTTGACGAGCTCGCGCTCCACGCCTCCGAGCGCGAGGTGGGCGCCGCAGAAGCGGAACGCGACAGTGTGAAGATGAAGCAGGTAGAGTTCCTCGCTGGCCGTGTCGGCGAAGAATTTGACGCGGTCATCTCCGGCGTCACCGACCGCGGCTTGTATGTTACGGAAAAGACCACGAATGCGGATGGCATGATCCGCATGCGGGATGTTGGCGATGACTACTTTGAATACGACGAAAAGCACTATCGGCTTATCGGCCGTCGTACCAAAGAAAGCGTTTCAGCTTGGTAACCCTATCCGCGTGAAGCTCGCTGCCGCTCGCATCCCCGAGAAAGAATTGGATTTTGTGCCCGTTACAGCTATTTAGCGACAGCAACGGCCACTTCAAACTTCACCCCAGTACCTACAAACTCGCTCCGCTCATTTAGCTACGGGGCAGGCCTCTTTATTTGGCAACGGCAACCGCTTCCTCGAATTTGACCGATAGTAACTTTGAAACACCGTCGCCGCCCATGGTGACGCCGTAGAGGATGCCTGCGCGGCTCATGGTTTCGCGGTTGTGCGTGATGACGATGAGTTGTGAGTGCTTCGCGAGGTTCTCCATCATGTCGCCGTAGCGGCGGGAATTGGCTTCGTCCAAGGCCGCGTCTGTTTCATCAAGTATCAAAAATGGTGGTGGGTTCACCTGGCTCATGGCAAAAATAAGCGCGATAGAGGTGAGCGCGCGCTCGCCTCCTGAAAGCTGGACCAAAGACTGCACTTTCTTCTTCGGCAGATGCACGGAAACTTCAATGCCCGGCCGTTTCGGCTCGTCCGGCAAATCTTCTTTTTCTTCGCCCTCCTCAAGCTCATCTTCGTCATCATCCTCTGGCTCCTCAAGCGTGAGGCGCGCGCCGCCGCCGCCAAACATCACTGCAAAATATTCGCCAAACGACGCATTCACTTTCGCCAAACCTTCGGCGAAATGCTTCGCGAGTTCGGTATCAAGGTCTCCAATGAGCGACCGGAGTCCTGCTGCGGACTTCGCGAGATCATCAAGCTCTTTTCCGAGGAATGCTTCGCGTTCGGACACTTCTTTATGCTCCGCACGAATGTCCTCACTGGTACCTCCCGCTTCCTCAAGACGAATGATGAGGCGTTCCATAGTGCGCTTTCGGTCTTCCTGCACTTTGCGCTCTTCTTTGGGAAGTGCGGAAAGCGGCGTGTAGGAAACGGCCGCGCTACCGACAACCGCAAGTACTTCACCTTTCAAGTGTTCAAGCTCATCTGAGAGGAGAGAAAGTTCTCTTTCGCGCGCATCAGCGCGTACCACCTCCCCTTCCTCATGTGCTTTTGTCTGCGCGAGGTCTAGGATGCGACGTTTGAGTTCCCTGCCCGTCTCGTCGTGGGCAGTCATAGTCTCGCGCGCACGAAGGAGTGCGGAGCGTGCGCGCTCATGCGCTTCGGCGAGCTTCGCGTCTTTCGCAAGGAGTGTGGTGCGCTCCTCTTCAAGCGTGTACACCGCGCGCTCTTCGTCTTTGAGCAAATCGCCGTCGGCCGAAACGAATCGTTCAACAAATATCTTGATAGCGTGACGTATAGACTGCACCACGGCTTCAAACGCCTGCGGGGTCTTTGCGGAGACGACCTGTTTCTCTATCTCCTCCCGAAGCGCGACGAGGTCTTCGCGCGGCACCTTCGCGTACGGCTCGCGCGCCACTTCCGCGCTCCGACGCTTCGCCGCCCCGAGCGCACCTTCCACACGGCCTATGTCACGCGAAAGTGCCGCGCGCTCGGTCCCGACGCGTTCTGCTTCCTGCTCATACGCGCGCACGCTTTGGAGACGCTTTGCTCCCTCCGCATCGGTTGTCGCACGCTCCTCAATCTTCGCAAGCTCGAGGGATGCGACTGCGAGCCGCTCTGCCGAACCGCTTTTTGCGGTGGCATTCTTCTTCTTTTCCTCCGCAAGAAAGGAGTCCTCAATCGCAAAATACGTTTGACCTGCGTGGGTAAGCTCAGCGCGCAGGCTATCTGCCCTTGCCAGCTTCTCTACCTGCTTCTCAAGGAAACGCAGATGCGGCGTGAGCTCTCGACGAAGCGCGTTCACCTGCTGAATGTTGTCTTCGGTTTTTATGAGCTTACGCTCCGCTTCCTGTTTTTTAAATTCGTACACCTTGAGCCCAAGTGCGTCTTCAAGCATTTCGCGGCGCTCACGAGGGTTTGCAAGCAATATCCGGTCCGCTTCTCCTTGCGAAATAATGTGGTGACTGGATTCTCCAATATTTGCACCCGCGAGAAGCTCTTCTATGTCGCGGAGTCGCACCTTAGAGCCGTTTATGGAGTATTCGCTTGCGCCGTCGCGAAACACCGCGCGCTCAATTGATACCTCATCAAAATCAATCTTGAAATTCCTGCGAGAGTTATCAAACACGATAGCGACCGCTGCGCGGTTTGCGCGTGGCGAGGAATGCGAACCATTGAAAATGAGATCCTCTGCTCTCTTGCCACGCATGCTCTTCATAGACTGTTCGCCAAGTGCAAACCGAAACGCTTCAGCAACGTTGGATTTTCCTGAACCATTCGGTCCCACGATGGCGGTCGCACGCGAAGAGAAATCAAGCACGGTTTTCCGCGCAAAAGACTTAAATCCAGCTATTTCAAGCCGCTTCAACATTGACCTTTCTATTGTACCAAAAGAAAAGGTGTGATGCGGTACAATAACCCTATGCCCAAAGAAACCTTCTCGTCCCTTCAGCACTTTTTGTTCCTTGGCGTGCTCCTTGGGGTTACCGCTCTGTTCATCTGGCTTCTCTCTCCTTTCGTTATGAGTGTGTTCTGGGCGCTCGTGCTCGCCATTGTGCTTCATCCGGTCTTCGTTCATCTTTCTGCGCGAATGAAAGGTCCGGTCATTGCAGCGCTCACTACCATTCTTCTCACCCTAGTCATTGTCGGCGTTCCTCTCTACTTCATTGGGTCGCGCACCGCACATGAAGGACTTGCGCTTTACCACCACATTGCATCTGGCGGGGTGGACTTCAATGCTATAACCGAAAATCCACTCGTTGCGAAAACTCTGCTCTTCATTGGAGTTGAGCCTAGCGGAGCGGTAGCCGGAGTAAGTGCTTTTATACGAGACACGAGCGGAACCATCGCAGGAGAAGCGCTCTCCATTGGCGCAGCAACGGCGAGCGTGCTTCTTAAAACCGCTATCACGCTCTATCTCCTCTTCTTCTTTTTGAAAGATGGTGTAGCGATCGCACGCTACTTTCAACGCATCATTCCTCTTGGGGACGAGCGCGAACGCCTCCTCTTTAAACGCTTTACCTCAACGACCCGCGCCGTTCTCAAAGGAACCCTCATTGTTTCCATCGCTCAAGGTCTTATCGGAACCATTATCTTCTTGATCGCGGGTGTGCAAAGTGCGGTGCTGTGGGGTGTCTTGATGGCGTTTTGTGCCATGATCCCGGCCGTCGGCCCTTTCCTCGTTTGGCTTCCTATCGGGCTCTTCTTGCTTGTCACGGGTAGCGTGTGGCAAGGAGCACTCGTCCTCATTGCCGGAGCATTCATCATTGGCAGTGTAGACAATATCCTTAGACCGATTCTTGTGGGACGCGATATTGAAATGCCGGATGCGCTTGTGCTTCTTTCCATCTTGGGAGGCATCGCTACCTTCGGTGTCGCTGGCGTTATCATCGGCCCCGTCATCGGTGCCCTGTTCCTCTCGATTTGGGATTTGTTTGGAAAGGACTTTAGCGAAGAAATAGCCCTCCACGGGTAGCGTATCCCAAAATCCTCATCTGCTTCGTTGCTCGCTCCGATGCGCCCTCACCATAGATCTGACTATGGCTCGGTTTGCTTCTCGCTCGCGCCTTGCATCTGAAGGATTTTTGGACACGCTACAAGAAACAAAATGTGAAAACCGGGCACGCATGCGTGCCCGGTTTTTTCTCGCATAAAAAACTTTAGTGTCCTTCGATTTGCCGACGAAGTACTTTCGGAGCTCGAAGTTTTCCAAGAAGCGCGAGACTCTCCTTGCCTGTGAGACGACGACCCATGTAAAGGTGCGAGTAGGAAAGAACCGAGAAAGCAACTGGGTGCGCGTGAACCGATTGGCTCTTGCAAATGACCTTCAGAAGTTCCTGCTTGTCTTCTTCCGTCATCAAGCGCTCGTGCTGTCCAGATGTTGCGAGAGCCTGATTTTTCCTCAACTCCATAGCTGCTGCGATCACTTCAGGGTACATGGTATTCCCCGGTGGTGGATCCACGTATAAGTATACCTTGCCCCGGTCTCACCAACGCATTTTATCAAGCCCAGCTTGAGCGGCGGCCTGTTCAGCCTCTTGCTTTGATTGCCCTTCTCCGCGCGCTATTTCTCTCAATTTGCGATTTGTCTGGAAAGGACTTTAGTGAGGAGATAGCGTTGCATGGGTAGAACTTTCTAAACTATCCAACACCTGGTGTTGGATAAATTAAGACAAAAATAACCCCGCGCTCGGATGCGCGGGGAAACAAAGAATCTTATTCTTGCAACTCTGTCTTTAGCAGCGCCAGGAAAATGTCCTCGAATGTTGCTTTCGGTTGGCGGGACAACAACTTCACCATTGAGGAAACGTTCCTACCCGCCTCAATCTGAAGAGTCACGAAATTCTGTGCCGACCCGCCCCTCTTCACCTTGAGGAATCGAAATGCGAGTAATTCTTTCTCACTCACTTTCAAAACCTTGGCCAAAGGCGGTATACGGGACTTCGAAATCGCTCTGTCCCCGAGACGAAATTCACGATAGATACGACCCTCTGAAACAGACCCTGTGCCGAGCAAAAGCGCGACCCGCTCTCCAATCTGAGTAGGAGTCAAGAGAAGATCGACTTCTCTTTGCTTGAGGAAATTGCTCTGCTCGTCGATGTCTTGTTCTTTTTTTTGACTCGAATCTACAACGGTTATTTGAAAAGTCTTCATTTCCACACTCCCATTTCACGCCACGGAATGTGACGATTCCGCCATTTATTATATACTACCACCTCATCTTGTCAAGACCTGCCCCGCACTAAACCTCGAGGACTCGGTTAGTACGGGGTAAACTTGCGGCTGCTACCACCTCATCTTTTCTAGACCGTTTTGGGCGGCAGCTTGTTCAGCCTCTTGCTTTGATTGCCCTTCTCCACGCGCTATTTCTTCTTTATCCAAAAAGATGCCAACGGTAAAAAGCTTTGCGTGGTCGGGACCAACCTGGGAAATGGTTTTGTATGCGGGAGTAACGCCACGCTTGTCCTGTGCTGCTTCTTGAAAACGACTCTTCGCGTCTTGGTAGCTCTTGTTTGCAATGACCTGATCAATCTTTCCGTAAAGATTATTGGCAATAAATGCCTCAGCGCCTTCGTACCCCTGGTCAAGGTAAATCGCGCCGATAATAGCTTCAAACGCATTTGCCAGAATAATTTGGCGCGCACGGCCAGTGTCCTTTGCCTCGCCTTTTGAAAGGAGCAGGTAGCCGTTGATGCCGATTGCTCCCGCAACTTCGGCGAGCGAGACCGTGTTCACGAGCGCCGCACGATAGCTGGTGAGCTCCCCTTCTGGTTTTGCAGGAAATTTGTCGTACAGAAAACGCGTCACGGCAAGTTCAAGCACCGCATCGCCCAAAAATTCAAGACGCTCGTTGTGGGACGAAGCCAGCCCCTTGTTTTCATTCAAATACGAACGATGTGTCAGCGCCTCGGCAAGAAGGCCGAGATCTTTAAAAGAAATACCGAGTTTCTTGGCGAAAGCCTCGAAGTCCATAGCCACTAGGGTATCGGGTTTAGGGAAGATATACAAACTAGGAACGACCGCCCGGGATTGGGGTGGCACCTGCACCAAGACGTGCCTGGTCAAGGAGTTTTTGAACCGCCGCGGTCACTATAGGGAGCATGTCGTCATAAAAATTGAGGTCAAGAATGTCTTGGAGACGGAACCACTTCGCGTCGTCAAGCCCTCCGCTTTTTTTAAGCGTCACTGGCTCAAAGGGAGAGGAAGCGAGGAAAAACCAAACGTGTTTGCGTACCTTTCCCTTCTCCGGATGCGAAGCGACATACTCATTTTCGCCTACCTGTGACTCAACTTTGCAAGTCAAGCCCAACTCCTCTTTCACTACGCGCTCAACACCGCGCTCGGGTGTCGCATCTTTCTCAATATGACCTTTTGAGAGGGTCCAGTGTCCGAACACGTCGTGCACGAGCGCGAGGTAGTACTGACCATCGTGCCTTGCGTAGACAATCGCTCCCCCCATCTTTTCAAGAGGGAGATCTTCTCTTTTTACTTTCTTCTTCCCTGTCTCTTCTTTACCTGGTTCGCCGATTTCTTTGTATACCGCACCGAGTACGCCGTTTACAAAGCGGCCTGAGGAGTCTCCACCAAATGTTTTCGCGAGCTCAATGGCTTCGTTAATAGCGACCTTCGCTGGGACTTGGGAACGATCGGCAAACAAAAGCTCAAAAAGTCCAAGGCGAAGGATGTTGCGATCAACAGGCGCGATGCGCTCAAGCGGCCATTCAGGAGCCGCTTTTACAATGATGAGATCAATGTCTTCTTTTTTTGCGAGCACGCCTTTGAGGAGAGTTTCCATGAACGGCATATCGGCGCTGTCGCCTCCAAACTCGGCGGCGTTGCGCCCGAGAATTGCGTGCGCCTCGGCGTCCGTAACGTGCGTCGTGTCCCATTCAAAGAGGGACTGAAGTACCACCGAACGAGCGAGGTGTCGATTTGCCATGGCCCGTCACACTAACAAGGCATTGCAATTCACTTTGTGAATTGCAGCCGCGCTGGTAATTATTCGGCCTTCAAGCACAACGCTACCTTTGCGCAATCGCGCAGCTCGGAGAGCAATGATGCCTTGTAGTGTGTCGGGCATGGAAAGAGCTTGGGGTTGAGTATAGCAAAACAACAAGCCCGCGCCAGAGGCGCGGGCTTGTTGTTTGTGTATTAGAAAGAAACTATACGCCGCCGCCCATTCCCGAACGGGCCTTCGGACGGCCACCGCCCGCGATCTTGCCCATAATACCCTTCAAGCCCTTTGCCTCGGCACCTGCGTGCTTCATGTGCGCGTGCTCATGTGTATGGGCAGGTGCTTTTGGTTCCGTATTTGGACCCTTCACCTTCTCTGCTTTCACCTTCTTTACCTTCGCAACGACAATTTGCTTGCCCCTATACATACCTGTTACTTCATCAATATGGTGTGGGAGGCGGAGGTTGCCGCTTTCCTTATCCTTCACAATAGACATGCCGACAAGGGCATGGTGCGACCGGCGGTTACCGGTGTGCGACTTCGTATGACGCATTCGAATTGACATGAGGGAGAATTTAACACGCCCAGCACTAAAACGCCAGTAATCTTGTAGCCGAAAATAAACGACACCAAAAAACTAACCCATTAGTGCTGGGCACGCCGTCAAGAAAATGCAAAGCTTCTTGAAAAAGAAAACAGATGGTTTTGTTAATACGCCTCGCAATACGCATAGCTAGCGTTAAAAGCACCACAACAAACTCGACCACTTCCTCCTTTATAAAACATTGAAACACCCGTGTTGTTTGGGTATTGTGGAGAGGTGCACTGCGACCCTGCAGATCCGGGGACGGCACCCGAACCAGGTGGTCCTGCTGGCCCTTGTGGTCCCGTTGCTCCCGAAGATCCCGGCGGTCCTTGAGGTCCCGTTGCTCCCGAAGATCCCGGCGGTCCTTGAGGTCCAGCGGGTCCACCTGGCCACGCTGTTATACAACTTGCTCCAAGACAGAACTCATTTCCTTTCACACCACCCGCGACGTCGAGCTTCTTAGTGGGAGAAGTGTTGCCAATCCCTATATTGCCGGCTGAATTGATAGTCCATCCGTAACCAGCACTGGAGCGCCACGTGTAGAGACCACCATCGTTAGTCCAGATGTCCCAAGAGCCGGCTCCTGAGTCGGTGTCGGTGAGGGTGATTCCGGTGTGCGGTGAGCCCGCGATGTTGAGGACTTTTGCGACGCCGGCTGAGCTTGTTGGGTTTGTGGTGCCGATACCGACGTTGCCGTACTGGACGATAAGGCCGTTGGATGCCCCGCCGCTGTTGAGGAGGAGGCCACCTGTCTTTATGTTGGCGGTGGGACCCGTATCAAGAGGGGCGAGGGTGTTGTTGGTGGGTGGAGGAAATGAGGGTTCGGAGAAGGTTGCGGCAAAAGCGTTCAGGCCGAAGGAGACGGAAGCTGTCACGAGGACGGCGAACGTGGGAAGAATTAGATTGGATGATGATTTCATATTTGAATAATACCCCTCCCCATGAGAATAACAATGTGGATCCGAGGATATAAGAAGTCCTTATGGTTTTTATGAGAGGATGTGCAAAAACGTGCGGCGATGAAGCGCGCAGGGACCGGATTTTTGGATAGCCTCGTAGTGAGCTTTAGTTCCGTACCCCTTATGTTTTTCAAATCCGTAGCCAACGTATTCAAGAGCGTACTCGCACATGAGACGGTCGCGCATCACTTTCGCGGCAATTGAGGCGAGAGAAATAATAGGAACAAGAGCGTCGCCATCAATAATAGTCTTTTGCGTATACTCTGGCGGAGCTTTCAGAGAACCATCAAGATATACGTAGACATTCTGGGCGTCTGGCGCGAGAGCGGAGACGCCGCGAGCTACCGCTTCACGCACGGCGCGCGAAATCCCTTCCTTGTCTATGAATGCTGCATCCTGAAACTGCACCGAGAAACGCGCGTCGCCCTTCACAGACCGCTCCTTAAGCATTTCAAATATCTTCTCGCGTTTCTTTTCAGAGAGTTGTTTTGAATCCTTCACACCCGGAAACTCTTTTGCCACGTCAAATCCCTCGGGGACACACACGACGCCGACCGAAACGGGCCCAGCCAAAGGCCCTCTCCCTGCCTCATCTACCCCGAGCATGAATCGCATAGGGAAAGTATACTGTGGTCTATGGCGTCCAACCCCGCACTAAATGCTCGAGGACTCGCAGTTAGTACAGGGCATGGTTCATCCCACCTATGAGTAAGTTTATTCACCTGCATACTCATAGTCATTACAGCTTTTTGCAGGCGCTTCCGAAGGTTGATGAGTTGGTAGACAAAGCAAAAGAGGAAGGGATGGATGCGGTAGCGCTCACCGACACGGGCAACATGCACGGGGCGATTGAATTTTATAAAGCCGCTACGAAGGCGGGAATAAAACCGATTCTCGGCGTTGACGCATATCTCGCTCCGCGCTCGCGTTTTGAACAAGACAGAAATATAGACAGCAAACGTTCCAAGATCGTTCTGCTTGCGGAAAACAATGAGGGATACACAAACCTTCTGTATGTGGTCACGAAGTCATGGACCGAGGGATTTTTTGAGCGGCCGCGGCTTGATAAGGAGCTTCTCCGCGAGCGCAAAGGCGGCCTTATCGCGATACTCCCCTCCTTTGCAGGCGACGTCGCACAGCTCCTTCGCGCCGGAGACCCAAGTGGCGCCGCAGCCGCGCTCGCGGAATTCAAAGATATCTTCGGGGAAAAGAACGTATTTCTTGAAATCACGCATCATCCAAAAGTGGAGGGTCACGAAGCGCTCATGAAAAAAATAATCGCCCTTGGGAAAGAGAGCGGCACGCCGCTTGTTGCCCAGCATGACGTGTACTACCTTGCGCCTGAAGACCGCGAACCTACCGAAATCCTGCGCCGCATCCAGCAAGGCGAGCGCGGACGAAACGAAGAAGAAGACTTCTCTTTTATTGGCGAAAAACAGGCTCAAAAATTCTTCAAAGACCTCCCTGAGGCACTTGAGAATTCACGCAAAATCGCTGACCGCTGTACCGTTACGTTTGACCTCGGTAAATGGACCTTCCCCACCGTTCCTGTCGGAAAAGGCTACAAAAACCACGCAGACGAGCTTCGAGCGAAAACGTACGAGGGAATTAAGACGCGCAATCTTGAGGAATCAAAAGAAGTGACCGACCGCATTGAATACGAACTCAAAATCATCAACGATAAAGGATTTGCGGTGTATTACCTCGTTGTGTCCGACCTCCTACAGTTTGCAAAGCGCGCTGGCATCCTCACCACCACACGCGGAAGTGCCGCAGGCTCTTTGGTTGCGTACCTCACCGGCATCACGAACGTTGACCCACTTTTCTACAAACTTCCTTTTGAACGATTCTTGAACCCCGAGCGCCCGAAAGCCCCCGATATTGACATGGACATCGCCGACAACCGACGCGACGACATGATCGCGTACGCGAAACAAAAGTACGGTGAAGATCATGTGGCGCAAATCGGAACGTTTGGCACCATGATGGCGCGCGCCGCGGTGAGAGATGTCTCGCGAGCACTCGGTCACTCGTACGGTACCGGCGACCGCATCGCAAAACTCATCCCCATTGGCTCGCAAGGTTTCCCGATGACCATTGATAACGCGATGAAGCTTGAGCCCGACCTCAAAGCTCTCTACGACGAAGACGAAGACTCCCGCGAAATCCTTGATCTCGCAAAGCGCATTGAGGGCTGTGTGCGGCACGTTGGTGTGCACGCCGCCGGCGTCGTCGTCGCTCCCACTCCGCTTATTGAGTGGGCCCCCATCCAACCCGACCCCAAGGGCACCGGAAAACTCATCACACAGTACGACATGTACTCAATAACGGACGAGTATGGGGGCGTAGGACTTCTGAAATTCGACTTTCTCGGAATCAAAAACCTTGCCATCCTCGCAGACTCGGTGACGCGCGTGAAGGCAACGCGCGACGTTGAAATTGATATTGAAAATGTGCCCGTCGACGATGCAAAGACTTTTGAAATGCTCGCGCGTGGCGAGACTGAAGGCACGTTCCAGTTAAACGGCTCGGGCATGACTAGGTGGCTCAAAGACCTCAAGCCCACAACGATTCACGACATCAATGCCATGGTTGCGCTCTATCGCCCAGGACCGATGGAAACGATTCCTCAATACATTGAGCGTAAGAAAAATCCCAACCTCGTGAACTATCTTGATCCGCGCATGAAGGAATACCTTGAGTTCTCTCGCGGCGTCCTCGTGTACCAAGACGACGTTCTTTTGACTGCCATTAAGCTTGGCGGATATTCCTGGCTTGAAGCGGACACACTCCGCAAAGCGATGGGCAAGAAAATTCCAAAGGTAATGATGGCTGAGAAAGAAAAATTGACCAAGGGTTTTGTGGAATACGGCAAGCTCACGCCCGCGAAAGCCGAGCAGTTGTGGAGCCTTATCGAGCCATTCGCCGCCTACGGCTTCAACAAGGCGCACGCCGCGAGCTACGGAAAAGTGGCATATCAGACGAGCTACATGAAAGCGAATTATCCGGTTGAGTACCTCGCCGCTCTTCTCACGGCTGACAGCGGCAACACAGACGAAATCTCAAAATACGTTGCGGAAGCGAAGCGTATGAAAGTGCCCGTTCTGCCGCCAGATGTAAACGAAAGCGGAACCGACTTTACGGTCGTTGGGGACAAGAAAGACGTCATCCGATTTGGATTGTCCTCAATTAAAAACTTCGGCGACGGCGTCTCCCAGGCAATCATTGATGAGCGCAAGAAAAATGGCGCGTACAAGACGCTTGCGGACTTCCTTTCGCGCGTGGGCTCCAAAAATCTAAACAGGAAGTCGCTTGAGTCCCTCATCAAAGGCGGTGCGCTCGATTCCTTTGGAGAACGCGGCACCTTGCTTCTTAATATTGAAACCCTCCTCGCCTTCCACCGTGATGCGACCACGGAGGCGCCGCAGGATTCTCTTTTTGGCGCGTCTACTACCGCCGCCACACTTACGCTCAAGCCAGGTGCGCCGGTGTCGCTTAAAGACAAGCTTGAGTGGGAAAAAGAGCTGCTTGGTATCTACGTTTCCGGCCACCCGCTCGATGCGCATGAAGGAACACTCGCGAAATCCAAACTTACGCTCGCAAAAATTAAGGAAGAGCCTCAGCCCGGACTCCCGATCATTCTTCCCCTTCTCGTCGCCGAAGTACGAACTATTCTCACCAAAAAAGGCGGTGAGAAAATGGCGTTCATCAAATTTGAAGACAAGACCGACTCCATGGAAGCAGTCGTCTTCCCAAAACTCTTCAAAGAACACAGTGGTGCCATTGTCCCCGGTGCGTGCCTCCTTATAAAAGGCAACGTCTCAAACCGCAACGGCGAACTCTCCCTTTCAATTGAAAACCTAAAGGTGCTCTAGCGCGATTTTGTGTTATATTCGAAAAGTTATGGATGCCTCAGACAAAGAACGAGATCATAAGAAACTCGGAAAGGAGATGGATCTGTTCGCTTTCTCCGACACGGTCGGCAAAGGTCTTCCCCTCTTCACTCCCAAGGGCGCAACGATTCGCCGTGAGCTTGAACGATTTGTAGTAGATGAAGAAATAAAACGTGGCTATCTCCACGTGTACACCCCCGACATTGCGAAACTTGATCTCTATAAAAAAAGTGGTCACTACCCGCACTACAAAGACTCTATGTATGCGCCGATAGAGATAGACGACGAGAGCTTCATGCTTCGCCCCATGACGTGCCCGCACCACTTTGAACTCTTCCTTCGTAAGCCCGTGAGCTACCGCGAACTCCCTATGCGTATCGCTGAGTTTGCGAAGCTCTACCGCTACGAGCAGTCAGGTGAACTCATGGGCCTTCAACGCGTGCGCTCAATGTGTCTTTCGGACGCGCACATTATCTGCGCCACTGAAGAACAGGCGGTTGAAGAGGCAGGCAAAGCGCTTGATTTGATTGAATACCTCTCAACTACGTTTGGTCTTAAGCTCGGCACCGACTATCGGTACCGTCTTTCCCTCGGAGACAGATCAAATACAGAAAAGTATTACAAAAACGATGCCGCGTGGGAAAAAAGCGAAGACCTCTTGCGCAAACTCCTTAAGGAGCGCGTTGGCGACTTCGAGGAAGCAAAGGACGAAGCTGCATTCTACGGACCCAAGATAGATATTCAGATGAAAAATGTGAACGGAAAAGAAGACACGGCCTTCACCGTGCAATACGACTTTTGCATGCCCGATCGCTTTGACCTCTCCTATACCGGCCAAGACGGCGAAAAGAAGCGGGCTTTCGTCATTCATCGTTCATCAATCGGCACGATAGAGCGTACGATGGCTTTTCTCATTGAGCATTACGGAGGAGCCTTCCCTACCTGGCTTTCACCAGAGCAGGTGCGTGTGGTTCCTGTCTCCCAGGCGCATGTTACCTACGCTAATGAAGTTACTGAGGCGCTTAAAGCAGTAAATGTGCGCGCCGACGCGGATAATTCAAATGAGTCGCTCGGAAAAAAGATACGCGCCGGAAAGACGGAGAAAATCCCGTACCTGCTTGTCGTGGGCGACAAGGAAGTTGAAGCAAAAACGGTCTCTGTAGAGAGCCGCGACCACGGAAAGAAAGAAGCTGTTTCTGTCACAGATTTTGTAAAACAGGTAACGGAAGAAATTCGAGAAAGAAAATAGAATTAAGAAGTAAGAATGAAAAACACCCGCGATTTTGTCGCGGGTGTTTTCAAAATCCTAATTCTATATTCTTAGTTCTCGCTTTTGCTCTTATGCTCCGAGAGTTGCAAGTGCGCGTGTAAGTGCAAGCTTCGCACCCGTTACTCCGGTTGAGTAGCTCGCGTCAATCGCGGTCGTAAGTGAAGCGATTACGCGCTCAAGTACTGGAGTGTCGCAGGAAGCGCAGATGCGCGCCACTTCTGGGTCGCATTCTGTACCGTCAACGCGTGCGCGGTATGCGTCATCAAGCGCGCAGGTTGTGTGTGTGAGGAGCTGTTCGACGTTCCCTCCGCCCTTAACGTGGTTTCGAAGCGTGCCGAAGACTCCGTCACGGTCGCGCTCAACAAGTGAAGCAATAAAGCCTCGTACGTGAGGAGCAACTCCCTTTCCGCCTTCGTGGCGCGCATGTGCTGTTTCTGTAGAGCGCGATGGAACGATAGGCTCAACTCGTTCGTAGATTGGTTCTACGCGCGGTGCTCGCTTGGACATGACTTCATCGAGCAAAACTGGTTCTGGAGCAGGCTTCTCAGAGACCGCTGTGTGGCGCGCAAGACCTTTCACAATGTCTTCAATAGAGAGCTTTCCTTCGGTAGCAAATGATTTGAAGCCGTCATACGGTGAGTACGCGCGGCGCATAACCGGTGCTTCCACAGTCATCTCATAATGCATTTCTTCTGTTGGAGCCTCTACGACTTCCTCTACCGCTATCGGTGCGTAGGCAAGCTTCTCCGTGTTCAAGAGTGCGGAAACGCGTTCGCCAAAGGTGCGTGCGCCGCGCGCCGCAAACGGTACCGCTCCAAAAAGCACGAGATACGCGAGTGCGAGCGACCAGAGCACGAGAGCGAGCCAATAGAGCACGGTGCCCGCGGGGCCTAGATCAAGTCCGGTGTACGGAATTTGCGAAAGATAGAGGAACGCGAGTGGTTGCACCGCTGGTCCAGGAAGCGCCTGGAGAATGACTCGTGGGTTCCTGCTACCGCCGCCTCCACCACCTCCGCCTCCGCAGTTGCTCGTACAACCGCTTGTTTCAATAACTACGGCTGCTTCGCATGAGACTGTTTGCCCCGAAGCAGAAATAGCGGTTCCCGTGAACGTGATATTTGCCGTAATGGCGGGTGTTGCCACCGAGCCGCCAGCGACAGGCGTTGTAGAGCCGATGCCTTGGTTAATCGCAAAACTAACGGCGTTTGATGTGGTCCACGTAAGAGTTGATGTATTGCCGGAAGTAACGGTTGTAGGACTTGCGCTGAGTGTGCATACGGGCGCTGGAGGACCTCCTGGAGGGATTACCGTGACTGTCGCAGCACACGTGACGGTTCCACCTGCGCCTGTGGCAGTTCCCGTATACGTTGTGGTGCTTGAAAGCGCCGGAGTGGTTGTTGAACCAGCAGCAACCGGAGTCACCGAACCGATGCCCTGATCAATAGTGAACGCAGTGGCATTCGTGGTTGTCCACGAAAGCGTTGAAGTGCCACCTGTAGTCACAGAAGTCGGAGAAGCAGTAAGTGTGCAGACGGGTGCAGGAGGTGGTGGAGGAGTGGTTGAGATAGCGACTGTTGCGCTACATGTAACTGTTCCACCTGCTCCTGTTGCAGTGCCAGTGTAGGTAGTCGTCGCGACAGGCGAAACCGAAGTTGAGCCGGCATCGACTGGAGTAACCGAACCAACGCCATTATCTATAACAAAAGATGTTGCATCCGATGTGGTCCACGAAAGGGTTGAGGTACCGCCCGGGGCAATGATGGTTGGCGAAGCAGTAAGGGTACATACCGGTACAACAGGCGCGGCCGGAGGAGGAGCGACATCAACCTGTGCGTCACAGGTCGTTTGTCCACCAGGACCATTCACGGTCATTGTGTAAAGAGTGCTCGTAACTACGGTAACGTCGACAGAACCAGCGTCAACCGGACTCACCGAACCCACACCATTATCAATAGTGGCATCGGTCGCGGCTACGGTAGTCCACGAAAGTGTTGAGATTCCACCGCCAAAAGGAAGCGAGGTTGGAGAAGCAGAAAGCGTACAGGTTGGCGGAGGTGGAAGCGGTGGGGGTGGCGGAGGAGGTGGGGGCGGAGGTGGTGGTGGTGGCGGTGGCGGGGGTGGGGGCGGAGGAGGTGGTGGTGGAGGTGGAGGCGGTGGGACGCAGCAGGGTGGCAAAACTTGAGCAAGCACTTGTGAAGGTGTGGTAAGACCCGTCGCAAAAGCGATAGTCATGCCTGCGGCAACTGTTGCGAGAACGACAAAGAGCCCGATCAAAATCGGATGGGCTTTTACGTATGAATTCTTTTTGCTTTTAGTTGTCATAATTTTTTGGGAATAATCCCCTGCCGCTTGCGCGGCGTATAAAAAAGAGGAGTTATCTGGGAGGCGCGATGTTTTGCGCCTCCCAGATAAAATGAAACTCTCAGAAGCACTGTCCGCCGAAGATCCAGCGCGTCTCTGCCGACTCTCCCGTAACGGTTTTGGCATTCGCTCGCGCGAGCGCCTTGTCGTCGTAGTAGATGGTTGCGATTTTCGTATCCTTGGTAGGAAGGTAGTCGAACCACCGTACGCCGATACCGCAGGAATGCCTTTGGACATAATCCTCGAAGATCCCCTGCTGAAGGAAGGCTTCTTCGTTCGAGGACGGTGGGTGCGCAAGTGCCGCATTGTTGCTGCGGTCCCAGCGATCGAGACAGAAAACCATTCGATACTTCGAATCGGCCTCTGCTACTTTTGCTGGGAGACGAAGCACATGCTCGCCTGGCGTTGGCGTAAAACTTCCTTTTTGCCAGCCCGATGCGCCGAGTACCTGATCAATGTGCTCGAAACTGCACCATTCATCGGCGCACTCCTCCACAAACGGCGACTCAAAGTTCTTCTCGCCGGCTCGCTTGAGGCCCGTGCATTCATCCGAAGACAAATCCGTCGGTCCGTATTGCTTGAGCCGCACAGCAGTGTCACCCTCTTTTGTGCGGAAGTGAATGAAGACGCAATTCTTCGCAAGGTCCGGTCCATCGATCGGATTTGCGCAGTCCTGCATCATCACCACCTTGCCAGTCACTGGATTCTTCCAGCCGGCCTCGCCTTTTTTAAAAGGACGCGATTCGCACTGTCGCAGAGGTTTTCCGAACTTCGAGGATTTGGTTGGTGTTTTAATGCACCATGACCAGTAGCTGCCTGTGAGACCATGAACCGGGACGAGGGATTCTACGTAGTTCGGCAACTCGCCGAGCGTTTTCAATCCCGCGCCTGTATCAATCTGCTGAAACGCTTCCAGAAAATCAATTGGACGCGCGCAGTAATGCCTTTTCGCGCACTGCTCAGGACTTACCGGACTTTCGCCCGTTTCGTCGAGAGCAAGGCTCTTTTCAAGCAGAACTGCGAGTTCAGCGGGGTTTTTCAAACCCCGCAAGAATGGATTGCCGAGCGGTGCAGCCTCGACCGAAACTGAACATCCGAGGATGAACAGCCCAGTGAGTACAGCAATGAGCTGTTTCATTTTCTCTTACTCCTCTATTGGTGCTGTCGTGAGACAGCGTGGAAAGAACAACTTTCTTTACCCTCCTTATGGAGAGCCATCGGATCTCGAGCTAGCTCGAGAGCTGATGGCTTTCTACAAAGTCTGCGACCACGACAAAACGGTCGCTCGTTGAACCGAACGAATCGCACGTTGAAAGCGTGAGGACCTTCCCCGAAACCGTAAGTGGAATACCGGCCGAGGTTGCGTCCTCCTTTGAGACACTCTTCACCCGGTAGGTATATGCCGTTTTAGACGCGTACACGGTTACAGTGTCGCCCTCTTTAAGCTTCTGGATGCCATTGAACGCTTTGAACGCTTGGTTATTTACCACAGGCAGGTAGCTTGCGTGGGCAAAGATGACGACGTTCCCAGCCTCTCCGAGCTTTGCTGAGGTTGGGTAGCGTACCGCTCCTTTAAGAAGAGCTTCGTCGAGTACCTCAATAGCCGTTGAAGTTGGGTTTGCGATGCTCACGGAAAGCGAGATTTTAGGAATCTCAATCTTCACCGGAACTTCCGAGACATTTGTGATAGTGCTCGTACCGGAGAGCGAAGCGGAGGGCGGAGCTACAAGAGAAGACGCGAGTGTCACATCTTGCGCTTCCACCGTCTTCACTTCTGGGAGGAGATCAGCCGCCGCGAGCACTGTGACGCTCATAAAGAACGTGCACAGAGAAAGAGCGAGGAAGGCCCACTTCCTCGTCCCTGCCTTTTGCGCGGCGAGGACAAGCCTCGCCGCGGTGTGAATGATGCCGTTCATATGTAGAGTTCGTCTTGGCTATTAATACACCATGTAGTTTGTGGTGTCAAGCCCCCCTATTGACATAAAAAACACCCTGTGGTATGTATATACGCACTATGAATACGAATTACGAAACAACTTCAAGCAACCGCACTGCGGCTATTAACGGCCTTGCGGTAGTTGGCTTTGTCGCACTCGTTGCGGGCGGTATGTGGCTCGCGGTTTATTCGGCACAATTTGTGCCGGCAGCCGTCTCACGCCTCGGCGCCGCGGCAGTCGCACTTACGCAAATCTTTAATCCGGCTCCTTCGGGGGGTCTCAGCGTCATTCCGACCGCGTCTACTACCCTTCCTTTCGGGAACGCCACGTCAACAGCTACTTCTACGGGCACGACTCCTTCTACAGGAACTACGAAACCTACTCCAACTGCAGGAACACAAACCTCAACCACAGAACCAATTGGTGGCACAAATTCAGCGACACTCTTCGGTCTCTCTGACCTTGAAGTTACTATCTCTACAGTTGGCTACCTTGCCTCAAGCGATCCAAACTCATTTGTCGCGGGAACTAAGGTTCCAAGTGGTGCTCGCCCTGCGGTGAAATTTACGATTAGAAACGTTGGCACGAACGCAAGCGGCGCATGGAAGTTCTCTGCTTCTATCCCAACCAAGCGTTCCTTCGTCTACAAATCAGCAAGTCAGCAGAACCTGAACCCAGGTGAAAGCATTGACTACACGCTTGGCTTTGATGATGCACAGCGAGGTACTAATCAGGAGATTACTCTCACCGCTGATTATGAAGATAAGATTTCCGAGTCAAACGAAAAGAACAACAGCGCAGTCGCTGCAGTTACGATTCTCTAAAGAACTCTCGTAGCAAATCCCCGCGGCACATGCCGCGGGGATTTGCTTTTCTATGATGAATATGGTATACTATATCTGAATTTGTCCTTTGCATCCGCTAGCAATTTCGCTGGCTTCAACTATGGGAGTTACCGAATGGAAACTTTTTTGAGACCCCTCGAGGAGCTTGCGCTGCGCGTAATCCCCGAGCGAACTGCTCACAAATACCGCGAACTCTTCCTTCCGAAAACCGTTGCTGTTATGCGGGACGTATGGGAAAAGCTACTTCTCAAGCAGGGGCAGCGGCTCGAACAGTTGACCCAGCTCGCAAATGCGTTTGAGGGTGACTTTCCTCAAGCGCTCGAGACCCCCTCTCCCGAGTCGGTTGACTCTGTACAGGAGGTGCTCGTCTTTCTGAACAAGTTGGACGAAGCCTTACTCCGGTGTGCTGAAGAAGAGGCCGATACACCAACGCGCGAGGTCTTAGGGCGAATCATGGTGCAGGTGAAGCGGAAACTCCGCGGCATCAGCAACTACTGCGAGGACTTGTACAGAACGTTGACGGGGCAATAAATGCCCTTTTGCCAAAGCCCCCTATAAAACGGGGGCTTTTTTCTTATACGTCTAGGTTCGCGAGTTTTGCGTTGCTTTGTATAAAACTTTTGCGAGAAGGGACATCGGTTCCCATGAGGATGTCAAAAATACGATCTGCTTCTTGAGCGTCGTCTATCTTTACCTGCTTCAAGACGCGACGGTTCGGGTCCATCGTTGTCTCCCAAAGTTCAGACGGGTTCATCTCTCCAAGACCTTTGTATCGCTGGATATTTACCTTCGCGGCTTTCTTGGCGACAGCGACCTCCCCTTCTACGGCATCTTCTCCCTCAGTTGGGTTCTCCGAAAGTTCAGACGCTTTGACACCAAGTGTTTTCAAAGCTTTATCCTTTTCAGCATCTGTGTACACGTACTTCACTTCCTTACCGCGCGAGATTTTGTACAACGGTGGCTGGGCGATGTAGACATACCCGCCGTCGATAATCGGGCGGAAGTGGCGATACAAAAGTGTAAGCAAGAGCGTGCGAATGTGTGCACCGTCTACGTCGGCGTCGGTCGCGATAATTATTTTGTGGTAGCGGAGTTTGTGATAGGTCAAAGACATCGCCAATGGCAGTACCCATCGCAATCACAAGGTTCCTGATTTGCATGGAGTGCGAGCATCGGTCAATGCGCGCGCGCTCCACGTTCAAAATCTTTCCGCGAAGCGGAAGAATCGCCTGGGTACGGCGGTCACTCCCTGTCTTTGCGGTGCCACCTGCGGAATCTCCTTCCACAATGAATAGCTCTGCCTCTTCCGGCGACTTTTTACTTGGCAGTCAGCAAGTTTGCCCGGAAGCGTCATGCCTTCGAGCGCGCCCTTGCGGAGCACGGAGTCTTTCGCGGCCTTTGGCGGCTTTACGCGCCTTAAGCGCAAGCAATACCTTGTTTACGATTGACCGCGCGTCGTCCGGGTTCTCCTCAAGATACATCGCTGAAAATGCCTCCCCAAAGACGGTGGCGACGGCGCTTTGCTGCCTCAACCGAACCAAGCTTTGCTTTGGTCTGTCCTTCAAACTGAATCTCCGGAAGTTTTACGGAAATAACGGCTGTGATGACCCTCAAGCACATCATCGCCCGTAAAGTTCTCATCTTTTTCTTTCAGGATGTTTGCATTCCGACCATAGGCATTGAGTGTACGGGTAAGCGCTGTTTTAAAACCCGTGACATGTGTACCGCCTTCGCTGTTGTAGGTGTTGTTCGCAAAAGCAGTAATGCGCGGCGTGATGTCGTCTACGTATTGAAGTGCCACTTCTACCATTACTTCTTCTTTTGCTCCCTCAGGCTTCACGGAACGGTCAATATAGAAAATATTCTTGTGTACCGCTGCTTGATGCTTGTTATAAAATGCGACGAGCGATTTCAGACCGCCTTCAAAATAAAACGACATCGACGGGACCTCGAGTGGAGGTCTCGCGGAGATAGAAAGTCTCCTCGTCCTCACAAGCTTCTCTGCGCTACGCGCATCAATGACCGTGATGCGCTACGCCTTTCACGAGATACGCCTGCTGGCGCAAGTGCGAGACGATCTTCTCCCAGTTCCAGAGAATACCGTCAGTGAAAATCGTGTCATCCGGCTTGAAAACGACGACCGTGCCGTGAAGCTTTGAGGTGCCGATTTTCTTTACCTTTCCAAGCGCCTTTCCGATTTTGTATGCCTGCGTGTGAATTCCTCCGTCCTGGTGCACAAACACTTTCGTATCAACCGAAAGAGCGTTCACGACGGAGGCGCCGACGCCGTGAAGACCGCCTGAGACTTTGTATCCGCTTCCCTCTCCGCCGAACTTTCCCCCGGCGTGGAGCGTTGTCATCACCGTCTCAAGTGCCGAGACTTTTGTTTTTGCATGAATACCAACCGGAATACCGCGGCCGTTGTCTACCACGCGTACGTAACCATCCGGCAGAAGCGCTACCTCAATTTCGCTTGCGTGTCCGCCCATCGCCTCGTCGCGCGCGTTATCAAAAATCTCCCAAATCAGGTGGTGGAGACCATCGGGACCAGTCGTCCCGATATACATTCCGGGGCGCTTTCGGACCGGCTCAAGACCCTCAAGAACGGTAATAGAAGAGGCGTCATATGAGGCGCCTTTTGCTGCCCTATTTTTTTGCTCTTTTTCTGCTGTTTTAGCCATATAAATCGGAGCTTTTCTACCCTTTTAGTATAGCATGAAAATAGCCTCTATTGTGCTACACTTGGCCACTATGAATATAGAGATTTCACGAGCGGAGGAAGACCGTTTGCGCCTTGAACTTGAGGCGCGTGGAGACATTGATGCGGTGCGGATGAAGCGGTATCTCGCCATGCCCGACCTCTCCCGCACAGAGGGCTCTCCCTTGCATGAAATCGTGACGCGCGTGAAGGCACTTCCCGTCTTCAAAGGTTTTGACGACATCCGAATCCCCGAGATCGTTCCTGCATCAATTTCGTTTGATCTGTTTGATTTCCCGGCGAACCACCCCGCGCGGTCTAAATCAGATACGTACTACGTTGATGAACAAAATATTTTGCGCACGCACGATACCGTCTTTTGGTACTACTACCTCAATCACCCAGCCATAAAAGAACGCATCGCAAAGAAGGAGTCCATGGGCACACTCTGCTACGGGAAAGTGTATAGAAAAGACGAGATTGATCGCAGACACATGAACATCTTCCATCAGATGGGTGGATGGTTCATTACACCGGAATCCGAAAAGCTTGAGCTGGATGATCTAAAGAACGCCCTCTCGCAAGTCGTGAAAAGCGTGTTTGGTGAACGATACGAAATTTCGTTTCAATCCAGACACCTTCCCGTACACGGATCCCGTCTCTTGAGGTTGAGGTGGGCGTCACGGGTGCTGCAGCACAAGCTGCCGGAAGCGAATGGATCGAAATCTTGGGAGGCGGTATGCCTAAGCCAAGCGTGTTTGCGAAACTGGGCGTCACCGGCTACCGCGGCTGGGCCTTCGGCTTTGGTCTTGAGCGGCTCGCGATTATCGGCACCGAGGTGCCGGACATTCGCCTTTTCTGGAGCGAGGACGAGCGCGTGAAGAAACAACTGCAAACTCGGGCAGAAGTTCGTGGAAGTTTCCAAGTACCCGCCGGTCGTGCGCGACATTTCTTTTATCGTGAAGAACGACTTCGTGCCAAACAACTATTTTGACCTCGTACGCGAAGTGATTGGGGACACCGCAGAACAAGTGGCGCTGATAGACAAGTATGAAAACGAAGCGAAGCTGGGGGCAGGCAAGGTGAGTTATGCCTATCGCATAACCTACCGAAGTCTGGACCGCACGCTGACGAACGAAGAAGTAAACGCGCTCCACGCCGAGCTAGAGGCCGCAACCATCAAGAATTACCAAGCGGTCATTCGTTAAAAACAGCCTGTGCTATACTCCCGCAACTATGGGTCCGGAGCTTATTGCTTACCCGTTTCTCTTTATTGCGATTTTCTTTGAATCGTTTATTCTCGTGACGCTTCTGTCGGCGCCGGCAAAACTCGCGCGAAAGCGCACAGGAGGCAGAGACGAGGCGCTCCCCACGGTGGCAGTCATTGTTCCCTGCTACAACGAAGCGAGCACGGTCGCGGCCACCTGCGCATCACTCCTTGCCCTTTCATATCCAAAAGAAAAACTAGAAGTGATACTTGTTGATGACGGTTCATCAGACGAGACTCCTTTCGCGATGGCGGCGTTTGCGACTCATCCACAGGTAAAGATTATCCGCAAAGAAAATGGCGGAAAACACACTGCACTCAACGCTGGTATCGCCGCGACTAAAGCAGACATTGTGGGATGTCTTGATGCTGACTCCTTTGTTGAACCAGACGCCCTTAAAGAAATGATCCCTTGCTTTAGAGACCCAAATGTCGCCGCGGCAACCGCGGCGATGTCCGTGCATGAGCCTCAAAATGTGCTTCAGCATATGCAAAATGCTGAGTATATATTTGGCATTAGCCTCCGCCACTCACTTGCTTCCATCAACGCCATCCACGTAACTCCTGGCCCCTTTTCTCTCTATCGCAAATCCACTATAGAAGTGGTTGGCGGTTTTCGACATGGCCACCAAACAGAGGATATGGAAATGGCGTTACGGCTACAAAAAGAGGGTTATGCCATTGAAAATGCGCCACGCGCGCGGGTGTATACCAAGGCGCCGAGTACGGTCAGCAAACTTATTAAACAGCGTGTGCGCTGGACCAGCGGATTTCTCCGGAATGCGCTCAACGAATATCGCGGCTTGATTGGAAACCGTCGGTACGGAACACTCGGAACGCTGGTGCTTCCTTTTGGTCTCCTTTCGGTCGGCGGCACGGTCGTGTTATTTGGTCTTTCCCTTTTGACGTTCGGTACCCATGCGTTTGCTGCCTACGAGACCCGTATGGGCATCCCGCTCTCCTACGCACTTCAAGCGGAACATCTCTCTCTTGACTGGTTCTATCTGCCCGCAAGCTCGTATATGGCGTTTGTCCTCGTTATTTTCTTGGCAGGACTCTTGCTCACCATTCTCGGCAAACGTCTCTCAAAGACTCCAGGACCTCTCACACTTGGATTCATTGCCTATGCATTTCTCTACGGTCTCATTGCGCCGTTTTGGCTCATGAAAGCAACGACTGATCTGGTGCTTGGCAAAAAGCGCGCGTGGCGTTAAATTGAGCGCCCGACCTACCTATGTCACTCGCTGCGCGAAACGCCATCATCGCTCTCCTCATTACGATTCTTATAATCGGCACGATCGTCTATTCCATCAACTATTTGAATCACGCACGTCTTTCCGAGCTCTCGGCTATTGAAAGCCAGCTCTCCATAGACACCCTTTCTCTTGATACGCAGTTTTCACTTCTGGAAGCGGCATCTTGTGATTCGGCTGACCAGACGCGCGGGCTTTCAAGCGAGCTTTCTGACCTTGGTGAACGACTTTCCTTTGCTGAAAACCAGCTCGGTAAGGGCAACGCACAGGTCATCCGTCTCAAACAGCAGTACACACTTCTTGAAATTCGCGATTATCTCATCACGCGCAAACTCGCAGACGCCTGCAAAACCAACCCCGTGACGGTACTGTACTTCTATTCAAACGCTGGCGACTGTGATAACTGCGACCGCGCTGGCTATGCGCTCTCATACCTCCACGAAACCTACCCAGATCTTCGCGTGTACTCCTTTGACTACCACTTGAAGCTCGGAGCACTTCTGACACTCACGACGCTCCTCAATATTAAAAACGAACTCCCCGCGTTCGTCATAGAGGAAAAGGTCTCGTATGGCTTCACCACACTTGAAGACTTGGAAAAGAAATTTCCTAAGGGCTCACTTTCTACTACTACCACAGCGACCAGTACTGCTAAAAAATAACTGTTTTGGAGCCGCCTCCCAGATTTGAACTGGGGACCTTCTCTTTACAAAAGAGTTGCTCTACCAACTGAGCTAAGGCGGCACTCGCTCACTTTAACCCATCTTCGTCATCTCGGACATCTCCGGACGAGTTGCTGAAAGTTGGGTCTTAAAATCTGCGAGCGTTCCAATAAAGGGGCGTTCAGTTGCTTTTGGTGCATCCTGTGCACCCTCTTTAGTGCGCAAATACTTAATAACACGAGTGAGGAATCGCTCCACCATACGGATACCCTGAAGCGTGAGGTGCACGATTCCGTGACTCGTGCGGTCAACGAGACCGCGCACTTCAGCCTGGAGCCACGCTGAAAAATCCACGCGAGAAACAACAAAAGAAATGTGTTCGATTATTTGATCGAGAACATCGCGCTGTCTCGCAAGATACCGCACGCCTTTACGGCTTTCAAAAACCGTGAGCCCCACGAAGCTCGCGGATACAAGGACGACAATAAAAATTGAAATGAGGTACATCATGATAGTTAGCCGCGAAGCGAAAGGCGTGAGAAGCCGGACACAACAACTCGCTCGCCGAACTTCTGCGTCGCTTCGTTCAAGAGGTCGCGGACCGTCTTTGACTCGTCCTTGATAAAGGACTGATCGAGGAGGACTTGGTCGCGAAAATATGCGGAGAGTTTGCCGTCAAGTATTTTCTGCTTCATATCTTCCGGCTTCCCTTTCACTTCCGCCTCAAAGACCGCGGTCGCGGCATCTTTCGCATCTGTCGGTACTTCTTCAACACTCTTATATTTTGGGTTCGTTGCCGCAACCTGCATCGCGACGTCGCGCGCAAGTGTCGCGAATTCTGGGTTTTTTGATACGAAATCCGTCTCGCAGGAAAGAAGAACCATCGCACCTATGGCGCCTTCGTGGACATAGCTTCCTACTGCACCGGCACCAAGCTCACGATCCGCCTTTTTGCCCGCAGCGTCTGCCGAGCGTTTGCGCAAAATCACTTCCGCCTTCGCAATGTCCCCTCCCGCCTCTTCAAGCGCCTTCTTGCATTGCATGACGGACACACCCGTCTTCTCGCGCAATTCCTTAATAATGTCCATTGTGAGTTCCATAGGTGTTGTAGCTTAATTATACCAAACCCTCGGCGAGGGAGAATTGAAGAATACTTGTTTATGCTGTCTTACCGTGGAGATACGCAGCTGAAAGCTCGTTCAAAAGGAGTTTTACGGCCTCACGGGAGGCGTCATTTGCAACGATGGGGTACGTCGCATCTTTAATGTCGCAGTCGGAGCTCATGATGCCGATGATTGGAATACCCGCATCTCTTCCCTCTTTCACTGCATGCTTCTCACGCTTGGTGTCAACGACGAGGAGCGCGTCCGGCTTCTTTGCGAGTCCTGTAATACCGTCAAGACGCTCGGTGAGCCGCTTCTCTTCGCGACCAAGGAACACGAGCTCGAGCTTCGTGTGGCGCTTTGCAAGTGTGCCTGCCGCCTTCTCTTCCTTAAGGGATGCGAGGCGGTCAATACGCTTTTTGATTTCTACGAAATTGGAGATGGTGCCACCAAGCCAACGGGTTGAAACGTAGGGCTGACTTGCGGCCACGGCAGCCTGCTTTACGAGTGCAGAAATCTCCGTCTTGCCTCCGACGAAAAGGACGGTTTTGCCGGCCTTTGCGAGCGTTTCCATCACGCGCTTTGCGGACGCGAGCTGGTCCTCTGTTTTAGCAAGGTCAATGATTTCCGAGCGACCCTTTGCTCCCAAGAGGAAGGGCTTCATTGAGGGATGTCTTTTTGATTTGACCTGAGCGAAATGCGCCCCTGTATCAAAGAGGCGCTTTACGTCGGCCGTGTTGGTTCCTGAGGACATGTGTGGGGGCACTTTACCCGAAAAGTCTCTACTGTGCAAGCGGAGCAAGGAAGTTCCGAGGAAAGCGTAGCGAAGCTGATCGCGCACGGTGTTTTGGCATCCCTTTGCGCATCTGCGCTATGCCAAAACGCGAACGCGGAGCTTAGGAAACTGCTCGCAGGAGCAGTTTCCGCGCTTCCGCAGGAATTTCCTTGCGGAGCACTTACTCCACCTCCTCCGATGGTCCCACACCGCCTGCGGCCGCGGCGGCCTGAAGAGCCAAAACAATGTCATCAATTCCCCCTTCCATTACCCGCGGAAGGTTGTGCCAAGACTCCTTAATGCGGTGGTCAGTCACGCGGTCTTGGAGGAAGTTGTAGGTGCGTATTTTTTCGGAGCGATCACCCGTGCCGATTTGTCCCTTTCGCTCTGCCGCGTGTTTTTTTGCCTCCTCTTCTTCATGCAATTGTTCAATCTTTGCGGAGAGGATTTGCATCGCTTTCTCGCGGTTTGCCTGCTGGCTCCGTTCTGCCTGCGACCGCACCTCAAGCCCGGTCGGCTTGTGGACAAGCCGTACGGCCGTCTCAACCTTGTTTACGTTTTGCCCACCGGCGCCACCGGCGCGTGAAAACTCCATGAGAATATCGGCGGGGTTGATATCTACTTTTGATTTTGCACGGATCGGCAACACCGCGATAGACGCTGTGGAGGTGTGAATGCGTCCCGACTTCTCGGTCGCAGGAACTCTTTGCACGCGATGTACTCCCATCTCATAACGAAGCGCGTCGTACGCAGGCGTCCCTCCAATTTCTATAGTGAGGTCGTCAATCAACCGCACTTTCCATCTCTTTGATTCTGCAAATTTCTGATACATCTCTTTCAGGTCGCGTGCAAAAATAGTTGCTTCATCTCCCCCCGCGCCAGCTCGAAACTCTAGGACAATTGCCATGGGCTTTGACTCCTCTTCTTTCTCTTTCGTGAGAATACGGTCCATTTCAGCAAGAATCTCTTTCTGACGCGCGCGGATGCGCGTCTCGTCTTCTTTCGCCATGTGCACCAAATCTGCATCAACTCCCGCGGCGAGCGTCGCGTTTTTCGCTTCCTCTTCAAGACGTTCAAATTCCTCCGCAAGATATGCGACGGCGTAATTCTTTTTGAGTTCAGGAGAATATTCCATGGTGCTCATGATAGCAAAGAGCGCGCAGGCTTGGCCTGCGCGCTCTTTGAAAACATCTACGCCCTCTTCTTAGCGGCGCGTTGCTTGAAGCGCTCAACGCGTCCAGTAGTATCAAGCGTGCGATCCTCACCCGTATAAAAAGGGTGCGATTTTGAAGAGATTTCTACGACCACTTTCGGGTACTCTTTGCCGTCTTTCCCCTTCCCTGTTTCTTTGGTGGCAATTGTGGAACCAATAAGAAAATGCGCTCCAGAGGCAATATCCTCAAAGAGAACGGGTCGGTACACTTTTGGATGAATATCCTTTTTCATTGCTTCGCACTCTACCTTAGAGCAGAAAACCTTGCAAACAGCGACTAGTTGTTGGCGAGGAAGTCTATGTTCTGCTGGATGCCCGCAACTTTCGCCATAACTTGGTTTGCATAGGTCTGTCCAAGCGTTGCCCACCGGCCACCGGCATAATATTTCGCGGCGGCCGTGTGCTCGGCCGTATAGCCGCCCGCACCAGCGCCAAGGTCAGAAAGGAATACTCCCATCGCCGCAATCGCGTCCTGCGGATTCCAAGGATTTGCGACTGCTACGCCGCGAGCGGCGGCGATGCGTCCGGCGATACTCGCCCAGGTGGAGGGGATGAATTGTGCAGGTCCCATCGCGCCGCCGTACCCACCTGCGCTCGCTATAGGGCATGAGACGACTTGATAATGCGGATCAAACCCGAGTTTAGAAGCGAGGGCAAGGAATGGAGGCACATCGCGAGTTGGGTGCATCACTGCGGCAAATGCCGTACCGGTATTTTTGCCGATGCCCGCACCCGTCACGTCGTTCGTGAGATAACACTGCCCTACGTTTGCCCCCAGATTTGATTCCTGCGTGAGGATCGCAAGCACGAACGCGGGGTCAACGCCCGTGGACTTCTCGGCCGCCTGCGCATATTTAAGCGCATCGCCGAACTGGATGGCGGCGGCATCGCGAAGCGGAAAGAGTGCGGCGCGTATCGCGGCAGCCTTCGCCTGGTTCGCAGCGAGGACTTTCTTGTACTCCGTTTCCTGATTGGTCGTAATAGCGAGCAGTTGCTGTTTTACAACCTGAGCCTCAGCAACCTTCTGCTTTTTGGTTTGTATGTCGTACTTGGCATCCGTCACCTTGTTCTGTGTTTGCGTGAGGACGGCTCTTTCACTTTCTGTTTTTGCTTTCGTCGCTCGTATGTTGGAGAAGAGCACTTGCATTTCGCCCTTGATAGATACGAAAGCGTCAACATCTGCGAAAAAAGAGGAGAAGTCGTCAGATGAAAGCGCCACTTCAACGAGAGAATAATCTTCAAGCTGGCTCTGCTGACGAAGCATAGACGCAAGCGAGGCGTGCCCTTGAACGATACGATTCTCAAGCTGTCCGATAACCTGGGTTTTAGTGACTATCTGGGAACCAAGTTGCTTCAGTTTTATGTTCTGGGCATCTATTTGCGCTTGCGCCTGTTTTATTTGCGCGTTTAGTGCCGTGACGTCCCCCGTGAGCGTATTCTTCTTTGCGCGGGTCGCATCAAGCACCACCTGTTGCGCCGCTATCTCTTTCTGAAGCTGGTCGTATTGCGCTTGCAAATGGGCACGCTCTTGTGGAGTGAGTTCCTCGGCGTGAGCATAGGGTTGTGCGGTGAGCACCGTACTTGCCGCGCCAACGACAACGAGCACAATGAGCATGGAGAGGATCTGCTTCATATACAGGGAAATTATAACAAAAATCGCGGGTCCCGTTTGGGCCCGCGATTTTCTTCCTTCCCGTACTATTTCTTCGCTTCTTACTTCTTGCCTTCCGGCTTTTTCGCATCAGCCGCTGCTGCAGGAGCTGCTCCTGCCTCACCCTCCACCTCTTCCTTGCCCTTCTTCTCAACCTCAATAGCCGAGAGGTCAACGGCAACGGGAGCTTCCACTACCTCCTCCTTCACTTCCTGAGCAAGCGCAATCACCTCTTCAAGAGCGGTGTTGAGCGTGACACCTGCAGGGAGCACAATATCCTTCGCGCGAATCTGGTCGCCAATCTTCTGAATCAAAGAAATATCCACTTTGAGCTCGTGTGGGAGCGCAGCTGCTTCTGCCTCAATCTCCACTTCGTGGAGCACTTTCACGATGTTTGCACCGTCTTTCGCCGCCGGAGACTCGCCCACGAACACAAGTGGCACTTTCACCTCAACTTTCGCGCCCTTCTCAATTGCATAAAAATCAGCGTGGCGGGGAACGCTAGTCACTGGATGATGATCAACATCGTGGATAAGAACCTGGAGCGGAGCGGCTTCAACCCCCGAAAGCTCAATGATAGAAGATTCACCTGCGACTCGTAGCATTTTCTCAAATGCCTTAAGCGGAAGCACGATAGAAACCGCCTTTTGTTTGGGACCATAGACGACAGCGGGCAAAGACCCCGCTCGGCGAAGTGCCGAGAGCGAAGAAGCAGTATCCCGCTTGGTTGCGGTGAGCGTATGCATAGTGAAAGGAGTATGCCTGAAACACCTAAAAAATTCAAGCCCTGTCAGACACTTTGGCATTGTCGTGTTTGTGCCACCACGAGTTTTGGTAGCAAACCCGAAATTGCTCAATTTATTATTGGTTTGGAACAGACCAGCTACACGACAAGTGGCACGATGCCAAAGTGTACGCCGGGGCAAGCGGGCTAAGTTCCCGCGAGGGCGGCAGAGACTTTCTTAAGACGAGCAAGAAATGCGGCTCTCGCGGCGGGAACGTTCTCACTCTTCCCTTTCCAGACAGTAAGTGCCTCTTCCTGCAGCGCACGGGCATACGAAAATGTGAGCGGCCATGGCGCGCTTGAGGCAAGAGCGGCGCACGTAATCGCCTGTAGGTTCTAGAGTTGCTTGGTCTGGGGTTTGTCCGCCTGAAAGAAACACAATGCCCGCCACCTCCTTTGGAACCGTCTTCATGAGTACCGCGACCGTGTCCTCCGCCACCTCTTCCGGCGTATCTTTCTTTCCGCTTTCGCTTCCAGAAATCGCCATTGCGGTTTTGAGTATCACTCCCGGGAGGTCTACCGCCTGCTCATGCAGTACGTGAAAAAGTGCGCCGAGCGTTTCTTGCAAGACTTCCTTCGCACGAGCGCGCGAGTGCCTACCCGAAAGAAGTACTTCCGGCTCAAGGATAGGCACGAGACCTGCCTTTTGTGCCTCTTTCGCATAGCTTGCGAGACGTTTTACGTTTTCAAGAATCGCAGCAGAAGTGGGCAGCTTGTCGCCTTCAATACGAATGACTGCGCGCCATTTTGTAAACACCGCCCCCCGGTCGGCAAAGGTTTTGAGCCGCTCCGGCAAACCAAGGAGTCCTTTGGTAATAAGCTCATTCGCGCTTTCCAAAAAGGGCTCCGTACCCTCATCTACTTTTATACCTGGGGCAATACCGCGCTGTGCGAGAGATGTGGTAAAAAGCATGCCGTCCTCGCCTTCTTGTACAAATGTTTCTGCAAATAAAATGACCCCTGAAAGGTAGTCCGGAACGCCTGGCGCGTTTAAGAAAAGTTCGCGAAACTTCTTGCGCATTTCAAGCGTCGTATCAATACCATAGGAAGCAAGACGCTTGTCAGCAGAAGACACGCTCTCGTCGGCTGCGAGAATGCCTTTCCCGGGAGATACGAGGGCACGTGCGCGCTCTCTAAGGTCCATCATGCGTGGATTTTAGCATGCTAAAATCCACGCATGGATCCCGTTAGAAGCCGCGGTCGCTGTGGTAAAATCTCGGATATCATATGAAACTGAGCATTTTTAGTAGCTGTGCGTTAACCAAGTTGAGTCGCCTGACCGCGACCTGCTTCTAACGGGATGGAACAATCGCTTGATTTCGTCGCCATTGGCGACACCGCCGTTGACGAATTTATCCGGCTCAAGGACGCCACGGTGCATTGCGATATAAACAGTGAAAACTGCACCATTTCTATGAAGTGGGGCGATAAAATCCCTTTTGAGTATTCGGTGTTGGTAGCGGGTGTTGGAAACGCCGCAAACGCGGCGGTTGCCGCCGCGCGCCTTGGGCTCCGTGCGGGATTCGTCTCAAACGTAGGTGATGACTCCTACGGAAAGGAGATTCTCACCGCCTTTGCGCGGGAAGGTGTAGACGCGAGCGGTGTCGCGGTGAATGCAGGTATGGTGACGAACCATCACTACGTGCTTTGGTATGAGTCAGAACGTACGATTCTCATTAAACACGAAGACTACCCGTACGCGCTCCCGAAAAATTTTACTGCGCCCCGCTGGATTTATCTCTCGTCCGCTGGCGCACGCTCCGAAGCTTTTCATAGTGAGCTTGCGACGTGGCTTGTTGCACACCCCGAAACGAAACTCGCCTTTCAACCGGGCACCTTCCAAATGAAAATAGGAAAAGCAAAACTCGCCGGGCTTTATGCACGAACTGATCTTCTCGCGGTAAACAAAGAGGAAGCGGAGCGCATTTTGGAGCGCGACAAAGACGAGATTACAAATCTGCTCCGAGATCTCCACGCGCTTGGACCAAAAATCGTACTCATCACTGATGGCCCAAAGGGCGCGTATGCCTATGACGGAAAAGATATGTTCACGGTACCCATGTATCCCGACCCAAAACCCGCCTTTGAGCGGACCGGCGCGGGAGATGCCTGCACCTCTACCATCGTTGCGGCACTCGCGCTCGGAAAGCCACTTGCCGAAGCGCTTCTGTGGGGACCAGTGAATTCAATGTCAGTCGTGCAAGAAATCGGCGCACAAAAAGGGCTTCTCGCTCGCCCTGCACTTGAAAAATATCTTGAAAACGCTCCAAAAACGTATACGGTGAGTCCGTTTTAGAACTCATTTCAAAACCGGGGCACGAACGGGGCGTTGCATCCGAGGGGGTCGCGAAGTTGGGCGGTGCGAGCGTTTCAGGTATTTTTTCAGCAGAAAAAATACCGTACCAGAGGAGGCAGCGCCTCGTGAGTGGTTTTGAAACGAGTTCTAGTTCTTGAGAAGTTCGCGGTATTCGCCGTAGTGAGAATCAACCGTGTCGTGGGAGTCTGCGTACGCGACACGAATGATGAGAAGTGCCGCTCCTCCACCGACAATCGTGATGGCCAGAACTGCCATGTATGCGTTTATTTTCCTTGCGAGTGACATTCTTGGGGGCATACTTATTTTACAAATGAACGTGCCGCGTCCACAATCGCCGGCGCATTTAGCTTGTAGTGAGCAAGAAGTTCATCGGGGGTTCCTGACTGCCCAAACTCGTTATGAAGCCCCATAAACCGCATGGGAACAGGATAAAGCTCCGCGAGCGCTTCAGCAACCGCGCTACCAAAGCCCCCAGCAACCTGATGCTCTTCAATAGTGATGACGCGGCCCGCGCGTTTCGCCGCATGCACCACTGCATCTGTATCAAGTGGCTTCACGGTTGGCACGTGAAGCACGATTGACCCTATGCCTTCTGCGGCAAGCGCGCGGGCCGCAAGCAACACTTCGTAGGAGAGCGCGCCGGTAGAGAGCAGGGCGACGCGCGGCTTTTTGTCTTCAAAGAGAATTGTCGCTTTCCCAATTGAAAATGAGGTCTCTGGAGTGGTAAAGACAGGTGTTGCCGCGCGTCCAAACCGCAGATAGGTGGGCGTCTTGGTTTTCGCGGCCGCGAGAACTGCTTTCCTCGCTTCCTCAGCATCCCCGGGCACGATTACGGTCATGTTGGGAAGCGCGCGCATCATGGCAATGTCTTCAAGCATTTGGTGTGTCGCGCCGTCGGGACCCACCGAAACGCCCGCGTGCATTCCGCATATTTTTACGGGCACGTCGTTTAGTGCGATTGTCGTGCGGATCTGTTCGTAATTCCTGCCCGGAGAAAACGCCGCATAGGACGCAATAAAAGGCACCTTCCCTATCGCGGCCATACCTGCTGCTACGGTCGCCATGTTCTGCTCAGCGACGCCCATTTCAACAAAGCGTTCTGGAAACTCTTTTTCAAAGTCCTCCGCGCGCGTAGACTCTTTAAGGTCTGCACACAACACCACAACTTGTGGGTCCGCCTTCCCCGCCTCCACCACACCCTTCCCAAACCCGTCGCGCGTCGGCTTTTTTTCAATATCGTCCGCAAAGACTTTTGCGGAAAGTTTTGCGTGTGGGTTAAGCATATTCATGAGGGACTTTTCCGCCCATTGAGCGGATTTCTTTCAAAAACCGTTTTGCTTCTTCTTTGGTGGGTGGCTTTCCGTGCCACTTGTAATCAAATTCTATTTCCTTTACGCCCTTGCCCGGAATCGTGTGCGCAATAATCAATGTCGGCTTTTCAAAAATCGTTTTCGCTTCTTCAACCGCAGATACAAATGCGCGCATATCGTGTCCGTTTACCTCAAGCACATGCCAGTTAAAGGCGCGGTATTTATCCGCAAGGGGCTCGAGTGGCATAACGTTTTCGGTCATACCATCTATTTGAATGTTATTTCGATCAATAACGGCAGTGAGATTTGATAATTTGTTTTTACCTATAAACAACGCCGCCTCCCACGTATTTCCCTCCTCTTGCTCGCCATCACTCATGAGTACGTAGGTTCGGTTCGTCTTTCCATCCATGCGAAGCGCATATGCCATTCCCCCTGCCTGCGAGAGACCCGAGCCAAGCGGTCCAGAGGTTGTTTCAAGCCCCGGAAGACGCGTGCGTTCTGGGTGCCCTTGAAGTCGCGTACCAAATTTGCGAAGCGTCAGGCACTCTTTGACGGGGAAATACCCCGCGTGTGCCATAGCGGCATACCGCACGGGCGTAATGTGCCCGTTTGAAAGCACAAGTCGATCGCGCTCGGCCCACCCCGTATGTTTTGGATCGTGTTTGAGAATATGAAAATAAAAGGCGGCGAAGATGTCCGCCATGCCAAGTGGCCCTGCGGTGTGCCCCGAGCCGGCAGCGACCAACATTTCAATAACGGTCTCGCGGATTTTTTCCGCGTGCGATTCAAGTTTTTTGATTTCAGTGTCCGTAAGAGCCATCAGAAAGAGTATACCGTACGCTATTCGTAGGTACCGTACTGTTCAACCATCTTGGAGAGTGTACGAAATTTAGCATTCATATCTTTCGCCTGCAGAAGTTCATGGCCCACCACGAGTCGGTTGGCGCCTGCGGCGAGGAGTTCTGGCGCCGTCTGCTCAGTAACTCCTCCATCAATTTGTATCGTCATCTCTGGGTAGCGTTTTTTGAAGGAACGTATGCGCGTGAGCACTCGGCGGTCAAACGGCTCTCCTTGTCGACCAATTTGGGCAATACCCATAAACTGCACATACTCTATAAAAGGGAGAAAGGGTTCAATGAGCGAGAGGTCGCTCGTGAGGTTCACGGCAAGTCCAAGCGACAGGAGCCCTGGTGCAAAATCTTTGTCATGACCGTACTTCAACCGCAGGTCGGTGATGACGCGTGGAAGGTATGTGGTGCTTTCGGCATGGACGGTAATGCGGGATGCGCCTACGGCGATCCATGCTCCCGTCACAAGCTCGGGGTCTCGCACCATAAGATCCACCTCAAAACGCAACCGCCCCGCGTGCGGCAAAAACGTGTTTGCCGCCACCATTTGTGCAAAATCCTTTCCGCCCTCGGCGTATGGCCAGCTCTTTGGGGTCGCAAATTCCCCGTCAACCACATCTATCTGCACGGCGTCCACACCGTCTATGCTCGCGAAACGCCGAAGCGCATCCTCAAGTTCTTTACGAGTCTTGGGGAGTACGGCCGGGACAATAGCGCTCATACCCTGGGGTACAACATGGCATTGCTCCGAGTGGCACCTCTCGAGGTGAAGCTGTGCTGTTTATGTTTTATCTGCGTTTGTGTAATCAACATTGTGTGAGTCGGAGCTGTGCCACGATGCCATGTTGTCCCACGGGGCATAGCTAAAACTTTAAAAGGCGGCGGGTATGCCGCGGTGCTTCTGAAAACGGCGTTTCCAGGAAAATGCGTACGGCGTTGACTGCCTCTTCGCCTGCAACAAAGCGCGCGCCGATAGAGAGAATGTTTGCATTGTTGTGGCGGCGTGCAAGCCGCAAGATGTCAAAACCATCTTCCGAGTGTCCTCCCTCTATATCAAGTGACTCGGTCACGCGCATGGGACCGTAGTAGACCGCGGCGCGAGCGCCAGAAACACGGTTCGCGCACATCGCCTCTCCTTCTCCACTTCCGCCCAAAATAATCCCGCAGCTTTCGGGATCAGCGGCGACACGCTTTGCAAGCGGCATAATGAAATCCGGATAATCATCATCCCCGTTAAGTTCATGAGCACCTAAGTCCTCAACGGAGTATCCAAGTGTCGGTAGGTGCGCAAGGAGCGCGGCTTTCATCCGAAAGCCCGCATGGTCAGATGCAAGATAGATCTTCTTAGGCATGAGCGGCTTTAAGAACGTGCCGTACGAGCGATTCGGTGTACCCCATTTCGTTGTCGTACCACGCGAGTACTTTCACCAAGTTCCCATCCACCACACGTGTCATACCAAGATCGGCAAGAGAAGCGTGGGGCTCTCCGATGATGTCGCTTGAAACGAGTTCCTCATCGGTGGTGGTGAAAATGCCTTCCCAGCGGCTATCTTTCGCGGCTTTGCGAAGAGCGTCATTTACCTCTTCGACAGTCGTTGCGCGCTTCGCGATGAAGGTGATGTCCGCAATAGAGCCAGCCGGCACTGGAACACGAAGCGAGATGCCATCAAATTTTCCGGCAAGTGCCGGATATGCTTTCGCAACCGCAATTGCCGCACCAGTTGAAGTGGGCACAATATTTTGTGCGGCCGCTCTTCCCTCTTTCTTATCTTTCTTTGACGGACCGTCAACAATCGCTTGACTTGCGGTGTATGCATGCGTAGTGGAGAGCACTGCCTTTTCAATGCCGATGGCTTCGTCGAGTATCGCGATGACCGGGCTTGCGGAGTTGGTCGTGCACGAAGCGTTTGATGTTATTTGGCATGTGCCGAGCCGATCTTCGTTGAGACCCATGAGCACGGTCGCGCCGAGTGGAGAATCCGTTTTCACTGGAGCCGTTATCACGACGCGCTTTGCGCCTGCATCAAGATGCACTTTCGCTTTTTCGTATTCCGTAAAAAAACCCGTGGACTCTATGACGACATCCACATCGAGGTCCTTCCACGGCAAGTTCGCTGGGTCTTTTTCGGAAAAGAATTTGACCGGCTTTCCGCCAATCACGAGCGCACCGTCTTTTGCTTCCACTTCAAACGGCGCGCGGCGATACACCGTGTCGTATTTCAAAAGGTATGCGAGGTTCTCCAGAGAGCCGAGATCGTTTACGGCGACGATTTCAATACCACGACCAAAACTCCTTCTCGCAAAAGCTCTTCCAATCCTCCCAAATCCGTTAATCGCAACTCGTACTGGTTTCATATCTTTTATATTAGCATCCACCTCCCCATTAAATCTTTCCACTTTAAATTTTTAAATCTTTAAATAGTTCATGGATTTTTGCCGTATCGGCGGGCGTATTCCGGTCCCCAGATGTGGGGCATGTCCTTGGCGAGCATCGCCATGGACGCGCGCTCAAACTCCTCCACGTCCTTTTGTCGCTTGGTCTGCTCCGGTTTCCGCTGTAGTCCTTGGTGTTCGGACGACTTCACCGCCTTGATAAACGACGAGATGAGCTTTGAGCATTCTTCTGCTCTCATCTTTAAATTTTTAAACATTTCAATATTTAAATATCCTATGTCGTGTGCCGCATAGAGCTGTGCTCTCACTTCCCCCGCAGAGGCTTTAGCGATGTAGAGATAGTTCACAAACCCTTGTCGCGTCCCACTTTCAAACCCTTCTGCAATGTTGCTCATCACCGAAATACTCGCGCGCTGAATTTGGTCGGTGAAGCCACGGTCGCGGCACGTGCGAAGGACGTCGTACACATCGCGCGTGAGCGCACGAGCGGCTTGCCAGCATTTCAAATCCTCAAATCGCTGTACCGTTGCCATAATTAATACTTAAACATTTAAATATTCCAAGTTTAATTTGGGGTTTCCTCGGGCGCAGGCTCTGGTGCGGGTTCTGGAGCAGGTGCGGGTTCGGGAGTTGGTTCTGGAGCCGGGATTGACTCAACTGGAGGAGGCTCGCTTGGTGCATCACCGCCTTCTGCCGGAGTTCCTGAAGTTACAGTTACCAAACGCGAGACGCCTCCGGTATTTCCTGCCGCATCACTTACTTGGTATGTGATGGTGTACATGCCCTCGGTTGTAGCATCAACCGTGCCAGACACTATTATATGTGTCGTGAGGTCGCCGTCGATGTCGTCCGTTGCGGTAGTGCCCGGGTCGGTGAAGGTGTCGCCTACCGAAACCTCAATCGCCGCATCTCCGATGAGTGTAAGAACTGGTGATGTGGTGTCGCCAGAGACTGGTGTTGATGTTGCAGAGCTTGGTGGCGAAGTAACGGTTGGAGGTTCGGAACCACCGCTTGAACTTGGAGGAGGGGTTTGCGAAACAGTAGGAGTGGATGGTACGCCAGTGTCGGAAGTCTGTACCAAGAAATAGTCAAAGGAGACATCTTCGTCTTGGTCTCTTGAAAGCACCACGCGGAAGCTTCCGACTTGTTTGTCGCTTACGTACCATGAGCCGCTCACCTGCGAGTTGAAGGTGATGAATATCTTCGTTGAGGGCCTCACAAGAGAGTTGGTGATTTCAACCACTGTGTTGCCGGAGAGTATCGTTGCGGTGCCTGCAGAGCTTGTGCCGTCTGCGTCTTTTCCTGCGACAAGTTCGCGGAAGACAAGCTGGTTGAAGCGCGCAATACCCTTTTCAATAAATATGCCGAAGTTTTCAAGAGCCGAAGCAAGTGTGGAGGTGGAGAGGATGTTTGTAGAAGTTGCCATGCCCACTTCTCCACTTTCAAGTTTCGCGAGGCGATCCTCAAGTGAGTTCATGCGCGCTTCGTGCATATTTACTTTTGCAGCAAGTGCTTGTACGCCTGCGAGCGTAAAGGTGGTGAGTTTGTAGAGATCAACGCCTCTTCTATCCGCAGAAAGTATTTCTGGCGCCGTCTGCGCGGCGTCCTCCGCGATAAGTCCGAGGCGAAGCGGACTTCCGGCGCTCTCCACGGTGTAGTGGTAGGTTGCAATCTTCAACTGCCCAAGCTTCGCAAGGGCAGCCGCCCCCTCCTCTGCGCCAAAGTATGTGACGTCAGATTTGGCAGAGCGGGTTGAAGTATTTACAAAACCGATCGCCGCCACCTCACCATTTACTTCCAGTGCGTGGTTTGGGGTGTTGGTGCCGATACCAACGTTGCCTGTTGCTCCATTAACCGTAAACTGCCCTGGTGCAAATGCGTATTCCGGGCTGACAAATACTTCAACCGTTCCGGACGAGGAAATGTTCGCGAGCGCAAAACCGACAATTCTTCCAGACTCCGTCGCCTTCTTTCCAACACCCGGTGTTGAAGAAAGAGTAATGGGATCGCCGATTGAGATTGGTCCGCCTTCCATATTTACTTTCGTGGGCACGCGACCGGCAAGAGCAACAGGGACATCATTTGCGCCGTGTGTTCCGATTGCGACACCATTTTGACCAAGTGTCGCACCAGAGCCTTCCGCCAAAGAGAGGCCTGGGGAGGTTGAAACAATGCCTATCATTCCTCCACTTGAGGTTGCCTTGCGCACTCCTTTGACTGTCCCGCTATCAAGCATCACCAATTCTCCAGGCTCAAGAGAACCCACTGCTGTGTAGTACTCGGCGAGGTCCGTACATTGGCTTGACGTACAACCCGAAGCAAAGACGTTGCGCCAGCGAAGAAGCGATGTGCTTTGTCCGAGGTCTTGCGCGGCGTCACCGCCAGGATAGACGTGGCCGGAGGTGGTCATTTTAACTGTTGCGGAAATTGCGCCAAGAACAACACTTCCTGCATCGGAGTAAACAAGCAAGTCCGCATCATTTCCTCCGTGACCAAAATAACCCGATCGGCTTCCATTCCTGTAGAAAGCCATGTAGGGATAGGCTGTCGTTGTATTGGTAACACGCATCACTTCCGCAAAGCTTCCGGTTCTGGATACATCAAGTAGTGCGCCTGGCGTCGTGGTCCCAATGCCGACGTTGCCGGAAGAGGTTATGGTTAAGTCCCGCGTGTTTCCGCCTCCTCTAAATTCAAGGTTCCCGGTTATTGCACGTACAATTGCTCCCGCGCTGTCCCACGTGAGTTGCCCATATTGGTTGGTGAGAGATCCCCACCCAACCGAGTTCAGGTTGTTATCACGAACGTCTAGTTTTGTCGTCGTTGAAAGTTGTCCAATACCAATACGTCCATCATTCCCAACCACAAAGTGTGTTGCGGTTGAGCTTCCAACGACAAATGCGGGGCCGGTAATGCCGTTTGGGTTCACTGACAACTGTCCCCACGGCGAGGTGGTCCCGATTCCCACTCTTCCGCTTGTCTGTTGGACAATGAAGTGTGAGGTGCCTACGGTAAGTCCACCCGTTGAGATAGTGGAGGTCGCGGTGGTGGAGGTGGCAACAAAGTTTTGTCCCACCACCAGTCCCGCAACCGAGAGTTTGGCGTAGGGCGAGGTGGTGCCGATACCGACGTTGCCTGAGGCGTCAACTCTCATCCTTTCTGAACTGTTTGTTATGAAGTATATGGGTTGAGCGGCAATGGTATAAAGCTGAACAGGTCCTGTGTTTGCAACCAAATTCATAATACTACTGCCTGAAGAGCCATCGCCGATATAGCCAATTTCCGTATTATCAGATGTCCTAAATGATATGTACGGATCGGCAGTTACTGCTGAAGCGCTGTCAAGATCCTGAATACGCAACATTTCTGATCCCGTGGAAGCGATGTGAAGTTTCGCGCCTGGACTCGTCGTCCCGATACCGACGTTGCCATTTTGAAGCACCGTGAGACCACTTGCGCCGGCGGCTGAAAGACCGCCGGCGAATGTGGAGGTTGCGGTGGTGCTCGTTGCATGGAAATACTCTGCAACGACCGGCCCGACGACTGACAGTTTTGCGTATGGCGACGTCGTCCCGATCCCGACGTTGCCGGTAGAGCCGATAAAGATACTTGAGGTGGCTTGTGCTACGCCCATATCATTGCCGACGAGGAAGTTGCCTTTGGCGAGGGCGAGATTGTTGACTCCAATCGTTGAGGTGGAAACAAGCATTTTGTTCGCGTCGGTGGCGATGAGAGAGGACGCGGAAATGCCGGTGAGCCAGGTTGAGCCCGAGTTCGTGAAGCCGGTGGTGGAGGCGTTCTGGAATGAGGACGCGACGGTGGTGGAGGTTGCGTGGAAATACTCCGCAACGACAGGTCCGACGACGGAAAGTTTGGCGTATGGCGAAGTTGTGCCGATACCGACGTTGCCTGTGCTGTTCTGAATAAGAAGTTTGGTGGTGTTGTTTGTAACCAAGTTCAAATCGTACCCCCCGAGCGTTCGAAGAACCCATTACCGTTGCCACTACTGTCGGTACGCGAAATCAGGCTGACATTAGTACCGCGCAGTAACGCAAAGTATCGGAGTCAGTGCCAGCGATATTAAACTTCGCCCCTGGAGTCACTGTTCCGATGCCAACTCGACCATCATTTCTCACAAACAGAATGCTGGTTCCGTTGCTGTCCGTTACGTTGAGCGAGGAGTTAGCAGATGTCGCATCCGTACCTTGAATACTCAATTTTGACAGCGGACTCGTCGTACCGATGCCGACGTTGTTGCCGTTAAGATTTAGAATTGTTGAACTGGTCGGATTTCCCAACGAAACAATGTTGGAAGAGTTCATGGTGAGCACACTTCTATCAACTCCGATATTATCGACGATCTTAAAAGCTTGCGCATTATCGATAACGACGTTCCCTCCTGATACATGCAATTTCCCAAGCGGCGAAGTTGTCCCAATGCCAACGTTGCCGCCAAATTCTTGGAGTACGATAGGCGTTTTTACAGAATTGCCGACATTGAAGGATTCGATACCGAGATAGTTATTGCTTCCATTGTAATCTCTATAGATATATCCGACAGTGCCTCCTGACACACCGAACCCGAGTAGTTGTTCGTATGTTGTTGATGTCTCAGATTGCGCACCGGTGATCTGCAATTTTGCCGAAGGCGTCGTCGTCCCAATGCCGACATTGCCCGTGCCATCAATCACCATTCTCGTCGCAGGAGTCGCTCCCGTGACAAAACAATGTCACGGCTTGCTCCACTTGGGCGCGATTGAAGAACGAGATTTCCTGCCGTAAGAAAGGGGTATACGCCACCACCATTTGATGTTGAATACAAAACAGGGTGCGTATCCGTAGTATCGAATGCGGTCGCATTGTTTCCGAAATGGAGTAGAGTCGCGACATTTATGTTACCCGTTACGTCCAAGTTAAATGCAGGGGATGTATTTCCAACCCCCACATTCCCATTTTGAAGCACCGTGAGGCCCGTAGCGCCGGCGGCTGAAAGACCGCCGGCGAATGTGGAGGTTGCTGTTGTTGAGGTCGCATGGAAATACTCCGCCACCACAGGCCCGACAACAGAAAGTTTGGCGTACGGCGAGGTGGTGCCGATGCCGACGTTGCCGTTGGCTTTTATTGAAAAAAGGTTCGCACCCGATGCGCTTGAATCAACTCGAAGAGCATACGTTGCACTGTCGGAAGGTCCCACCCGGATGAGTAGTCCATTTCTATTGCTCCCGGCGAAGAACCTGTTTGCACAATGCCTGCTACATATCCTCCGCCTAGCCCCGACCAAGTAAGTCCACCCGCCAATACGCCAGTGCCATCGAGATCCGCTAAAGCAGTTGCTGTGTTTGAAAGAAGAGTGATCGGACTCGTCGTCCCAATCCCCACATTCCCATTTTGAAGCACGGTGAGGCCCGAGAGCTGGCGGCTGAAAGACCGCCGGCGAATGTTGAGGTTGCGGTCGTGGAAGTGGCGTGGAAATACTCCGCTACAACAGGCCCCACGACCGAAAGTTTTGCGTATGGCGATGATGTCCCAATCCCGACGTTGCCGCCCTCAAGCACGGTGAAAAGGGTTGCAGGAGGCGGTGTTGATGACGTTGAAAAGTGAGCCGGTGCCACCAGTCCCAGTGCGTGAGGCGCGAAGACGGCGAGGTGGTACCAAAGCCAGAGTTCCCGTTTGCAACCACAAATGCGGTTGGGTTTCTGGAGGTGGTGGATGCCGAGCCCGCGACGGTGAGCCCGCCGTTTATGAGTGCATCACTCCCCACGCCAAGACCGCCGCGGATGTTGAGCCCGCTGCCAAAGACCGCGAGCGCGTCCACTTGGAGAGAGTCGGTTTGGATGTTGCCCGCATAGAGGGTGGATGCTTCAAGACCGCCAATGTCAATAACGGCGAGAGAGTCGCGGTTGAAATTAGCCACATACGCATACTTGCCGGAGACAAGAAGATGCCGCGAGCACCTTGAAGTGAGGTGCCGGGGGTGGGGCCTTGGGTTTCGGCGATGAAGGTGGGACTTGCGGGGTTGGAGATATCAATAACGGCGAGAGAGGCGCGGGTGATGTTGGCCACATACGCATACTTGCCGGAGACGAAGATGCCACTGGCAGCGTCAAGCGAGGTGCCGGGGGTGGGGCCTTGGGTTTCGGCGATGAAGAGGTGGGACTTGCGGGGTTTGAGATGTCAATGACGGCGAGAGAGTCGCGGTTGGAATTAACCACATACGCATACTTGCCGGAGACGAAGATGCCGATGGGACCATCCAGCGAGGTGCCGGGGGTGGGGCCTTGGGTTTCGGCGATGAAGGTGGGACTTGCGGGGTTGCTGATGTCAATGACGGCGAGAGAGTCGCGGTTGGAATTAACCACATACGCATACTTGCCGGAGACGAAGATGTTGCGAGCGCCATCAAGTGAGGTGCCGGGGGTGGGGCCTTGGGTTTCGGCGATGAAGGTGGGAGTTGCGGGGTTGGATATGTCGATGACGGCGAGAGAGGCGCGGGTGATGTTGGCCACATACGCAGTACTTGCCGGAGACGAAGATGCCACTGGCGCCGTCAAGCGAGGTGCCGGGGGTGGGGCCTTGGGTTTCGGCGATGAAGGTGGGACTTGCGGGGTTTGATGTCAATGACGGCGAGAGAGTCGCGGTTTTGATTTGCCACATACGCATACTTGCCGGAGACGAAGATGTTGCGAGCGCCATCAAGTGAGGTGCCGGGGGTGGGGCCTTGGGTTTCGGCGATGAAGGTGGGACTTGCGGGGTTTGAGATGTCAATAACGGCGAGAGAGTCGCGGTTGGAATTAACCACATACGCATACTTGCCGGAGACGAAGATGCCGATGGGACCATCCAGCGAGGTGCCGGGGGTGGGGCCTTGGGTTTCACTGATGAATTCCGGGTCGATGGCGCGGCCTGCGAAGTATGAGCTGCCGCGCCCGGAGATGGAGGCATAGGGGCCGCCGAGAAGTGCGGTCGAGCTTGCGACCGCAAAAAGAGGCGACGTGGATGCTTGTCCCGCAGAACCCGCCACCGAAAGTTTTGCGTATGGCGATGATGTCCCAATCCCGACGTTGCCAGATTTGTCTATTCTCACTCTTTCACTGGATGCGGTGCCAAGGTCGTGCGTGTGAAAAGCCAAGTAGCCCTCGCCAGTGCCTGAAGGCCCACCAAACTCAATTCCAGAAAAACCCTCGTCAGTAGCAAGGTTATTTTCTGCTCCATATTTGGTTATACCGATGTATCGAGACGTTGTGATCAAATCATTCCAATTACCCAAAGAAATGCCCGTTACCGTTCCAGCGGAACCATATATGCTCAGCTTGCTTCCTGGACTCGTGGTACTGATGCCCACGCGCTGATTGAGTGTATCAATGGAGAGAATGGAGTTGCTTGTGGCGTCGGTGAAATTGAACGTGTTTACCAGATTTGTCTGCGGCGTGAAGAAAAGGCCTGGGCTTGCGCCATTTATACCGAGCGTCGTAGTGCCCGTGGAATTTACCGACGTTGTGATTTCGTTTGAGCTGTCATACTGAATACGAAACTGTGGCGCGACCGTAGAGGTGATGGTCTGCGCACCAGAATTCACGATGCCGCCGGCAAGGAGATTTCCCGAATTATCTACGCGGAAAAGTGTCGTGCCAGCATTTGATTTGTAATTAATGAAGTCGCCCGAAGGAGCGGTGTCGGTAATGCGATACGCGCTGATGAAAGGCGTGCCGTTTGCGTTTTGAAGTATTTCAAGAGAAGCGCCGGCTGTGGTGGTGCCGATGCCAAGTCTTCCGGAAGTAAGTCACCCGCAGGCGCTCGGCGCCTGCGGTAGAGAGGGCGAGTGTATTTGCAGCTGGCGACCACCAGCCAGTATCAACATCGTTTGAAAACGTAAACGCCGGAGCGCCTGCGGCGCCGAGTGTGGAAGCGGCGAAGTAAGTAGCCGTAGAGGTAGCGCTTGCGGTGATTCCGGCAACTGAAAGATTGCCGGAGAGAAGCGCATCTCCCTGAACCGACAAACGAGACCCGGGAGAGGTGGTGCCGATGCCGACGTTGTTCGTAGTGAAGTCATATACCAATCCGGAAGTCTCAATGGCGAGTCCTCCCGCAAAGGTGGATGTGGCTGCGGCGTCGGTTGCCACAAAGAACGCCGCGGTATTTGCGCCCGTCGTGGAAAGACTTCCTGAAACCGAGAGTGTGCCGAAAGTTCCCGTATCCGCCTCGACCGTCCCGGCATTTAGAACATTGCCACCATCAAGCGTCCCGTCTATCTGGACGTAATTGCTCAAGTTATTTTCCAAGCTGTCGTACACGCCGTTGATAACTTTATCGAGATAGTCTTTGGAGACACCGGAAACAAGGGTTTGGTAGGTTGGGTTTGAGTAGTACGTGGGATACGAGATGTTGGTGACGCGAGTCGTAGTCCCAGTTCCTCCCGCAAGCGAGCCGGAAGGTACTCCGGGAAGCACGATAGTTGGTGGTGGAGCAAACAACATTGCAAGCGCATTCGTCACACCAGAGAACCATCCGCGGATAGTTTCGTAAGTGGTAAGTGCTACGCGCTCGCCCGCCTCTGCAAACCCGAGCGCCGCAGAGAGATCTACCGAAATTTCCGGTATGCCCACTGCCGCGACTGTGAGACCTTTGTTCCCTTTTAGAAGATCGCTTTTGAGCGTCTCGAGCGCAACCGCGCTTTTGCCAAGGGCTCCTAGCGTCGCGATTTCAATTTTTTTTGGAAGCTCCGACACGCCGTGCACAGCTTCGTATGCAAGCGCACCCGAAGAAGTAATCGCTTGCTCGTATCCACCAAGAAGGCTCTCGAGTCCCCCCACAAATGCGAGTGCCGACGTGTACTCTGCATTAAAAACCGCCTCCGCGATGCGCGGCCCGCCGTCCGCAAGCGCCTTTGTAAAACCAAGATACGCACCAGCAACGTCATGTGGTGCGCTGTCCGCAAAGACTGCAAGATGCTCCCCCACGTTCGTTACAAGCGAGAAGGCTACGCGCGCGCTTTCCGGTGCCGCTTCCGCAGTGCCGTACGCAAGCGAAGTACCAGCGCGTATAGACCCGTGTGAAGCGGCGATGAGCGCATTTCCAACCGCAAGATTAAACTTCACCGCCGCGACGGGCGCGGCGCGTATCGCGTCCCGCGTCCTCTCACCAAGCGAGAGTGCCTTTCCTCCCACGGTGTTTACAAACGAAAGATATTTCTCAAACGCACCGTGGCTCAAGCTATACCCCGCCTGCCCCACACTTGTGTACACATTCCACGGAAGCGACGCCACACTCGCAACGCTTTTTTCCCACGAGATTTTTGAAACGATGTTCGCAACCTCCCCAATCGTCGGGATCGCAACCACTCGTGTTTGATTTTCGGAATTTCGCAACCTCCAACCTCCAACCTCCAACCTCGGAGTTTCTATCGGCATCGCAAAAAATGTTGAGTCCGGGTACGCCAAGTGCGGTGACGCCATTTCATTCGTCATGTCCTCAACGCGCATCTTTGTGCGCGCTTGTGTTTCCAAAATTTCTGCGTTTATCAAAGCAAGCCGATCACTTACCGCGTCTTGTTTCTCCGACGCTACGCCCGCGAACGCGACTGATGCGTCAAACACTGAAGCTCCTGCATTTTCCAAAAAGTCAGTGAACACTGCGGCACGTGCGAACGCACCTGCACCACCTACGACAAAAAGTGCAGTGGCAATAGCGACTCCTTCGCGCGCGAGCCACGTTGTTGGAAATACTCTAGAAGCTTTCGGAAGCGGAGCACTGAGCACGCGCGCCACTTTTTGTATCGGAGAGTGGACAGCGCGGTATTCCTTCTCGCGCACCTGTTGGAGTGTGCGAGCGCGCACCTGGTTGCGGTCGCCCTGCGCTTGCACAAAGCCCTCAAGAGAATTCCTATCAATAAACCACGTACGGCCAATCTGCTTGCCTATCAATTTCCCCGAGCGACACAGACGCGCGAGGTAGTCAGAGTTATATCCAGAAAATTTGGATGCTTCTCTATTTGAAATTAGATTTGTATTTAAGAAAGGATCCATAGTCGGATATCCGAATTACCTATATTCTACCTAACAAGTTGGTGATAACGTGTATATTTTGTGTGGATAAGGTGTCAATAATGAAAAAGCATGAATTTGAACAAAAACAGAGCTTAAATAATTTTCACAGGAGGGATTAGTGCTTGCTTGTATGAAAACCCTCCGGCGAACAGGTACTCCACCCAGTACGGCATTTTCCCTGCTGAGAAAATGCCTGAAATGCTCGCGTCGTCACGCTCTCAACCCCCTTTAAAGCACCTGTTCGCCATTTGGCATCCGGCTTTGGATGTTTTATATATGTGAAAAATAGAAAATTCGATCTTTGATACCAAAATTTCACAAAATATTCTTGAACCTCAAAAGAACTCAGCTGAAGAAAACCATGAGTATCTTCAATAAATACCTAGCTATATCGGATGTCCGACACCAAACAAAGCGGAAAGTACCAAGCACTAAATCTCAAGAACCAAACACACTGACCCCACATGCAGATAGCGTCGTAAAACTTTATTTCCATACGTTGTGCGACGTTAAAGCAAAAGAAGGACCAAGTACCAAAACTCAAGAACCAAACAAGTACGAGAGAATTCCTCTTTTAATGCTTATGCCTGGATTTTAGTGCTCTGATCCTCTTGTTTGGTTCTTGATGCTTCAATATTGGTAATTTCTACTAGCTGTTCTATCCGAGAAAAGATATGACTTATTTACTTGTTATTTATGATAGTGATTCCCGCTGCTCTCGATATTAAAGTGTTAGACGAGATCGTTGAATCTAAGAGCCCTAAGCCTAATACACCCAGCAAAAGCGATAGAACGGCCAAAACAAGAGCCACGAGCCGAAGGGTTCGGAAACCTACCCCAAGAGACACTTCCCCCCTTACAGCTCGCTCCGGCGACTTCTCTTCCCCCTCCACTGCAAGCTCCTCAAGCTTCACCTTCTTCATAACACCAAATTTCGGAGCTTCTTGGGTCTTATAAATAGTATGTATCGGTACCTGCACCGCTCCGGTCTCTACAACAGGTTCTACATTTCTTTGCGCATCTGCTTCAGTAGCGGATATTTGTGGCCGTGAGAACCAATCTTTCCATGCGCCGTGCATGACTTCGAGAGTGTTTTGCGTCTGACTCTCATCTATCTGCGGATCCTTCTTCTCGGTTTTTGGCTGTTCCGAAAGCTTGTTGAGCGATGGAAAATACTCATTGCTTTCGCTCTTGTATCGTGGAGCTTCCCATGTCGGGTGGAGAGGTTCTTTTGATACTTCTGGAGCAACTTCCATCTTTGGTTCTTCCGCTCCAAATCGGTGATCCTGAAGTGCTGACTCTAGTACATACCAAGTCCTGCCGATGAGCCTGGCAGGGACCCTTCCTTCTCTGCAGAGCTGGCCGATGTAGTCTTTTGCGTAGCCGGTTATCTCCGCCGCTTGCTTAGACGAGATATATTTCTTGTGATCAATAATGACCTCTTGCATGACCTGCAGTATAGCGCTATCTCGTCTCGGATAGAAAGTCCCCTTCCCTGTTCATAACCTGTGGAGAAAACCGACCCTGCCTGCTCGTCCTATGACAATTTCTTAACGATGATTTCTTTGAGGAGTGCTGGGTTGCCGGATCCCTTGCTTGCTTTCATGCTTTTTCCAATGAGGTACTGGAGCGAGGCGATCTTCCCTGCTCGGTATTCGGCAACCGCTTTTGTCTCATCACGAAGCACGGTATCAACGACGGCTTCCAATGTGCCCGTGTCATGTACCTGGAGCAGTCCTTTTTCTTTTGCGATCGCTTCCGGCTCACCACCAGTCTCTACCATAATCGCAAAAATATCTTTCGCGCCTCTTGAAGAAAGCTCTTGATTACTTGTCATGGAAATAACTTTTGCGAAAGCATCGGGAGTTACGTTTCTCTGTTCCCCCGCAAAATCAGAAACAAAGTAGTTCATAGCGAGACCGTACTGGTCCGGACTTAGTTTTGAAAGAACTGCATCCAGAAATAGCACGCGTTCATTTTTGCCTACGACAAACTCAACGTCTGCTTCTTTAAAATTAAATGCTTTGTATTTTGCACGATGCCCACCCGGGAGTACGGGTAAGCTCGCTCGTATGGATTCTTCTGTAAATTCGGGAACTTCGGAAAGCATAAGCTTTGGGAGATCTGGCTCCGGGAAGTAGCGGTAGTCGGCACTCCCCTCTTTGAAGCGCTGGTGGAACGTCTCTTGTTTTGCTTCGTTCCAGCCTCGCGTTTCTTGCCGTAGCGTCTCGCCCTTTTCAAGGGCGCGTATCTGGCGGTCTACCTCGTAGACAATCGCACGCTCCACCGAGCGAAACGAATTCAGATTTTTCACCTCGACTTTTGTCCCAAACGTCCCTTCCTCGGCAGAGACAGAGATGTTTGCTTCAATACGCATCTCGCCTTTCTCAAGGTTTGCCTCTCCCGCTCCAAGTGTACGAAGGAGCAGCTGCAATTCACGCGCAAACTTGCCTGCGGTCTCCGCATCATGAATGACTGGTTCCGTAACGAGCTCCATGAGTGGCACGCCCGCGCGGTTGAAATCAACGAGCGACTTTCCTTTTGTGTGTGTAGAACGCGCCGTGTCTTCTTCAAGATGGATGCGCGTAACCGCGACACCTCCAAGTGTCCCGCCTTTCACGAGTGGATGTTCGTACTGGCTGATTTGGTATCCCTTCGGAATATCTGGATAGAAATAACTCTTCCGGTCAAACTCACTGAAGTCTGCGAGCGTACCGTCTATCGCCGCACCCATACGAAGAACATGCCTAACCGCTTCGCGGTTTATAACCGGCAGTGTGCCCGGGTGCGCAAGACAGATGGGGCATACATTACTGTTCGGACGGACCTCGTCCGGATCGTTCTTGCACGAACAAAACATCTTGGTTTTAGTCCGGAGTTCGGCATGCACTTCAAGACCAATGGTGGGGCGGTAGGACATTATGTAACAAGAGTACGGCGCAAAGTGCGAACGAGCAACTCGCATATTCCTAGAAAATGTTCAAAAACCTATGACCCCTAGGCGGGGCAGGTGCTTCAGAGGGGGTTGCGAGCGCGACGGCGCGAGCATTTCAGCCATTTTTTCAGCAGGAAAAATGGCGTACCCGAGGAGGTACCTGCCCCGCCTTCGGGTTTGCCGACAGACCCTAGAGCGGGAGCAGCTTGGCGAGCTTATCGGAGAACTCTTTAAGGGCGTCTTTGTCCTCAACACTCACTTCAAGCACTTCCCTGCCTGTATCCCTACGCAGGAGCTCCGCTTTGGTTTCCCGTTCCGCAAGCGAAACAAGGTCTATTTTTGACAGGATGATAACCTCCTTCTTTTCACCAAGCGCATGCCCGAATGCCTCAAGCTCCTTGCGTACCTCCCGGTATGCCGCAATAGGGTCGTCTTGGGTAGCCGAGACGAGATGAAAGATAACTCCAGTTCTTTCTATGTGTTTTAAAAACTTCGTACCAAGACCTCGTCCAGTCGAGGCTCCTTCAATAAGACCTGGAATGTCTGCGAGAATCCTGCCGTGGAAACTCCCGAGAGCCGGCTCAAGGGTGGTAAAGGCGTAGGCGCCCACCTTGGACTTCGCGCGGGTCAAAGCATTCAAAAGAGACGATTTCCCCGCATTTGGGAGCCCTACAAAACCCGCATCCGCGATGAGCTTAAGGGTAAGCAGTACATCTCCGCCTGCCGCCGGCTTCCCTGGGGTACATTGGAAGGGGTTCTGGTTCGTAGCACCTTTATAGTGTGCGTTTCCCCATCCACCACCACCGCCCTTAAAAAGTACCGTGTGTTCTCCCTCTTTCGTAATTTCAAATTCCTCTCCTGTCTCTATAATGCGCGCCACGGTTCCTATTGGTACTTTGAGAAAGACCGGGTCGCCGTTTCCTCCATGACAGAGCTCGTTTCCTCCTGCTTCGCCGGGTTTTCCACGAAACTTCTTTTCGTATCGATATTTTGAGAGATACGCGAGGTCGTGGACTCCTTCCAAAATAACGTCTCCACCGCGACCGCCATCGCCGCCTCCCGGTCCTGCTCGCTCGGTGCCTTTAATATGCAGCCAGCGCACAACACCATCCCCGCCTTTCCCGGCGGTCGCATGAATCCTCACCTCATCAACAAATGCCATCTCTGCACCATAGCAAACTTATCCGGAAAACAATACTACCATATATGGTAGTATTGTTTTCATGAAAAAGAAAATAAATGACTTATCGGAAGCCGAACGCATCAAAACACTGGACGCGCTCTACACCGCCGCAAGCAGTGTGCATACTCGTGCTGACATGAAAGCCTTCTTACGAGATCTGCTCACGGTGAGTGAGCGTGTGATGCTTGGGCGACGTATTCTTATCGCACGCCTTTTGCTCCAAGGAGAGACGCGAGATGCTATACGCACGCGAACTGGTGCAGGGTACGCCACCATAGAGAGAGTGGGACAGTGGCTTGAAGACCAAATGCCTGGGTATGAGCAGGCTATTACGGGCATGGAGCGCGAATTTAAGACGCGGAGATTTTATATGCACTACAGCGCGCGCGAGGTATTGCGACGCCTTAAGAAACGCTACCCTCTCCACTTTCTGCTCTTCCCCGAACCATCTTCAAAAAAGAACCGCTCTTAATACGTCTACTCTACTCACTCCTACAAAAGTAGAATACTACCATATATGGTAGTATTCTACTTTTGATTTCTGACGCATTGGGCGTTGGGGACGCTCCGGGTTTACCCCTTAGGCTTGAGGATTTCCGATCACTATCCATCCATCCTCTTCCACGAGCCGTTCTGCTTTTTTATATTTGAGAGTCTGTGTTTCCTCACCCTTCTTGATGATAACGACATCGTTCCTGCCGTAGGCCGAGGTTTTCACGAGCGGAGCTTGTGCACTTCCTTCTTCACTCCCCTGCGCTACAAGCCGTGCGCGAGTCTTTTCTTCTTCAGTGCGAATGCGGGCGTAGTCGGCGGGAGCAATATTTGGCACCGTGCGACACACCGCTTCTTTGATTGCGGTTTCAAGCGCGCGGTAGCGCGAAAGTCCTTCGCGTCGGTACTCGATCAGAGGATCTCTTTGTCCGTACGCACGAAGTGACACTGAGCGCCGAAGGTAATCCATAGTATCCAAATGCTCCAACCAGAAAGTGTCGGTTGCCTGGAGCAGAAGCCGGCGCAAGAGCGCAATAAGTGATTCTGCACCGTATTCTTTTTTCTTCGCTTCAAGTGCTGTCTCGCCGCGTCATCTCCCTCGACGAGGTCACGAATGATGCTTCTCGACTTCTTGCGCAGAGCCCATGAGGGCGGCGCGACGGCGTGCGTATATAGCAAGACGCTGGGTGTTCATCACATCGTCGTAGGCAAGCACTTGTTTGCGTGAGTCAAAGTTGAACCCTTCTATGCGCGTTTGCGCCGTCTCAAGGGACTTCGTAATCATGGAGCTCTCTATGGCTTCGTCTTCGGGAATGCCAAACGTTACCCATCACTTTCTTCAAGGTCTCCGACGCAAAAACGCGCATGAGTTTGTCTTCAAGCGACACATAGAACCTCGTTTCGCCCGGGTCGCCCTGACGGCCGGAACGACCGCGCAGCTGGTTATCAATACGACGCGCGTCGTGACGCTCGGTACCAATAATCGCAAGACCACCCGCGGCGAGAACCTCATCGCGCTCTGCTGGGTCGGTCGGCATGCCACCGAGCTTAATGTCAACACCTCGACCTGCGAGGTTTGTTGCTACCGTCACACGACCTTTGTGTCCCGCCTGCGCGATGATTTCTCCTTCGCGCTCGTGGTTTTTTGCGTTCAAGACTTCGTGCGGCACGCCGGCATCCCGCAGATACGAGCTCACCACCTCGTTGTCTTCAATAGAAACGGTACCCACCAAGACCGGCTGACCTTTCTCGTGCCGCGCCTTCACGTCGCGCGCAACTGCTTTGTATTTGCCGGCGGCTGTTTGGAAAATAAGGTCGTCAAAGTCCTTACGTGCGATTGGCTTGTGGGTTGGCACGACTACCACCTCAAGTCCGTACACCGTATAAAACTCTTCCTCCGAGCTAAGCGCGGTGCCTGTCATGCCCGCAAGTTTTGTGTACATGCGGAAATAATTTTGGAAGGTAACGGTTGCGTAGGTACGCGTCTCTGCTTTCACCGCGACTCCCTCTCTCGCTTCAATAGCCTGATGCAGGCCGTCTGACCATCTTCGCCCTGGCTGCATGCGTCCGGTGAATTCATCCACAATCACAATCTCGCCGTCCCGCACGACGTACTCTTTGTCTTTACGGAAAAGTGCTTTCGCGCGCACCGCTGTCTCTAGGTGATGCGCGTACTTCATGCCGCCCTCGGTATAGATATTCTCCATGCCGAGCGCCTCTTCTGCCTTTTTGATGCCTGCATCCGTGAGTTGTATCGCCTTTTGCTTCTCATCCACACTGTAGTCTTCCCCTTCCTTGAAGCTCTCGGTAATCAATGCGAAACGTTCGTAGAATTTTTCGGAATCGCCCGCGGGGCCAGAAATGATGAGCGGGGTCCGCGCTTCGTCTATTAAAATGGAGTCGATTTCGTCGACTATGGCAAACGCATGCTCGCGCTGGTTTATCTGCGATGCGTCGTACGCGGTGTTGTCTCGCAAGTAGTCAAAACCGAGTTCGTTGTTGGTTGCGTAGGTAATGTCTGCTCCATAAGCTTCTTTTTTTGTCGCCGGTCGCAGATAGTCGTAAAATACGCGGAACGAGCCCTGCTCGTCACGCTCTGCATCCTCGGCTTTCCGCACGTGTGATGCGTCGTATACATAGGAACCCGAAGAGGTGATGACGCCAACAGAAAGTCCGAGTGCCGCGTACACCTGTCCCATCCACGCGCCGTCGCGGCGCGCGAGGTAGTCGTTTACCGTCACAATATGAACGCCCTTCCCCACAACCGCGGCGGCTGTTGCTGGAAGTGTAGCAACGAGCGTCTTTCCCTCTCCGGTTCGCATCTCGGCTATTTTGCCGCGAAGCAGAGCGAGCCCTCCCATGAGCTGTACGTCGTAGTGGCGTTCATTTAAAGTGCGGCGGGCGGCTTCACGCACGAGCGCAAAGACAAGTGGTACATCAGCGTCATGAACACCCTTCGAGGAACGCGTTCGCAGATCAGCTATTTTTTCCTTAAGCTCGTCATCGGTGAGTGCTTCCGCGAACCCCGCGAGAGCGTTTACGGAAGACACGACCTCGGCCGCGGACTTCAAAAAAGCCGCGGATTGGTTCTTAGAAAACAGCTTAGAGAGGAAACTCGCCATCGCTTGGGCACTATAGCATTTTCAGGATTTTGAGGCATCGTGAGATGCCCTGCTCGACACGTGCCTCCTCGGGTACGCGTCGCCGCCCCAGCCGGTCGGCGCGCTCACAGCGGCGAAGTGAGGTAATTTGTTCAACACCAGGTGTTGAACAAATTCGCCGAACGAGCACGGTGTATGCCTACATACGCTCGTACACGTAACCGACTCGAAGACTCGTCGGACCAGTGCTTGCGTGTCGCTCGGACGCGACACGTTTCGGTTGAGACAACCGAAACGCTCCCTGTGCGAGTCCTTGCGGGACACGTGTGCTCGCAATGCTACAAAAAACACCTCCCACTTTCGCGGGAGGTGTTTTGTGAAAACTGAACTAACGACGCTTTTTTCCTTTCTTCGTCTTCTTTGCTTTCTTCGTGGTCTTCTTTGCCTTCTTCATCTTTTTCATTTTCTTTGCCATGATAGTAGGTTGATTATGGCTGATAAGTAGAGCTGATAGATCCGCTCGCGCAAAAATGTTGCGTAAACGTTTCTATAAATAAGTATGAACCCATTATGGAAAATGTGTGTGCGCCAAACACAAAATGTGTGGATAACTTTCTTGTCGTGTGAATTTTAAAAAATCTCTAAAGATTTTTTCTTGCACCAAATGTTTCCACTTCTCGTTCAATAACGATGTTGGTTGCGTCGAATACTCGTTTCGCAACTTCTTTTGCGAGCTCATCTACGTCTGCTGACGTTGCGCCTCTTTCTGCGACAATAACCAGCGGCTGGCGTTCAAACAGCCGTACGGGTCCCTTTGTAAAACCACGAAGGTGAAGTGCGTGGTCAAGAACCCACGCGAGAGCAATCTTCACACGGCCGTCTTGTTGTGGAAATTGTCGAAGATCAGGAAACTGATTTGTGAGTCGGAGTGCCTGCTCTTTCGTGATGAGGGGGTTTTTGAAAAATGAACCTGCCGTACCGGTCATAGAAATATCTGGAAACTTCCTCGCCCGAATGGCACGAACGGTCTGGGCGATATCATACGGAGTCTCAAGCGCTTCGTCGCGTTCTTTCGCCAAAACAAGGTCGGGGTACGAAAGCTTTGGTGTTGCCGTACGTGACAGTATGAGCCCCACACGCGTGATAATAAGTTCGGGATGTTTTTTAAAAATGCTATCCCGATACCCAAACGCACATTCTTCCTTTGCAATGCGTCGCTCCTCGCCCGTCTTTGCATTGATGGTATCGGCAAAAACAAATATCTCGCTGAGCTCTGTACCGTACGCACCAATGTTTTGCACGGTAGCTCCCCCCATGGTCCCCGGTATACCCGCGAGATTTTCAATTCCCCACAACCCTCGACCTGCTGCCTCTTTAACCACAAGGTCCCACGGTTGGCCACTTCCCACCAAAAGTTCAACGTGAGTCTCCCTTTCTTTCCATACCACACCCCCTATTTCAATTTTAAGTACAAGCCCGTGAACCCCCTTGTCCGGTACTAAAATGTTTGCCCCGCCACCAAGTGGTAGAAGCGGAATGGTGTGGCTCTGTACAAAAGAAATTGCATGGTGAATATCTTCTTCCGTCTTTGCTTCTTTAAAGAATTGCGCAGGACCTCCAATCCGAAAGGTCGTGTACGGCGCAAGGAGAACGTCTTCCGGTGAGGTCATTGTGGCAAAGGAGCCTTTGAGAGAGTTGAGATTGCCGCTCGACCTTCTTCTGCTGATTCAGGAAAAACTAATATTGCCTCTTCTACCGTTGCAATCGCCTTTGCTCGATTGCCCGCAAAGAAATATGAGCGCGCTAACTCAAACCAGGTGGCGAGCGTCGCGTCGGGCTTATTTACTCTAAGTCGCCAAAGCGCAGTGAGCTCGTTGTATGCCTTCGTCTCGTGGTACGCAAACGCAAGGATGTCGCTGTCAACTGTCGTCGTGCCGAAAGCGCCGAGAAGAATGTTTGTGGCGCGTGCACGGTCGCCCGCCACCATATTTCCTGCCGCCGCATAAAGGGCGAGATCAGGAAATTGCGGTGCGAGCGCATAGGCCTTCTCAAAATCTTCTTTTGCGCCTTGGGTATCGCCAAGAGCAAGCTTTACGCTTGCGGATTGTATGAGAATCTGTGGCTTTCTCGGAGATGCCGCTTTGGCACCCTCAACCGCCTGAAGCATACCTGCAATGTCTCCGTTCAAGCGGTATGCCGCGGAAAGCTGAAGGAGCGTGCGTGCGTCTCCCGGGTGTTCGGCGTTTTGTTTCTGCATCTCGGAGAGTGCCAAGGCCGCGAATTGTTTTTTCAAGCCTTCCTCGCTTTCTTGGTCTGCTACCACACCACTCGCATAAGAAATTAATTGCTCCCGAACCTCCTGGAGAGTAACCGGTCGTCTTGTGGTGAGGTCAAGAAACGCGGTAAAATTTCCTTCCCTTCCCCCTGCGGAGGGCGATATGGCGACGATGAGATCTTTCGCAGCTCTCATTCCCGGCACGTTTATGGTGTACACCAAGACACAGGCTACCGCGACCGCAATAGCAAATGAGACTGACGTATTTTGCGTTTCTATTGTTCGCATACGTTCAAGAGTGGGTATTGGTCGCCCTACCTGGCTATCAATAAACGCGAGGATGGCGAAGAAGTATATAGATGAGTAGATATTGTCAAAGACAAAGAAGTTGTGGGTGGCATATCCTGCAAGAGCGGCGGTCAGCGCAATACGCTCAGCACGGGAAAGTGTTGAGTTTCTCCATAGAGAAACTATGGCGAGTCCAAAGAAAGAAAGATAGAGAAGGAATGCGGGTAGTCCTCCCGCCATAAGCCAGTCTATAAAAGCGTTGTGCGCGCGATCAAACCACGGCTCCTGTGCATAGAGCGATGGCTCGTAGTGTTTGTTGAAAACATAATTGAAGCCTTCCTGTCCCCAGCCAAGCACCGGACGCTCTTTAAACCCTTCCCATGCCATGCTCCAAATAGTGAAGCGTACCTCTCCATCGGCAAGAGAAATGGAAGTCATTCTTTGCAGAGTGCTGTTTCCCTCTACAAAGGAAGAGTTGCGCGCAAGGTACAAGCTTCCCGTAAGGAGCAGGAGGACAGCGAGCGCCCATAAGGCGATACGACGCGCGTGGCCGCTTCCCGTCAGCGCCGTAAGAAGTGCGGCGAGCGAGAGCGCTCCGACAAGCCCGAGAATCGTTCCGCGTGTCTCCGTGAAAAAAATGAGGACTGCTTGCGTGGAAGCAAGGACAAGCAAGATGTACTTGAGCCACACACGTCTCTCCGTGAGCGCAAGCCAACCAGCAATAAAAGTATTGAGGAGAAGGTATACGGCGAAATATGCGGAGTTCCCGAGAGAAGAGTCAATGCGTGTTGAGCCTTGGTGTATAGCGGCAAGCCCCACAAGTTGTAAAAGCGCATGGAAAACAAGGAGCATCGAGACGCCAAGCGTCATGAGGAACCATGCGCGCCATTTCTCTTCAACCCGAAGCACGGCTGATGCGGCTACAAAAAACCCAAAAAGATGCGCCAGAAAAACAAAGCCCTCCATACGCTCAAAGTTGCTCCAAAATGCTTTGAGCGCGTTCGGTGCAAAGGAGTCAGCGATGAACATCCACAAAGTGAGCGCAAGCACTGCAGCACCGAGCCATGAAAAACGCGGGCGGTATTCTTTGTCCATCACCGCAAGCACCACCCACGCACACACTGCAATCTCAACGAGAATGCGGAAAAAAAATGCCTTGCCGGTTATAAACGGAAAAAAGTACGAATTTGCAACGATGAGCGGAGTGAGCGGTATGAGAAAAAGCGCCCCAAGCGCTACCCATCTGGCGATTTGCTTTGCTGCTTCCCCGGAGTGCATGTTGGAGGACATTGTAGCATTGAGGTATACGAAACTTGGGCGCTGGCTCGCGCCGTTCTAAGTGATACGATAGATTTACCTTCATGAAACTGACCCTCTCCATAAAAGAAGCTCTGAAAAAGAGGTTGCACAAAGAGGGCGCATTATATGCTCTCTTGGCAAAGTTGAGGCGGCGACCGCTTCCAGAGTTCTTCCATTCAGGTTTCCATGGAGACCACTATCTCATTGCGATTGCTGACGCACTTCTTAATCGTGTTGATCAATTTATCGAGACCGGGTCAAGCACTGGCTCTACCATCGTGTTTGTCGCAGAGAAATTTCCTTCCCTTCCATTGTGGGGTTGCGAGCCGGACAAAAATGCATTCTCATTTGCTCGAACGAAGACAGGAAAATATCCAAATATTCATTTAATTAAAAAGGTTTCCCCAGACTTCTTATATGACATCGCGAAAGAGAACCGTGGCCTGACCGCACAAGATACTCTTTTCTGGTTGGATGCGCATGCGAATGGCTTTTCGTGGCCATTGAAGAAAGAGATAGCGTTTATTACCTCTCATTTTGAGAAAGCCTATATTCTGATTGACGATTTTCTCGTTCCTGGAAGGCCGTGGTTTGGTTATGACGCTTATGACGGACAGGTGTGCTCCATGGATTTCATACGTGACTCGCTCGACAAAAAGCAATCCTACACCGTGTATTATCCAACGTATCGTGATCAGACTTCTGCATTTTGCAAATTGCGTGGGTGGGTACTCATAGAATTCGGCCATGGGGAGCCTCTTCCTGCATTGCTTTTAGATAAAGTTGAAAAATCCCCTCATGTCAATTAGAGAACACATTTATTCTTTGCTTCGGAAATCAGAGCAGTACCTGAAAACCGACATGGTGTACCTGACTCACGGAGGTTTTTGGCTTACTCTTTGGCAGACAAGCACCGCGCTTTCTTCTCTGGCTATTGCTGTTGCATTTGCCTATCTGCTTCCCAAAGAGGTTTTTGGAAATTATAAATATATTCTTTCCCTAGCGGCTATAGCTGGATCACTCTCTCTCACGGGTCTCGGTGGAGCCGTGACACAGGCCGTTGCTCAGGGGTTTGAACAAACGCTCAGTGCCGCTTTCCGCGCCAATTTTCGTTGGGGTATGTTCGTCACTGCTACTTCATGGGTAATGGCAGCGTATTATTTTATTAATGAGAACAATACAATTGCTACTGCCCTCTTTTTTATAGGAATCATTCTCCCTTTTCTTAATAATTTCCTTTTATACGGAGCCTTTCTTAGTGGAAAAAAATACTTTAAAGAAAATGCTCTCAAAGGAATTGTTCTTGGTATTGTCCCGGCAGTAGCCGTTATTAGTACTTTCTTTATCACGAACAACGCGGCCTTCCTCGCTATTATATTTCTCTTTTCAAGTGCGGTGGTTGCAGGTTTATTTTATTTTCTTACCGTACGTACTCATCGGCCTGTGGGTGGAGTAAGCCTAAAAGCGCTTTCCTATGGAAAACATGCAAGTGTTATGGGAGTAGTGGGAGTTGTTGCTGTTCAAATAGAAAGCGTACTTATTTTTCATTATCTTGGAGCTGCGGAACTCGCTGCGTACGCTCTTGCCCTCGCTTTTCCACAACATATCTGGAATTTGTTTCGAAATGTTTCAACTCTGGCTCTTCCAAAATTCTCTGAGAAAAGCTTCGTGGGTGTGAAGTTTCCTCTTACACGTAAAATATTTACCCTCTCACTCGCCGCCGGGATAATTACGGCCTTATATGTCTTTCTAGCGCCGCTTCTTTTTGAGATTCTTTTCCCCCAATATACGGAGTCAGTTCTCCTTTCACAAGTCCTTTCGATATCCCTCCTTGGCATAGCAAGCGTCATACCTCTTACCGCACTACAGGCATCGCTCAAGAAAAAAAGAATGTATGCGTATACATTCGTGAGTAACGTATTCCATATTGTCGTTGCTTTGATATCAATTCCTATTTGGGGATTGTGGGGTGCAGTCGCAGCATATATTGCAGCGCGCTTGTTTTCTCTCGCACTCTCAATCTTTCTTACCAGGACTATCGAAACGGGAGACAAATTTGACGATTCTTCTAAAAATACGGAAGATGAGATACCGAAACCAATGATGGGATGAGTATGGGAAAATCCTAAGAAATTTAGGAAGTGGTTGTATAGCGTGTCTTAACGGAATATCGTGCCACAGAAGACGATCACATCCGTCTATGACGAGAGTTCCGTCATACAGTTGAAATACTCGTGTTTGATATTTCTTCCCGTCAAAGAGCGAGTGGATTTGGTTATCTTTCAAGCCAAAAACCGAAAAAAATTCTTCCCTTACAAAAAATCCATTGAGTCGTGTCGCGGCGATAAGCTCATATCCCTTTCTCTTGCCAAGTTCCGTCAACGCGCGGAGAGATGATCCTTGGCTGATTTTCATATCTTTTTCTTGAATAAATATAATATCGTCAGGAATGGAGGGGTTAAACTCAATCACCACGACGTGTGGTTTATAGGTGCTTATTGAATTCCAAATATGGTAATCATTCCCATCGACATCTACCGACAAGAGATCAAAATCTTTAGGAATACGGGTTTTCGCTAATATTTCGTCCAGTGTATTTTCTCCCTCGAAAGAAACCATCGCATGCACGCTTGTAACCTTTGGATTATTCGTATATGTCTTTTGTAAAGACGCGTGTCTATTTTTGTCGCCTTCGATGAGAACACTGGACCATCCTTTGTTAAGAATGAGATTCCTTGTATTGCTAAAATGTATACCGTCCCAGGCACCAATTTCCACACACCATTTCTCTTCTTTGGTAGGTAACATTTGAAAGATTTTATCAATGATTCCATCTTCCCCTGTTTGAGAAAACGTGTTTTCTCCAAATGTTTGCAGCTGGAAATGTGTGGTATCAGTCTCTGTTTTTCCGTTAGTCATAGCGATGTAAAATATGAAGATAATTTTTCCGCAAACTGATCCGCGGAGCACTGTTCGACCGCAAATGCCCGAGCATTCTCTCCGAGTTTACGCCTTTCGTCTTTATTTCGCAAAAGTCTTTCTATAGTCGCATGCAGAGCTCTCTCATTATTCCGCTCAACGAGAGCCGCACTTCTCCCGTCTTCTACATATGACTCCATTGTGTTGGTTCTTGTAACCACAATGGCCTTCCCCATCGCCATCGCTTCAACGAGTGTCGAACAGCCCATCGCGTTGTTTCTTTCATGGTCCGGTATATTGAGGGGCAACACAACAAGCTTAGCGCGCGCATACTGCTCCACAAGCTCCTGAGGAGTGAAGTTGTGAACGGTCACATTCTTCGGGAGTGGTTCCAGATGCTTTAACTGATTTGGCAATGCCGTAATTTTCACTTCGATATCCAAATCTTTCACCGCTTCAAACAGCGTCTTGAAGTCCCGCCCAGGATCTCTTCCTATGCTTAAAATGAAATTCTCTTCTGGAACCTTCTGCGGTTTGAAAAATTCAATATCAGTACCTAAGTGTAAAAATAATGTTTTTTTATGGGGGAAAAGCGCCCTCAGCGCATTTTCCTCACTCTCGGAAATCGTAACAACCCCGTCGGTGCGTGAGGCTAAATAATACAGAAGTTTTTGTTTAAATGTCTTTCGTTCTCCTATTAACCCGGTTACATTGAAGTCTAGTAGTACCCATTTTGGTTTCTTTATATGGAGAACCGCCTTTATAAAGAGCGAGCCGAACGCGGTTGAAGTAAATACGGCGTCATGTTTCAGAAATAAAGGGAATAGGGGTAGATGAACAGCGTGTATGTTGAGAATGTGTCGTCTTAAGAAAACTGCAAATGAGCGGGGTATATACTGCTCAAGCTCAAGATAGCGCGCGTCAATTCCATATTTTCGCATGCGAAACATACCAAAAAAGTGACCGTCATGGCCCTCCCTGGCTTTGATGGCACTGAGTTCATCACGTTTAATTCGATTGAATAGAAAGAGGACTTTCATTGATATATCATTTCTCGTTGAGGAGGTCATTTATGGTAGTTGATTTCGTGCTCATTTTCTTTTCCACATACGTATGAGCGCGCACCACCATACTTTTCACCGCTTCTGATTTATCGACGCAGGCCTTCACTTTACTCCTCAATTTCTCTATGCCGTCAGTCTCCTCCCAGAAAAACCCCCGATCACCGTCTTCTCCAATTGTCTCAACAATACCTCCGACCCTGCTCCCAAGGACTGGAACATTCATGTACATTGCCTCCCAAAACACGAGTCCCAGGCCTTCAGAGTCTGATAGCAATATGAAAGCATCTGCGTCGCGATAAAAATCCCATATGTTTTGTCGGTCAATGTTGCCGGCGAAAAAAACACTTTTCTCTAAAGATAGATCCGCAACTAATTTCTTTAGTCGGTCCTCCAAACTCCCTTGCCCAACAATCATGAGGATAAGATCTCCATCATTTATTTTTTTTAGTGCGCCTATCAACCCGTCAAAGTTTTTTTCAGGTTCCAGTCTACCCACAGACAATATGATCTTTTTGTCTTTGGGAATGTGGTACATCTCTCTTATCGTGTTTTTTCGTGAGGTTTCTATATGCTTTTGGTCACGTGTAATTGTGTTCGGGTTAAATATTTTAATTTGACTTGGCTTAAAGCCGATTTCCTTCGCATATTGCGCCGTTGTTTCGTTTATAGCAAAAACCTGGTGGATAATGTGCTTTCCTAGGAATTCCATGAGTCGTTGGTATACCAGAGGCCAAAGACGATACTTTCGCGTGGAGATAAGTTTCGTGGGAAGATTTGTTAAAATAATTACCACCTTACATCCCAAAAATAACCGCGGATACAGACTGCCAAAAATTGAAGGAAAGTCATATAGGAGAACGATATTGGGCTTAAATGCATATTTCTCGAGCAATAACGGCGTCATAAAGATATTTGCAATGTCGTATAACACACGCAATTTCCCCACTCGTGCCTTAAGGTGGGTGGTTTGTAGGTTTTCGGAAATCTCTTTATGGTACGATTTAATGCTCCAATTTAAGGAAAAAATCTTGTTGTGTTCTGGGTTTACGCCATCTCGCTCAAATTTTTCAATGATTTCTTTAGTATTGACTTCATACAAATTCCTCCAGTCAAAAGAAAAAAGTAGTATATGTATAGATTTGTTATCTAATAGCCTGTTCATATTCTTTCCTCATTTTTCTTTATCACCATAAGATATGATCCTCGCAAAAATGGCGTCACTTGAGCAATGAGGGAAGAGAGAAAAAATAGTATTTTATTTCTTGACCATATTCCGTAATAAAATATGCTCTCGATGCGAAGACCCTGAATAGAATCAAAAGATTCCAGACTCACCTTACGAAAAAGCTTTCTAATCGCCATGGGCGGATAGGGTTTTATGTGGCCGAATGTGTGCCAGATCGTCTTGGGCATCGGAGTAATAAGAACGATATTTCCACCCGGCTTCAAGACCCGCTTCATTTCACGAAACATCTTTTGAGCATCATCAGGAAACAGGTGCTCAATGATATTGCTACAATGAACGACGTCGAAAAAAGAGTCCTCGTAGGGAATGGCTGTCGCGCTTCCCTCTTTCACCTTTAACCCCCTTTTTTGGAGCTCCCGCACCATAGTAACGTTCGTGTCAATGCCGTATGCGCTGCTTGTATTATTCTCTAAGATTTTTCCTTCACCACAGCCGATGTCAAGAACGGTCTTCTCTTTTAGAAAAATCTCCTGAATTGGATTTTTCTTTCGCATCCAATATGAGAGTAGCTTAAACAAAAAATAAATGTTGTTCATGTTATAGCAGAAAGAATGTCCTGCATCTTGGTAATTAAACCACTTAGTGAATGATTTTTAGCAATTTCTTCTCTTAAGAGTCTGTGTGTATGAATTCTCATATCAGGTGATGTGTTGAGCGTCTTTTGCATAGGTTTTGAATGTGCGCGAACGTGCAAGTGCCGCAGGCAATTACCGCATCAACTGGATTGTCCCTTTCCTCGAACGCCATGATGCCTATCATACTCCCTTCAAAATCGCTTGAATACGCTCGGCTGTTGAGAGAATTTGCACCCGGTTCGCATACCGTGCGGGATAGCAAATTGCGCTTGCATAGAGTAATTTCATGGCGCAACTGTCTCTCTAAAAAGTTTTGTGTAAATCATCCGCGATGCGGGACGGAATATTTCCTTGTTCAGCGAGGTGCGCCCGGGCTTTCGGTTCGGCGTGCATAGGAAGAGATAAACGAACCTCAGTATCTTCAATAAGTCCGACAATGTGGTACGAGAGCGCGGTTGGGTCTGCAACGGGCGCAGAAAGCACGTCCTCGTATCCCTGGAATACCTCGCCCACAATACCGACATCTGTGGTTATGATGGGAATTTTCGCGAGTGCGGCTTCAAGAAGAGTCCGTCCGTATCCTTCGTATGCGCTTGCCTGGATGTACGCCTGGGCGCTTTGCATCATTCCCCACGCCGTTTCCGCGGGAAGCCAACCCTTCACGAATATCACGCGGTCGGAGAGTCCAAGACGCCGCGCCATGCGCTCGAGCCGTCCTCGCTCCCGCCCTTCCCCAACAACGACGAGACCGATCATTGGGTAATGCCCTGCAACAAGCTTGAGCGCCGCAAGTATGTCCTCAATGCGTTTCTCGGGCTCCAGCCTGCCTACGGTGATGAGCGTAAACGTAAAGGGGCGAGTAGGAAGTGGAGCCTTCGGAGGAAGTGTGTAGCCAACTGCAACGGGAATAATCGACGGGTCCGGGATATTTTTTCCATAGCGCGCAATAAGAGAATCTTTGACGCGTTTTGAAACGACGCGGATACCATTTGCTTTGGGAAGCACCCGATCGGCGATTTTTCGGCGGAAGCGATTTAAAAGCGGCATATGCACGCGAGGGGAGCGCCAATTCCCGCTTCGCACGAACCAGGGTGACAGAAAATCCGTATGCACTTGAATGTGAAGTTTTGCATTCGTCCCCTCAACAGCCTTAAGCGCCGCGAGCCCGTGTTCAAATGGGTCCTGCGCGGACACTATTTCTATATGTTCGGTGTCTATAAGGACGCGCGCGAGCTTTGCGAGCGCGCGAACTCGAAAGAACTTTGATGCAAACACCGGGTGCAAGTGAAGGGTTCCTTCATCAATACGTAGTGTCCGAGGAGGTGCTGAGGAAAGAATATGGAGCTCCCCTATTGCCGCGGCGTACGTGCGCATACGCGCGCGCGCAGAGCTTGCGGCATCAAAAATTGAGGGGTCGTTTGAGATAAAGAGGACCTTCATCCCGTTAGAAATAGCAGACGCCTGCATCCCCTCAGTATGTAGCATGTTAGGTTTTTGTGACATGATTTTGTCGTACAAGCACTAGAGCGTCTGCGTCTTATTTCTAACGGGATTCATGGTGCTTGGAGCGTCTCTACCGTTGCGGTAAGCATGTTTTCAACAGAATACCGTTTGGCAGACTCCTCTGCACGTGCCGAGAGGTCCCTACGTATTTGGTCGTCTCCAAGCACTTTTCTAAGGGCGTTTTGCAGTGCGACGGAGTCTTCATGCGGGAAAAGGATTCCCATCTTTTCGTCACTGATGACTTCCGGGTTTCCGCCAACATTTGTCGCGACGACTGGTACGCCGAGCGAAACTGCTTCAATAAGGAGATGCGAGAGTCCTTCATATGCAGAATTGAGAACGAATACGTCCGCGCCCTTCATGACTGCAAGCGTATCTCCATGACTCAATACTCCAGTGAAGACGGCGCGACCCGGAAGCGCGTGCTTCGCTTTTGTCTCAAGCGAAGCACGGTCCGGACCATCACCCACGATCGCGAGGGACGCGCCCGGAATGCTCGAGACCGCGTGAACGACACCCTCTATACCTTTCCAGGGCACCAGTCGACCAGCTGTGACCACGAGCGGTCGCGGCAAAGCCGCGACCGCCTCCGGCACGTTTCCAACTTCTTCCGTCCTGACCGCATTGTAGATAACCGTAATCTTGTCGCTTGGTACTCCCCACGCTTCCACCACACCCTTTAGGTATTTGCTTGGCACGATGACCTTGTGTGCCGCTTCTGCAGTGCGGTTTTGTATTTTTTGAAGTAGACGCACTTGAAACGACGGCTGTTTTGACTTCACGAATTCGTCGAGAGGCATTGAAACACCAAAACGCTGTCTCCCCTGCTCCCACGCATAGTCGCCCACAATCTTTACCACAAACGGTTTCCCCGCCCGCTTCGCCGCGTGCATTCCCGGGAGACCAACTGAAACGGGGTCAAGCGCCATAACAAGGTCAGCGGTGCGTGCGGCACGGAGCACTCGCCGAAAATATACATAATGACGAAACAGTTTTGGGAAATGACGTACGTCGGAAAATTTCACGAGTTCAACATGAACGCCGCGCTTTGGCAATTCCTCCGCGAGAATCTTCGCGTAGGTTGCCGGGCCGCCAATTTCAGGCGGATACAAGGGTGTCGCGATGACGAGCTTCATCCCGTTAGAGATAGGAAACGCTTTAGCCGGTTTTTGAGATACCGTTTGCCCGTCCCGGTTTTCAGGTACTTCTCTCGAGCTTCCGCGTCCTCCAGGTTGTGACATGCTTCGTAATATATCAGTTCGTACGGACGGTGCTTTTTTGTCCAACCGCGAGACCCTTTTTGATGCTGGCTGAAGCGTTTCCGTAAATCATTTGTGACCCCCGTGTACCAATAATCGCTCGTGAGGCTTTTGATGACGTACACATAACACATTTTGTTATCTCTAACGGGATTCATAACCCTATTCTAACGGCTTACAAACAGCTGGTCGAATATCCTACGCATCGTAGAACTGATCAGGTTCCAATCATATTTTTCTGTAACCATCTTGAGTGCATTTGCCGTAACCTCGTTTGCTTTCTCCGGCCGCGCCAAAATATCTTTCACCGCTTCAGCAATCTGCTCCGGTGAGTTTTTATCAACCGCCCAACCAGTCGTCGCCTTATCGGGATTGCGTTTTTCGTCATATAGAAAATCTGCGATGCCTCCCTCTTGAGTTGTTATCACCGGAAGTCCGGCGGCCATTGCTTCCATAAACGAAACCCCGAAGCCTTCGGTCCTTGAGGGGCGAATAAAGATGTCGGCCGCATGCAAATACTGAGGAATACCAGCTCGGTCGACATGACCGAGAAACTCCACACGATTTTCTATCTTGAGTTTTTTCACTAACGCCTTGAGTGAACCCTCTTCCGGCCCACTGCCGAGTATTTGAAATTGCACCGAATCAGGCAACAGACGGAGAGCCTTTATAACATCGTCAATCGCATTTTTATGCACAAGTCTTGAGGTCGTAATAAGTACGGTCTCCCTGTGTGAAATTGGTGCCCCTGCAAACTTCGTTACATCGACTCCGTTCGGCACGAGGTGAATTGCTCCTTTGAAATGCCGTGCGCGTGCCCACTTGGCGAGATAATTTGAAAGCGGCAGTACCACCTTCGCCTTAGTAAACGCTTGCGCAAAAAGTGGCCAGAGCGGCAACATCGTACGCTCAATATGCGCTATAGGGTCCCCTTCTTGGAGACTGAGCGCATACGGTACCTCCGGATGAAAGGTGTGAAAATGTGCGGCAGGAATGCCTGATGAGTGCGCCATCATAGCCCACGCCGCATCAAAATGATGTTCTTTATGGAGTGCTGCTGCCTTGCGAGCCGCTGTGTATTGAAAAAAAAGTTTGCTCAACCTTCCGTTGCTACTTCCGATACGGTGTACAAACACATTGCCGATTTTTTCTTCACGTTTCTCCAAGACGGAGAAACGCATGGTCACCATGTGAAATTCAATTTCCTTCGGATCAATCCGGTCCGTAACTTCTTTGATCGCCACTTCAGCCCCGCCCACGTGTGGATAGTATGCGAGAGAGAAAATAAGCACGCGCTTCATCCCGTTAGAGATAGGAAACGCTTCAGGCGGTTTTTGAGATACCGTTTGCCCGTCCCGGTTTTCAGGTACTTCTCTCGAGCTTCCGCGTCCTCCAGGTTGTGACATGCTTCGTAATATATCAGTTCGTACGGACGGTGCTTTTTTGTCCAACCGCGAGACCCTTTTTGATGCTGGCTGAAGCGTTTCCGTAAATCATTTGTGACCCCCGTGTACCAATAATCGCTCGTGAGGCTTTTGATGACGTACACATAACACATTTTGTTATCTCTAACGGGACTCATGATCGAATATACTCAAGCAGTTTCCTTTTCGGCATCCAGCCGATTCCTCGAGATTTCGTTGTATCAATACGTGCCTCCATTCGGTTCCCTTTCACTTCTGGCTTCATTTCAATAGGAGCGTTAAAAGATTTCGCTACCTCGATTACTGAGAAAGATTCATCTGCACCAAGTCCAAACTCGTCTCCTTCTCCTTTTTCGGCAACTACAGAAAGACCCTCCACAATGTCGTCTACGTGTGTGAATATGCGCCGCTGGGTACCCGGAGCATTCACGGTTAACGGGCCGCCTTTCGTTGCCTGTTGTCGAAATATTTCGATTACGGTCCCGTATTTACCCACCCGCTCACCTGGTCCATAGACGTTATAAAAATAGGTAATCGCGTACGGAAGCGCATACCACTCTCCGTAATTGCGCACCAGCTCCGTGTTTGTGGCCTTAGTCCACGCATACGGGCTTTGATCTCGTCCTAGCCCGCCGTCAGCAAACTTTGTTGAGGAACCGGCGTATATGAGCTTTCCTCCTCGTTTTCGCCAAAATTCAAGAACGCCAAAGGTGCCTGCGGCATTAAGATCCCAAACGAGAGCGGGTTCAGTAAGACTTACCTCAACACGAGAGTATTCCCCAAGATGAAAAATGAGGTCGGGAGTATCGGGAATATGTTTCTCAATATCTTTCGTGTGGCCTTCGCGATACTCAACTCCGGCAACATGATTTTCTTTTGAGCCGGTAAAATAATTGTCCAGAGAAATGACGCTGTGTCCGTCTTTGACGAGGCGTGCACACAGATGCGAGCCAATGAAACCCGCTCCACCGGTGACAACAATAAGTTTCTTGGGGGTCATTTTTAGAAAAAGATAAACGTGCTGGCGGCGAGGGCGGCAAGTCCGCCGAGGCTCCATGTCCAGAGTGAAGACTTGGGCGCCGCCTCGGAAGCGGGCAATACCGCCCCCGCAGCGGCAAGGTTTACTTGCGCCGCGGGGGCTTTCACTCCTTCAGTTGCATGGTTCGTAGCGGTTAGCGCTGGCTTCGTCTCGACCGACTGCACTTTTGATAACACGTGAGTGGTAGGGGCAGGTTTCGCGGCAACGGATGGCGCGACAGGCGATTGCCATGCGGCGGCGACTTTTCCATTTGGGAATAAAAACTCTGTAGTCTCTAGAGAAGGAAGTCCGGTCGTCTCCGGAACAAACGTTATTGTTTTGCCGCCCAAAATACGAGTGTTCGCTGGAACTCTGAACGCCGTATCTCCTGCGGTAAGTACCCATCCAGAAAGGTCAACCGTATAAGTATCGTCGTTCGTGAGTGCAATACCAGATTCAAGCGCCGCGACGCGAACGCGAGAGGGCGTCACCGTAACCACAAAAGAATCGCACATATCGTCTTCGCCTTTAATGGTTACGCACGCCACAACTAGATACTCGCCCGGGACTCTATACGCATGGAGAACACGTTGTCCCCGCTTTGTCGTACCGTCGCCAAACGACCACACGGCCCTCACATGCGGGCGTACTCTGCCGTCTGATTCATACACCCGCGCCGTATATGTCGCTTCCACATTCACGATCGCTCTACGATCGTCTCCAATCGAGATTTGGGCATTAGAGAGCGGCGGACGCTTTTTCCCGTGACTCGTCGTTACGACCGGCACAGCGTCCTCTACCAATCCGTCCTTAATCTCATTCTCAAAACGAGGCGGTACGCTTTCACCCCCCACCGTAATGAGCGCCTGGATATTTGCGAATGTTGTCGGACCAATCCCGCTCACGCTTTGAATATCGCCAATCGCAGTAAATAGCCCGTTCTGGTTCCGGTAATCAATAATCGCTACTGCCTTAGACGGACCGATGCCGGGGAGAGTTTCAAGCGTCGCTTGATCTGCGGTGTTGATATTTATGAGCGCCGCATACGCACATATTGGCGTGAAAAGAATTGCGAGCGCGATGAAACTCAGTTTTCGCATGGGAGTAAAGAATTTGATGGTTCTATGACTCCCCTTTCAAGATCTTGCGTAGCTGTTCTTCTGCGACCTCAAAGGGCTGATTTTGGTGTGGTGGCAGTGTGTGATCCGGGCGCGGCGGTGTTGGTACTTGTGGAGGTGGTGGAAGCGGTTTTGGCGGAGAAACAGGTTGTTGCCCGATTGGTTTCGGCGCAGGAGTACTCTTTGAGAGTACATCAGCGAGCGCACTCTTCAGGGAGTGTTGTTGTGCCTCTTCTTTTTTTTGCTTAGTCTCGCCCACTTTTGCTGTCACATTTCTCAAAATGGATTTGAGGTCCTCTGCTGTTTTTTGTGGCACTTGGTGTTGCACAAAATCGCGAGGTCGCGGGGACACCTGCCGCCGTAGTTCGTATAATGGAGTGGGTGGAGGAAGTGGCGAAGGCATGCGCTGTATGGGTTCACGACCTGTCTGAGCGGGGCTCGCTGTCGGGGGTATTGGTCTGTCCTCTTGTCTGCTTTGGGGAGCGGGCGGGCCTTGCTCTCTTCGAGGCTCTTCGCGCATAGGGCGGCTTGGGGCGACAGGCCGAGATGTCTGCGGACTACCACGCGCGGATGATAGGCGCGATGCTTCTTCCTTCATTTCCGCAATTGACGCCGCGAGTTCGGTCATGATGGCACTCTCTACCTCAGCACGTTTGTTCCCATAGGTTATACGGGAATTTTCAACAACTTCTTTTCGGAACGAGCGAGCGGGCTTATCAATGGGCGGGATAGTCACTGCCGAAAACGGACGTGAGCCAATGCCGTCTATCATGAGCGTGAGATAAACCTGCGCAAACCCGAGGTTGACCAAGTCTTCTTTCGTAAATTCTGGGAAGAAAATAGTCTCCAGTACTTCCGCATCAAAGGGGCCAACTCGAAACGTTACGGTCGTACCGACGTTGCCGAAAACGGCCGCGCGCACCTGCTCTTCCATTTGCTCAACATACTGGTGCGCAATAATCAGATTCAAATTGTACTTACGCGCTTCTGAGAGAATTTCTGCGAATGTGTCGTTTGCAAAGTTCTGAAATTCGTCGACATAAAAGTAGAACTTTGCGGAACGCTTGAGCTCTTTTTCGGCAAGCTCAGCGCGGCTCATGGCGGCAAGGAAGATGCGCGTCGTAATCATGGAGCCCAAAAGCTTCATGTTCGTGTCGCCCACGAGGCCCTTTGAGAGGTTGATGAGGATGATTTTTCGCTCGTCCATCATCGTTCGAATATCAAAGGAGGACTTCGGCTGGCCGATGATATTTCTGATAAGCGGATTTGAGGTGAACTGGCCGATTTTGTTTTGAATAGCCGGAGTTGCTTCTTGCGTATAGCGGTCAGTGTAGGTTGCAAATTCTTTCGTCCAAAAGTCTTTCACGAGTGGGTCTTTTACGTTCTCAACTACTTTCTTGCGGTATACCTTGTCGGTGTACATGCGGTTGACGCCAAGGAGGGTCGCGCCGGGATACTCCAGAAGGGCGAGAAGTGTGTTGGTGAGGATGTATTCCATACGCGCAGACCACGCGTCTACCCATATTTTCTTAAAGGTCGCCATGAGTCCGGAAACCACGAGGTGGCGCTTGTCGTATCCCACATCTTCCATGACGTTGAAGGCAATTGGCTGATCCAAGTCAAATGGTGCAAAATACACCACATCTTTAAGGCGGTCTCCGGGGATGTAGTCCAGTAGGCGGTCAACGGCGCTTCCGTGTGGGTCAATGAAGGCCATTCCTTCCCCGTTTCGGATGTCTTGAATCGCCATGTTCTCAAGCAGAGTCGACTTCCCCATGCCCGTCTTCCCGATGACGTACATATGGCGCTCGCGGTCTTTTGCCTTAATACCAAAAGGCGTTCGCTTCCCACGCGAATCCGATGCAGCAAAGTACGTTACCCGATCAGGGTTATCCATACGGAGAGTATAACAAAGCCAAACCTGAAAATGTGCTACGAACCCATTTCAAAACTCTCGCTCGGCATTTGCAAAAAACGGTACACGTCGCCGCCCCGGCCAGGCGGCGCGTTCCCGCTCGTACGCGCAACCGACTCAAAGACTCGTCGGACCGGTGCTCGCCTGCCGCCCCAGGCGGCAGATTTCGGTTCAGAAACCGAACCGCTCCCTGTGCGAGCGCGTTTTTTTACAAACACCTCACTCAAATTATGGAAATGTAGCTAAGGTTGCGGTGCGGGTACGGAGAGAGCTTTGCGAAGCGAGGTGTATTTGTTTCCTGCATCCCAGAAAATGTAGGAGGTGAGACCGGCGTCGTAGGTGGCCTTAATTTGTGCTTCAACCATGGCCGCCGTGTATGGAACGGGGTAATCAAATGACTGGAGCCACGGAGCTATTTTTGAAGCTGGGTACGATTGCTTTGCGTACATGCCGGTCGGTTTTGTTTCGGTCGTGGTCGCAAGCCCGTCATGAGCCGGAATTACCACCACTTCTGTAAGGGGTGTATGAGTCAGTGCGGCAACTTTCGTTGTCGTTGCGAGTGTGCGCTTCACCCCCTCAATAAGCGAGACATACACTACTTTGTATGGGTCGGCGTTGACATCTTTGAGTCCCGCAAAATTCTTATTGTAGTGGCTTGGGTACACCATCGGGTAGATGTAATCAAAATACGGCATCGCTCTCTCAAGCACCTGCCCAATTCCAAGATCATCCGTGAGGATGGTAGTGTAGCCGAAAAGATCGGCGGAAATCTTCGCCCCGGTCGGTTTTACGTTTTTGGAAAGGTGCTGCCAGAAACGTTCAATAGCTTCCGCTTTTGATACGGCAGGATAGACCACGTCACTCATAACACCATCGGAGGGCCAACGAATGTAGTCGTAGTTGAGCTCATCAAAACCAATCACGTCGTGAGCGTATTTTGAAAGTTCAACAACGTAATTCCAATACGGCTCTGCTGAAGGATCAATAAATGAGAGGCCTTTGCGGTCTTTCCACGGTTCACCCGGACGCGACTTACTTTGCACCGACTGTTCGGGGTGGAGTTTGGTGTAGTACGGATCCTGGAAAACCGTGATGCGTCCAACAACGTAAATATTTTTGTCGTGAAGTGTCTTTATAAATTCCTTCATATCGGGCGCCCCGCACTCAGTTGAGACTGAATCTTTAAGGATAGGATTATCGGTCGGAAAAGCGATTCGGCCAGTGAAGTCTTTAATATCAATGACGAGTGTATTGAGCTCGGTATCGTCTACAAATTTCACGAGCGATTCCCGAAATGACGGAGTACCAACGACGCACTGAGACATATAAATGCCTTTCATCGCGTCCGGGGTAGAGACATGGGCGACGCGTGGGGTGGGTGGTGTTTGTTGAGATGAGGCGGTGGAAGTGGCTTCCACGAAAGTGGGGCTAGTGTAGTTTGTTGAAAAGACGTACGGCGCGATGGCGAAAAACCCAACGCTAAAGGCAATGGTACCGAATGCAAACAGGGGCCCGTGAGAGCTAAATTGGGGAGACGCCATGAGCAGGTGCGGAGACGGGTGACGCTTCCTGCGTGGGAGTCGGCGCAGACGTGCCTGTCTGAGCGGAGCTTGCAGTCAGGCCGTTTGCTTTTGCCGCGCGCACTTTTTCAAGTCGTACTGAGAAACCTACGATAGCGACCGTGAACCCAAAGATTGGCAGGAGAACCGAGAGCCAGGAGAATGGAATGCCAGAAAAGGGCGCAAGCGCGGTGAGGATACCAAGAAGAATAAGAAAGCTTGAGCGGGACATAAGAAGCAGTTTATAGCCTCGTTCCTCAAGGCGCAACAATGACTACGAATTCACCCCGCACTGTTTCGGGATTATTTTTGAAATGTGCTTGGAGCTCGTTTGCGGTTCCCGCACGTACTTCCTCGTGTATTTTGGTGAGCTCACGGCAAATGGTTACCGTGCGGGATACGGGTAGTACGAGGGCAAGAGATGCGAGCGCTTTCTCTATGCGATGGGGGGATTCGTAAAAGACGACGGTGCGTTTTTCGGCGGCAATAGTTTTGAAAAGTGTTTGGCGACCTTTTTTATGTGGTAAAAATCCAAGAAATATAAATTCGGCTGATGGAGCTCCTGCTATTGAAAGTGCGGCGGCGAGCGCAGAGGGTCCTGGAATTGTTTCAATGCGCGCGCCTATTTCCCTCGCGCGCGCGACAAGTTCAACGCCAGGGTCTGAAATGCCTGGTGTTCCGGCGTCGGTCACGAGCGCAACGTGTTTCCCTTCAGCGAGGAGAGAGAGGACACGCGCGCCTCCGGCGCGCGCCGCTTGTGCACTATATATAATGAGCGGCTTTGAAATGTCATACCGCTGAAGAAGCTTTGAGGTGACACGGGTGTCCTCACAGGCTATTGCCTCCGCTTTCTTTAGCGTCTCAATCGCCCGAAGCGTGATGTCTCCCAGGTTCCCTATTGGTGTTGCGACTACCGAAAGTGTTCCTTGCATGAAGGGCACTCTAGCAAAAAGAGTGCTTACTCGCTATGCGACGAGCTGGTCGGCCACTTTATAAAGAACCCGCCGAGAGGCGGGACCAGGGTTCTTTGCTGGAAAAGGAAGCGGCCTCCGCCGCCCACAGTTAGATGTTGCGTCCATTCAAACCCTTCGCAAAGCCTTCGGGTCGTCTGGACGCCTCCAGTAGATATCGCCACTTATTCTCTGCCGTTGGTTTTCTATTGTTTTAGTACTAAATTATCTGCAATCTTGTATATATCTCCAGCGCCCATGGTCATGACAGCATCACCCTCTTTTGGTTCATTCCCAAATAAACGTTCAATTTCTTCAAAGGTGGACGCTGATGCATTTTGACCGTTGCCGCGAATACGCTCTGCAAGCAGTGCGCTTGAAATAGATTTGTCTGGCTTTTCGCGCGCAGCATAAATGGGGGCGATCACAACTTCATCAGTGTCAACAAATGCAGCCGCAAAGTCCTCAAACAAATCACGCGTGCGACTGTAGAGGTGAGGGTGAAATGCGACGAACACTTTTCCTTTCGTCTGCGCACGGAGCGCTTTGAGTGTTTCTTTTATTGCCGTCGGGTGGTGTGCGTAGTCGTCATACACCTCTGCCCCGTTCTTCGTCTTCCCTTTGTATTCAAAACGTCGCCATGTGCCTTGAAAGTCAGCAATACTACCATATATGGTAGTATTCTCGACCTTGGGGAGAATAAAACGTGCGGCGGCAAGTGCGGCGCGCGCGTTCATGCGGTTAAATTCGCCCGGGAGTTTGAGTGGAGGCACTTCCTCTTTGGTGTAGTCGATGATGTGGGCCCGCGCCTCGCGGAGCACTTCTTTGATGTTTGGATTATTTGGATCGGTAACGATCGCACCGTCTGCGGGTACGCGGGCAACGGCTTTTCGGAAGGTGTCTTGGAGGGCGACGAGCGAGGGAAACCAGTCCGTGTGGTCCCACTCAAGATTCGTAATAACGAGAATGTGCGGCGAGAGCTCAAGAAGATGGTCTCTGTATTCGCATGCCTCAACCACAAAGAGGTCGTTTGCTCCATCTGCAAGATAGTTACTCCCGAAATCTTTCACGATTGAACCTATGATGGCAGTTGGGTGCGCCCCCGCGTCTTTCAAAATTTTGGCGAGCATGCCGGTTGTAGTCGTCTTCCCATGCGTCCCCGAGATGGCGATGGTACGCTTCCCTGCCGAGACTTTTCCAAGCATCCCGAAATATGAAAGCTGTGGAATGCCGAGCTCTTTTGCGCGAGCGCGCTCGGGGTTGCTTTCCGGTACTGCGTCGCTGTACACCACTGCCTCGACACCTGACGGAACATTTTCCTTTTTCTGTCCTATCTTGACCTTGATACCCTTGGATTCAAGAAGAACCGTTGTAGCAGACGCTTCGCGATCAGAACCGGAAACAGTCGCACCTTCGTGTGCGAACAGCTGCGCAAGTGCCGACATACCGATACCACCGATGCCGACAAAATGAATTCGCTTTGGGTGTTTATACGCCATACGATTTCACAATAGTATTGAACTCGTCGCCCCGATCATACTCGTTTTTAAACATTCCGAACGACGCGAAAGCGGGAGAAAAAAGAATGGCGTCGCCTGGGTTTGCATGCAACCACGCATCAGCAACCGCTTTCTTGAGCGAGTCGTAAACAGGAGCGTCAGGTAGCAAGCTCTTGATACGGTCCGTACCGGTACCGGCAAGCAAAATCACTCGCTTCGTAACTGTGGGCAGTGCAAAAAGAAGTGCATCCATCTCAAGTCCTTTGTCCGCTCCGCCCATGATGAGTACCGATTGGTTTTGGGATGAGAGCTTTTAGGGCGGCGACTGTCGCTTCGGGAGTTGTCGCGGTGGTGTCGTTGTATATTTGGATTTTACCGCGCTCAAAACAGAGCTCGAGACGACCAGAAACTCCTTTAAATGCCTCTAGCACTTTGCGACTCACGTCATCCGAGATTCCGTACGTGCGAGCGGTGGCGAGTGCGAGCGCGGCATTATAGCGATTGTGCTCCCCGGGAATCTTGAGCTTCCAGGTGTCCGGCAATTTCGCCGCATCAACCACAGCAATTTTTGACAAGATACGGTCGCCGTATTTCTCAATGATGGTTGGCGCGCACTGGCTACCTAGCACCAGCGTATCTCCTTCTTTTTGATTTAAGAAAATGTTCGCCTTATCTCCCAGATACGTATCCAAATTATTCTTATAGTAGTTTAGGTGGTCGGGGAAAAAGGTCGTAAAAACACCAATGTGCGGGCTTATTTTAGCCTCTCCAAAACCTTGACACTGCCACGAATCAAGTTCAAGAACCGCCGTATGTTCTGGTGTCGCTTCCGGCAGAAGTCCTAGTGTTGAGACACCGCGTACGTTGCCGCCCAAAAGCACTGACTTCCCTGCCTCCTTGAGAATTGCGGCAACCATATGCGTGACGGTTGTTTTGCCGCGCGTGCCGGTAATGCCGATAAGAGGGACTTTTGAAAGTTCCGCAAAAAGATCCGCGCTCATGCGGACGGGAATACCGTTCTTTCTTGCTTCGGCTATATAGGGAGAATCGAGCGGTACGCCAGCACCTTTCACAATAAGATCGCGCTCGCGGAAATCTTCGAGGCGATGTTCGCCAAGCACAAATTCTATATTGGAAAATCCTGCAAGTTCAGCAACCGACGAATCAAGTTGTTCGTGCGTCTTTAGGTCAGTGACGGTGAGTTTTGCACCACAGGAAGCAAGGTATTTAGCATCTCCCACACCTCGACCAAGCAAGCCGAGGCCCATCACGGTGATTCGTTTGTCGCGGAAAAATGCTGACGCATCCATTAAACGCTATGGTAGCGCACACTCTGTCCTCTCGCACGGAGAGGTTTACAAGCAGTTTACGGTGCTTATCAAGTCTTCGTGCGTAAGGGGAAGCTCGCTGCGAGGAATCTCGACGATTTGGTAGGGCGCTGTTTGTACTTCGGCGAGTGCACAATTTTCCCCGGGCTTCTTAAGCACTACATTTACCATACGAGCCGACCCTACGTCGGCGACTTGTGCCACCTGAATTTCGTAACCTGCGGTTGGCAATGTTCCGGCAAAGACGGCTGCAACGACACTTTTTGAGAAATCAATGGACGGACGAGATTTTTCAGTATGAATGAGCTTCCAGAGATGATCGAACTGCTCCTCGGAAGAAATAAGGTAGTTCACGCGCTTCGCGACTGCGGATTGTGTTCCTGAGGTGATTTCCGTAAATGGTACCGGAGCTTTGGCTCCGGATGAGGGGACCGAGGGACCAAAGACGAAAAGAGTTCCTCCAACCACCACCGCAACGGCGGCAAGTCCAACAATAATGAGTGTTTCCTTCATTTGGCTTCAGTATACCCGCCCCTCCGTGGGTGTAGAGGGCTTGGTGGGTATATCTTCAGAACCTCTAGAATGCCTACGTGGTGCAAGCGGAAGGAGTCGAACCTTCGACCGCTCGAGTATCAGTCGAGTGCTCTACTGCCCAGTGAGCCGAATCAAAAGTGAATGTCTCCATTCATTTTTGTGAGGCGAGCGCAGGGAGAAAGCCGTTCCTACGGCTTACTGGCTGAGCTACTATGTGCTGTGCTTGGTGCAAGTGCCAGGGATCGAACCTGGGACCGCTCGAGTATCAGTCGAGTGCTCTACCAGCTGAGCTACACTTGCGAGCGAGGAAATATGAAAATACGTGTCTGCACGTGTTTTCATATTCTCCGAGCGAGCTAAGTGTATGCCTACATACACTTGCAAGTTCGGATTTTGCGATAGTACCAGAAATCCCCAGACGCTTCCAGCGGACCTAATTTAGGCCTTATACTTAGTTTACAAATGGTCCACCGTGGAAACACGCGGGAACCGAAATTCCTCTCTACGAGGAAGGTCTCTAGCTCTCTCGATAAGTGGCGCAGGCATAGAAATAAAGAGAGGATTTGGCGTCGTGCAGTGAAAAAACTTTCTCAGGTGCTCGTTAAAGAAAGTACGCCGCTTGAAATCAGTTCAACGCCGATTCCGATTTTGGTGGAGCAATAAAAAATAAAGCCAACGTAAAAGCCGCGCGTAATCGCGCGGCTTTTACGTTGTTGTGTGAAAAGAAAGAAGGTGCGGTCACACATAATTCGTTCGCCGTCGCTCACGAATTTGCGCGACCCCGGCTCGCGGTTCGGCGTGCTCGCCGAACATCGCTGCGCCCCGCACACACGCAAAACAGCCCTTCCGGGCTGTTTCTTGTACCTAAATGTTGTGCGTGTGTGCGCTCTTTTGTTCCGCCTATTCATCCCGATTGAAAGCTCAATTGAGGCTTTCAAACGAGATCCCGGGATACGTTATCCGGTGTCCGAGTACAGTTTAGAGACTAGTACTATCTCTCGTGATCTTACGATCGCATCGACAATGTCTTGGCTTTCGACCAAGACGACTCCATTTGGAATTATTCCACGAGCAGCTTCCGCTACCCGTGCCTTGTTACGACTTACTCCCTGTCACTGAGTTTACCGTAGGCCCACACAAGGTGAGACTTCGGGTACTCCCAGCTCCCTTGAGTTGACGGGCGGTGAGTACAAGACTTGAGAACGTATTCACCGCGGTATAGCTGACCCGCGATTACTAGCAATTCCAACTTCATGAGGTCGAGTTGCAGACCTCAATCCGAACTGGGGCACAGTTTTATAAGGATTTGCTCCAGCGTTACGCTCATTGCGTCCCGTTGTACCGGCCATTGTATTATGTGTGTAGCCCAGGATATCAAGGGACATGCTGACCTGGCGTCATCCTCACCTTCCTCCCCGTTCAACTTTCAGAATCTGACTAAGCGGGGCAGTCTCGCCTGACACTTGTAACAGACAACGAGGGTTGCGTTCGTTACCCCACTTAAGGGAACAATTCAAACCACGAACTGACGACGGCCATGCATCACCTGTCCTACACCCTCGAAGGCTTCCTAGTTTCCTAAGGCGTTCAGCTAGGATTTCTAACCTTGGTAAGGTTCTTCGTTTACCGTCGAATTAAACCACATAATCCACTGCTTGTGCAAGTCCCCGTCTATTCCTTTGAGTTTTAACCTTGCGGTCGTACTACCCAGGCGGCTCACTTAACGCGTTAGCTTCGCCTCTCAGAGGGTCGATACTCCGAAAAGCTAGTGAACATCGTTTAGGGCGTGGACTACTGGGGTATCTAATCCCATTCGCTACCCACGCTTTCGTGTTTCAGTGTCAGGAATGCGCCAGTGTACTGCCTTCGCTTTTGGTGTTCCCCATGATATCAACGGATTTCACCCCTACACCATGAGTTCCACACACCTCTCACACCCTCTAGTCATACCGTTTCCCCTGCGAGTTCCGCGGTTAAGCCCAGGGATTTAACAGAAGACTAACATAACCACCTACACACCCTTTACGCCCAATGATTCCGGATAACGCTTGGGGCACTCTGTATTACCGCTCCTGCTGGCACAGAGTTTAGGAACCCCTTATTCATGAGGTACTGTCAATAAACTTCCTCCCTCATAAAAGATGTTTACATCCCGAAGGACTTCATCCATCACGCGGCGTCGCTCCGTCAGACTTTCGTCCATTGCGGAAGATTCTCGACTGCAGCCACCCGTAGGTGTATGGACCGTGTCTCAGTTCCATCGGTGGGGGTCAGGCTCTCAGCTCCCCTAAGCGTCATAGCCTTGGTAAGCCATTACCTTACCAACTAGCTGATATTACGCAGGCCGCTCCCAAAGCGATAAATCTTTACCCCTGCAGAGACTATCGGGTATTACCCAGCCTTTCGGCTGAGTTATTCCCGACTTTGGGGTACGTACCTACGTGTTACTACCTCGTTTGCCGGTTGCCCTTGCGGCCCCCTTGACTTGCATGCCTTATCCACGCCGCCAGCGTTCATCCTGAGCTAGGATCAAACTCTCATTAAGAATAGGCGGAACAAAAGAATTCACACCTTGCCCGACACACTCGCAGTGTGTCGGGACTTTTTTCAATCACAACATCTAACGTATAAAGATTGGAATAATTAAACTCTGTTTCCAGAGCCTCAGTGTCCTCCAACCCAGTTTTCAAAGGTCTCGCTCGTATCTATTTTCGAGCAAAGAAACGCCCGCTCCCTTTCGGGAGCAGTCCGCCCATACTATATGCGGGGCACTATAGCGTCAAGACCCTGAAAAACTCCTGAAAATAAAGCTTGTTACAAAGATTTTGCCGAAAAGAAAAGACCTTGCTGACCAATTACCCTATCCGTACCATATTGAATACCTTCATAGCCAACAGACTGAGATGTTCTTCCTCCATGTATGGGCCTAGCCTTGTTTGAGCGAGATATCACAAGTCGTCCGTCTTGCCCAAGAGATTTAGTAAAACTTGAGCGGAACGGGAAATTTTCCTTTTTTGTTTTAGCCTCAACAATCATTCTATAAATGCTTTCAGGGAGTGACTCCTGAAACATTTCAGCAAGCTTGAGGTTTGTTAATGTTGACGCGACTTCCCTATCAAGGGCTGGATTGTTTTCAGAATCTTTAACTTTTTGTTGGAAAGATTGATCTGTCCATAGTGACTTAAATTCTTCTAGTGCTTCACGGGTAGCCGGCGGCACAGCCTCTTCTGAATCATACAGAGAAGTTACGTAGGTGCTGAGTTCGTTGAGGTCAGCAAAATAAGTAGTTTGCATGCCATGTATAGGCTCTTTTGAAAGTAGGCGCCAACCTGTAGCGGGTGTTTCTTTTGCAAAAACAGGATCTTCGTCCTCTTTATAGTTCCAATTAACAAAGGGGATTGTTCTCTTTCCAGAGAACAATCGGCTAGGCAGATTTTGGTCATGACTGTAGTCACCGAGTGTATTATCGAGATACTCTATAAGTGATTTTGCGGTTAAGGGAGATCCATTAGGTAGTGCGTCACTAAAAAACATCAGGGTCATGCCTCTGTCTTTTGCTTTTTCCAACTGATCAAGGGTAAAAGGGATTTTAGGAGAATTTTTGAACTTCAATCCGGCTTCTTTTAGTTCTTGTAACCCATAAAAATCTTCGCCAAGAACTTCTCGTGCTTTTTCTTCATTTAGTCCAGATTCGACTGTATTTCTGGCCCGCACAGGGAATTTTTCCATGTTTTTAATTATACCTCCCGCAGAGAGTGTTGTCCCCATTGCGCGTAAAACGAAGAGGAGTATGCTCTACAGAGCCGTCAACCTTTGCTGTGATAAGCGCACTCAAACGCCAGTCTGTGGTTGTGTCCGTGGGAGGTTCTCTCATCGTTCCCGACCAAATTGACACTGGTTTTCTCTCCACCTTTAAGTCTCTTGTTCTAGAGAAAGTACAAAAAGGATTTTCTTTTTCAATAATTGCGGGCGGCGGCAAAACCGCGCGCCGCTATCAGAGCGCCGCAAGTGCTGTCACTCCCCTTTCACGTGAAGACTTGGATTGGATTGGCATACACTCCACGCGCTTGAATGCACAGCTCCTTCGAAACATTTTTGTAGGGTACGCGCATCCGCAAGTGGTGACGAATCCGATGATAGAGCTTGATGCAGACGAGCCCATTATCATTGCGGCAGGATGGCAGCCCGGCCATTCAACGGACTACGTCGCCGTACTCATGGCAAAAATGCTTGGCGCAACACGTTTGGTGAACCTTTCAAATATTGATTACGTATACGACAAGGACCCACGTGCGCATACGAGCGCAAAAAAAATAGAAAAGATTTCATGGGCCGACTTTAGAAAACTCATCCCTGCCGAGTGGGACCCCGGCCTCTCTAGTCCGTTTGACCCCATCGCCGCAAAAGAAGCAGAGCGCTTGGGGCTTGAAGTTGCGATTATCAACGGCACGAAACTGACCGAGTTTTCAAACTATCTGGACGACAAACCTTTCGTTGGTACGGTTATTTCTTAATCTGCGTTAGCATTTCTCCAACTTGAGAGTGTAGGTCATTGATTGAGTCGTCATTTTGGATTTTGTAGTCCGCTTTTTCCATAACGCCGAGAATATTCATATCCCACGGATCTTTTGCAGAGAGCTCGCGGTCTTCTTGGGCGACCCACGTATCAAAATCAACTTTGTCTGTTGAGGAGCCGCGAAGCACAATGCGGTCGTAGCGGAGTTTTCGGTCAGCATCCACTGCGAGAATGAGTACTCCTTGTTTTCTCAGATATTCAGCTTCTGCAAGCGCACGCACTGACTCAATAATCGCATTACCGCCGTACTCTTTCGCGCGTGCGTAGAGCGACTCAATGATGTAGGACGGGTTCTTGGTCTTGCGCATTTCGTTTGCAACAAGCCGCATGGTGTCGCGCGTCGCGGGAAGACGGCGCCTCGTAATCTCTTCCACCAAAAGGTCACGAACAGAAAAATGTTTAAACCCTTTTTGTCTAACCAAATACTCAACCACTTCACCCTTCCCCGCCCCTATCGTGCCAGTAATGCCTAAAATCATTTCTTTGAGAAATAGCGCGCGAGCGGAATAAGGAGCGGAGCGGAGCGGCAGATAGAGGAGAAGGCGCCGGCGATGACACCCACAAGCATCACGAGGGCAAAGTTTCGCGTCGCTTCGGCGCCGAGGTAAATGAGTGCGAGAAGCGCGAGGACGACCGTGACCGCGGTGTTAATAGAGCGGGTCATCGTTTCGTCAATTGATTTACCGATTGTTATTTCAAAATCTTCTTTTGTATTCGTCTTCTCGTTTTTCGCAAGATGTTCGCGAATGCGGTCAAAGATGACAATGACGTCGTTCACCACATATCCAAGAAGAGCGAGCATGGCGACCACAAAGAGGGAGTCTACTTCAGCGCCGGTCGTGTAGCACCACACGGCGTAGAAGCCTGCCGGAACAATGAGGTCAATCGCGAGCATGGCGACAACCGTGAGGCCGTAACCCCAACTTGGCACGGGGCGCGAGACTTTGCGGAATGCAAATGCAATGTAGAGGACGATGACGAGTACCACCGCAAAGATTGCCCACATCGCCTTGTTGGTGAATTCGGAACCAAGTGACGGACCAACGGAGGTAAAGGAAAGTTCAGTCGTGGCAGCGTTTCTGGAGAGGGTTTCAAGAATTGCTTGGTGCTCATCGGGCGTGAGGGCACGGGTGCGAATGGCAATCGCATTTTCGCCAAAAGTGCGCACGTGCACTTCTCCAAGCGGAATAGTTGCTACTTGTTCTTGAATACTTGAAAGAGCGGGACGACCGTTTGGATACGCGACCTGTATTGAGGAGCCGCCCGTGAAATCAATTCCGAGTGGGAGGCCGAGGAAAATGATCGCGGCGATGGCACCCGCAAGCAAAAGACCGGTGAGCCAGAAGAAAAAGGTACGGTGACGGATGATGTACATAAATTAGAGGTTGGGGGTTGAAGGTTGGGGGTTGGAGCGAAATCCGGAACTCAAAGCGAAACGCCAGCCACTGCCCTTTTCTTCAGGTACAAGCGCGAGCAAGAAGACGCGAGAAAGCGAGACGGCGGAGATGAGCGACGCGAGGACACCGAGCACAAAGACAAGTGCGAAGCCTTGAACGACTCCGGTGCCGAGCCAGAAAAGAATCACACCGGAAATAAGCATGGTGAGGTGGCCATCTCTGATCGCGGTCCATGCGCGCGCGAAACCAAGGTTCACTGCCTCGCGCGGGTTCTTCCCGTCTTTCAATTCTTCTTTCATGCGCTCAAAAATAAGGACGTTTGCGTCAACAGCGATGCCGAGCGAAATAATAAGACCCGCAATACCAGAGGCAGTGAGCGTAACTGGTACGACTTTGATAATGGCGAGCATAACTGCAAGATATTCACCGAGCGCGATTACTGAAATGAGACCCGGGAGACGATACCAAAGCACCATAAAGAATGCGATGAGCGCGAAACCAACTGCGCCAGCAATAACTCCCGCGGCGATTGCCGCCGCGCCAAGTGTAGGGCCAACTGTAGACGAGCTCTGAAGTTCAATTTGCACGGGAAGCGCGCCGAAGTTTAAGTTACGCACCTGGTCGCGCGCCTGCGCGGCAGTAAAGCGGCCACTGATGACTGCCGTGCCGTTTGGAATTGGCTCTTGGATGACAGGCTCTTGTATAAGCACGCCATCAAGGAAGATGGCGAGGATTTCTCCTGTGTGCTCCGTGGTGATTTTCTTGAAAAGTTCTGCACCTTCGCTATTGAAATTGAGAAGTATTTGGGGCGCAGCGAGACCGGCGGTTGCGCCGCTTCCAAACTGAAGCGCCGCTTTATCAAGGTAGCGACCGGTGAGACCTGTTGAGACGTATGCCGCCTGTGTGGTGGTTCCGACTTTGGTGGTTGTGGCGAGTTTAAACTCGAGCGTGGGCGTTTCTCCGAGCGCTTTCACAGCCGCTTGAATGTCGGTGATGCCTGGAAGAGCGACGATGAGACGGTCTTCAGTCCTACCTGACGCGGCGCTTGCTTCTTCGGTCTGCACCAAAGGCTCCGCGACACCGAAAAGGTTTACTCTGCGTTCAATAACGCCTTGAAGCGCGGAGAGCGCGTCTTTGCGCTCAGCGGCAGGCGTCTCCGACATGTCGGCCTTATAGACAAGCTCCGTACCGCCCGCAAGATCAAGACCAAGCTTAAAGCGGTAGGAGCTTTCCGGGTTGGCCTCGGTGCCGAGTACAAAATACGTAAGCAAGCCCCCGACGACGAGGGCGATGGTAGCGAGAACCCGATACCGAGTCATGGGAGGAGTATAAGGGAAATTAGTAGAAAATAAAGAGGCGTGTTTAAGCCATCTCGCGCACGAGAGCATCGGCGAGGACCTCAAGACGATGCGGTGCGACAGCTCCAGCACTGAGGCGAGCGACTTTTTCCTTCCGTTTCTCTTGCGAAAGCGAAAGTGTTTTCTTTAAAAGATGAGCGAGGTCGGTGGCGTCGCCATCCGTATAAGAAAACTCGCGACCAACAATTTCGGCCATGTCCGTGCTTGCGGAGAGCGGCACCGCTCCAGACGCAATCGCCTCAAAAATGGTTTTATCAAGCATGCCACTTTTGCTTGCGTTTACATACACTTCGTGTGAGCGGAAATAACGATATTTCTCGGTATCCCTAACCGCGCCGATGAAAGTTACCCGCTCTGCAATGCCGAGTTCGTTTGCTCGCGTAGCAACTTCCTGAGGATACGTTGAAACGGGATTGCTTGGTCCTCCAGCAAACGTAGCGGTGAATGGTATTCCCTCTTTTTTGAGTAGTCCAAGCGCCTCAACAAGAAGATCCGGACGCTTTGAGCGATCAAACCGGCCAAAGAAAAGTACCGAGTGGGGTTTCTTTGTAATCGGCTCATCTGGGTGGAGTGAGCTCGTATCAACGCCAACGGGCATGAGGCGAGCTCTCTTGTATTTCGCGGTGTAGGAAGACTTTGAGGTGTGGAAAATCTTGTCGCAAAAGACACTTGCAACGTCAGTGATGAAATTCCCAGCGTAGTGGTTTCGCCACAGGTACACTCGCTTCCCCATGAGTTTCCAAAGCCACCCAGCGACCAAGAGATATTCTTGGTTCATGTGTACAAAGACGGCGTCGTATTCATGCCGATGTTTCCAGGCAAGCGTAAGGACACGAACTGCAGTTCCAAGCTGAGCATCGTGCGCGCTCGCGCGCAAAGACTCCACTTTCACATTTTTCGGAAGCACATAGATGCCTCTGCGAAGCGCAAAAACGAGTATGTGGTCTACGCGACCAGAAAGCTCTTCAACCCAGCGATGGAAAAATCCAAGAGTTGAGTCTGTTTTATCAATGGTTTGCGTGAGAATGAGGAGACGCATGTTAGGAATTTTGGCGCGTGGCAAGTTTCACCGCATTTTCAAAAAGGCACGCAACAGCGATGGGACCGACCCCGCCCGGAACGGGCGTAAAGAGTGAGCACTTTGGGGCACAAGCGGGGTCGGCATCGCCAACCATCTGGCCACCTGATTCGCTCGTTCCGGCGTCAATGAGGACGACGCCGTCTTTGATCATTTCTGGTCTGATGAGATGTGGATGGCCTGCGCCACAGACAATGATGTCCGCTTTGCTTAGCACCGCCTCGAAGTCTTCTGATTTTTTTGTGACAACCGTGACCTCGGTTCCCTGCTGACCAAGCCAGGTCGCGACTGGTTTTCCGACCAACCACCCCTCTCCAATAACGACCCCCTTTTTGCCTTTCAAATTCACTTTTCCCCGCACGAGAATTTCTCGAACCGCCGCCACGACGGGTGGAAGAAGCGCATCCGCATCTCCCGACTCAAACTTTTTACGCGCCGCACTCCCTAGCACGTCAACGTCTTTTGTACGTGGAATGGCATCACACACCTCGCTTGGGTCGATGTGTGACGGAAGTGGGAGCTGGACGATGAGTGCATTCGCATCTGTTTTCTTGACTGCATGTTGCAACTCGTCTGACGTTACGGTCTCGGGAAATCTTTGTATTTCAAATTCGCAACCAGCCGCCGCCGCGTATTTCGCTTTGATAGCAAGGTACGAGCGCGTCGCTCCTGTCTCATTTGCCACAAGGGCGACTACTTTCGGCGAATACGAGAGCGCTTTGGTGCGTGCGAGTATCTCCCCTGCTAATTTCTTTCCATCGATATTCATTTGTGTCGGCGCGAAGTATCAGGCACGTACTGCTCGTACTTCCCGTTGGTGTAATAAAAGGCATCGTACGGAGCGTATTGATATTGATATCCAAGAACACGCGTTACTTTTGTACCATCCACCGCAATAGGGTACGAATATCCTTTCCACGCCCCGGGCCCCGTCGGGACTTTTCCCCGAGTAAGATGCCAAAAGACAAAAAACGCGAGTCGTGCCATCCATGGAGAAACAGGAAGTTGCCGCTTCCCCACTGCGCGAGCCATATCCTTTCCGCGGACCACCTCTCCCGGTGGACATATATTGAACACCTCATACCCCTTCACCGGTTCACCAAAGGAAAGGCGTTCAACGATAGCAACCACATCATCTTCATGAATGAACTGGCGTACCCATTTGGGCGTTACGGGAACAAACGCAACGAGACTTGAAATCAATCGATACACAAAGGAGTCTTTTAATTGACCCGAGAGGGCCGATTGGAGACCGAACCGAATGCGCATAAAGCGGCCGCGCGGACCGGTAATAGCGGCCGGACGAATAACTGCTACGGAAACTCGTTTGCCGCTTTTTTCATATTTTGCTTTGAGATGCTCTTCAACGACACGCTTTTCCTCTGCGTAGAGATACTCAGATTTCCGAAATGACTCATTTTCTGTAAAGCGGTGCTCAATAGTGTTGTCGGGAAATGCGCCATAAGAAGCGACCGTAGAAAAATGGATAAGGCGAGCAACCGACGTGTCGGAAAATGCAAAATCAAACAATCGATCTGAGCCTCCAACGTTCCACTTCCACTCCAGGTCCTGCTGTCCGTACATTTCGCGAATTTGCCACGCCGTATGGATCACGATATCGGGCGCATACGCTCGCACCTGTTCCTCCCATGCGTCCGCCGTATTGGTTTCTAGATATATCAGCTTCGACTCTTTCCGGATAAGGTCGGGAACGGCTTCTTTGTCTATCCCAATGATTTTTTCTACGTCATCGCGCTTCGCAAAATGCTCGACAAGCATAGCGCCTACGTACCCCGCGGCACCAGTGATTAAGATTTTGTGTTTCATAGAGCGCTGACGCGGAAAAACATCCGTTTTATGGTTTTCAGCGCAATCACGATATCCAAGCCAAGTGAGCGGTGTTTGAGATAAAAGAAATCGTATGCGAGGCGGGTTTTGGTTTCCTCTATTGATTGCGGACTCACATTGCCCAGCTCGTACTGTTGGTTTATCTGCGCCCATCCCGTAATGCCGGGCTTGGTGAGGTAGCGCGCGTTGTAGTACGGGAGCGCTTCGGCAAGCCGAAGACCAAGCGGCGCCAAGTCGTTCCTTGGTCCAATAAGCGAGAGTTCCCCTTTGAGCACGTTCATAAATTGCGGAAACTCATCCAAAGATGTTTTGCGCAAAAATACACCCACGTTGGTAACACGATTCTCTCCTTCGCCTGGCCACATGCCGGTGTCGGAAAAACGCATGCTTCTATACTTGTATGTACGAATGCGTGTTCCACGTTCGCCAAGACGATCTTGCCTCACAAAAAGCGGACCCGAACCTTCTATACGATTCGCAAGCCAAATGAAAGGAGCGACTAGAACGGTGATGATGCCCATAAGAATGCCTCCTACAACATCAATCACGCGTTTTGCGACCGCATAGAAAAAAGTATTGGCTGGAGAAACGTTACGGAGAAACCACTCATACGAAAGACGTGAAAGTGGGACACGGTCAAATACCTCTTCGTATACATCTTCAAACTCCGCAAATTGACAGCGGCGCTCAACGCTCGCCGTTGCATACATGAGCGGAACAATCTCCGCACCCTGCACCTGCGCAGTATCGGCAACGATGATGCTGATATGCTCTTTCTCCAATTGTGCGAGAAAATCGCGAGCGTCGGGGAGTGCGCGAGGTTTCCATACCGCGCGAAATTCAATGCCGTAGCGCGGGTTGCTGTTTACCTCGCGCACCAACTCGTCAGCCTCACCTCCTTCTGCAATAATCGCCGCAAAAAATCGTGGGTGCGCTCGCACAAGTTTTGGAGAGAGGGCGAGCCGCCAGAAATAAATAGATGCAACTGAAATAACTAAGTAAATAGCGAGTGTCGTTTTGGGAGCGATACCAAATGCCGGCACAAAGAAAAAGAAAAGGGCGGCGAGAACTGTATTGGTGATCTGGGTCCCAAGAAGAACGTCCGGCAAACGGCTTGGGAAAAGCGCAATCCGTTTGCCGTATAAACCCGCCATATAAAAGACGAGTACCGACAAAATGAAGAGAAGTGTGAATGGCGCAACAAACATCTCGAGAAGCTCTCGGGATGGGATCTCTCCGTAGCGAACTAAAAGGGTAAGCCAGAGGGAAATAGCAAAAGCGGCGATGTCGCCGATGAGAAGGAAAAAAGAAACCCGTTTAGCACCAAAAATCATGTATTCGTGGTTATATACTACAACCAAAGCTAATGAAAGAAAGTCTCCATCAAAATAGCCCTAAAAAGGTGCTGTACCTCATCACGAAGGCGAACTGGGGTGGAGCCCAGCGCTACGTATTTGACCTTGCGATTGCGGCGAAAGATGCTGGACACACTGTTGCTGTTGCATACGGAAGCGGTGGAGGGCTCGCAGAACGACTCGTTCAAAACGGCATTCGTACTTTCCCCCTCCCTGCTCTTGAACGCGAAATACATCTTGGGGCTGACATAAAAACGTTTCGGGAAATTCTCTCTCTTTTGAAGCGCGAGCGCCCGCATACTTTTCACATTAATAGCTCAAAGGCAGGAGGGCTTGGTGCTCTTGCCGCGCGCATCGCGAAAGTTCCAAACATTATTTTCACGGCGCATGGCTGGGCCTTTAACGAGGACCGTCCGTGGTGGCAGAAAATCATCATATTTAAACTACATGCGCTTACTGTAATGCTCTCTCATAAAACAATTTGCGTTTCGGAAGCAATGCGGCGCGACATGCAGTGGGTCCCTTTTGTAGGCCGAAAACTTGTTGTTATAAAAAATGGTGTTCGCGAACCGCTATATAAAACCCATGACGAAGCCCGGGCAACTCTCTGGCCTTCACAAAGAGCTCCGCTATGGATTGGAATGATTTCCGAGCTCCACGAAACAAAGCGCATCGATGACGCAATTTCTGCAATTGCTATGCTACGAAAAACTCATCCTGAGGCTGTACTTGTCGTTCTTGGTGAGGGTGAGGAACGAGAGCATCTCACCCGCATGCTCCGTGAGCAGAAGCTTGAAACAGTGGTTCATCTTGCTGGATTCGTTCCTGAGGGATCATCTTATTTGCATGCGTTTGACTTTTTCCTCCACAGCTCACGTACCGAAGCACTTGCCTATGCGGTTATAGAAGCTGGGTACGCGAGCCTTCCTGTTGTTGCAACAAACGTTGGCGGTCTTCCTGAGATTGTTGAAGACAAGAAGAGCGGTCTTTTGGTTCCACCTCTTCGCCCAGATCTTCTCGCACATGCGGTTCGCGAACTTATTGAAAATCCAGAACGCGCACACGCCTTCGATACAGCGCTTCGTGCTCGCGTGATAAAAATCTTTTCTATTGAACGGATGATCAAAGAAACGCTTGTGCTGTACTAACCGCCTAGATACTCGTTTTTTATGGCTTCGCGCGAGGCCGGGCGACCCGAGCGCGCGAGCGAACTCACGATGCCGAGAAGCCCAAACTCAAGTAAAAGATGTGAGCCACCAGAGCTCATAAAAGGTATCGTGGTGCCGGTCACGGGCAGGAGCCCCACATTAATACCCACATGAACAGTGAGGTGCGCGGCGAAGAGTACCAAAACCCCGATTGTGAAAAACGCATCAAAGTTGGTCGCGCTTCTCCTTGCTATTTCTGCAAGGCGCAAAAAAATGACGCCGTAGAGTATGAGGGCGAGACAAACACCGACAAACCCCCACTCCTCCGCGAACGCGGCGAAAATAAAATCGGTTTGGTATTCGGGCAGGAATCGGAGCTTTGACTGCGTGCCGTAGCCAATGCCTTTTCCAAAAAGCTCTCCCGAACCGATCGCAATCTTTGCTTGGTAGGCGTTATAGCCAGCACCCTGAATATCGCTTGCGGGATTTACGAATGCAAGAATACGCGTGCGCTGGTAGGGCTTGAGCCCTTCAAACCATAGACCCGTTGCCGCAATAAGAACAACGAGGCCAATGACCCCGAGATGTTTTTTTGAAATACCAGAAACGAGCATGAGCGAAAGCCATACGAAACCGAGAATAATAGCCGTACCAAGGTCGGGCTGGATAAGTATGAGCGCGATAATGAGTAGCGCATACGTCCCCGAGACGATGATGTGGCGGAAATCTCCGATTTCAATGTGGCGACGTGAAAGATATTTAGCAAGGAGCGCAAGGAGTGCAAGCTTTGCAAAGTCTGCTGGCTGAAAGGCAATGATGCCGAGGTCAAACCAGCTGCGAGCACCCGAAATGGGCTCCGCGGTAAGCACAAGAAGGAGAAGCGCGAGCGCGAGAAGATATCCGCTCATAACCACCGCGGTACGCCGGATAAACCGCACATCAAGTGTAGAGAGCCCCACGTACGCGGCAATGGAAATACCAAGAAATACGAGCTGACGTGGAGCGAGAGAGCCTTCTCCACCAAAAGTACTCATGGTAAGAATCCCTAAAAGGGAAAGTGCGACTGCGCTCCCGAGCAGTGTCCAGTCAATCGTCCATGTACGAACACTATTCACGGAAGCGCGATAACCGGCTGTATCTCCACTCGCGTCACGGAGGCATTAAAAGGAGCGTTCCAAGTGAAGACGGCGGGGGCGCTTCCCTGCGCAGGAATGTTTGGTAGAACGGTTTGCGATGCGCCGAGTACATTTCCTGCGCCATCATATACGCTCGCCACTACCTTAATGTTTGTGAGTGGACGGGGGCTCGGGTTCGTAAGCGTCGTCTCGATGCGTGGCGATGTGAACTCATTTGAAAGTGTGTAGCTTCGAACCTCTGGGATGATGCGCGGATCGGTTTCCATACGGAACCATCGTATGGTTGCTGCATCTATTTCAAGGTTGGCGCTCGCTATTGCCCTCGTGTCAGTAAAAGCCGTGGGGAAAAACACAAACAGGTTGCCCCCCTCGCTTTTCGCGGGCGGCAGGTCAAGCATGCCTGAAACGGTATGTACTGGCGTGCGGGATTCACCAAAGAGGGTGATGGTGTAGCGCACGTTCTTAGCAGCCGCCGTGAGATTTGGATTTGAGACCGCGGCAATAACATCAGTGCGGCCGGGCACTTGCGAAAGCGCTCTTGTAAAGAGGGTGACGGGTGGCTGTGTCTGCGCCGCACACAAATACGCGCATGACCCGCCACAATCAATCCCCTGCTCATCTTGGTTTTTGGTGTTGTCCGTACATGACGGTGTCTCATACAAAGTTGCAATGAGTGTAACCGCGAGGAGTGCAAGAAAAACGAGGGCGATGATACTTCCAATAATGATGCGTCTTTGTGTCGCCCAATTCATATAAACAGTATATACGAATCCCGTTAGAGACAAGAACTTTTAAGTTCTGGCTCGCTGAAGCAGGCGTCTCTAACGGGACGAAAATACAAAACCGCCGCACGAAATGTGCGGCGGCCATTAAGTGATCGGGGAGGATGGATTTGAACCACCGACCTCCCAGGAACATCGTCCTCTCCACGCTTCCTCCGACTCATCATCGGCAGTCTCATGACGGTGCCTGGAAAGGCGTCTCACGACAGGAGGTGCGCTCGTTGCGGAAGTTTCCGTAAGTACTCCTTCCGACACGAACTGACGATTACCGTAGGCGCGCTACCAGGCTGCGCCACACCCCGACCGAAAAAACAGATATAAAAAAACACGCGCATGGTGCTGGCGGCTAGCTACTCTTCCCGCCGGTTAGAGCGAGTACCATCGCCGCAAAGAGGCTTAACTGCCGAGTTCGGAATGAGATCGGGTGTGACCCTCTCGCCAAACCACCAACACCATGCGCGCGTTTCCGCGATCATGATACACGAACCCGTCACACTGCAGAAGTGTGGCGGGCGAATATGCAAAAGAAAATAACTGCAAACACACTTTGTGCTATCTAGAGTTCCGCACAGAAGCATTGGACATATTAGTACTCCTCGGCTCAACACATTACTGTGCTTACACCTAGAGCCTATCAACCTAGTCATCTCCTAGGGGTCTCATAACGATTCCTAATCTTGGAGCTGGCTTCCCGCTTAGATGCTTTCAGCGGTTATCCATCCCGACATAGCTACCCAGCGGTGCCCTTGGCAGGACAGCTGGTACACCAGAGGTCAGTTCACCCCGGTCCTCTCGTACTAGGGACAAATCTCCTCAAGAATCAACGCCTGCAGTAGATAGGAGACCAACCTGTCTCACGCATTTCGTTTTCCACTTCGATTACTCGAGGGATCGGACTATAACTTTATCCTGTTCTCGGATAGATTGACGTTTAGTCTCTACGGGTGTGCATTACGCACTTCCCTCGGTATTGCCCTCCGCATTGTCCATGATGTGGATTCCACCGATATAAGTCAACTTGCTATCTTATGATATTCCTATACACGACCGCCGTGATATTGATTGGTTCTACTTTATCTATTCAATTCGAATATAGACGAAATAACATTTCTTAGATTTTCTGATAACAGATTCTCGAAGGGATTCAGACGTGTTCAAGAATCGATATGAATCTCGAATTCTCTGAACGGTCTGAACCCAGCTCGCGTAACTTTTTAATTGGCGAACAGCCAAACCCTTGGGACCTTCTCCAGCCCCGGATAAGATGAGCCGACATCGAGGTGCCGAACTCTGCCGTCGCTATGGACTCTTAGGCGGAACTAGCCTGTTATCCCCAGAGTAGCTTTTATCCGATAATCTTCCGCCGCATCTAATGCGAACCGTCGGTTCACTATGTTCTGCTTTCGCATCTGCTCGACATGTACGTCTTACAGTCAAGCCAGCTTATGCCATTACACTATCGGCACGGTTTCCATTCGCGCCTAGCTGAACCTTAATAAACTCCTCCGTTACTTTTTAGGAGGATAGCGCCCCACTAAAACTGCCCACCAGATACTGTCTCTCATCGTTTTTTCCGTCGAGGTTAGAATATACATCTATAAAGAATGGTATTTCACTGACGACTCCACACAGCCCGAAAGCTATGCTTCAAAGTCTCCCACCTATGCTACGCATCAAAAACGTATCCTCAATACCAAGTTGCAGTAAAGCTTCTGGGGTCTTTTCGTCTAACTGCAGGTAACCGGCATCTTCACCGGTATTGTATTTTCACCGAGCAAGTCCTCGAGACAGTTCCCCACTCATTACACCATTCGTGCACGTCGGAACTTACCCGACAAGGAATTTCGCTCTTCTATTCCTTTAGCACACGAAGGACTCATATCTTCATCCGCTACGCTTGCGGCGACGGATGCATGACGTATGGCCTCTCGTTGAGTCATATGTGGACTAATCCATGCATTACTCAGTGGAAAGGTAGCTTTATGATGTAATCTTTTAAACTGTTTACCATTTCCTATAACCGTCCCAGTCCTTCTGCGACGCAACTTCGAAGTTACGCGCAGAACCTTAGGACGATTATAGTTACCGCCGACATTCACCGGGGCTTATACAGTCCAGCACTACATATTGACGTACAAACACCCACCGTATTTGACCTTCCGGCATTGGTCAGGTGTCACCCCCTATACATCCTCTTACGAGTTCGCAGGGAGCTGTGTTTTTGGTAAACAGTTGCCAGGGAATACTTTCGCTGCGGCCCCTCATTGCGATGGGCAAGCCTTATTCGCGAAGTTACGGCCGCTTTTTTGCCGAGTTCCTTGAGGACCTCTCACTCGTTCGTCTTGGTCTACTCGACCTGATCACCTGTGTCGGTTTGCGGTACGGTCGTTCATATAGTTAAGCTTAGAAGATTTTCTTGGAAGCGCGCTTCCTATGACTCTCTCCCGGCCGAAGCCGCAACATTGTCGACTCACGCTCGGCATTAATGCGCTGCCGGATTTACCTAACAGCACATCCTCACGGCACGAACCCAAATCCAATAATGGGCAACACATACAGCACTCCGTCTCTCCATCGCACATATAAACAGGTCATGGAATATTAACCATGTGTCCATCGGGTGCGGCTTTCGCCATCCCCTTAGGCCCGACTAACCCTTCGCTGATCACCATTGCTAAGGAAACCTTGGTCTTTCGACGTGCGGGGTTCTCACCCGCATTGTGGTTACTTGTGCCAACATTCTCACTTCCGTAACGCTCCAGCATGGGTCACCCCTTTACCTTCATCGCAGATACGAACACTCTCCTACCACTTGATATTTCCGAAGACAAATCAAACCCTCAGTTTCGGTACTACGCTTAACCCCGATCATCTTGCGGCGCAAGAATCTCTCGATGAGTGAGCTGTTACGCTTTCTTTAAAGGATGGCTGCTTCTAAGCCAACATCCTCATTGTCTGAGAAATTCTCACCTCCTTAAGTGCACTTAGCATAGATTTAGGGACCTTAACTTGACGATCTGGGCTGTTTCCCTTTTGACCAATGGAGCTTCGCCCCCACGGTCTAACTGCCGCGCTATAACCTCTGGTATTCGGAGTTTGATAGGTCTAGCGAGATTTCTCCCTGTCGAGACCTTCCAGTGCTCTACCCCCAGAGGGAACACGCGACGCTAGCCCAAAAGCTATTTCGGAGAGAACCAGCTATTACCAGGTTCGATTAGCTTTTCACTCCTTACCACAAGTCATCCCAAGATGTTGCACGATCATACCGGTTCGGGCCTCCATCTGTCTTTCGACGAACTTCACCCTGCTCATGGCAAGCTCACTCTGGCTTCGGGTCTGTATGCATACTACAAACGCGCTATTCACACTCGGTTTCCCTACGGCTCCACCCCGGAAGGGCTTTAGCCGAGCAGCATACATAAACTCGTTGGCTCATTCTTCAATAGGCACGCCGTCGACGGACATGAAGCCCTCTTCGACTCCTTGTAAGCATACGGTTTCAGTTCTATTTCACTCCCCTCTCCGGGGTTCTTTTCACCTTTCCCTCACGGTACTAGTTCACTATCGGTCTTAAGAATATTTAGCCTTACCGGTTAGTTCCGGCAGATTCACTCCGAGCTATTCGTGTCTCGAGGTACTCAAGAACGGAAGCACAAGAGATGATTTATATTTCGCATACGGGACTATTACCCTCTGGGGCGCTGCTTCCCAGCAGCTTCTGCTATAAATATCATTTTGTAACTCTTCCTCGTACAAGTACGGAGCTTCCGCCTTACAACCCCACCTATCCGAAGACAGCTGGTTTGGGCTTTTCCCTTTTCGCTCGCCGCTACTCAGGGAATCACGAGAGTTGCTTTCCATTCGCACGAACATAATGCGCGAACGGAAAGCAACTCCTATTGTTCTTCTTTTCCTCCAGGTACTGAGATGTTTCACTTCCCTGGGTTCGCTCTCACAAGCGTTACTAAGCAGAGTATCCGCTTACATGGATGGGTTTCCCCATTCGGAAATCTCCGGATCAAAGGCTACAAACCACCTCCCCGAAGCTTATCGCAGGTTAGTCACGTCCTTCATCGCTGTCCTAGGCCAAGGCATCCACCGTGCACCCTTACGTCTCCTGTGCGGAAACCTGAATACCACAATCTGTTATTTGCACTCTTCCACCCGATCACTCTTTCTGAGAGACGAGGTTTCAATTACCTTAATGCGTATTCGTATGTCAAAGAGCATCCGCGTGTTCCTGAAACGAAAGAACCGCCCCTCGAGGCGGTTCTTTCGCGTTTGCACGCGCGGGCCTTACGGCCTATCCGCTCCGTTTAGAAGATTGGGTTCTTTCGGTTCGTAGACACGTAAAGGCGAGTATAGGCGAGCGGGCTCACGCTGTCAACTAAAGGGAATGAAACAAGCCCGCCCCTATCGGGCGGGCTTCGTTTCCGGCCAGACGGGCCAGTATTTCAAGGAATGTAACCCTTGATTTCCCCGTGTATGTGGTCGAGGTAGCGAGCCGCTGATGCTGACCGCCAAGACCGAAAGCAAGGCCAACCGCGAGCGCAAGCCGCGATGACGATGCCCGTGAAAGAGGGTCTGCACGAACGCTGTCGCGACCTGAAGCTGGTGCTAAGCGCGGCAAGTATTGCGAACATCCAGATTGAGTAGCGAGCTACATCGGCCGAGGAATCCAGCAGCACGAAGATTCTGCCGCCTTTGCTGAGCCAATCACAACTTTCTCAGCCGCTCCTGCAAGCACTGCCGCTACGAGAAGGATAAGTACCGCTACGATGACTTGCGGAAGGTATCCGAGGACAACGGTACGGAGGAACGCGGTAACCGCGGTGAGGCCAAGCACCTCAAGAGCCGCAACGAGGAATACGACGACGAAGAACCATTCTACGAGCACGCCGAGAAACTTGCCCGATGAAAGGGTCATTCCTGCGCGTTCAAGAATCGGTCAACGCCTGCCGCGCGAAGCGCCTGGTCAATGCGAAGCGAATTGACGATCTGCGCGACGACGCGTCCAAGACCTGCCCCGATGAGCCAGCCATCGACGAAAATGACAACTGCGACGACTAAATTGGGAATAAACTGGACAAGTCCGTAGAAGAGGTTCTGAAACGACGTGTTAAGCACATCCGCCCATGTGGTGAAAACCATGATTAATACAAGTGATTTATAAGTTTTTAGCTCCCAAATGAAGCTGTAAGCTCCCTCTAGAAAGTATAGCAGAAACAGGGGGTATCCCCTGAGGGGTGTGGAGAACCCTTCTGGGCAAATTTAAAGGCCTATTTTGTCGAGGATGGTGCGGTGGGGGTAATCAAGCACATCACGAATGAGACGGTCATAGATCCCGCGCCTATACTTAAAGTCCGCTGTAGCAAAAAGTGCGTATCGTATCTCTCTTCCAAGCTCAGATTCAAGGAGAGACATGGCCCCTGCAATCTTGCGCTCGTTTAATGAATCACCGGCAATCAAAAGATCAATTTGTGATTCTGCAGTTCCCGTGAAGAGGCCCGAAAGAATGACCACCTTAAGGGTTCCTGCCTTTTTGAGAGTTGCAAGAATGTCCTCCGAGCGAAGAACACAGCTTTCGCGAATGAACACATCAAGGGCATCAAGATGTTCGTAGCTTCCATCAACGACATATGAAGGAATCTTTTTCTTCCCGACCTTCGGTTTTATAATTCCCGCTTTTACTAAATCAGCGAGTTCTCTGCGGATCACTCCTCGGTGAAGTTTGGTACGCACTACCGCTTCCTCAAGCGAAAAAGGTTGTTCTTGATTGAAAATGAAAAGCCGGAGGAGTTTGAGACGTGCGTCTGACCCGAAAATTCTCGCAAGTGAGTTCATAGATATTTGGGCAGTGTACCTTACAACAAAAAACCCGCCAGCTGGCGGGTTTTTTGAAAGTATATTGAAGTATTATTTCAACGTCACCTTGGCTCCGGCTGCTTCAAGCTTCTTCTTAAGCTCTTCTGCGTCCTCTTTCTTCATGCCCTGCTTGAGCATTGAAGGTGCTCCGTCCACAAGGTCCTTCGCTTCCTTAAGACCAAGTGCGAGCGCTTCCTTCACCGCCTTAATAACGGCGATTTTCTGGCCTCCTGCGTCAGTGAGCTCAACGTCTGCCGTTGACTTCCCTTCCTCAACTGGCGCGCCTGCTGCAGGCCCTGCAGCAGCAACTGCAGTTGCTGAAACGCCCCACTTTTCCTCAATAGTCTTAACCAGAGTATTGAGTTCAAGCACGGTCATTTTCTCAACTGCATCAATAATTTGTTCTTGAGTCATAGTTAGTTCTTCTTTTTAGCTACTTCACCAAGCGCAATCGCAAAGCGAGCGCGCGGTGAGTTAATAACATTGGCGAACATCCCACGAAGTACCGGCAAAGGTGGAATGGTTGCAAGAGCGGTCATCTTCGCCGCGTCCTGAAATGCTCCTTCAAACACTCCGCCTGCGATTGTGAGCACCTCTTTGAGTTTCCTCACATACACATGCACGCCGCGCGCGGGCACGCTTGCGTCTGCTTCACCCCACGCTACAGCGATTTCTCCCGGAAGTTCCGGAAGAGTGCCCGTATAGCCTTGTTCGGCAAGCGCACGGCGGATCAAGGTCTTTTTTGCGACCATGTATCCAACGCCTTCCTGCTTCAAACTCTTTCGAAGCGCGGACGCATCTTTAACCGTGAGCTTGTTGAAGCTGACAAACACAATAGACGACGCTGTTTTAAAAGCGCCTGCGAGCTTTGCGATAATGTCTCCCTTTTTTGCTTTTGTAATTGCCATTGTTGAACAGTTTGTAGTTCGTAGTGAGTAGTTGGTAGTTAATGCAAATGCATTTCCTACTCACTACTTACTACCCACTACTCACTGGATTTATTGCGTACGAACGAAAATAGGAGAGTTCGACCTTGTTATGGTCTCCCTGCGTAAGATTCACGCCCGAGGGCTACTTACGGTCTTCGGTCCGTACAAAGGCGACTATAACGGAAAGCCTGCCCGCACGCAAACCCCATCTAGTAATCTAGAACAAAGTACCTGTGAAGGTCTGACCTTCACAGGTACTGGATCACCATGGCTCAAGCATCAGTTCTTTGAATCCCTCGCCACGCGAGGTCATATGGGCGAACAGTAATTCTCTCACCTCTTCTTTGAAAGAATTTTCTGCGCTGGTTATAGAAAAAAGCTTATCGCTGTCTTCCACAATCGGGGTGTGCTTGCCGGAAACAAATCCTTGGAAACTTGAGAACGGATATTTTTTCGCCCACTCCCAAGCATCATCGAAATGGACAGAAGCCGCTGTAAGTCCTCCCGGATACATTTCAAGCACGTTCTTCACCAGAATGTAAAACGCGAGATAATTCATGTGAGCGTCCTCTTCTACAGTCCTTGCATGATATGCACTTTGGAACATGCTTCCTTTCTCTTTGTATTTCAGATTAAAACACATGGTCATACTCCCCCCGAGTCGTTGCATGAACTTTGCGGCTCCGCCTTCTTGAACTTCTCGTAGCAACAGGTGGAAATGGTTTGTTAAGAGCGTCCACGCAAGAATATGCACAAGCGGTTTGCGCTCCGGCCAGTGTGGCGGACGCTCAAATGGAGGAAGATCGGCAGTCTCTCGATGCCAGTTCGGATCAACATGAACATCGTTGAGAAGAAAGAGTGATTTTGTAAAACGGTGGCGATCTTCCATGTCGCGCACAATATCCATTCCGCGTGTACCGCGTTTAGTGACATGTATGACAGAGTCCAGGGAATACGGCTCGACTCTCATAGAGGTAGTTTACCATCCTGTGAAGGTCTGACCTTCACAGGATGGTAGTCTTTTGTATACGCAGTTCTTATTCTGCGGGTTCGGGGGTGGGGCCTACCGGAGGTTCTTCTGTAAGAAAGGGTTCAGTGTCGACATCGCCGATGATCGAGTCGCCCTCTCCCTCGGGGTTTTCCGGCGTCTCGGGTCCCGAAGGGTCGCCCCAGTAGTTTTCGGTGGCATCCACGGTAGCCGATCCTCCCTGCCAGACACCTACGTCATTTCCCGCAATCATGCTCTCCGAAATAGTGGTGGTGCCAAGCGCGGCGTAAACCCCGGTGCCGTTGTCGGTGATGGCGGTGTTCGTGATGGTCGTCGTGCCGTAACTTGCAGTTCGGATTGCAGTATCAGAGAACTCGGAGAAGGTTGAACTCGCTATCGTAAGTGACTTATGGCTGGTGGCGTTGATGCCTGTATCTCCTCCCGCAAACGTTGAGTTGGTAATGGTTGTGCTCGCATTGTTTATGACGACGGCGATGTCTGCAGAGTTTTCCACGACGACACGGTCGAGTGTTGCCACTGCATTTGTTCGAATGGAAAGCACCACTCCCCCTTCCGCACCGATAGTGTCGAAAGTAGACGAGGAGACGGTGAGAGACCCTCCCGATACAGAAAGAGCGTTTATAGAAAGATCAGCAAACACCACATTCTCTATGGTCGTGGTTGCATTGAAAGCGGAAATTCCTTCCTCGGATCCGGTAATTGTGGAGGAAGCGATGGAGATGGTTCCGCCAAACGCTGTTATGCCCGCGAGATCTTCAACATCCGTGTAGACAATTGAGATGTCTGCTCCAGATCCAAAGATACCCACCACATCTTCAAGCGGCACTACGCCAGCCGTATCTACCACGCCCGGGAAAAGGGTTGCAAACGAAGTGATGCGGGAGGTGGAGCTTGCAGTGCCAAGCGATTCAAAATCGCCTCCACGGAGGATAATGAATCCCGCGCGGTCATCTGATGCGTAAAAGGCGAGCGTCGTGCCCGGCTCAATCGCGAGCGTCGTGCTTGCATTTATTATGAGAAGGTCACCAAGCACGTACGGTTCGGGACGGGCTGGAAGCGAGAGATTTTCAGTGAGTGTCGCGCTTTCTGTGGCAAGGTAGCCAATGCTGTTTTTCGTTTTTGGCGTTCCGCCGAGATATCCAGCTGAGGCGTCTCTACCATTTCTCATGAACCCGACGTTGCTCCCCCAGCTTGTGGGAAGAGTGCCGTCGGAGGCACCCCATCGGCGCTCCATTGAAAGTTTTGTGGATGCGCCGCCTGCGGGCCACTCGCCGACGGGGGTTTGGTCAATAATGGTGATGCCGAAGGAAAGCGTGAGCTGGTCGCCATCGTTATTTAGCGCACCCGTATATATGAGACCAGCAGCAATGTCAGAGATGGTGTTGTCGTCCGTACGTTCGAGAAGAAAATATCCGTCGGCGGGAATAGCGCCGGAAAGCGGAATCGAGGGTGCAAGGTCGGCGCTCGCGAGCGTCCATTCTGCGAGATCAATTTCGTAATTAGTGGTATTGAGGAGTTCAATCCACTCATCGTTCGCGGAATTTTCCGTCCCCGCCCACGCAACTTCGTTGATAACAACAGGCTTCGAGACTGTCCGCAGCGTTATTGTTGCGGAGTCGGATTCGTTGCCCGCAGTGTCTACCGCTACCACCCTGAAGCTTCTTGTCGCATCTGTTCCGAGCAAAAATTCCACACTGGTTGCGGTCGTGGTAGCACTCGTTGTTCCGTCATCAAAAAGAAAATACGAGAGGTCTGTGGCGTCTGAAGACCACGACACCGACGCGAGCGAGGTGGTTGTCGCAAGGAGCAGGCAGGTGTCAGGTGAAATGGAGGACGCACATGCGGGAGCGAGGAGCGTCGGCGCCTGCGGCGCCGACGTGTCTTCTTCCACTTCGGGTACGAACTCCGTGGTTTCCTCCACGACAGCGACCGAATCATTTCCTCCACCTCCGTGACGCTTTTTTATTTGTGCGGCGTACGCGAGTTTCGGAGAAATAATTTCGGACGGTGAGTTTATTTCTACGATTGGAGTGGGCGGTAGCGGCTTTGGCGCGGGAAGAGGAGTTGGCTTTTGCGGGGGTGGTGGTGGCGGAGGGTTTGCGGACGCCGTCGCTTGCGGAGCAGTTACGACTGCGGCACCCTGCGAAGCTGCAAAAAGCGAAACCGTACTCCGCGCGGTCGCGGCGACCGCGCGCGCCGCGTTCGTGACCGCTCCTGCCGTTTTTGCTGCGGCATCTTTCGCTTTTTCGTATGCCGCAAGTGCAGCACGTTCTGTTTTCTCGTATGCGGCGATTGCTTTACGCTCCGCCTTCTCATACGCGCGCTGCGCTATGCTTTTGTTTTTCTCCAGAAGCGCAAGTGTCTGCCGCTCTTTCTCCACCTCACTAAAGAAAAGGCTCACCACCCCCGCGCCATTCAGTACCGTCTCCTCCGAGAGGAGGGTCCAGTAATCATGAATGACCAGCTTATTTGCGTCTTCAATTGAATATTTTCTCACAGGCTCATTAAGTTTTGGATCAAAACTCTCCTCAAACTGAACTAAGAAGTAAGGTTCCCCGCTCTTATCATTTGATAATAAAAATTTCTCTCCACGAACCTCGTTCAACAAAAGACTTTTTAAGTTCGGGCTCGAATAATCGTAAGAAAATATTGTATCTTTGCTGAAGAAATTTTTATTTGAGTACAATGCCATCGCTTCCAGATACTTCTCCACACTCCCATAATTTTCAGGCTTCTTTTTCTCCCTGGTTAACTTCTCTGCCGTATCAAGTCCTGGACCAAACTGCTCCGTCCACGCTTCGTACGGAGAATCATCAATGTTTGAGAGGTGCTGGTCGTTCCGGGTATGGTCTGGCACTGCCATGTCCTCAATGAGGTGAAGCGCGTGTCCAAGTCCCCTGAGCGCACGTTCTTTATCGCCATGCACATATTCGTATACGTTTCTTTCCCAAGAATAATCTGATGCGGCAGAAAAAAGAGGTGCGCTTACTCCGGCCATAAGATTCCCTCCCCAGGCCGCCTGTAGTTTCGTAGATACCACCCACGTTTTTGCAGGGGTGTTTGCGCCGAGAAGCCCTATCCGGTGGATTGGGTCGTAGAAGTGGTTTAAGACGCGCGTTGCAGGCGCATCTTCTTCTGTCGCGCCCTCCATAACCCATGCGGTTTCTTTTAGAGAAAGTGTGTGTTCGGGGTTATACGCATTGAAAATCTCTACTATTTCCTGAGTGAGCGCAGGATGAGTGGAATGTGCCGAATACGCAGATGCGATAACTGGGTTGAGGAAAGCGAGCGCAAGAATTAGTGCTCGTACCATACGTCGGTCTAAAGACTCTCTATCTTCCAAATCTGCCGAATCTGATTCAAGCGGAAATCTATACTCGAACTACCTTCTTTGCTTTGGGATCGGATTCTGTATGTGTTTTGTAGTAACGGAACAAGATGTCTTTCTCCGTCAAGAATCTTGAGGAACGTTTCAATGCCACCATTTTCTTTGCCGATTCTTAATTCCTCAGTCATTCTTCGCTGTTTTTCTATGATGAAATACTTCGCCGCAAGGTCGGTGTCCCCTGCTTTGAGGGCGTCTATAAAAAGCTGAAGTGTTCCTTCCGGAGTCGTGCTCCCGTAGGTGTCTTCTCGGTATGCCCGCTCCAATTTCTCTTCATAAATTTCTAGCTCGCGCGGGCTCGTGTGCCCGGCTTTTGTAAAATCATCTACCGATTCGTACGCATATACGTCAATAATTGCGTATTGCCAAAGCCTGTATCCAAAAAATCCTCCGAGAAGGGCAAGAGCAAGTCCGACGATAATAAATATTTTTGCCCGCGCCATGGTAACTATCCGTCAGCGTAGCATCCGCACAGAGTTCCACGAGAACCTCTATGTGTATAAGATTCTGAGCAAGGTTGAACCTTGCTCAGGAAAACTAGACGGCGGCGGAGGCGAAGCGGAGGGTGATGAGTGCGACGGCAATGAGTACCGCAAACCCGGTAGAAAACTTCACAAACTCCACAAAAAACGGGAGTATCCGGCGCTCACTCTCATTGCTCTTGGTGGTTTTACTGGTCATCTCCATTGACCCAATAGTACCTCATTTCGCAAAGCTTATATCTGTTTAAAGAAGAAGAGCTCAATCTCCGGAAAACTCTTTATCGAGTCTTCTACGTATTTGGCTACGGTCTGGCTCTGCGTAATCTTTGGATTCAAATCAAGCCCTTTTTTTGCATACGCTCGGGCTAAATCAAATTTCCTCATGTACACATAGGCAACAGCCTTCATCCAATAAGATTGCGGGCTTTGTGGCACAAGTAAAATCGCTTGGTCAAGCACAACCTGAGCTTCTTCAAGCTTATTCACTTCAAAAAGCATTTGGTATATGAGAACGTCAGCCAAGTTTAGGTGGGCTCTGAAATTGCTAGGATTATTTTTTATATATTCTTTATAGCCATTCTCAAAAATGACTATTTCCGCTTTAAGTCCTTCCACCTTTTTAGGATCTTCCAGTACTTTCGGATTTTCTGCTATGCCCCGCTCAAAGTCTGTCGTTGTCCTCCACAAAAAAGCTTGCTGATCTATCGGGGAGGCAAAGAGCGTCGGGTAGAGAGGAATTCTTTTCTCTGCAGAGCCAACTGTCCGGATAGCGCCATTGGCTATTTGCGCTTGTGCCAACGGCAGGGCTCCGGCTAACAAAGACCAGGAAGAGAAAACGAGGAGGAGTACCCCGACCCCGTATCTGGTGATCTGGTTCAACCCAATCGAGAGGCTGGTCTTTTTTGTAGAGCGCGTTCTGTGGTAGAGAACCGCCGCTGATACAAACATAAACGCCAGCATTGGGTACGAGATGGATGTGTCAAAAGCAGTTTGTAGTTCAACAATGTGTAACGAGAAATACACCAGTAAGACGGCTGCAAAGATTTTGTCTCTTTTTATCTCTGAATTAAGAGTGGTGTAGATAAGTGCCAAAATAATGACTACGTACACCAAAAGGTACGTCAGAAGTCCGACTACCCCATTGTCTACCATCTGGTCAATAAATACGTTGTGGGCTCGGTCAAACCAAGCTTCGTTTCCGTATTCGTCTTGAAGCAACCGATTATCATAATTTTTTTCAAAAACTCTTTCAAAGTTGTCCGCGCCCCATCCGAAAAAAGGCCTTTGACTAATAGCTTTTTCAGACATTTCCCACACAAGCGGTCGAGCGGCGGAACTGTGACTTAAGTAAATTTCGCGCAAATATCCATTTGGAGAGAGCAGAGAAAATGCAGAGAAAACAACGGCCAGGAGCGAAATGCCAAAGAGCGAATAGCTGACGACCGTACGCGTTTTTACGTCCCGTATCTTTGAGACGAGCCATACGCCAAGCAGGGCAAAAAGCGACAAGAGCGTTGCGTACGACGTGGCTTGTGCCGTGCCAACAATCCCTGAAGAAAAGTCGCCAGACCACACCTGCTTGTTGATGATCATTGGATTGATTACCAAGACTACGGGCAGGACGTACATCCACCACTTTTTATATTCAGACTGCAGTAGGTAGTAAAGCGAGAGAAGGAGCGCGCCGAAGATATACATGGCAGCAAAGGAGGTGTTGCCAAACGTGAAAGCCTCCGAGACAACGCTTTTGAAGAACCAGCCTAGTCCGTCTCTACTGAATAAGTCCAAAAACGAGAAGAGTGCGGTTGAGAGAATTACGGAAAGTATGAGCGCGTGATGTTTTTTTTCATCAGAAATCACTGCCCACAACATCAGCATAAAAAATCCGAGGAACATGAAGTACCAGATGCCGGTCATGCGGGTCGCCACAGACCAGAAAGTGGTGTCTAGATTCAGGCCCTGCAATCCAGAAATAGTGAGCGAACCAAAATATAAAGCGAGTGCGGCGAGGAGCGGAGATTTCGGGAGCGATACTGAATTGCCTTTTTTAAACAACCAGAGCGCAAACCCAATACCCAAAAGCGCCGAAAAGATGACGAGGTTGAGTGATCTGGTTGCAGTCCCGCCATAGAGAAAGGAGCTGTAGTTTAAAAAGGGAAACAGTATGAAAAACAGGCAAAAGAGATATTCGGTACATTTCCAGAAGATGGAATTCTTAGTATCGGTGAGCATTTGGTGATTATACCCCTTACCACTTTTTGTGGGCATAGCGCTTTATATACGGCTCAAAACGCGGGATGGTGTTGCGCGTATCTGGAAATCATCCGATCCAAACCCACTTAAAGTGGTAAGGGGCTATAAATTATAAATAACAAAACCGCCCCGTGAGGGGCGGTTTTGTTTTGCTAGACCAATTTTCTAGCTGGAGCTCCGCCAGCTGGCGGACGCCATCAAACGTACGACTTAGTTAAGGCCGATGTATTCGGTCTTGAACGAGTCGAGGTTTGAAGTGTAAGACTGGTCAGGAGTTGCGTCCGTTGAGTCTGTGTCCCACATAACTCCTGCGAGGGCGACGCGGAATTGACCCGCTGCGCCAGCTGCTGGGAGCTGTACTGTAGTAACAACCTCAAACGTCTCGCTTGCACCCTCTTCAATCTTGAATGTACCTGTTGACTCAAGGCGAGTGTCAGTAACGTTTGTGATAGTTACTGATGTTCCGCCAACAGTTGCCGTGCCTGCACGGTCAACGTTAACCGACGTCTTTCCAGTTGTTACACCAGCAAGGGTCGCATCAGCAAGAGTTGACACGTATACCGCGTCCCCAATCGCTGTGATCTTGAACTTGATCTTGAATGTACCGAGGTCATCGCTTGTTGAGTTACCCGCTGCAACAGATGTGTTTGTTGATACGAGTGTGAGCATGATTCCGTTTGTGCGGAATTCCTGTGCTTCACCAATAGCCGTACCTGACTTCTCTGTTGAGTCAGAAAGCTGATCGCCCTCTGAGTTCTCAACATCCATGACGTCTCGGTTTGAAGACGTAACAGACGCCAAGAGTGTATCTCCTTCGTCAAGACCAGCAGTCGTGTCGATATCGTTGATGTCAGCTGAAACGGTGAAGGCAACAGTGTCGCCCGCATCGATAGCGAAATCAAGATTGTCGAACGTAACGGTACCAGTGAATGCTCCGACTGCGATACTCATAGTCTCCGTGTATTCCTCGCCACCAATGGTGAGCTTAACGGATCCTGTAGTTGTAGCGACAGCTGAACCTACACCAGTAAACGTAACTGGGAATGTGTCGATAACGACATCTGACGTTCCTTCGAGCTCAAGGTTACCCTTGAGAAGAACAACGTCATCAGTCGTATCAACGTCGTCAATCACAACAATGCCTGCCTCTGGGCTGTCAGAATCAGTGGTGATCTTGAGCTCAGTGTTGGCTGCTGTTGAGAAAGTAACGAAGTCGAATGGAACATCCATACCGTCGAGATCAAAGCCAGTTTCGGTCGTCGTAACACCTGATCCATCAATGAATCGGATGTTCTCAACGTCTACTGTCCATGAGTCGCCAGAGATATCGCCGGAGTCAATGTTGTTTACCGCATTGACAGTGACGTAGAAGTTTTCAGTCTCGTCTGCGCGAATAACTGCACCGTTAAGAGAGACGGTCTTCGTGAAGATGTTTGAGCTTGACTCATCGAAGTCGCTTACATCTGCTGAACCAATCTCTTCATCTCCCATCCATACCGTCACGCTGTCAATATAATCATCAAGATTATCTGAACCAGTGTTTCCAGATGGATCGAAGCTTATCTTAACCGAGCGAAGCTCAATGTCTCCGTCGTTTGAAGCCTCAACTTCCATGCCGAGGATTTTTACGTCGTTATCACCCTCAGCAACATCTTCGTTGTTGTAGCTTGAGAGTTCGTTGACATCTGAGATCGAGCCGTCAGTTCCCTCAAGTCCACCTGTTGATGGAGCTGGAGTTGTACCGCCCGAGCACTTAACACCTGTCGTTGGGCTGTAGCCCGCTGTTGAGGTGCATCCTGCTGGGAGGGAGCTTGAACCTGCGCACGACATTCCTGTCGTTGTGCTGTAACCAGAGTTTGAGGTGCAGCCTGCTGGGTATGAACCCGACATGCTACCTCCTGCGTTTACCTTGGCGCGAGTGATCGGACCGAAGTAACCAACTGCAGGCGTAATGCCTACTGCTGCCTGGTAAGCCGCAACCGCAGCTTGCGTCTGAGTACCGAAGTATCCAGTTGCGCCTGCTGGGATTGAGTAGCCCTTAGAAATGAGCCACGTTTGAAGTGCAGTTACGTCTGCGCCTGTCGAACCAATCGTGAGGTCAACATTGAAGGTGACGCTCTGTGCGTACGCCGGAGCGGCCGCAAGCGAGAGGGATGCGAACATAGCGAGACCTGCTGCAACTGTTGCGATCTTTACGATCGAAGTTGTTGAACGAGTCATACTTTTTTAATTTGTTTTTATTTTTGAGCGCATACATTCCGAAACGTTCTTATAAATAAGGTGTCTCGAAATGCATGCGTTTTTTATAATCAACTGAAGTGGCACAAAGCACTTTCACACTACCCCACAGAGGACGGTATCGACCGGTCCCCCATGGGTTAGTTGGCAAAGGTTATGACGAATGAGACGTGCTTTCGTGTCAGGAAATTCATCCGTTACAGAATTTGAAACTATTAAATTTTCAAGGGGCTCCCTGCGGGGCATAAAGCGCACGACTTGTATTCTGGTCCCCCAGGGACTGCATAGCAGTATAGCGGTGAACCAAGCCGACCTCTAGCTACCGTGTGGATAACACAATCTTCATCTAGAGACACAGAGAACAGGCCGTTTCCGGCCTGTTCTTCATGAATCCTTATGAGAGACGCGCTACCACAGATATACCCTAGCAGGTAGTGCTTTTGGAGTCAAAACCCGCCACACTGCAGAAGTGTGACGGGTCAAACCCCATTCCCTACGAAAGCGAGTAAGTGCTCCAGCGGCGCTCCCCTGCTTTTTTAACTATTCCTTCTAGAGCGAGCGTTTGGAGCTCACGCTGGATGGTCTTTTCAGAGACATCGCGCATGGCAGTTGAGATGTCCTTTATGGTCGCTTGTCCTTTATGTCGGATGACCGATAGGATGCCTTCTTTGCGATTTGCTCGCCCGCTGTCCTTCGTATGTCCTTTATCTCCACCTTCTTGGGTTTGATGTGCTTTTGGTGATGCCTGATTGGTTTTGCGTGAAGCGCTTCGTCTCCCAGGACCTGCCCTTTTTGCAATGTCCGAAAGAGTGGGAGACTCCTCAAGAAAAAGGTGTGGCTCCTCGTACGCCGCAAGCTCTTGGAGGAGGGCGTGCGCCTCTTTTGCGATCATGTCGGCATTCATGGCAGAAAGAAGGCCGCCTGTTCGAGCAATGGAGAGGACGCTTGAAAGAGCGAGGAGTTCGCGCGAAAGCGCTCCGCGCGCCCCCGACGGCGGAAGAATGGCGGCGTCCACAAGTCCGATAGCTATACCATCAATCCGATTCCTCAAGGACGGAGAGTGAATAAATGCCGGGGCAATAAGGTGGATGGCTTTTGCAAGTCTTTCAGCCTTCTTATATATGAAAACTCTCTTTATGTCCTTTTCAAAGATGTTAGAGAATATGTTCTTTTCAAGGACAAAAGTGTCGTAATGGGTATCACCACCGCGCGCATGGGTTAGTGCCTTATCGTTTTTTTGTCCGTTATTAAAAGACATACGTTTATAGCGTATCGGACATCATACTCGCAAGCCTGGTTCGTGCAATAGCCGTCCCATAGAACTCTTCCAAAACGATAACCATGCGAGCGCGGCGTACTCCAAAACGGAAACTCGCGTGAGGCGAGGTGAAAATCAACGAGCCGAGTAGGAAAATCGTGCTGTTTGAGCGAAGCGAGTTCACGGTTTTCCGTTAAACGAGGCGACTATGATTTTCCCTTGCCGGAAGCGGGGCTGGTTCCGTTTTGGAGTACGGCAAGCGAGATCTTGAGATGGATTCGGGTGCTACAATACGAAAATAATTATGAAGTCCCGTTAGAAATCACGGACACGGGCAAGAATTACGCTATAATAGTCGATATTATGAACACTAACCAAATAGGGAACGGAACCAAGAAGGCGTCCGTGTCCTATTTCTAACGGGATGAAGCGAAGTGGGAAACGTGGAGGCAGAGATGCGGCTGTTCGTCAGTACGATGCGCTACTGCGATACGCGGGCGCCATCGTACTCGTTGCCTGTGGAGTACTTCTTGCACTTGCTGCTATTGACCGCGCGGGACCCCTTGGCGGCGCAGCGTTCACTTTTGCATACGCCATCATCGGCCTTGGCGCCTTCCTCCTTCCGATTGCCCTCATTGCCGTTGGGCTTTATGCGGGCTTTGGAAGACCGAGTCTCGCCCCTCTCGCCGCCTCCGGCATATTGATTATTGCTTCCTCTATACTCGCGCTTGCGGGCCTTTTTCCAGGAATGACTTTTGGAGGGGGAGCCGGCACGTGGATTGGCGGAATACTTGGGGGATTCTTCGGCTTCTGGGGAGCAGTGGTTCTTCTCACGGCACTCTTTGCGATAGGACTCGCACTTGTTATGGATGTTGGACTCATTGCGCAGGCAATTATGAATGGGTTTGGATTCCTTGCAGAGAGAGTTCAAAACCTACGATTCCCTGTACGCCGCACCAAAAAAGAAGACGAATCTGAAGAATCTTCAGACGCTAAAGAAGGGGTTGAGGAAGATTCCTCTGAAGAGGCGGCGGAAGAAACTGAAGAATCTCTACCCGTGGTTCCCGAGCGCGAGCCAACTGTTCGCATGTTCAATCATAAAGAAGGAGATGCGGCGGCACAGCCTATTAGAAATTTTGATGCGGAGTATGAAGCCCCTCCCCTCTCGCTTCTTGGAGAGGACCGCGGAAAACCGGGCGTGGGCGACATCAAGGCAAATGCAAACATCATCAAGCGCACCTTTCAAAACTTTGGCATTGACGTTGAAATGGACGAAGTTTCAGTTGGACCTACGGTCACGCGCTATGCGGTGAAGCCGGCAGAAGGCGTGCGTTTGTCAAAAATAGTCTCTCTCGTCTCCAACCTTGAGCTCGCGCTCGCCGCTCACCCAGTCAGAGTGGAAGCTCCCATTCCTGGTAAATCACTGGTGGGTATTGAAGTGCCAAACACGACTAAAGCTATGGTTGGACTTGGTGGACTTATAGGGGCGCCTGAGTGGAGTGCGAATCAGAAACCGATTCTCGCGGCGCTTGGACGCGACATCACGGGCACGCCTCACTACGTCAACATCGCTAAGATGCCCCACGCTCTTGTGGCAGGCGCCACCGGTTCCGGAAAGTCAGTTGCTATACACGCACTCATCACTTCGCTCTTGTATCGAAATGGTCCGAACCAGCTCCGCTTTATCATGATTGACCCGAAGCGTGTGGAGCTCACTGCATATAATGGTATCCCCCACCTACTCACTCCGGTCATTACCGATCCCAAAAAGTGCATCCTTTCCCTCAAGTGGGCGGCAAAAGAGATGGAACGCCGGTACAACATTCTCGAAACCGAGCAGGTGCGTGACATAGAGTCCTATCACAAGACCGTCTTTGAACCGGCAAAAAAGAAAAAAGCTGAGGAAATGCCGGAAGCTATGCCCTACATCGTCATTGTGATAGATGAGCTCGCCGACATTATGTCGTCGTTTCCACGCGAGCTTGAAGCGTCTATTGTGCGCCTCGCACAGATGAGCCGCGCGGTCGGCATCCACCTCGTCCTTTCAACCCAGCGCCCATCCGTGAATGTCATTACCGGACTGATTAAGGCAAATATCCCTACGCGTCTTGCGCTTCAGGTCGCTTCGCAAATAGACTCTCGCACCATTCTTGACGGAGCGGGCGCTGAAAGTCTGCTTGGTGCGGGCGACATGCTTTACCTTTCAAGCGACATGCAAAAGCCGGTGCGCATCCAAATCGCGTATATCTCTGAGAACGAAGTGAAGAAGGTGGTGCAGTACATAAAGGGCCACAACGCCGGCGACCTCGCCTCAATTGATATGGGTGGCGGAAACGGAATCATCCACACTGATGCGGGCGACACCATAGGTCTCGCAAACTTTGATGACGAAGAAATAGACGACGACCTCTACGCGGCCGCAAAAGCTGCGGTAGAGGAAGGCGGACGGGGCTCAACCTCGTATCTCCAGCGTAAACTCAAAATCGGTTATTCACGTGCCGCTCGGCTCATGGATGTGCTTGAAGCGAAGGGTGTCATTGGGCCTGCAGATGGCTCAAAACCGCGCGAGGTGCTCTCGCGAAGCGCTTCGGCAGCTCCCCTCCCCGAAGCAGAAGAAGGGGTGTAGAACCCAAGGCTATGGCAACACGTATATTGGTTGTCCTCGCCGTCGTTGTCCTTACTGGCTACGGTCTTGTGGAGGCCTATCCGCTCGTACGAGGACCCGTCCTTACTCTCACTTCCCCGAATGACTACGCCGAATTCCCTGACGGCATTGTCGTTCTTGAGGGCGAGGCCAAGCGTGTCGTTGCCCTAACTCTAAACGGTGCACCACTCCTTCTTGGCGAAGACGGGACGTTTAAAACTGCCCTCGCCTTTCCCAAAGGAGCCTCTATACTTACCTTTGTCGCGAAAGACCGTTTCGGACGAACTATTACACACACACGAACGATTTATATACCTTGACCTATGCCCCGTGGGACAAGTTTGAATCGAAAACGGTTCTACTATCTCTACGTTTTGAAGAGTCTTCGAGATAAGAAACGATATATTGGAATGACCTCAGACTTACGCCGCCGTTTTCAGGAACACCAACAGGGCAAAAATGTTTCTACAGCGCCACGGCTGCCGTTTGAGCTTATATACTACGAAGCGTGCCTATCGTATACTGACGCCAAGCGCCGAGAACGCTATATGAAAACCTCCGACGGCAGCCGCTCCCTCGCCAAGCGACTCCGCGATTATGTAACGGCGTAATTTAAACTTGTACCCCAGGGTATGGCCTTCGGAAAACCAAAAAAAGAAAAAGAATTGAAAACGGTTGCCGTATCTGAAAAAGATGCGGGCGCAAAACAGAAGTCAATTGATCAGGCGCTCAAAGAAATCCGTACCAAATTTGGCGACGAGGCCATCACCACGTACGGCGCAGGAAAACAAGAAAAAATCCCGACAATCCAAACGGGTTCGGTTGGTCTTGATGCAGCGCTCGGCGTAGGTGGGCTTCCCCGCGGTCGCATTATTGAAATTTTTGGTCCAGAGTCTTCCGGAAAGACGACACTCGCACTCCATGTGATAGCTGAGGCGCAAAAAGCTGGCGGCATCGCGGCATTTGTAGACGCCGAACACGCGCTTGACCCCGAATACGCACGGCGTATTGGCGTAAAACTTCCCGAACTTCTCATTTCGCAACCAGACACCGGCGAGCAGGCGCTTGATATCGTGGAGTCGTTGGTGCGGAGCGGGAACGTTGACGTCATTGTCATTGACTCGGTCGCCGCGCTCACCCCGAAAGACGAGATTGAGGGAGAAATGGGCCAGCAGCATGTAGGTAAACAGGCTCGCCTGATGTCACAAGCACTTCGCAAGCTCACGGCGATTGTCGCGAGAAGCAAGACTATCGTCATTTTCATCAACCAGATCCGCATGCAAATCGGTGTGATGTTTGGAAATCCAGAAACGACCCCAGGCGGCAAGGCACTCAAGTTCTACACGAGCGTCCGGCTTGATATTCGCCGCATCGCCTCTATCAAAAAAGGTGAGGAGGTTGTGGGCGGTCGCGTGAGAGTGAAAGTGGTTAAAAACAAGGTTGCGGCACCCTTTAAAACAACCGAATTTGATCTTCTCTACAACGAGGGCATCAGTCGCGAGGGCGAGCTTATCGCGCTTGGCGAGAAGTACGGGCTCGTCGCAAAAAGCGGCGCGACCTACAAGATGGGAGATACGAAACTTGGCGTTGGCTACGACGCATCGCGCACTTTCCTCAGTGAGAACAAGGACGTTTCAAAAGAGCTCTTGAAACAAATCAAAGCAAAGCTTGCCGAAAGTTAGACGCGGGCCGGTACAAACGCTCGCTCAACGAGATGTGCGGTTTCGCGTGCGAGATATATGAGCGAGGCAAAGATGGCGAGGGAGAGCGCCTGGACGACAAATTCTGTGCCTAGAAATGCCGAGAGGTAGAACTGCGATACCGCGAACAGATCTCCTGAATGCGGCATATTTTCAAAGACATGTGCAACCCACACTTCCCTTCCAACACCCCACAGAGCAAGAAGCAGAACGAAGCCAGAGGCCGTAAAACCGTTCACGACAAAGCGGAGCCGGTGAATCCTGTTCACGCGTCGCATCACGGCTTGCTCAATGTTAGTTTGGTTCCCCGCAGCACTCAAGGATACTTGAGTGCTGGGTTCCGCTGCTGCTTCAATTTTGTTTTTCATAGATATCTTTAAATAACTTTTTAGCACGGTGTACTCGTGTCTTCACCGCTGGAATGGAAAGATCTTCATTTTTCGCGATTTCTTCTTGGGTCTTTCCTTCAATAAACTGTAACCGCAAAATTCGTGCGGCGGTTTCGGGAAGTTTTGAGAGCGTCATCAAGACTTCGCTTCGGATTGAAAGATCTTCCAGGAATTCTGCTTTTGCGTCCGGAAGTGACTCGTAGTGCTCGGGCTCTAGTTCCACCGTCTTGCTCCAGAGCGCTTTATTTGCCTGATATTTCGTATAGGCGACACGGTTGAGGATTGTGTACGCCCATGACGAGAAACTTGCTCCTTCCTGGGCCTGGTAGCGGTCAGCGTAGAGATACATTTTGGTGAACGCATCTTGCACAACCTCTTCAGCGTCTTCAGGACTCCGGAGAATCGTCTTGGCACGGCGCAGGAGCGGTGCTTCAAAACGCCGCACTAAAACAGCAAAGAGTTCAGGTTCCTTCTTCGAGCGCCGTAGTACTTCTGCGTCCGAAAGTGCTGCTACGTCCTCCGTATTCCCAAAAGTCATGACGTTTGCTAGCATACATGAGTTCTTGACTTTTATAACCGCCCTCGGGCGTTTTTAGTTTCAAACTTATGGCAGTCTTGTCTTATAACGAAATTCTTCCAAAAATAGTCATTGATTACAACAACGAGCCGTACGAGGTACTCTCCTCGCACATTTTCCGCATGCAGATGCGTAAGCCCGTGAACCAGACCAAGCTTCGCCATCTCGTCTCCGGTAAGGTGGTTGAAATCTCTTTCCACCAAAACGAAACGGCGACTGAAGCTAACATTGAGACTATGGACGCGGTGTACCTCTACACCAACCGCGGTCAGTCGTGGTTTACAGAAGTAGATAATCCGAAGAATCGTTTCTTTTTCCCCGACGAAGCTGTCCACGACAAGGTGCAGTGGCTTGTCACCAATACGCCGGTTGAAGTGATGACCTATGAGGAGAAACCGATTACGGTAAAAATTCCTGTCAAAATGGACCTCAAAGTGACCGAAGCACCGCCAGCAGTAAAAGGAGACACGGTGAGCGGTGGTGGTAAGCAAGTCACCCTTTCTTCGGGCGCGATGGTGAATACTCCCCTTTTCATCAATGCAGGTGATGTGATTCGCATCAACACTGACAGCGGGGAGTACGTTGAGCGTGTGGAGAAAGCATAAGACTCAAAAAAACCGCCCTGAGGGCGGTTTTTCTTTTGTCGTTGTATTACGCCGCGACGTAAGGGAGAAGCGCCATAAAACGAGCGTGCTTAATGGCTTGAGCGATCTCGCGCTGTTTGAGGGCAGGAATACCCGTGCGACGCTTTGAAAGCATTTTTGCGTGTGGGTTTGTGAATTGCTTCAAATACGCGACATCTTTGTAGTCAACGAATTTCTTTACTTCAATCTCTTCTCGTTCAGCTTGGTGTGCCATAAAATAGTTTTTAGTTTAAAGTTTCTAGTCAAGAGTTAGAAAGGAATGTCTGCCGGATTAATCTCTTCGTCCGGGTACTTGATCTCCTCAGCGTCTTTGGAAGAAGACTGTTCTACCGCAGGTGCGCCCTTAGCGTCTCCCCCGCCACGACCGCCGTCCGCGCCAAACTGGAAGTTCTCGCACACAATTTCCGTGCGGTAATTCTTTTTTCCCGTCTCCTTATCATCCCACGAGCGCGTCTGGATGCGACCCTCAATGAAAATCGGCTTTCCTTTCTTCATGTATTGGCCAATCACTTCAGCCGTGCGACCAAAGGCGACAATGTTATGAAATTCCGTTGCTTCCTGTTTCTGGCCGTTCTTGTCTTTGTAGACGCGATTCGTCGCAACTCCGAAAGAAACTACTTGGGAACCCGATGGGAGCGCCTTAAGCTCCGGATCTCGGGTCAAATTGCCGTACACAAATGCTTTATTGAGGTACATCCCGTTAGAGGTAGGAAATCGAAGATTTCCGTCCCGTAATTATGCTTAGTAATGGTTTCGACCCCATAGCGTGCTGGGCAGTATAACTGATGTCTATTCGGTTTGCACCTCTAACGGGATACATGGTGGAATCCTATCACGCAGCAGCGCTCTCAAGCGCTGCGTCGAGCTCTGTGTCGGAAACTTCTGCCTTATCGCCCGCAGACGGAACTTTTGACTGTATTTCGTGCATCTCTGCGGCGTGGCGAGCTGCGTCTTTGGTCGTCACGAGGTCAATAAAACGGACGAATTTTGCATTCTCTTTGGCAAAGGTAAGAATCTCTGCATGGTTTTCTGCAGACGTTTCGTAGGCAATCCAGGCGAAGAAAGCGGAATCAAAATCGCGGCGACCCGATGGTTCCTGACGAGAAATGCGATATGCGAGCGGAACTTTCTGTGGTTCACCCTCAGCGACTAGTCCTCCCTTCTCAAGGATGAGCGAGCGTACGGCCTGGTAAGCCTTTTTTACTTCCTCTTGCGGAAGTTCGGGGTCAAGATGGAAACCAAGTTCATAGACGCGTGAGCCGTGTGCATCCGCGACTACTTCATTTTCTCCAGATTCCGCTTCGTTCTTTCGAGCCATAGTGGGAGAAATGTAGCACGGCACATATGGCTCCGCAACTACAAGAACTCCTCTCAAAACTGCCCCGCTCTGTATGTGCCCCGTCCGGGTACGCGTCGCTGTCCCAGCCAGACAACGCGCTCACGCTCGTACGCGCAAGCGTCTCGCAGACTCGTCGCACCATGCTTGCGTGCTGTGCAGATACAGCACGTTTCGGTTCGGAAACCGAAACGCTCCCTGCGCGAGCCCCTGCGGGACACATACGTTCGCGGGGTTGGCGTTTTGAGAGGAGTTCTAAACGGCTTCGGTGTGCGGTGGTTTGAAAAGGTTGAGAGCGTTTTGCACCAACATCTTTCGAACCATCTCTTGGTCTTCTCCGCGAATTAGAGCAATTTTGGCCGCCACATCCTCTACCGCAAGTGGGTCATTCCGACTTCCCCGTCGAGAAGCAGGAGCAACGTAGGGTGAGTCCGTTTCGGAGAGGATAGAGGTGAGCGGTGTAGCGCGAATTACTTCATCGTAGTCGTGAGTAAAGGTAATGACGGCCGTGAAGGAAACGGTGAAGCCAAGCGCAGCCAGTTCTTGCATTTCTGTAACACCACCAACGAAGAAGTGAATGTCTCCGCGTAAGGCTGGATATTCCAGTTTTGCCATTTTCAAAATCTGAATGAGGTCATGATACGCATCTTGGGTCCCCTTGGACGGGCGAGAGTGGATGATGAGCGGCTTATCGAGTGTGCCCGCAAGCTCTATGTGGTCGCCGAGCACTCTCTTTTGTTTTTCTTTCATCTCCTCGGTAAGTTCGGCGGGTCTAAAATAGTCTAGCCCACATTCCCCTATCGCTATGACCTTGGGGTGTTTTGCGAGTGCGGTACACGCCTTCGCCTCAAACCATTCTTCAGTTACTCGGTTTGGATGGAGCCCGACTGATGCAAAGAGGTGCTCATGTTTTTCCGCAAGCGCGATTGCTTGCTCCGACGACTTTCGGTCAACGCCGACGACCACGCCGGCAATTCCTCTTTCCCGCATTCTTTCTATAATTTCTGCCTGATCCGCATCGTACTGCTCAAACTGGATGTGGCAGTGGGCATCAAAATACCGAGCGTTCATACCCGTCACACTAAACGGCATTGCTTCCTGTGTCCAACACGGGAGTCACTTCTCAAATGAGAGATGTTCTGCAAACAACTTATACGGACATCCAAAACGCGAAGCAAAAACACGATGCCGTTTTAGTGTGTCGGGTCATATGCGCGGAAACAGATTTTGTGGTTTTTTGTTTTCTCGGACTGCCGTGGCGATAACGGTGGCGGTGTGCGGCATCACTGGCACGAGATGCGTCGCAAGTTTTGCAAGATGACGCACAAGCTTTTCAATAACCGCTCGCGCATCTCCTTGTTCTTTTGGATCGGCGCTTTTGATTTTCTTATATGGCGCCTGTTCGGTCATATATGCATCCCCTTTTGCGATGTGGAGAAAGATAAGGTCCATTGCTTCATTAAACTTATACGCTTCTATTTTTTCATAGAATGCAGACTCTATTTTTTCATCTTCTTTCGTGAGCGAGACAGGCTGTGGAAGGTGCCCTTCTGCAAGCGTCATAATGCGCGCGACCAAATTCCCAAGACCGTTTACGAGGTGCGCATTGTAATACTCATGAATCGCCGCCTCCGTAAGATCTGAGTCTTCAAAAGGATTCGCATGCCGCAGGAGCACATAGCGAAGCGCGTCCACTCCATAGCGATTCATAAGGGCTACCGGATCAATTACATTCCCCAACGACTTAGACATCTTTTGTCCGCCCGAAGTAAGAAATCCGTGGATGAAGATCTGACGAGAGAGCGGAAGTCCTGCCGAAAGGAGCATCGCCTGCCACATTGAAGACTGTTGACGCAAATTGTCCTTCCCCGCAAATTGGGTTACTGGCCACCACTTTGAAAAAGACTTTGTATTTTCAGGCCATCCAATCGCCGCGATGTAGCTCACGAGGGCGTCAAACCACACGTACATGGTGTGAGACTCATCCCCCGGAACCGGAACGCCCCATGAGAGCTTATCTTTTGAGCGGGAGATGCTGAAGTCTTTGAGACCACTTTCCGTGAATACCGAAATTTCATGTAACCGCTCGTGTGGAATGACAAAGTCTTTCTGTTTCTTGTAGTGCGCAAGGAGTTGCTTCTGGTACTTAGAAAACTTGAAGTAGTAGTTTTCTTCGGTGCGGATTTCTATCTCAAGATTTGGATGGAGAAGACAGCGACCGTTTGAAAGTTCGGAATCAGTCTTTTCAAGTTCACACCCCACGCAATATTTCACCTCGTATGCGGCTTTGTAGATGTCTCCTGCCGCATCACAGCGTTTCCAAAACTCGGTCGCTGCCGCTACGTGCTCCTTGTCCGTGGTGCGAAGAAACGAGTCGTAAGAAATAGCGATCTGGTCGGCAAAGTTTTGGAAGCGTTTCGCGTAGTCATCAACGTAGTCCTTCGGCGTTTTCCCCTCCTCTTCTGCTTTCTTTGCGATTTTCGCACCGTGTTCGTCCGTGCCAATGTTGAAAAACACTTCCTCACCCTTCGCGCGAAGCGTGCGCGCGAATGCATCTGCTTCTACAAACTCTAGCGCGTGCCCTAAGTGAGGGTTCGCGTTTACGTACGGCAACGTAGTTGTTATGTACCGCGCCATGACAACAAAATCAGGTGTGGGCCGCTACTTGACGGTGTTTTCTCTTTTCAAAATCGGAGAGGAGCTCAAGAATGGTTGCCGCGACTGGCACCGAGAGCAGTATGCCAAGAAAACCGGCAAGCGTACCTCCCGCGACAAGGGCGAGGATGACGATCAAAGGCGGGAGCCCCACCACCTGCTGTACGACGAGTGGGTAGATGAGGTTTGCCTCAAACTGGTTTACGACGATGTAAAGACCCATAACAATAAGCGCGAGGGGGATGCCGCCGTGAGAAAGTGCAACCATGATTGCAATGAGTCCTGCAAAAAGTGAACCAAAAACCGGAATGATTTCAGCGATTGCCGCTATAACGGCAAGAAGCAATGCGTACGGGATACTCAGAATCAGGAGTCCTAGATAGACGAGCACGCCGACAATTACTGAAAGAAGTATTTGTCCCTGCATCCACAAACCAATCTTTTTCTGCGAGCGCCGCCACAGGTCAACCGCATATGCTTCATAGGTTGAAGGCAGAATCAGCCGCAAGAAATCAGAGACTCCTGTTTCCTGAAGTGCGAGATAGAAAGAAAATACGATGACGAGGAAAAGAGAAAATATGCCGCCGAAAAAGGTGGCCATGAGCTGTAGGGTACCGACGGAGTCCGCAGTGAACGCAGATTGAAACGAAAGAAGAGTCTGAAGAATCGAACCCGCCTGTTCTTGGGTAGAGAGCACTTCAGCGGCACCACTGATTTCAGAGAAAGAAGCCGGGAGCGTGTGTAGGTATTGAGGAACATTTGCGAAAAAGGTTCCCGCGTCCGCCAAGATGGGCGGGAAAAAGAAGTAGAGAAGCCCGAAGAGAAAACCGAATACAAGCACATACATGAGGAGCACGGCAACAAAGCGATGCACGCGGTGGCGCACAAAAAATACGACCCCTGGCTCAATCGCGGAAGCGATTACGATGGCCGTAATCACGAGTAGTAAGAGGTTCCGAAGCGTCCACGCCAGGTACACTCCAAGTACGATGAAAAATGCGGTGAAAATACTGCCCGGAGTGATAGAGACCCGAATCTCTTTATCCATATAAGAATCCTAACACGGGGTCCAGGTTTAAGGGATAAGGGTAAGAAAAGCTATGCAATTGCTTGGCGGATGCGGTCTGCTACTTCAGAAACGGTGAGGCGCTCTTGTTCTCCTGTATCGCGATTGCGAAGCGTGACCGTATCTTTCAATTCTGGTTTCTCGCCGAGTGTGTCGAAATCTACCGTAATGCAAAATGGCGTACCAATCTCGTCTTGCCTGCGGTAACGCTTACCAATGTTGCCGTTATCGTCCCACGCAATTGCTGGGTGCGTTTTGCGAAGCATCTCTCGAACCTCACGCGCTTTTGCGACCAATTCAGGCTTGTTTTTGAGAAGCGGCGAGACCATCGCTTTCACTGGTGCGATTTTTGGTGCAAGCGCGAGGTAGGTGCGCTTTTCTCCTCCGAGTTCGTCTTCTCTGTATGCGGAGACGAGGGCGGCGAGCACGTGCCGACCAAGACCAAAGGTTGGTTCAATGACGTGCGGTACGAGCTTCTCATTGGTTTCGGGATCAAGATATGAAAGATCGGTCCCGCTTTTCTCAATATGGTTTTTGAGATCAAAATCGGTTCGATACGCAATACCGCCGATTTCTTTAAAACCCGATGGGTATTTAAAATAGAAATCGAGCGTGCGTTTTGAGTAGTGTGCGCGGTCATTTTTGTCCACCTCCACTTCCTGAATTTCATCCGGCGCGAATCCAAGCTCTGTAAACCATGCGTGCATTTCGCTTCTCCACATTTCAAACGATTTCTCCCACATTTGTTCAGGGAGGAAGTACTCAAATTCCATAATCTCAAGCTCGCGCACGCGAAACAAAAATTCACGTGGAGCAATTTCATTTCTAAAGGAGGTTCCTATCTGTGCGAGCCCGAATGGTAGTTTTGGATGGAACGAATCAATCACATTTTTGAAATTGACGAACATTCCTTGCGCGGTTTCTGGTCGGAGATAGACCGTAGTGTCGGTACCATCTGTTGAACCAACGGATGTTTTAAACATCATATTGAACTGTTGGGGTTCTGAAAGAGGGTTCTTTTCTGGACTTTTCAAACCTTTCTCTTTGATCGCTTCCCCCATCTGCGTGAGCGTCATTCCCGTCGGATTTATTCCCGCCTCTTCAAGTAGATGGTCGGCGCGGTAGCGTTTTTTTGTCTTCAAATCAGTAACGAGCGGATCATTAAAGGTGGTGGTATGTCCACTTGCTTCCCAAACTTTCGGATTCATCAAAATTGCAGAGTCCACGCCGTACATGTCGTCTCTGTTTTCCACGAACCGGCGCCACCAGAGATTTTCAATATTTTTCTTGAGTGTGACGCCGAGTGGACCGTAATCAAACGTGCCAGCAAGGCCGCCGTAGATTTCGGAACCTGGATACACAAACCCGCGGCGTTTGGCGAGTGAGACGATCTTCTCCATCAGATTTGCTTCAGCCATAGGGAAACCTTATCCGAAAGTTCGACTTATTGCACGCTCCCTTTTGTCGGAGTGTACTTCGGATCCCCTGGCGTTTCAGTAGTTGCCGGATCCGCCGCTTTAGAAACCTGCACACCAGCAAACCGATCAAATGCGGTAAACGAAGCGACTCCCGTGAGCGCTACCGGGTTCCCTTTCTGCGAGGTTGAGGGTGTGAGAGACAGTTGGAATGCTCCCTCAAGCGAGGCGTTTGCCGCCATGTCGCCAGCGCTCCAGGTTATGGTGCGCGTTGCGGGGTTGTAGGTCAGAGCGCCTGATGGAGAGACTGCTCCCGTAAAAGTAACGTAACTCGGAAGTACGGTTCCAACCGTGGCATCGGCAATCGCATTTGCCGCATTTTGAATCTTCCACACAACCGTATATGTGGTTGCGACATTTGGAGTGGGCGGAATTGGTCCGGAATTTTTGAACGGTCCCGTAGCATACGTCGTTCTCGCGGAAAACGCGGTTGCAGAAGCCACTCTCGCGGTTACCACTTTTGAGGCAGTTACGTTTTCAGGTACATTTGCTTGCCCGATTCGTGTGCCGGAAATGGAAATCGTGAATGTTATTGAAGAATCTTTAAGCGATGCGCCCGAGAGAGTTGCAAACGAAAAGGTACCAAGACCATTTGCGCCTGGCTCAAGACTCCGAAGTGCCGGATCATCATCTCGAGAGAAGACAACGGTATGGTCGCTTGAGCGATAAAATCCGCGCTGTGTTTCAACACTTTTATAATCAACCGCTCCACCAGAAAGCGTTACCTCTATTTCGGCGTTCGTAACCGCGGTTGGAAGTGTATTCGTGTACGAAATCGTCACGGTTGAGGTTTCTCCGGGGGCAAGTATGAAAGGTTCGCTCCGGCTTCCATTAAGAGCAAGTGCGGTAGTAATGAACGGCATAACGAGCGCAATTTCAGTTGCTTGCGATACGTAGGAAATCGCGAGTGTCGGGTCGGTCGCACTCTTTGCCGTACCGGTGGTAAAACGAAACGTGCGTTTCTCATTATCACTGCCAGAAAGTGTTCCCGTGATAGTAACGTTTTTTGTGTCGCCGGGACGAAGCGTTCCGAGAGAGAAAACGCCGTTTTGAGAAGGTACGGACGAAGACGTGAGCGAGAAACCATATGGATATGCCGCGGCGAGAACGATGTTGCCGATTTGAGTTTTTGCATTTGAGCGCACCGCAAGCGTGAGCGTAACTGATTGCCCCGAAACGGTCTCTGTGGGTGCCACAATAGTAAGAGAGAGCGGGGAGGATGAGATGGCGAGGTCGTAGGTAGATTTTTTTACGAATGTCGCACTTGAGTTTTTCGCACTGAAAGAAAGACTGGTGGGCACGGAGAGCAATTCCCCCTCGCTCCCAAACATAATCGCTTTAATTGAGCGGGTGATGGTTTCTCCAGGACGAATGGTTCCCACATTTTCTGTATAACGCGGATACTCCTTAAACACGTCTTCAGCGGAGCGTGTCCCTGCGGGGAAGGTAATTACGAGTGAGGCATTCTCAATTGCGGTTGGGTTTCTGTTCGTAATTGAAAGCGCAAAAGGGACCGTATCTCCCCCGACGATAGTTCCTGGACCCTGTATAGACAAATCAACATTTTCGGCGGAAACGCTATTGTTGCCAAAATAAAGGAGGTACGCCGCAACGCCTGTGGCAAGCACAAAAAAGAGCGCGGCGAAACCGAGAAAGAGGGCCGCTACGTGCACGTGCCGAGGCCGTTCAGGTCTTGGAGGAAGTGGGTCGCTCTCCCAAGCCTTTGGCAGCTCGGGCGTAGAGGGGGCGGAAAATATTTCTTGCGGGACGTTTTCTTTGGGGGTGTTTTGACTGTAGAGGCGGCGACGCGCACGCTCAAGCGCGCCTACATCTTCCTTCTTACCGCCGCGCAAAGGTTCAGGCATGGGAAACAGTATACCCGGCTTATAAACCGGAAGCTTCAATGCCGTGGTTAATGCGGGCAACAAAGCTGGAGCGGCCGCGGGCTACATCTTGAAGAACCTCTGGCTCGTAATGCGCGGGTGTTCTACCTGGTACAACTCCCGCATCAAACCCAAGTGCTCCAAGTATGCGAAGCGCGGCGAGACACTCCGCCGCGTCATGCATTCCTTCGTCCTCGGTTGTAAGTGAGACGAGAAATCCTGAAAAAATAGAAAAAAGAATTGCGTCGGTCGCTTCTCCGGGCACGAGCCGGAGCAAAAGCCCCGCAACACGTCCGGCGCGAAGACGCGCCGGACGTGTAAGACGCCTATGCCAAAGTTCCGCCGAGATAGCTCCGGTCGCTCGCCAGCCTTCTCTGCCTTTTACGAGAACGATGTCGCTCTCGGCAAACGTAGAAAGTGCCGGCGCGAGTTTTGCCGATGATTTACGGAGCCCTTGTGCACGAGCGCGCACCAGCCCAAGATCATGCGTAAGAAGTGTGATGAGTGCATTCGCTTCCCCAAGCGGCGTCCGGGCAAGCACAATTCCTCGCGTATGGTAGTTATGTCTCATCCCGTTAGAGATAGAACGCGAACGCTATTGAACGCGCTCTATACATTAGAACATTGGTGATTGCTATCTTCGTCATAGATATATGGTAGCAGTTTCGGGTTCACTATCTCTAACGGGACTCATCGCGTTTCAAATCAAACCGCATTGTGCCCGTTGAAAGCTCAACTGCGAACGCGCCATCTTCTTTCTTCACGACATGTGCGCGATCTTTTGGTGAGAGATTTTGTGATTTGCGTGCCTCCGCAACTGCACGAGCAAGTTCGCGCTCATCTCCTTCCTTAACAAGTTCCGGTGTGAGTACCGTATCAAGTTCAAGGGCGGGTGCGTTTGTTTTTATTTCTTTAACGTTGATTTCTTCCGCGAGAATGCGTGCGAGCTCTTTTCCGAGCTGGCCCGGAATTGAAAGCTTTGCGAGCGGCTGGCGCACTTTGATGCCTACTTTTTGCCGAAGCTGCAGCGCTTCCGAGGCAAGTGAGCGCACGCGAGTCATTTGTGAGAGAAGTTCTGCATCCTTTTTTGACGAAAGAGAACGGGTGAAGCGTTCGACGAATGATTCCGTCGGCCAATCTGCGAGGTGCACACTTTCCGGATCTCCCGATTCACTCACGACTTTGAAAAGACGCTCGGCGACAAAAGGAGTAAGCGGAGCAAGCAAAAGCGCCGAGGTTTTAATGACTTTGCGGAGCATCTCTCGCGCAGAAGAATCACCCTCCCTCACCCGGTCGCGTATGCGCCGTACGTACCACTGGGAAAGATCCTCTGCGAGCCCCGCGATCTCACGCGCCGCATCGTAAGGTCGGTACATTTCCATTGCTTCAGTCATTTTTTGCACGGCACTCTTAAGGCGTACATCCATCCATCGGTCAAGAACCTCGGTGCTTCGGCGTTTTGAAACTGGTCGCGATTCATCTTTGAAAAGTTCGTAAAACTTTGCGCTGTTCTCAAGCCAGGACAAGACTTTTGCCGCCTCTTTTACGGTCTTCTCATCATAGTTCTTTGAGTCACCGGGCTGATTTACGTAGTACATCCAGAAACGCGCAGTATCGACGCCCCATCGTTCAATTTCACCCCATGGCTCTACGACGTTTCCTTTTGATTTGGACATTTTTTGCCCGCTTGCATCAAGCAAGTGTCCGAGACAAATCACATTCTTATACGGGCTTCCTCTCTTCATGAGTACTCCCACCGCGAGCAAGGTATAAAACCAGCCGCGCGTTTGATCAATCGCTTCCGAAATATAATCAGCAGGATACGCTGTGTGTGTCACGAATTTCTCAATCGGTTCTGCCCCTCTTTCTTTCGCGCTTTGCGCGAAAGGCATGGCGCCGGAGTCAAACCACACGTCCATCACCTCTTTGACACGCGTGAGTTCCTTCCCCGTATCTGACACGAGCGTTACGTCATCAATATAAGGTCTATGCAGATCAAGCTCATAGTCCTCGTTATGTGGAAGTGGAACAAATGAAAACTCCTCCACGGCAGCAGGGGGGGCTTTGGGCGCGAACGCGACCTTAACCGATACTTCCCGGTTGGCGCCTGACGCGATCGCCGGAAGTGTTTCAAACCCAATGCCGTGAGTCACAATTAAAATATTTTCATATTTATGCTTCTCCTCAAGTTCGTACAAAAACGCACCGAAACGCCGCTTCGCGTCCAGATAACTTTCTCCGCTTGGGGCAGGAGTTGCGTACGAGCGCATCTGCGTGGCTCGGTATGTCATAAACTCCTGATATGACTTGCCGTTGAAATCCCCAAACTGAAGTTCGCCCAAACGCTCGTCTGTTTCAATACGTCCTTCAGAAATTCCAAGCACCCCGGCAACAATAACTGCCGTTTCTTTGGTACGTACAAAAGGTGAGCTCACGATTTTGGTGATGTCCATTTTCTTCAATTTTTGGGCTGCCTCACGCAGTTCTTTTTTCCCTGTCTCCGTAATGTGATACGGAGCTGCGACATCTGAACTTACAATTCCTTTTGTGTTTGTCTCCGACTCTCCATGCCGCATGACAAAATAGCGGTTACCGCTTTTTTTCGTACGCTTTTTTAGCTCCGCAATGGAGCCGACAAAGACGCGCTCTTTCCCTTCTACGTCTTCCCAGATAGGTAGCGGCGTTCCCCAGTAGCGCTCACGAGAAATAGCCCAGTCTTTCACATTTTCGAGCCACTCCCCCATGCGTCCGTCCTGTATATACCCAGGTTCCCAACGCACTCTCTTGTTTTCCTTTACCAGCGTGTCGCGCAGATTGGTCATGCGGATGTACCAAGAATCACGCGCGTAATAGATGATGCGCGTTTTACAGCGCCAACAAAATGGGTACGAGTGCTCGTACTTCCCTTTTGAAAAAAGAAGTCCACGTCCGGCAAGATCTTTCACAATGTCGACTGCACTTGTTTCGTCCGCAGCCATACGGCCATCCAAAAACCCAGTGCCACCGATGAATTTCCCTTCCGGATTTACGAGATGCACTTTCGGAAGGCCGATCTTATTCCCCAATTCAAAATCCTCCTGGCCGTACATCACGGCCGTATGCACGACACCCGTACCGTCTTCTGTCGTTACAAAATCAGCACTATATATCTGAAATGCTTTCGAAAATTTTTGTTTCTCTGCTCCGGTAGCCAATTCTTTCGCAAATGAATAGAGTGGTTTGTATTTTTTCCCGATAAGCGCATTTGCGACGACGTCGCTCACGCGCGTCCAACCTTCACCAAGTACGCTTGCCGCGCGCGCGTCCGCAAGAATGACGTTCACCTCATCCTTCTTGTATTTTCCGTATGCGATACCCTTTCCGACCGCAAGTGCGACATTGCCTGGAAGCGTCCACGGCGTCGTGGTCCATGCAAGAACAAATGTTCCGGGCTCATCCACGAGTTCAAATTTCGCTGTGATAGTGAGGTCTTTTACGTCCGCGTAGCCTTGCGCAAGCTCGTGCGCGGAGAGTGCGGTTTCGCAACGCGGGCACCATGGAAGCACTTTGTAGTCTTTGTAGACACGGTTGTCTTTTGCGGCACGCGCAAAGATGTGCCAGAGCACTTCCATATAGGAAGGGTCGAAGGTGAAATACGCTTTCGCATCGTCCACCCAGTACCCGATGCGGGTCGTAAATTTCGCCCACTGCTCCACGTACCGAAGCACGCTCTCTCGGCATTTTTTATTGAAAGCGGCGATGCCGTAGTTCTCAATATCTTTCTTTCCAGAAAACCCAAGTTCTTTCTCTACTTCAAGCTCAACCGGGAGACCATGCGTGTCCCAACCGGCGCGACGCGCGACTCGGTAACCGCGCATAGTCTTGTAGCGGGGAATTGCATCTTTAAAAGCTCGGGATTCCAGGTGATGAATGCCGGGTTTTCCGTTTGCAGTCGGCGGACCTTCGTAAAAAATGAACTCTCCTTTCGGAGCCTTCTTCGTGAGTGTTTTCTGGAAGATGTCGCGTTCCTGCCAAAATGCCAGAGTTTCCTCTTCTTTTTTCGCAACGTCGGATTTCCCCGGCAAATCGACCATACCCTGGGGTACAACTTTGGATTGTGCGTTTTGATTACTCATATGAATTGCGCCGAAATACCCGTTTCTCCACTGTATCGAAAGTGTAGAGAAAATCGAGATGACGCACTTAGGAATCTATCCAAAGTTGTCCCACGGGGCATAAGCTTCTATCCTAACGTTTTGCCGCGCAAAAAGAAAACGACCGCGATTGCTCGCGATCGTTTTGAGGTTTGCCCTTATTGGCTCAGCGCCTGCAGGAGCGGGCGACTGATTCCGTGGTCTCGCGGAGGCGGCCGGTCAACCCGTACGCGACGCTTGGCATCGAGAATCGCGTCTGCGAATTGCTCGACGAGGCGCGGGGCCCGGAACAAGGTCCCGTCTTCAAGTGTCGTACGCCGGGTCTGCTCAACCTTTCGAAGATTGGCGATGCTTCGTGTGATAACCCCGAGGTCGCTCAGCCCCGATTTGACATAAAACTTCTCGAGGCTAAGTTCCATTCGTTTCGCTGCCCTCTTGATTTGCCGAATCCCCTTCAGGCACCGGTTTCGTTCTTTACGCTCCTCTTTGTGGGACATAATTTCTCCTGGCATTTGGACGGCACGGGTTTGTGCAGTCTGCGAGCGAATATAGCCTGTACAGGAGCTTTTAGGCAAGGGCCCGGCTGTTTACATCTTTTCGGGAACAGGAATACCGAGGAGTGTGAGACCGTTCGTCATAGTATTTGAAAATGCGCGCGCCATGCGTTGTTTGTATGCTTCCTCGGGACTTCCGAGTATTTGTTCGGCTGCGTAGAAAGAATTCCATGCACCCGCGAGCTCGGTGAGGTATGTGGTGAGAATGTTAGGTGTGAGCTCACCCGCCGCGCGCGCAACGACTTTCGGAAAATGCAGAATGAGCCGCTCAATTGCGTACGGCTCTGCAGGTGCGTCCGATCCCTTTGCCCCTTCGGAGGCATACGCGAGGATTTTTTTCGCGCGGACAAGCGCGTATTGGAGATACGGTCCGGAGTCACCCTCAAGCGAAAGTGATTTTTCTGGGTCGAAAATAATATCTTGCCCGGGCGACTGCCGAAGAATCATGTATTTTATTGCCCCAAGCGCTACTTGTTCCGCAATCAGAGGATCTTCATTTTTCTCTGCAGCCTTCCGTATTACTTCTTTTATAAGCTCGGCGGCGGTAATGATATTGCCCTCGCGGGAAGACATTTTTCCTGTCGTCAGGCGAAGGAGGCCGTGCGCCACATGACGCGTTTTATCGGCGAGCTTCGGCGCAATCTCCGAAAGCGCCGCAAGAAACACCTTGAAATGTCCAATCTGCTCAACCGAGGTAACGATGATGCTCTCGTCCGAGGGAAATCGTTCCTCTTTAAGGAATGCGAGACCAACGTCTTTTGTTTCGTAGGTTGGCGTGCCACGCGAGGTGATGAACACAAGTGTGTGGAGTCCTTTTTTCTCGCCTCGGTAAATAATCGCGCCATCGCTCTCTTCAAACACGCCTTTCTTGAGTCCGTCGCGTACCACCCTCATTCCGACTTCCGTCGTATCGCTGTCGTGGAATTCGTAATCAAATTTTGAGCCAAGAATTTTCCAAAGCCGGCGGAACTCTTCCATAGAAACTTCACGTCCTTTCCTCCACAGCTCCATGAGTTGTTTGTTCTTCCCTGCATAAATTTCTGTATTGAGTGTGTCAATTTCAGTTTTGGCCGAAGGATCGTCCTCGTAGGCGCGAGAACCCTCTATGTATGCTTCGCCAATCTCTTTTGCTGTGGTTGGTTCGGTGATTTTCTTTTTTTGAAGCGCCCAGAGAGCCTTCGCCACATGCGGGCCAACGTCGCCGCCGAAGGTGTCGCGCGCGACCCGCGCTCCTTCGGCTTCCACAAACCGCGAAATCGCTTCGCCAATAATCGCGCTCATGAGGTGCCCCGCGTGCATTTCTTTAAAAGAGTTTGGGTTTGAATATTCAACAATCACGCGCTTCCCCTTTTTTGCGTCTCCCTTTCCCCACTCGTCACCCTTTGCGGCCGCCTCTTCCACTGCCGCCCTCACCGTCATATCCGACAGAGTGATGTTTATAAAACCAGGTCCTGCAACTTCCACTCGGCTCGCAGACTCGCCGAGTGCTTTTTGTATTTCTTTTGCCAACTCTTCTGCAAGTGCTTTCGGATTTTTCTTCAGGGCTTTTGCTGCCGCCATCGCCGCGTTCGTTGCGTAGTCGCCATGTGCCGCCTCGGTGGGCCGCTCAAGCGAAAAGGAAATATCTTGCGCTCCCGCCTTCTTAAGCGCTTCCTGTACAGCCTTTTCAATCTGCCTCTCCATTAGGGCGAGTGTAGCAAATTATTCGAACGATTCGGGAATTGGATGCGCTTTGGCGAGGGTTTGGATTTTCTTATGCGCGCTCGCAACCGTAGCCTTATCGCGCTTGGTGAGCACCTCAAGCATGAGCTCTGCGACCTCTTTTGACTCTTTTGTCCCGAGACCTCGGGTCGTCATCGCTGGCGTACCAAAGCGAATGCCGGATGGGTCCATGGGTTTTCGCGTATCGTCCGCAATCGCATTTTTATTGAGCGTGATGCCTGCTTCATCAAGTAACTTTTCCGCTTCCCCACCTGAAATACCGAGCGAGCCAAACACGTCTGCAAGAATAAGGTGGTTGCTCGTGCCGCCCGTGAGAAGTCGTACGCCTCCACTCTTGAAAACTTCCGCCATTGCGGCTGCGTTTTCAACCACTTGTTTTGCATACGTTTTGAAGCTGGGTCGGAGTGCCTCACCAAAAGAAATCGCTTTTGCGGCAATCTGATGCATGTGCGGCCCTCCTTGAAGACCGGGGAAAATTGCTTTATCTACTTTCTTTGCGAGCTCTTCACTCTCGCGAACCAAAATCATTCCACCCCGAGGCCCACGAAGCGTTTTGTGTGTCGTCGTGGTGAGTGCGTCAAAGCCGTAATCAAAAGGATTTTTCTGCGCGCCGCCTGCGATGAGTCCTGCTATGTGCGCCACGTCTGCCACTGAAATAGCTCCTACCTCTTTTGCGATATCCGCAATCTTCTTCCAATCAAGCTCACGAGGATACGCCGAGAAGCCGCCCAAAATCACTTTCGGTTTTTCTTTAAGTGCGGTTTCGCGAAGTGCATCGTAGTCTATCTCGCCCGTCTCAATATTTTTCATCTTGTAGCGCACAAAGCGGAACACTTTTGAGATGTAAGTGACAGGGTGTCCGTGCGTGAGGTGCCCGCCATGAGAAAGATCCATACCAAGAATTGTGTCGCCGGGCTCCATCGCCGCCATGTAAAAAGCAATGTTCGCGTTTGCGCCGCCCAAGGGTTGGACGTTTGCATATTTTGCGCCAAAAAGCTTTTTTGCGCGTTCAATCGCGAGCGTCTCAACAACGTCTGTGAATTCCTGTCCGCCGTAGTAGCGTTTCCCGGGATACCCTTCCGCATATTTGTTCGTGAGCACGGAGGACATCGCCTCGCGTACCGCGCGCGAGACATAATTTTCAGACGGGATAAGCTCCAGCCCCTCCGCCTGCCGCTTCTCCTCGCCGATTATCGCGTCGTACACTTCGCGATCTTCTTTTTCTATAAAAGGAAAATTCATATCCATGATGATACCGCCTTCCACACATCCTCTGCTACTGCCTCGACCGACCGCTCTGCATCAATGATTACGCTCGGCGCACCGTCTTTTACGTGTTTCGCGTAACCCTCACTCACTCGCGTATGAAAGGCAATCGATGCGGCATCAAAATGGGTCATCGCGCCACGCGACTCTACACGTTTCTTCCCCGCCTCCGGTGATACGTCGAGCAATACGTAGTGTGGACGATCTTCCCCTACCACACGATCGGATAGATCTTTGAGAAGCGGGAGAAGCTCGGGCCGTTCACGTCCGTATATTTGGTACGCATACGTTGAGAGTCCAAACCGGTTTGAGATAACTGTTTTCCCTGCGCGAAGCGCTGGGCGAACAATTTGGTTCATAAGCTCTGCCCGTGCAGAGAGAAAAAGCAAAAGTTCTGTTTGTGCATCAAGTTTTATCTTGCGGTCTTTGAGGAGGAGTGCTCGTATTTCGTTTCCGGCCTCGGTTCCGCCTGGCTCTCGCGTAAAAACGGCCTCCGCGAGTTCGGGTCGCTTCATGAGAAGTTCAATTTGCGTATCTTTTCCGGCGCCTTCCCCACCCTCAAACGCTATGAAGACGCCTTTTTTCATGGATGCTAGTATACCCTTACATGCGGCAATACAACGACATCTTGAAACGAATTATGGAAGAGGGGGTAGACCGTGAAGGCCGAAACGGCAAGACACGAGCACTTTTCGCTCTCCAGATGCGTTTCAATATGAAAGACGGATTTCCTGCCGTCACCACTAAAAAACTTGCCTTCAAAGCAGTAAAAAGCGAGCTCCTTTGGTTTATAGAGGGTAACTCTGATGATAATCGTCTCAAAAAATTGAACGGCTCGGAGCGAACCATTTGGACCGACAATGCTGAAGCGCCATACTGGAAACCAAAAGCGAAATTTGACGGCGACCTTGGTCGCGTCTACGGAGTGCAGTGGCGCCATTGGAAAACTCCAGAAGGAAAAGAAGTGGATCAGCTCGCAAACGTTATTGAAAAAATAAAAACAACTCCTACTGATCGACGTCTCGTCGTTTCGGCATGGAACCCGGGCGAGCTCGACCAGATGGCACTTCCTCCCTGCCACATGCTTTTTCAGTTCTTCCCAAACACAAAAGATAAAACGCTTTCGCTTCACATGGTCCAGCGAAGCTGTGACATGTTTCTCGGCGTTCCTTTTAATATCGCTTCGTACGCGCTCCTCCTTGCGATGGTCGCACAGGTGACTGGCTATGCGCCTGGTGAATGTATTTTGACTCTCAACGATGCCCATATTTATCATGAACATTTTGACGCTGTAAAAGAGCAACTCTCACGCGAACCGTTCCCTTTGCCTGCCCTGAAGCTGAATCCGGAAGTCCGTGATATAAATGGATTCCGTATGGAAGACATTGAGCTTGTGAATTACCAATCCCATCCTGCGATTAAGGCGAAAATGCTTGTGTAGACGTATGGCACTTTCGGATAAAAAAATAATTGCGTGTATGAAAATCTGGCTCGATCGCGATCGAGCCGTTTGACCGTAAAAATCTTGCGACTTCAAGTTATGACGTCACTCTTGGCGAATGGTATTTCCGCGAACAACCTCCGCACGGCCACAAAAAAGTCTTTAACTTGTATAGCAAGAAGGACACTGGTCTTGTTTGGGACACGAAACCGCACCGTGCTAAGACCGCGAAAGAAGCGCTTGCAAACTTCAATTTCGCGTTTGATGGAATTCGTGCCGACGATAAAGTGATTTTGCTTGAGCCGGGCGAGACAATTCTTGCTCACACTGACGAATTTATCGGTGGACGAGATACGGTGACGACCATGATGAAAGCTCGCTCTTCTCTCGGCCGCGATTTCATAAACGTCTGCAAGTGCGCGGGCTGGGGCGATGTGGGATATGTGAATCGCTGGACCATGGAGATTAGCAATGCCTCTCGGCATTACATCGTGCCTCTGGTGGTTGGTCGCCGCATCGCACAAATTGTCTTTTTTGAAACGGGACCTATTCTCAAATCCGACTATGCAAGTAGCGGAAAGTACGCTTCCTCTACGAATATTTCCGAACTCAAGAAACTATGGAAACCGGAAATGATGCTCCCGAAACTTTGGGCAGATCGCGACGTAAAGAAAAAACAGCCGTGGCACAGAAAGCCCAGATAAGCATCATTGTCGCGATTGGGAAAAACCGAGTTATCGGTAAAGGCAACGACCTTCTGTGGCATATCCCGGATGACCTCAAACGGTTCAAGGCACTCACGACCGGACACCCCGTCGTTATGGGGCGCAAGACGTGGGAATCGCTCCCAGAAAAGTTTCGACCGCTTCCAGGCCGTACAAACATCGTCATCACGCGCCAACACGGCTATGCACTTGCCGGAGCGACCGTTGTCCATTCACTTATAGAAGCGCTCGGTATTGCGCAGGGTGCACCAGGCGGAGATGAAATTTTCATAATGGGTGGCGGCCAAATTTATGCAGAAGCACTTCCCTTCGCAACCCACCTTTACCTCACACTCATAGATGACGAAAAGGATGGGGATGTGTTTTTCCCAGAATACGAAACGGATTTCAAAAAAATAATCGCCGAAGAAAAACGTGAGTACGGCGAACTTCACTACTCGTGGATTGATTTAGAACGATAGTAAAAACCCGCGCGACTTTCGTCGTGCGGGTTTGCTTTTCGCTTCAGGCAGCCCTCCTGAGTGCCGGGGTGTGAATGTCATGGATGATGCTGAGTATCTCGTCCCAGTTTCTTACCTGTGTGATGGGCGGAAGCTTCGGATCATGAAGCCGTTCATGGTGTACATTTCGTGGCGACAGCATGAGTAACGCTTGCGTCTTGACCCAGTCACCGCTCAAAACCGGATCAAGATTTTCAACTTGATCATCAATCGCGACGTGACACTTGCGATAAAACTCGGTCTTGTCACCGTTTCGAGTGAGGATCACGGACAGAGAAGTGCGCGTAAGTTGGCGGCTCTCAAGCCAAGCCCAGATACATTCTTCCGGCACCGAACGGATTTTGCTGACGATTCGAAACGAGTGTTTTTCAGCAAGAATATGTTTGATGGCAGAAATCGAATTCTGGAATGGCTCTACGTACTGGCAAAACACGTCCGTCCCGTAAAACTCGTTGGCATATTTTTCATACGCCGCCAACTCGATACGACACGTGCCGCCCCGACGAGACGGGAGCAACTCTCCGATAATGTCAGTCCGGTGGTGATACCGATTGCGTGGTAAAAGCGCGCCGGTCTCTTCTTCAAGGAACCTGAGCAGGCTTCCCCATGTGTCCGCAATAACACCGTTAAAATCACATCCAACGTGTATTTTTTCCATAATGACCCCCGAGGTCAGAGAAAGGAAGGTGTTTTACATCCATTTATGAGGCTACCACGAATTTTGTTTTGGTACAGAGAAAAATACACACGCGGTGCCAGTGGCACCGCGTGTGTATTTTTCTCAAATCCTTATTTCACGTCCCCTCCTTACAGGAGCAGTACACCTTGCGGCCACTTTCCTTCGAGGACTCGGAAAGATACCTCGCAAGGTCGATAGATGTGCTTAACGCACATCTATCCCCATTGAGCGAGCGGTGCCGGCGATGAGGCTCTCTGCAGCTTCTTGTGAACCAGCATTCAAGTCTGGCATCTTTTCTTTTGCGATTTCCGCGACTTGCGCTTTCGTAATGACGCCCACTTTTACTTTGGGCGTAGTACCCGAACCTTTCTCAATGCCGATCGCCTTCAAAATAAGGCGCGATGCAGGCGGGGTCTTGAGGATGAACGTAAAGGAACGGTCATCCATAACCGAGAGCTCAACCGGAATGATGGTACCCATCTTGTCCTTGGTGCGCTCGTTAAACTGCGTTACGAACTGACCAATGTTTACGCCGGCCGGACCAAGCGCTGTACCAACCGGAGGTGCAGGGGTTGCCTTCCCGCCCGGGATTTGAAGTTTTATCTTTTTTACAACAGTAGCCATAGTGAAAGGACTCTACCTTAGAGCTTACGTACCTGCAAGAAATCCAACTCGACTGGGGTCTCGCGACCGAACATGGAGACAAGCACTTTCACCTTGCCACGGTCTTCATCTATGTCGCCCACCTTACCCTCAAGGTCCTTAAATGGGCCGTCCGCAATGACGACAGGGTCGTCTTTAACGAGGTCAATGCGGTGTTTGGGTGCCTCAGCATTCATGCGGCCCATCAAACTGCCCACTTCCGTAAGATCCATCGGAACGGGGGTGGTACCGCTTCCGACGAAACCGGTCACACGCGGTGTGTTGCGCACCACAAACCACGAATCGTCGTCTACAAACATGCGTACCAGAATGTACCCCGGGTAAATCTTCTCTTCCTCTACAATGCGTTTGCCGCCTTTGACGCGAATTTTCTTTTCGGTTGGCACCACCACATCAAAAATCTTATCGCCCATGCCAAGAGACTCAATGCGCTGTTTCAAGTTGCGCTCCACGGCGTTTTCATAACCCGCGTAGGTGTGTATTGCGTACCAATGCGCATCTTCTTTTTTCGGCTTTGTCTCGTCATGTATCACCTTCGGAATCCCAGGTGCAATGTCTGCCATCCCCACGTCCTGATTTACATCATCCTGCTCGCCGCTTTGAATTTGGTTTTGAGTGTCATCCATATACCAGAGATTATGCGCCTATGAGCTGACTCACCGCTCCCCCAAACACATAGTCAAGGAGACCGACGAAAAGTGCGATCACGGCCGAGATCAGCATGACAACAAGCGTGTGCGAAACTGCGGTGCGGGTCGTTGGCCACACCACATGTTGGAGCTCGTCGCGCACGTGTTTGAGGTAGGTAGTAAATGCGGTCATGATAAATAGGTTTTGGAATTAAAAAACCCCTGCGGGGCTTGATAAAAGCAAAGATACTACGCGGCGAGGGGAGCGTCAAGCACCGCCGAAAGCCGCTTTGCATTTCCGTGAGTTAACATGCCCCGGTACGAGGCGAGCGCGGCTGATTTTTGGTTTCGCCGAATTGTTTTAAGCATCCGTCGCTTCGTGCTGGTCCGTAGCACACGATGGTCGGAAAAGTGCACCCAACCAAGAAAGTCCACACCCGATGCGAACGTTTTGATATACACCTTATTGGGATGCAGTTGAAGTCTCAGACGTTCGTGCAGAAATGCTTCCATATATGGAAGCATTTTAAGAAGAGTGTTTCGGTCGTTTGAGAGAAAGACAAAATCGTCTGCGTATCGTATGTAGTGTTTTGCTTTGAGTTTGTGTTTTGTGAATTGGTCAAACTCATTCATATAAATGTTCACGAGAAGTTGGGAGGTGAGGTTCCCGAGCGGTAAACCCTTGCCGAGTTCGGTTGAGTGAAAACTTTGAATTATATTTTGTAAAAGACCGAGGATGCGCCGATCAGAAATATATCTACTCAAAATCGTAAGAAGCGCCGCGTGATCAATTGAGGCAAAGAATTTACGAATGTCGCATTTCAAAACGAAGCACGTGCGGGTGTTGTTTTTGGATACTTGACGCGCAAAGGCTCTAAAGCGATTCATCGCTTTATGGGTTCCTTTCCCCTCCCGACAGGAATACGAATCGGCGATAAAAGTTCGGTCAAAACGTGGATAAAGGATGCGATACAGCGCATGATGCAAAAGTCGATCGCGCACGGTCGCCTTATGAATATCGCGCGGCTTCGGGTCGCTGATTTTAAATGCTTCGTACGGACCATGGCAATACCTATCCTCCGCAAGGTCACGGTGAAGTACCAGAATGTTACTCATAAGGTTACGTCCAAATTCCTGCACGTCTTTGCGACTCCGCTTTCCGTTTATAAATTCCTTCCACGCCTCAAGCAGATTTTCTACAGAAATGATACGCTCGTATGAAATTTTAATACTCCATGAATCACCCCCCCCCCAACGGTTTCTGCCGGTGCTTGAAAAATTGAAAGGGGCATATCTGTTGTGGTACGGATACTACCAAACAATTCCGAAGACCCACCGCTACACGCTCGGTAGTCGAGCTGATGCGCTCTTTGTAGAGACGATTGAAGCCATCGCTTCAGCAAGTTTTCTCTCAAAAACGGAAAAACAGCCGTGGGTGCGGCTTGCGATCCGCAAACTTGATACGCTCAAAGTGCTTCTGATGGTGCTTTGGGAGACGAAATCCCTAGATACCAAAAAATACGCTGCCCTTTCCCTTCCCCTTGATGAAACAGGAAAGATGCTTGGCGGATGGAACGGCCAATTGCTGAAACAAAACTCCCCCGCAAAAGCGGGAGAGAATTGAAGAATCGTTGCGGGAAGCGGAAAACCGAAGGCACCATTGTCGTTCCACTTGTTGTCGGGCTTGTCCCAATTGGCGTTCAGCCAGCGACCCTCATCGTTGCGGTTCACGTTGAGCACGTTCGGGTCGCCGTCGAGGTCCGTTTTGTGTAAGGCACCTTCTGGTGCACTGCCCCTTGAATACTCTCGGGGCTGAATCGTATGCGGCATATAAAATGCCTGAGTGCCCTACACCAAAGTATCTTCAGTTTTGAAGTGTCTACATACCCTGCACTAGACGAGGCCGTAGTCGCGCCTATTCCGAGCGTATGGATACTGGGGTCGGTAGCAGAAAACCGTAGTCGTCTGCATATACACCTACTGCCGTGTCTAATCGTATCAAAAATAAAGGGCCTCGCAGTAGATGCGAGGCCCTAAGGGCAAAGGATCCAAGGTCAGAAGTGACAGGGATCCAAAGTCCGAGTGCTACTTTGCGGGAAGCGGAAAACCGAAGGCACCATCGTCGCCCCACTTGCTGCCGGGCTCGTCCCAAGAGGCGTCCAGCCAGCGACCCTCATCGCGGCGGCGCACGCTGAGCACGCGCGGGCCGCCGTCGAGGTCCGCTATCGGATCATGGAGGATGGCGATGTACCAGATCCCCCACTTCTCGAGCTGCTCGTCCGACACCGCTTCACGAAGGAGGCAGGCCAGTTCCGCTTTCGTGCGGTCATGGACGTCTTTGCCGTAGTCGCGGGCGCCGAGTTCGCGGAGCTTCGCCGTCGTGCGGTCCCGGTCCTTGCGGATTTCGGTACCGCGCACGAGCGCAATGGTGTACTCCATGCCAGGCTCGAGACGGTGCTTGTGGTACTCGGGATTGCGGAGCACGCTCTTCGCGTAATCGCTCACCCGATACTTCAGTGCCTCAAGACGCGCGACCCACTCTTCGCCGGAGAGACCGAGCGCTTTCACTTTGACAGTGATGCGACCGGACGCCGAATCGGTTTCGAAGGTTGCGGGCACCACGGCTGGCATGCCAGCCGCGAGACGCTCCGGTTCAATGACAACGAGTTCGTCGCGAAGGAGCTTGAGTGCCTTTTCTTCGCCGCCGATCTTTTTCACGATCGCATTCAGCTGACCCAGGGTCAGGTTCTGCGCAATAAATGTCATGTGAATCTCCTTGGGCTCAATTGCCCGTTGGTTTGTCTCTCACCCGAGACGAGGACTTTGGCGAGTTCGCCACAGCGCAGACCGGCCTCGTTTGTAAGCTGGTTTGCGCTGTGGCGAATATCGCAAGAAAATTCAAAGAACCGCTTAATACAGTATACCACGTATTATACACGCTCGTCAAGACAGCAAAAAAGCGCCGCAATACGGCGCTTTTTTGCTGTCTTTTAGGAATTAGCGAATTTCGTAGGTGATTGAGACGTTCGCGGTGTATTCGTTTTCTCCCGTAGGAATTTGTGGTGCAGGCGCACTCATGTCGCCTCCATAACCTGCTTCATTCATGACTGCCTTTCCATAAAATCCGCCGTAGTACTGCGACTCACTGAAGCTCACGATGCGGCCGAGGCGCACGCCGAGCTGGTCTGCGAGTATGCGTGCCTGCATCTTCGCTTTCGCGATTGCATCTGCGCGTTCTGTCCAACACCAGGTGTTGGACAGAAGGTTCAGAAAGGATCGAATAGGTACTGCTCGTCTTTTGCGATACTTGAATCTGTGAATTGTTTGTATTCGCGAGGCGAAGAGAATTGATCGAGCACGAGTGAGCGGTCGAGGAGGTCGCCAAAACGATTTTGGCCGAGATAGTCCTGGTAACTCGACCATTCATACTGGTGCTCTTTCCCCCTCACACCGAGTAGCTCGCGCGGATTGCGATGAATATATGTGGAGAGGTAGAGGAGTTGGTCGTTATCCTCAATATGCACAGCACGATAGGGACCTTGGAATACGTGTCCGACCGTTTCATATTTTGTATTAAAATATTTTGCGTAGGCATTAAGCACACGTTGCATGTAGCGAGTGGTTCCTTGTTCCTCAACTTCACGTATCGCAAGATGAATATGATTGGTCATGAACGCAAATGCTTCTAGAGCGACGTAGCGTGTTGAGATTATGTTTGCAAACGTTGTTTCGTTAATGTTCCAGGTATGAGTTTTCGAATAATTTGTGACGATTCTGTTTATTTGAGAGAAGTTTTCAGGTGATTGAAGATGCGTAATAAGAAAAAGAAGACGCGCACGATCTGCGTTCGACCGAAAGATCGGTTGCTTATTGTTGCCACGAACACAGAGGTGGTAGTGCTCGTTTGGCGCAAATTCTGTCTTTCGTAGCGGCATGCGTCACATAATATTCTGTTTGGGTCATTTGTCCAACACCAGGTGTTGGACAAATCGAGTGTACTTCACTTCCTCTTGATGAAACAGGAAAGATGCTTGGCGGATGGAACGGCCAATTGCTGAAACAAAACTCCCCCACGCGAGTGGAGGAGAGATGAAGAAAGTTGCGGACACCGCCGAACCACCAATTGTCGTTCCAGTTGTTGTCGTTGCGGTTCACGTTCACGTTGCGCTCGTCGTTCCAGCGATTGAAGCTCGCGAATTGTGCAAAGTGCCGTCTGTACCACTGCCCCTAGAATACTCTCGGAGCTGTATCGTATTCGGCATTTCGAATGCCCGAGCACTTCACACCAAGTATCTTCATTTTTGAAGTGTCTGCATACACCACTCCAGCCAAAGCACGTGTCCGTGACTGCTCGGAGTGTATGGATACTGACTTCGGCAGTGGGAAAGACGTGCTCGCCCGCATATTCGCCTAGCGTCGTTCACGATTGTATCAAAAGAAATGGGCTCCCTATTCGCAAGCGAATAGGGAGCCCAGAAAACGAAGGACTAAATGCAAAGGTTCTAAAGAGAGCCCAGTATTTGAGTCCAAAGTGCTTACTTGCGGACACCGCCGAACCACCAATCGTCGTACCAGCTGCAGTCGAGGCGGTGCACGCGCACGCGGCGCTCGCCGTGCCAGCGATAGAAGCTCGCGAAGCACCAGTTGCCGTCGGCATCCTTCCAGTGAGTGCCATTTAGATGGTCGTCGGCGAACGCGGGATCATCCTCGTTCACGGCCGCTTGCGCGTACGGATCGGCCTTGAGACCGCGGAGTTCATACTCCTTCGCGAGGTCGGCGTCGTTTACGTAGCGACCAAGCTTGAAGAAGTGAACGTCCGCTTCGTCACCTTCGCCGCGTGGCATTGCTTTCACCACACTGTCGGTGACGTACTGCGCGCGACCGGTTGCCTTCAGTACTTCCTTGGGCGTACGGCTGCGGTTCACCTTCACGTGGCGAACGATCATGTCACTCGCCGCTTCCACGCGACGGCGAATTGCGGCGACCATTTCGTCGGCAATTGCGTCGCCTTGGTTCGCGAGCACTTGTTGCACCGGTTCGCTCTGAAGCCCCGACTTGCGCAGACGCGCGCCGAGAAGCTCCTGCAGTTTACCGATTTGTCCCTCGGTTACGGGTTTTGATGGGGTCACGACTTGCGCCATGGCGTCATCTCCTAGTTTGCTGCAGGCCTTCCCGAAATTGGGTTCGCCACAGCGGAGAAAGGCCTAACTTTTAGGCCGCTTTCTGCTGTGGCGAATGTCGCAAGAAAATTCAAAGAACCGCTTAATACAGTATACCACGTATTATACACGCTCGTCAAGACAGCAAAAAAGCGCCGCAATACGGCGCTTTTTTGCTGTCTTTTAGGAATTAGCGAATTTCGTAGGTGATTGAGACGTTCGCGGTGTATTCGTTTTCTCCCGTAGGAATTTGTGGTGCAGGCGCACTCATGTCGCCTCCATAACCTGCTTCATTCATGACTGCCTTTCCATAAAATCCGCCGTAGTACTGCGACTCACTGAAGCTCACGATGCGGCCGAGGCGCACGCCGAGCTGGTCTGCGAGTATGCGTGCCTGCGCCTTTGCCTTCGCAATCGCGTCTGCGCGTGCGGCGGTGTATCCAGATGTTGAGTCATCAAGAGTGAGGTTTGGACCGTAGAGGTTTTGTACGCCAATCTCCCCAAGTCCTCCGACAATGGTGCCGGTTGCATCAAGGTCGCGCACTTTTACCTCTATTGATTGCGAAACTCTATACCCGACGATGGTCGTGTTCGACCTACAAGGAGGGCAATACGAGCTGTACGCTGGGCAAGCGCAGGTTTCGTTTGAGTACTCCGGGTAGATGTTGTAGGAGAGCGTGCGAATATCCTTCTCCGCGACATCCTGCTTTTTGAGATACGCAATTGCGGCATTCGTCTGCGTGGTTGTCTTTGCTTGCGCCGCCGCAACCGTGCTCTCCTTGTGTTCAACCGTGAAAGTGATGCTTGCGATGTCTGGGGCAAGGCTCACCTTCCCTTCACCACTCACGGTTATGGTATCGGTCGCTGCATTTCCCGGTCGTCCGAGATTTTGCGCAACGGACGCGGTTTGTATAAAAAGAAACAACGCGAGAATGGCAAGCGTACCAATAATGGCAACACGCACACCGCCATTTCCGAGCAAATCATGTGAATCCATCATGGATGCAAAAGGTTAAGAATTATATGGTTATGATAGCAGACTACGTTGTTACTGACGGATGAAGTTTGAATTAATTACTGGCTTTGGAGGGTGCTTAGTACGGCACGAATGTCTGTGTGGGCGGGAAGAGTTGAAACAACGAGGCTTGGGTCCGTCCAGGCAATAACACCTCGATCAACCGCATCAAACCGAAGCACATCGCTCCCCCGTGCGAGGTAGTACGCGGTGGCGATAACTCCTTCAAATCGGCCGATAGAAACCACCGTAAAGCGATGGGTCCCTATAACTACCGAGGAAAACGCTGTTGCGGGGGCAGGCATGCCTGAACCGTCTTGAATCGCTGTTTCCCGAATTACTTGGATTGCGGTTGACGACGCAGTGATGGGATATCGGTGCATTACGATATCGCTTGTCTCAATATCGGGAACGTCACTTTTTTTAGAATAAGCCGATACGGCCTCGTTGCCGTAAAAAGAGGTGGAGACATAACCTTTCGGAAGCGCGAAGGCGATGCCAAGCTCTGTGTGAGAAACATTTGGCGGCGGACAGGCAGGAAAGGTGCAGGAAGGGCCTGTGCGCCCTAGGGCGGTACCGTCGGGGCAAAGTCTTGCATCTGCGGGACAGGCGATCTCTTCGGTGCGGTTTTCCGTAAGCGCACGGTAGAAAAATCCGCCGATTCCAATAATAACGACAAGAAGAACTCCCCAGAGAAGATTTTTCATATATGCATGATACTACTTCTGACGTTGGAGTGTGTCCCGTATTTCCTTGAGCACCGCTACTTCAGGGCTGTCTGTCGGTTTCGGTTTCTCTTCCGCACGGCGAAGACGAAGGCGGTTGAGGAATTTTACAAGCATGAAGAGCGTCAGGGCGATGAGGAGGAAATTGAAAATGGCCTGCAGGAAGAGACCGTATCCTAGAATGGCATCCCCGCGAAGTGGAAAAACGAGCGTACTAAAATCAAATCCGCCCAGAAAAAGCCCGACAAGCGGAGTGAGGATGTTATTGACGAGCGAGGTTGTTATTTGGCTAAACGCAGCGCCTATCACAACACCGATCGCAAGATCCATAGCGTTTCCGCGCACAGCGAATGTTTCAAATTCTTTTAAAAAGTTTTTCATTCAGAAAAGTATAGCTCCTTCAACCCACAAATAAAAAAGGGGCCCCTGTTGGCGGCGCCCTTTTGCCCTCTTCGGGCACTGAACAGTCCATTTGCTACCTTACAAGAAAAGAGACGGGTGTGTGAAGGGGATAACTGAAAAAATATTGGGGCGGCTAGAGAGAATCGAACTCTCGATACCGGCTCCACAAGCCGGAGTTTTACCATTAAACTATAGCCGCCATGAACTTCTCGCGTGACTCCTCGTCGTGGTGAACAAGAAAGTGACAGTTGTGACAGAGCCACGCGAGATTACTCAACCTATTGTTTTTCCGGTTCTTGTCAATGTGATGCACGGCAAGGACACGGGCATCCGTAGTCTTACATAATTTGCAGCTTTTCGGAACTTTATGGCGGCCAAGTACGCTTCGATAGGAATTCATTCCCGTAGTGAAGTTTGCATGTTTCTCACCAATATAGAGCTGATTTCGCCATTTGGTCTGACAACTTTTGCTGCAGAAAAATTTACCGCTTTTTGAACCCTTAAGTTGTTTTTGTTTTTTATAGGTCACCTTGCCGCAGATAAAACAAGGTTTTTCTTTTCCTTTTCGCATACCTGCATACTGGCAGTCAGGCGAACAGTATTTCCCGTATCCTTGTTTGAGCCAAAAGGGCTTAGCGTAAAAAGTCTTGTTGCATGTTTTGCAGGGAGTCATCGGCATCTCCTTAAGAATATGAGCTGTTTGAACGAATGTAAACACATGTCATTGTGGCTATTTCAAGATGCCAAATGGCAGCTATGCTACGATGCGTTCAACTTATGGAAGGAACTACAAGCGAGCACGAACAACTTATTCAGTCTTTGTGCGATCCGGCGACACTTGAGGAATACAAGAAACCACTTGATGACTATCGTCCGGGCTTTTTGCCCCGTGTGCTCGGCGGATTCCTCGTTGCGTGTGGCAACGTCGTATACGGCAACGCTCCTTCGTATCTCAAATTCCGCGCTATTGAAGTGATTGCCCGTCTTCCCTATCACTCCTGGGCTTCGGCGGCTTTCACCTTGCTCACTACGTTCTATACCGACGAAAAGCGCGCGCTTCGCCTCTCAACCATTTCAAAATTTGCGCGCTTTGCGATGGATAACGAAACGATGCATGTGGTCGTTATTTCCGGGCTTGCGCGCAAGGAGCATCCTGCGGGAGTCATACGCCACACGCTCATTCCTATGTTCTTTGCGTTTTTCTATTTCTGGATTTCGTACCTCCTCTATCTCATACATCCGCGCGCCGCGCTTGAAACCAACTATATTTTTGAGCAACACTCCTTTGAGCAGTACTCGCTCTTTCTTAAACAAAACGAAACCGCACTTAAAAATAAACCCATTGAGAGCGAGTTTCTTGCCTGGTACGGCCGTCACCCGAGGAGCCAATACGAATTTTTCCTTTCAGTACGAAATGACGAGCTGGTGCACCGCAATCGCTCCATACACGAGATTACTATGAACCGCCATCACGGAGCTGCTTAATATCGAGGGTTTTCTTCTGCCACACCTCTCCGGTGGTTGGCGAGACGTGCGAGAGCAAAGAAAAGTGAGGAGAGGCGGTTCAGGTACGCTTTTGTCTCTGGCGCGAGGGTACGCGCGCCTGTGTCTACGACCGCAATGACACGGCGCTCTGCGCGACGTGCGAGCGTCCGAGCGTTATCCAAAAGTGCTGAGAGCTCGGTCCCACCGGCAATTGAGAATCCCTTAAGCGGCGGAATTTCCGCCTCGATCGCGTGAATGATGTTTTCAACGGTGTTCAGTTTTTCTTTTCCAACACGTTTTTCGGCTCCTGCTACTTCAGCTTGCACGATAAAAAGCGTTTCCTGGACGTCTCTCAGTACTTCAGTAAGTGTTTGAGCTCCTCCTGTTCCAGGGACCACATAATCCGGTGCATGAAGAATGCCCCACCACACCACAGTCGTTAGATTCTGTGCGCGAGTCCGGACAAGTCCGAGGAACGAGTTGAGCTCGTCCAGACACCCGAGCGCTTCCGGGAGTTCCGACGCCTTTGAAATACGCTGTTGGTCACAGCCAAATACTTTCGTGGTTCCCCCGTCTCCTTTTCCCGTGTAGAGCATGCTTCAGTTCCCTCTCGTCAGAACGGCCACCAGGCGAGTACTGCTGCGGCAACCATAAGTGCTACGAAGTAATGCGATGCATTAATGATATACAACTTCATCGGCCGATTTTCATACCACATAGAATTGCTCATGATGGTTGCCACGAAGCCAAGCCAAATCCAAAACGCGAGCGCGAACGCCATATCAAGAGTGAACACCTGTAGCGCACGCATGAAGTTTGCAAGTACGAAGACGAGAATGAGTGTGGCGACAAAACCACCTGACATCGCTTTGGTCATGGTCATACTCATACTTTTCATAGTCTCATCACTAAAACCCATGAGCACTTTCCACTGCTTACCAAACAACGGGCCATACCACAGAGCACCAACCATAAATGCTGCGACCGTGGCCACAAAAACCGCAACAAAATTTACCTCAAATGACATATAACTTTTGTGAGGTTGATAATACGTTAAGCATAACATTTGGCGTTTGTGCTCCCGGAGGGAATCGAACCCCCATAGCCGGCTTAGAAGTCCGGAGTTTTATCCATTAAACTACGGGAGCTTTAGTTTTGCCCCAATGGCCAAACTGTTTATACGACTTTCTCCTGTGACAGTTTGCACATCGAATGTCGCATTTTTCTATCTCTTTGTACACCGATTCCCAAGACCAGTGCCCCGAAAGCATTCTTGCTACATTCTTAAGTTTTGTCTTCGGATCCCTATGATCAAAGTCCAATACTATAGGATCTTTCTCCCCGCAATCAATACATTTCTTCGCGAGAAGAAATTCAAGCATTTTGAAACGGATTTTTATCCGATGTCTTTTTTGTGCCTCGTATAAATCGGACCGGTTTTTATACGGCATATGTGGATTATAGCACTTAATTCTAACCTTAGTTTATTTCATTGGATCGATGAAGGAGTACTCTCCCGTTGCGTATTTCGTTTCTTCCGCTTCTCGCTCTGTAAAGACTTCTTGAACTGCATCCAGAGATTCTTTGCTGAAGACAGAGGGGGTCGTTGTGGTCGCTGTCGTAAGCAGGTCGCCATTTGCCACGCGTCCAAAGAGCCAGATACTCCACACGGCACTCAGTGAAAAAACGAGTGCCGTGAGAACGAGCAGTATGAACCAATCGCGGGCAGGTTGCAGACGTTCTCCGTAATTAAACTGAAATTGCGCGCGATTGAAAGGTATTTTCATAGCGGTTTTGTTTCTGTGGCTGCCTTGGTGGAGGTGGCAGAAATTGAGCCTATGGAGATGGTCATGCTTGCGTTCCACTTTCGATTCTCCACTTCTTCACCCTTACCGCTCTGCACGGAGAGCGCCCGTACCGAAAGATCATACGGGGCATATTCAATACGCCCAACCGTATTCATGACCGCGCTGAAGCTCCCCTCAACCCCGAGCACGACCCGGAGAGTTGCCTGTTTGTCGTCGTTCTCCGTAGATACCGAAAGGACCTCTACGAGAGCTCCTGAGTTTGTGCCATTTTTTTGAAGCTCTTCCAAAAAGGCGACGACCGTATCGCTCGAAACAAAATATTTTCTGACAAGCGCTTCATCACTCGCGAGCTGGCCGAGAGCTGCGCGAAGCGCAGTCGTTCTGCTTCGAGCCGCCGTCTTTTCATCAATCTGAAGCGCGAGTTCCACAGCACGTTCGCTCTGCTTTGAAACCGCGCGGTACCACACACCATATCCTCCAAGGACAATCCCAAGGATTACGAGCGCGACGGAGAGTCGGGTAAAAGGAGAGCTCATGGGAGTGGTTTTAGAGCGAGCATGATCGAAAAACTAATATCACTGTTTTTTGCGTAGGAAGAAATCGGTAGATCCGCGCTCTTCACAAAAGGAGCGGCGGTGATTGCAAGTTGATATGCACGCAGGTTGTCCCTCGTATCGGCAACTCCGCTTATAAGGAGCGTGCTTGGTCGCTCCTTTTCTGTGGGTGCAAATGAAAACCCTGAAATCTTTATGCCTGGGCGGGGAACGGCGAGCGCCTTAAGAAGGTAGGCGCTCGCTGTTTCGCCGTTCTTGAGCGAGGCGAGCCGTGTGGACTGTTTCGTGAGCGTGGTAATGCGCGCCTCAAGCATCGCCTCATCCCCTGACGCAAGAGCTGATTCAAGTGCCAAAAGTTGTGCTTCGCGCGCATTCGTCTCTGCCTTGAGGTACACATAGGTAGGCAGAAGAAGTACGCCCGTACTACCCACGAGTACCGTCACCAAACTTAGCCCCACAATGCTCAAACGGATGAAGTAGTCGCGTCGAAGCGATTTCAAGCGATCTTTTGGGAGCACGTTGGTGAGTTCAGGATACATATTCTCGTAGAGCAAGGCCGATTGCGGTTGCATACGCAAGCGATTCGTTACATTCAAGCGGCGGGAGCCATGTGTTGCGGGATGCAAGATTGGTAAATACATCACCTATCGCAACCGGGGTTCGAAGAACCCCTTCTAGATATTCCGGAAAACCACGAATTGAGACATTTCCTCCGGTGAGGATAACGCGTGTTATGGGTTGGTTCGCGCTCCCCTCTCCCGCTTTGCCCTGCCAATAGTGAAGTCGTGTGGCAATCTCATCTTTAATCGCCGAAATGGTGGAGAACATGGCGGCGATGTATTCCTCGTTTCCCGGGGTAGATACAATGCCGCGGTCAGCCTTGACGCGTCGTGCCTCTTCTTCGGTGACACCAAAATGTTTTTGCACGGCAAGGGTAAGGGCATGACCTCCAAATCCGACCGTTGTCGTAAAGCGAGGAATACGGTTTGCCACAATGGCAATTTTGATGGTGGTGCGTCCCACATCAACAATCATCACGGTAGAAGTATCGCCGTGAGGAAGGACCGCACGCGCTGCCGCGAACATTTCCGCTTCAAGTGCTTGCGCGGAAATATGTGCCTCATCAAACGTCGCCAGCGCCTCTTCTACAACTCTCCTCGCATACCCAACCCCAACAACGCGCACCTCACTGTTTGCTGCCTCACCGATAGGAACAATGTCAAAGTCTGTCTCCGTGGGAGGAAGCGGGATGAGCTCGTCCAAATGTGGTTCGATAGCGGTTCGCCAATCATCTTTGGTGACACCGGGAACGCTCATTTCAAATAAATATGATTTGGTTTCCGGAAGACTTATGTTTGCCATCCGGAAACGATGCTCTTTTGCGAGCGAGGAAAGGAGTCGGACAATTGATTCTCGGTCCACAAAGTCTCCCTCAGCAAAGGCACCTGCGGGGAGACGTACGTCCGCGTGCGAAGCAAGTATGAGGCCGTGTGTGGTTTCTTTCAGCACGGCAATTTTTATGCCGCTTGCAGAGAGGTCAACGCCAACCGCGGGGGGAGAAAGATAGTGCGGGGGTGCAAAAGCAGAGGCAAGTTTGTGACGAAGACCAAGGAGCATGGAGAAAAGTATACAGGATGCGTCTGTTGTTGAAGACGTGGCTGTACTTGTATTTGGGTATTAGTGAGCACTCGTTCCGGGCGGTACCTCCTTACTTGGGGCCAAAAAGGCGAACGTCTCTCCTTCCCCAACGGCAAAGAGCATTCCATTTGATTCAAGGCCTCGGATAACGCGTGGCTCAAGGTTTGTCACAAATGCCAACTGGCGTCCGACGAGTGAGGAGGGGTCTGGAACGTATGCCGCTATACCAGAAACAATCTGTCGCGGACCAGTTAGCTCGCCAAAATCCACCATGAGCCGCAAAAGCTTTTCTGTTTCAGGAACGCGCTCCGCACTTCTTACGGTTCCCACGCGCACCTCTATTTTTCCGAACTCATCAATTGAAATGCGTGGCTTGTTATCCATGGTGGGTACGTGAGAGATAACTCGTAAGGATAAGGGCCGCTGCGCTGTCGTCAATGGGAGTGTGTGATTTTGGTGCGCGCGATTTTTCCTCGCGCACGTGAGTGCGGCGAGCCTCAGCGCTCGTAAGTACTTCTGGTTCGTAAAAAACAGGCACTCCCGCATCTTTTGCGATGCGTACGCCGAGTGTGTGGGCATCGGCAAAAATAGAATTTTCTTTTCCTGAAAAATCTCTTGATTCACCAATCACCACTCCTCCTATTTTTTCTTTTTTTATGAGCAAAAGGATGTCGTCAAGAAGACGCGGCGTGTTTTGAAGTATGTTGTGGGGGAATCCCATCGTTCCCACGTCGTCTGAAAGCGCGAGTCCGATTTTGTGGCTTCCATAGTCAATCCCTAGATATCGCATGCGACTATGGTAGCTTACTTCTTGAGTACAGGGAGGGGTCGCATAGTGGTTTAGTGCACCGGTCTTGAAAACCGGAGTACCGCAAGGTACCGCGAGTTCGAATCTCGCCCCCTCCGCTTGAGTCCGCGAAAGCGGAGGTGAGTCCTGCTGGGAGCAGGATGTGCGAAATTCGAAGACCTTGCGAGCGCTTTATCAAGTGCTTTTGCACGAAGAGAAAGCCCGCAAGGTGTACTGAAACTGTAAGTTTCGGAAAGCGTAATCGCGGTCTCGCCCCCTCCGCTTGCACACATTCACAGAAGATAGGGGCGGTGCTCCGATGGTATAGTTTATGCAATGGCTCGCGAGATCTTATTTGCGTGGGAGGGAAAAGAATACGAGCACGAACCTAAAAGCGCCGACTGGTACTGGGCACTTGGTATTCTTGCCGCCGCAAGCGTTATCGCGAGCATCCTGTTCGGAAATTTTCTTCTTGCTCTTCTTATTTTGGTTGCGGGGGCCGCCATTGTCATTCGTGCAATGAAGCATCCGCCAACCCACCGGTTTGAAATCTCCCACGAAGGACTTGCTATCGGCGGAGACCTTCACTTGTTTGAACGCATGATTTCTTTCACCGTTCTTGAAGACATTGAGGGCACATCTCCTCCCCTTCTTTCAGTAAAAACTGAAAGTCTGTTTGCACCGCATTTGGTGATACCGCTTGAGGACGTGGACGCTGATCGGGTATATGCCCTCTTTCTTGAACGTGTGCGTGAAGACGAACATAAACACACACTTCCTGATCTCGTTGCTGCGTGGCTCGGCTTCTAAGCGCTTTCTTTTTCGCGCATTTCCATATACATTCAAGGCGACGCCCCCGTCGTTCAATGGATAGGACGCAAGCTTGCGGAGTTTGTAATGTAGGTTCGATTCCTACCGGGGGCACAAAAGAGCGAGGCGAATTTTGTGCCGGCCGCAGCGATGTTTTGCTAGCAGGCAAACCGCGAGCGCGTGGTCGCGAAAATTTGCGAGCGACAGCGAGCAAATTATTTGTGACCACAAAAGACCGGCAAAGTGTATATTGAAATCGTTTCGCTCTCGTATGTAGGCATACGAGAGTTCGTTCGGCGCACGAACATGAATTAAATGCATCATGTTCCTGACCTCACTTCGCTCTCGTCGTTCAACGGATAGGATAGCCCCCTCCGAAGGGGCTGATGCCAGTTCGATTCTGGCCGAGAGCACAAAATCGAGTGGGCACGAGAGGATTTGAACCTCCAATCCCTTGCGGGAACTGCGACCTGAACGCAGCGCGTCTGCCAGTTTCGCCACGTGCCCCTGGGCTCGCATCACTTGCCTTTGCCAGCTGTGCGCGGTGAGGGCTTGGCCAAGAACATTTTTACTCGCCGTCGCTCGTAAGAATTTCTCGACCCTGCTCGCACGACCTGTCGTGCTCGACAGATACCCGTACTCGCTTTCAAGTCCCTCACCGCTACTACAAAACAATAGTCGCCGAACGCTCTCGCGTCCAGCTTCTTTGTTTTTGTGCGCGGTGAGGGACTTGAACCCCCGACCTTCTCAGTGTAAATGAGTTGCTCTACCAACTGAGCTAACCGCGCTTGTGTGGAAAACGACTCCTTCGGAGGAAACGTAAATGGCTGGGTACAGCCTCCACCAACTGAGCTAACCGACCTTTTGCACTCTAACTCCTTCGGAGGAAACGTAAATGGCTGGGTACAGCCTCCACCAACTGAGCTAACCGCGCATTTCTACACTCTAACCCGAACACCCATGACGATAGCGCAAGAAACCGAATTCGGCTATCGTTAGTTCTTATCTATACATGAACGAACGTATTGAAGCGATGGTGAGTGGTCGCGTGCAGATGGTTATGTACCGGGATTTTGCCTGCCGTAAAGCACGTGGTTTGAAGCTTGTGGGCGAGGTAAAAAACCTTCCTGACGGATCAGTGCGGGTTGTTGCTGAAGGGCCACGAGACATTCTCCAGGCATTTAAAGAAAAACTGCGCTCGGGACCGCTTCTTGCGAAAGTAGAGAGTGTTTCGGTTTCTTGGTACCCCGCAACTGGTACGTACAAATCATTCGCTATCGTATATGGATAAGCCAAATGTGCCTTCGTGTATCGGCATCATCATGGACGGGAACCGTCGGTGGGCAAAAGAGCAGAGTTTGCCGAGTCTTGAAGGACATCGTGCTGGACTTGCGAAACTTAAGGAGGTTGCGCACTGGGGTTTTGATGCGGGAGTAAAAACAGTTTTCTTTTATGCGTTCTCCACGGAAAACTGGAACCGCCCGCCCGAAGAGGTTTCGTATCTCATGCAGCTTTTTGCAAAAACGATTCAGAGTGAGTTAAAAGAATTGCAAGCGGAGGATATTCGTATTCGTTTTATTGGGGACCTTTCGCGACTTGCTGAACCACTTCGTACAGAGGCTCTAAAACTTGAAGAAGAAACGAAAAAGGCGAAGCACGGAACTGTTGTGCTCTGTCTTTCGTATGGAGGTCGTGGTGAAATTGTCGCGGCGGTGAATAACCTTTTGGTGCAAGGCATGGAAACGGTTACCGAAGAAAGCCTTCGTAAAGCGCTCTGGAGCAGTGATTTGCCGGACCCAGATCTCATCATCCGTACGGGTGGCGAGAAGCGACTTTCCAATTTTCTTATGTACCAGGCCGCGTACAGCGAGCTTGCATTCATCGACACCAAGTGGCCCGCGCTTTCAAAAGAAGAGTTTGGTCAGATCTTAGCGGAGTACGCATCACGCGAACGTCGGCACGGAAAGTGATACTGTGTGCCTTATGGAACTCCCCATCCTCTACGAGGATACTGATTTAGTAGTTATAGGAAAGCCGGTCGGCGTGATGACACACCCCGACGGCCGCACCAAAGCAGAAACTGTTTCGGACTGGTTTTTAAAAAAATACCCGGAGTCGGGAGCGGTCGGTGAACCTATAACCACACCTGCAGGGGAAGTTATTCCCCGTCCTGGCGTCGTGCATCGCCTGGACACCGATACTTCGGGCGCGCTCGTGCTTGCGAAAAACGCAGCCACATATACGTTTTTAAAACAGGCATTTGAAAGTCGCGCGGTGAAAAAGACCTATCTTGCGTTTGCGTATGGTGTGCCGAAACAAAAGAGAGGAGTTATCAATTTTGATATTGGACGATCGCAAAGAGACTTCCGGCTCCGTTCGGCACAGCCTGGCGCGGGTGGAACGCTCCGAAACGCACTCACGCAGTATGAGGTCGTGAGCGACATCGGCACGCACACTCTCTTTCGTTTGCAGCCAGAAACAGGGCGCACGCATCAAATCCGTGTGCATCTCAAGGCCATCCATCATCCTGTAGTATGCGACAAACTCTATGCACCAAACCGTGCATGTGATTTGGGTTTTAAACGACTTGGACTTCATGCGTATGCGCTTGATTTGCCTGTTCAGGCAGGAGGCCGGAAAGAAGTGGTTGCCCCCATTCCGCCTGACCTCGCCTCTGCATTTCTAAAATTCCCAAATACCGATGGTTTCCTGCGCGCCCCGTAACAGCCAAAAACGAGTCGTTTTGCGTTCAAAAAGCGGCTGTGGTAGAGTGCGCGGGCAATGCATACAGTCATTTCTCCGGTAAACAGTGCGGGGCGCGCGAAACTTGGTATTCGTGCGGGTGATACTGTGCGCGTCATACAAAACATCGTTGAGCTCAAAAAGGGCAAGGGCACCGATAAGAAAGAGAAGACGGTGAAAAACGTCCGCAAACAAAATTTTGAGGGTCTCGTACTTGCGGTGAAACACGGCACAGAGCCAGGAGCTATGTTTACGGTCCGCACCACCCTCTCGGGCGTTGGCGTGGAGAAAATCTTCCCCCTCTACTCCCCCATGATAGACGCGATTGAAATCGTACGTCGCTCAAAAGTTCGCCGCGCAAAGCTTTACTTCATCCGTGAGAAGGCGGCGAAGGAGGTGAAGCGCCAGCTCCGTAATACTCGTTCCGTAGCGACCGTTCTTAACACAGACGTTACCGTTGAAGCTCCAGCGGAGGAAAAGAAAGAAGAGGTCCCCGCAGCTGCATAAGTTTCAATACGAACCCGCCGACCGCTTTGCCTGTCACACTGCAGAAGTGTGGTCAGGCTTTGCGGTCGGCGGGTTTTCGTTTATAGTTCCCGAACCTGCCCAGGTGGCGAAATTGGTAGACGTACTACCTTGAGGTGGTAGCGCCTGTAATGGGCATGGAGGTTCGAGTCCTCTCCTGGGCACAACGAAAATAAAGGCACCCGAAAGGGTGTTTTTACGTTGTGCCCAGAGCGAAGCAACTGCTTGCTTCGCGTGAGAGGACTCGAAAGCGGTCGAGCGTATGAGCGCGAGCTTGTATTCAAGCGAAGCCGAATGCGAGACCCGTACCGTCCCCGTAGGGGAAGAGATGCGAAGCGATCCTCTCCTGGGCACCAAAAAACCGGCTTACGCCGGTTTTTGTTTTGGTGCCTTACGCTTTCAACTTAGCGACTGCTTTTGCGAGGCGTGCCTTCTTGCGGGCCGCCGTATTCTTTTTTATGAGACCGTTCTTCGCAGCCTTGTCTATCGCCTGGTACGCAGCAGAAAGAAGTTTCTCTGCTTCTTTTGGCTGCTTTGCAACAAGTGTCTTCATAAACGCCTTCGTTGCATCCTTAAGCGCGTCGGAGCGGCGTGCATTGAAAACGCGCTTCCGGAGGGACGCGCGGTAGGCTTTCTTTGCTGAACTGGTGATTGCCATGTCGCCGCATCCTAAAGTATTTGTCCTGCATACGCAAGTTTTCCCTCAACCTCCTCCACGCTGTATGATGAGTTTATGATTCGCTCCGTTTCCGGAAAGGTGCTTCACAAAGGGCTCGGAAGCATCGTTGTTGATGTGGCTGGTTTTGGGATTGAGGTGCGCACGCCAACGCCTGATGCATTTAGCGAAGGCAAAACTGCAGCTCTTTCTACCCATCTCGCGGTAAAGCAAGACGGGCTTGAGCTCTATGGTTTTTCTGACCCCGCCGACAGGGACTTTTTTGAACTTACACTTACCGTATCTGGTGTGGGACCAAAGACCGCGCTTGCACTTTTGAAGCGTTCTCCGCGCGAAGGGCTTGAGAGCGCTATCGCGAGACGTGACATTGTCTACCTCACCCGCGTGGCGGGACTCGGCAAGAAATCTGCGGAAAAAATAGCAGTGGAGCTTTCAGAAAAGCTTGCGGCAAAAAAAGACGCGGGTGACGGGGGTGATGCTGAAGTATTTGATACGCTCGTCGCACTCGGCTATACCGAGCGCGAAGCGCGAGGTGCACTCTCGAGTATCCCCGAAGGGGTGTCTGGAAAAGAAGCTCGGCTTCGCGCCGCGCTATCGGGAAGTCGCTCATGATCCGCCGCTTGTACAGAACAATTCTCTCGCCCTATCACTTTGCCTGGGCACTTGGTTCTGCACTGTGGTACGGATTTCCTGCTAAAAAACTCACTGTCATCGGTGTTACGGGCACCAAAGGAAAATCTTCGGTAACCGAGATGCTGTACTCAGCGCTTACCCATGCTGGACACCCAACGGCAGTGGCGGGAACTATTCGTTTTGCGATAGGAAATGAATCGCGCCCGAATTTGTACAAGATGACTTTGCCCGGCCGCTTTTTTATTCAAAAATTCCTTGCGGAGGCGGTACAGAAAGGTGCAACACACGCGGTGATTGAGATTACTTCCGAGGCCGTGCTCCAGCACCGTCACCTCTTTCTCTTTTTGAATGCACTGGTGTTTACGAATCTTCAGAAAGAACACATTGAGTCACACGGCTCATTTGAAAAATACGCTAAGGCGAAACTTGCGATAGGCAAAGCGCTCGTGCGTTCACCAAAGCGGCCCCGTGCAGTTATTGCGAACGCCGACAACCTCCACAGCATTCCTTTTCTTGCGCTTCCGGTAGAAGAGAAAATTCCGTTTTTGTATGGCGATGCCAAAGAAGTAGCGCTCGGGCCCGGTACTGCCTCATTTGCGTACGGGGATGTGCGCTTTTCGCTTCACCTGCCCGGCAGTTTCAGCGTTATGAACGCGCTTGCGGTTATTAAGACTGCACACTTTCTTGGCGTCTCGCTTGAAAAAATTCGTGACGCACTTGCTTCGCTCACACGTATTCCAGGGCGCACAGAACGCATTGAAGCCGGCCAAGATTTTGAGGTCGTTGTGGACTACGCACACACCCCCGACTCTCTTGCCGCGCTCTACGCGGCATACCCCGTGCGGAAAATTTGCGTGCTTGGAAATACGGGGGGCGGACGCGATAAATGGAAGCGTCCTGAAATGGGTCGCATCGCAGATGAGCAGTGTGCAGAGGTGATTCTGACGAATGAAGATCCCTATGACGAGAACCCACGAAGTATTGTGGAAGAAATGGCGGCCGGCATGAAACGAAAGCCACAGATCATTATGGATAGGCGTGAAGCAATTTGCGCGGCGCTACGCGCCGCGCAAAAAGGAGATGCAGTGCTCATCACCGGCAAAGGAACCGACCCATTCATTATGGAAGCGCGTGGCAAGAAAACGCCGTGGAGCGATGCGCGCGTTGCACGAGAAGAGCTTGAGAAACTCGCTCGGGTAGCCTAAAGAAAAAGAGTCGTTGGGGGTGCCATACGACTCTTTAGTGCCTTTGATGAAAGATTTCTATTCTTCGAGTTCTTGCCATTCAACTTCTTTTGCCGTACCACTCCTCACGGCGGCATGCATTGCCAGAAAATCTCTGCAAATCTCATCAAAAACTTTTCTTTGCTCCGGAACGACCGCCTGAATACCTTCTGCGAGGTACATAAGCCACTGAAGCGGAGAAAGATTGGTTCTCGGATTACCGATGTAAAGCTCCTGGAGACTCATTGCGCCTTCAATGGAAAATGGTTCTTGGGTCGCGCCTGCCAGGTCAATCGACCCGCTTCCAAGCTCTTGAATTCCCCCTTTATCTGACGCAAGAAATTCAATCAGCCGAACCACACTGGCACATCCAAGTTCGCCGTAGATGCTTCTGAGTTTCTCCACGTCCACCGTGACATTTTGCTTTCTTTCCCTCCCCGTACGGACAATGCTTTCAAGGATTCCTGGTTTTCCGTTTGAATTGAATGCCGGACGTATGCGTGCAATTTCTTCAGAAGTTCTTCGTGATGCCATACCGCACCTCCTCAAAGTAAGGGTCATGTGGCCTGATGCACTATCTTCCCTCTCGTGACCATTGTCAAACTACGTTGAAACCTTCGCGATAAAGAATCCAAACCTGGTATTATCTTCCTATGCAGCACGACGCGTGGTTTTTCGTCGGATTCTTTTTCCTCGTCTTCCTTGTTTGGATTGCGACCGGAGGACCGACACACCCCATCTCTTTTACCGGTCCCACACTTGCTCTTCCGGGGGCACTTGGCGGAGGGACCTACCTTTCACTTCCACGTGCGACCTTTGGAACCAAGCCTGTCGGCGGGTCGGGCGGTACTTCCTCTTCGGGGTTCTCTTCAAGCGGTGAGCAAGACGTACCGGAAGCGAAAACGCTTGAGGGCGTTTCGTTTGGCGCTCCTTCACCATACCGAGGCAGCATATCCCTCAGTCACTATGTCTCTGGCGCTGGCCTAAAATCAACCCAAGAATACGTTCAGTTGTCACTTTCTCGCAACGCGCCCGCTCCGGTCACTATTTCCGGTTGGACACTGTTTAGCGAAGCAACCAAAGCGGGCGCGGTTATTCCTTACGGCACGGAAGTGCCGCAGTCTGGCGTGGTGAACAGGCAAAATCCGATTGCGCTTTCCCCTGGTGACCGTGTACTTATCATCACGGGACGCTCCCCAATTGGGGTTTCGTTCCGTGAAAACAAATGCATCGGATACCTTGGCTCTTTCCAAGCATTTTCACCTGCATTTCCAAACTCTTGTCCTCTTCCCGAAAATGACCTTAAAAGTTTCTATGGTTCCGACTATGTTCGCGATGTTGATTGTATAGAGTACGTTGATGATATTCCGCGCTGTAAGGTGATAACCAGGCCACCAGAGGACCTTTCAGATGCGTGTGTACGCTTCATCGACACTTATCTCCACTACAACGGCTGTGTAGCCGCACATCAAAACGACGACGACTTTAAAGGAGACACGTGGCGTATTTATTTGGGGCGTGTCTCAACCCTGTGGCGAACTAAACATGAGGTGGTGAAACTTCTTGATCAGGAGGGCAAAACGGTTGACGCGTTCGCGTACTAGCGAGCGAGGTTGTAGGAAGTGGGTGGTAGGTGGTAGAAATACACCTCAACGCGCCCGTATGTAAGTAGGCTTTCTTCCTACGCTCGCTCGCGAGCATGAAAGCAGACTTTCCTGCTCGCCTCGCTCGCTTGGCAGTAGGCATACGAGCGCTGCGTTCGGCGCAAGAGAATGCTAGATTACTAACGTTCTCTTGGCCTCACTTCGCGCCCGTAGCTCAGTCGGTAGAGCAGCTCCCTTTTAAGGAGATGGTCGTTGGTTCGATTCCTACCGGGCGCACAAAAGTTGTATACTAAAGGTAATTAATTTAATGAATATGGGATTTGAAAACGAGAAATTCAACAAACCAAAAGCGGGACCTGAAGATGCTCCTGTTTCTGTAGAAGGCCTAGAGGTGGGCGACCTAGAAAAAATGACTCCAACCGAGGCCGCAATGTTAGAAAAAATTGTGCAGGCCCTTAGAAAACGAAACCCAAATTCACAGCCGGCCGCAAACGACGAAGATATTCGGAAGGCCGCTTAGACAGAGAGCGCAAAACGCTCAAGCGCCTCGGAAAGATCAGTGCTCGTTCGGCGAGTGTCTTGAAGAAGTTTGATGAGCGCTAAAGAGAGTGCTCGTGCTTCGCTTGGTTTGTAAGCGCGGCTTCCCTTTTCCATCAGATCACGCGCTTTCCAGTGGAGCAGGCCATGGAGCGCTTCGGGGGCTTCCCCCGCACGAAGTGCACGAACAATTTCTATCCAAAGTTTTTCGCTTGAGCGGGTTCCAAGTGCGTTTACAAGGCCAGCATTAAAACCGCGCACCTCTTCCCGCTCCCCTGTTTTATCAAACACGTATGCCATCTTGGCTTTTGCGGCAAGCTTCTTCGCTTTCGCTTGCGAAAGTTTTGGAGCTAGAATGACAATCACATTTTCAGACTCAACAAGCATAGAAAGCTTCTCTTCAAGTACAGTCGCGTCTGATCGGTCCTCCTCGTCACCCTCTTCGTCGGTTTTTTTTGACACGGCAAACGGGTCATCAATGAGGGTGAGGGTGCGTTTTGCAAAAAGACTCCCTGACGCAGACGCCTCTTCCAGTACGCTTTCAGTTATCTCCTCTTTCGCGAGGCGCACGTAGGCAAGGTTGGGCTCTTTTGTTTTTGCAGCCGCGACCCACGCAAACGCTTTCGCGCGCACTTTTTCTACATCGGAGCCGTAAAAGAGATAAATCATGGTCGGGTCATAGTGGTTTCATGTCGCCCCAGTTTGGGCCCATTTTCATTTCTCCCGTAATAGGGACGCCGTTTGTTTCGGAGGCAGGGACGACTGATTCCATAATACTTTTAATACGTGCCGCGAGCTCAATGTGACGTTCAGTTTTTACTTCGTAAACCAATTCATCGTGCACCGACAGAAGAAGGTGCGCATCTTTTTCCGCTTTTTGTGCACGGAGCATCTCGTCTACACGAACCATTGCGAGCTTAATGACATCTGCGGAAGTCCCTTGAATAGGCGCGTTGATAGCCATGCGTTCCGCTTGAGCACGCACATACGGAAGTGCGGATTTCATTTCTGGAAATTGCCGGCGGCGACCAAAAAGTGTCTCCGTGTACCCGTTTTTTCTTGCAAAACCCTTGGTGCGCTCCAAATACTCCGCAAGCTCTTTAAACTGACCGAAATATTCTTCGTAAAATGCGTGGGCTTCTGCGGTTGTGGTGCCAAGCTGTGCGCGTAGCGAGTTAACACCCATACCATAGAGAATGCCGAAGTTAATCACTTTTGCTTTGCGGCGCATTTCGCTGTCAACTTTTTCTGGCGCCACATGAAACACGTGTGCGGCAACCTCGCGGTGGACATCCCTTCCGTTTCTGAAAATATCGCAAAGCTTTTCGTCTCCTGAAAGAATGGCGGCAATGCGAAGTTCTATTTGGGAGTAGTCGAGTGCAAGAAGAACGGACCCCTTAGGCGCGACAAAGGCGTGACGGATAGCGCGTCCTCGTTCCGATTGGATCGGGATGTTCTGCAAATTCGGATTTTGAGAAGCCATGCGCCCGGTCGTGGTGCCCGTTTGGAGAAACTCCGCATGAAGACGCTTATCTCCACCCAGAAGCGGCGGAATATTTTCTATGTATGTTCCAAGGAGTTTTCGTATTTCACGAAATTCAAGAATATCGCTCACGATCGGGTTTTGGTCGCGAATTTTTTCAAGCTCACTCTCGCGGGTTGACCGGTCACCGCCCGCCGTTTTCTTCTGACGTTCGGGCTTGAGCTGGAGTTCATCAAAAAGAACTGTGCCGAGCTGTTTTGGCGAACTGACATTAAATTCGTGTCCTGCCTGTTTGTAGATACGCGCCTCAATAGCCCCAATCTCTTTTTGGTAACGCTCCTTTAGGGTGCTGAAGATGTCGGTATCAATTAACACTCCGTGTTCCTGCATCGCTTGTGCGACGGGAATCAGGGGTTTCTCTATTTTCTCGTACACCTCCTCCACGCGACCAAGTTCCGAAAGTTTCTTTTGGAGTACTGCGTACGCGTCTTCAAACTTTTCTTTTTTCGTAAAAGCGAGCACGTCTTCTCGTGAAGGGTTCGTAAATTCCGAAGAAATGAGCCAGAGCATCACTTTCGCTTCCGCGAGGCGCGTGGGATCAATAATTTCCTCGGCCTCCGGAACGAAGGCCTCCTCACCTTCCTCTTCTTTTGCCCCAAATGCCGCTTTTGCTCGCTCTTTAAGTGAGCGAAACCCGAGCGCATCAAAGAGCGCGATCACTTTTTTAATGTCAGTGCCGTCCGGCCAGGAATTTTTCGCGAGCACAAAGGCAATCGGTGCATCAAGTCGTATCGTGGCAATTGATTTTGAAAGGCGCGCGTCTTCCTCGTGTTCTTTGAGGAGTCCTATCATGCGTGCCTTGATGCCTTTCTTAAGAAACATTTCCTCGTTTTTCTTGAGGACCTTATACATCTCTTCAATCGTGCCGAATTTCGTAATGAGTTCGGTCGCCGTTTTTTCGCCGATACCGGGAACACCTTTTATGTTGTCCGAGGGGTCACCGCGTAGCCCCTTCCAGTCCGGAATGAGCTCGGGGGGAAAGCCGTAGCGTGCGAGAACAGCCTTTGCGTCATAGAGAATCGTGTCGTTGATACCTTTTTTAAGCGTGTAGACCTTGACCCGATCGTCATCAACAAGCTGGAGAGTGTCCATGTCGCCTGAAGCAATAATGACCTCAACATCCTTGTGCTCTTTCATCTCATGCGCGATGGTGCCAAGAAGGTCGTCCGCTTCAAAACCTTCGCGCTCGTAGAGAGGAATATTGAATGCCTCAAACACTTTTCTTGAAGACTGGAGTTGGGTGACAAGGGCGTCATCTATTTTCACGCGTGTACCTTTGTATCCTTCGTACGCGGCATGTCGAATCGTTGGCTTTGGAAGGTCGTAACACGCCGCAATAAAATTTGGCTTCAAGTCCACGATGATTTTAAGCAGCATGGAAACGAGTCCGTAGAGGGCACCTGTTGGCTCACCTGTGGGAGACGTGAAGTCCGGAAGCGCGTGGTATGCGCGATGAATTATTGCGTGCGAGTCAAGGAGCACCAGGCGAGTTTTTGGTTTTGAGTTTTTAGTTTTGAGTGACATATGTGAGTTTCCGAGAATTATCAGAAAGGGGTTGTATAGAAATTTTCACCGCGGGTGGAGGAAGGGCACCTTCGACGCGTTCGGGCCACTCAAGAAATATGAGATTCCCTGTATCTTTCATGCTCTCCTCAAAGGCGAGCGGTGCTAGGTCTTTTCCGGATTCAAGCCGATATGCGTCAATGTGAACAAGTCGTCGGAAGAAACCTGTTTGTGGGAGTCCGTATATTTTCTCAAGTACGAAGGTGGGGCTCGTCACGGTGTCTTCCACTCCAAGCGCCAAAGCTGCCGCTTTGGTAAACGCCGTCTTTCCCGCCCCAAGTTCTCCAGCGAGCGTGACGAGTGTTGCGCCTGAAGCTCGCGAGCGAAGAGAACGCACAAACGCTTGCGCCTCCGCCTCAAACTCTTTGAGTGTGTGGAGGGTTTTTTCCATTAGGCTGTATTGTACTCCGAGCGTGTCCTGACCGCGAAGTGCTATTATTTCTTCACATGGATTCGCCCTTTGATACCGCGCGTGAGGACAGCCAGCTTTCCGAAATGCGTGAGCGTGAAGAAGAAGACGTTACGCGGATTTTGTCGGAGAAATACGGCCTTTCCTATGCCGACCTTGGAATGGTTGCGATTGATAACGAGGCACTTCGAACCATCCCCGAGCAAGATGCGCGTGAAGCAGAGGTTGTTGCATTTGGCCGAATCGCAAAACATCTCTCTCTTGCGGTTAGAAACCCAAACAATCCTGCGCTCTCAAGTGTTCTTGAAGCGCTCCAAAAGCGCGGTTTTCTCATAAAACAATTCTTGGTTTCAAAACGCAGTCTTGAAAAAGCGTTTGCGCGCTACAGCGACCTTTCGTTTGCGACCGAGACAAAAGCGGGCGTGCTGGAGTTCGCTCCTGCCGCTATCGCAGAGCTCGCGAAAACGACCTCCTCGCTTGCGGCCATGCGCAAAGCACTTGAAGCGGCCGCGGCTTTAAAATCGCTTGATAGGGTGTCGCGCGTTCTTGAAGCAATTTTTGCAGGAGCATTCGCCCTCAAAGCATCCGATATACACTTTGAGCCCGAAGAAAGGAGCGTCCGCCTCCGCATTCGTTTGGATGGCCTTCTGACTGATGTGTTCTCTTTTGACCCCACACTCCATCACCAAATTAATTCGCGACTCAAGCTTTTATCGGGAGCGAAGTTGAACATAACAAACCGCGCACAAGACGGCCGCTTCAGCATCAATAAGGGTGATGTTGAGATTGATGTGCGCGCCTCATTCATTCCGGGGTCAAATGGCGAGGCTCTCGTGTTTCGCCTTCTTGATCCCGCCTCAATACAGGTATCAATTAAAGAGCTCGGCATCCATCCAAAACTCCTCGCGCGGCTTGAGACAGAAATCCGCCACTCAAACGGCATGTTGCTCACGACAGGCCCAACCGGAAGCGGCAAAACAACAACTCTCTACTCTTTCCTTCGCGAAATCCATACGCCGGATATAAAAATTATTACGATTGAAGACCCGGTTGAATACCATTTGGACGGCATTGTGCAAACGCAAGTTGATGCAAAAAAATACACCTTTGCCGACGGGCTTCGCTCCATCGTGCGCCAAGACCCAGATGTGATCATGGTCGGTGAAATTCGCGATGGAGACACTGCCGGCATCGCTATTGAAGCCGCACTCACCGGCCACTTTGTTTTCTCAACACTTCACACCAACAATGCGGCCGGCACCTTTCCCCGCCTTGCTGACCTTGGTGCTGACCCCAAATCATTTGGTTCCGCGATTACGGTCTCCATGGCGCAACGTCTCATTCGAAAACTGCATCCGGAAAAACGAAAGTCACGTAAGCTTACGGACGCGGAGAAACGAATGGTTGAGCGCGTACTCTCACCCGTTGCTGACAAAAGTCTTATCCCCGACAACCGCGACACAGTATGGGACCCTGCGCCAGAAAGTGAAGAGGAAACTGGATACAAAGGACGAATTGGGCTTTACGAAGCTATTTTTATGGACGACGAGCTCGCCGCCTTTCTTCGTGGGAATCCTTCTGAGAATGAAATTGCCGCAAGGGTGGTGAAGCAGGGCTATCTCACGATGGCGCAAGACGGCATCATAAAAGCGCTCACCGGAGTAACTTCTCTTGAGGAGGTGGCGCGCATGGTTGATTTGCCCCGAGTGTAGGGTCACTAAAAACAGCCCCGACATACGTCGGGGCTGTTTTTACTACCAAGCGAGTCCGAGGCAACAAAAATCTTCTTTTGTTTTTGTGAGGTGAGCGCCGGGAGAAAGCTTACTTAAATATGGTTCATCGTACGCATGCTCCTCTAGACGGTCCTCGCAATAAAGAGAGGGTGAACGAAACACCTGAGGAAAGTTCCAGCACTCCACACCGGAGTGTGGCACCAGAAAAACCTTGGGGAGGCGCCCGAAGCCGTCAAGCCTTGCCTAGAGGAGTATGCGCGCGATGAAAAAGAAAAACCCGTCTGCGGGTGTGCTACAATGCTAGCATAGCTGTATTTTATGTCAAGTCCCTCCAAGCCCACACTGAAGACTTCCGAGGCGGCGGAGCCGTCTATCACGGAGGTTGTGGGTGGTGCGCTCTCACTTGATTCCGCACTTCGGCCCTCTTCCTGGGACGACTATGTCGGCCAAGGGCAGGTGAAGGCGAATGTTCGTGTCGTGCTTGATGCCGCCAAGAAGCGCGGCGACATGCCCGAGCATCTTCTTTTTTATGGACCACCAGGTGTTGGAAAAACCACGCTCGCCCACCTCATCGCAGAGGCGCTTGGCGCACCACTCAAGAGCACTTCGGGTGTTGCAATAGAGCGCGCAGCGGACCTCGCCGCCATTTTGACCAATCTTGAACCAGGGACGGTACTTTTTATTGATGAAATTCACCAGCTCTCGCCAAAAATAGAAGAGCTCCTCTACCCCGCACTTGAATCAGGCACTTTAGATATTGTGCTTGGTAAGGGTCCCTCGGCGCGCACGGTGGAACTCTCTCTTCCCTCTTTCACGCTCGTTGGAGCGACGACGCGTGTCGCGCGTCTCTCCGCTCCGCTTCGCTCTCGCTTCGGTGGCGGCGTGTACCAGCTGGATTTTTACGAGGATGGAGATATTAAACAAATTATTAAGCGCTCCGCGCGCGTGCTTGGTCTTGATGCGCCTTCCGAAGTGGTTGAAAAGGTTGCGTCCCGTAGCCGTGCCACGCCGCGCGTTGCAAACGCGCTCTTGAAGCGGGTTCGCGATTATGGGCAGGTGCATGAGAAAAAACTTTCGGGCCCCCTGTGCGATGAGGCGTGCGAATTGTTTGGCATCGATGCGTTTGGTCTTACGAAAGACGATCGCCGCTACCTTGAAACGCTTGAGATGAGCTTCCGTGGCGGACCCGCCGGCGTGCGAGCCCTTGCGGCCGCTATTCACGAAGACCCTGACACGATGGAGCATGTATACGAGCCGTATCTCCTTCGCCTCGGCTTCATTGAGCGCTCCTCTCGCGGCCGCATCTTGACCTCAAAAGGTCGTGCGTATTTAAAGGGGGCTGTAGGAGTATTTTGATTTCACACGCATGGCCGGGCATTCAAAATGGGCACAAATTAAGAGACAGAAAGCAGTAACCGACGGCGTAAGGTCGCGTGTATTTTCCCGTTTTGCGCGTCTTATTGCCCTTGAGGCGAAGAAGGCTGCGGGGAATCTCTCGGCCCCAAATCTCTCAGCAGTTATCGCGCGCGCGAAAGCGGCAAATATGCCGAAAGACAATATTGAACGCGCCATAGCAAAAGGAACTTCCAAAGACGCGGGTGCTCTAGAACAGGTGGCGTACGAAGCATATGGACCTGGTGGAGCGGCTATTATCATTGACGCTTTGACCGACAGCAAAAACCGTACGACGCAGGAAATAAAACATCTGCTTTCCGAAAACGGCCTCGAGCTTGGGGCTCCAGGAGCTGCAAGCTGGGCATTTAAAAAATCACCTGATGGCTCGTATGTTCCAAATGAGCCGCTCGTTGAGGTTGGGGGCGAAGACGAGGCTCGGCTCGGTGAGGTTCTTTCAATTCTCGACGAACACGAGGATGTGCAAACGGTGTATACGAACGCAAAAGGATATGAGAATACTCGCGATTGATCCCGGCTTTGACCGCCTCGGCATTGCGGTCATTGAGGGCGACCCTTCGCGGCCGACACATGTGTGGAGCGCGTGCATAGAACCGCCCAAGGGGGCGCGTGAAGTGCGCCTTGCGCATGTATTTTCCGAAATTGAAAAAGCCCTCGCCACCTACAAACCGAACATTCTTGCGCTTGAAACTCTTTTTTTTAGTACCAATAAGAAAACGGCAATCGGGGTTGCCGAGGCGCGCGGGGCAATCCTTGCCGCGGCAGGAAAAGCCAAAATTCCGGTCGCGGAGTATTCCCCTCAGCAGGTGAAGCTTGCGGTGACTGGCTACGGCGCAGCGGACAAAAAAGCGATGGCACAGATGATTCCCAAACTTCTCTTGCTTCCCCCAAAACCTCGCCGGCGTGATGATGAACTTGATGCAATAGCGCTTGGTATTGCCGCCCTCGCGTCCCGTATTTCCTTTACATAATCTCCACTGTCCACAGACTGCGAGCGGAGGGCTTGCATAAAATGCGGATTTTGTTCAAATAGAGTCGTTCACTGATTATTCAAACTCTTTATAGTACAAATCCATTGGATATGGACTGGCACAAAGAACGAGACGAGGAAGAAAAGGACGGGGCTCTCGCAGAGATGAGCGGGGATCCTGAGGAAGAAGAGGATGAAGTCGAGATAGGAGAGGAAGAAGAGGAGAATTAGCTCTCTTCTTACATCGCTCGCACGGGCGCGAAGGTCTTAAAACCTTCGCGCCCGTGTTAGCATTCCCGTCATGCCCATGATGCGCTCCGTAAAAGCTTTTCTCAAAAAAACCCGTCGATGGGCCTTAGGTAGGCGCCCGCACGTAAAGCACGACGTGCTATTTGCCTTTATGGCACTCGCAGGCCTCGGGTTTCTGATTGTGGGAGGAGTGCTTCTTGCGGTTGCCTTTGCCCCAACCCCCGCCATTGAAACCTTTGCCTCGCGTGAAATACAACAGTCCACCAAGATTTATGATCGCACCGGCCAAGTTCTTCTCTATGACTACAATCGAGACGCACGCCGTGAGGTGGTTCCTCTTGCGCACATTTCGGAGCAGGCGATTAATGCAACGATTGCGATTGAGGACTCTAGTTTTTATAAGCATGGGGGTATTCGCATCACCTCAATCATTCGCGCAATGCTCGCCGACGTCCTTGGGGGCTCACTCTCCCAGGGCGGCTCAACCATTACGCAACAGGTGGTTAAAAACACCCTGCTGACGAACCGGAAAAGTGTCATCCGTAAGATCCAGGAGTGGGTGCTCGCGATGAAGCTTGAGCAGGTGTATACCAAAAACCAAATTCTTGAGGCCTATTTGAACACCGTACCGTATGGAGGAACCCTCTACGGCATAGAAGCCGCAAGCGAAGTGTATTTCCGAGTTTCCGCAAAAGATCTCTCCACCGCCCAGTCGGCATATTTGGCGGCGATGCTTCCTGCGCCAACATACTATTCACCGTACGGCTCTCACCGAGACAGGCTTGAGGAGCGAAAAAATGTGGTCTTGCAGCGAATGAAAGAGCTTGGCTTCCTAACTTCAGAAGAGTACGGAGCGGCAGCAAAAGAAGAGGTTACGTTTGCACCAGGAACACAAAATACTATTGTTGCACCGCACTTTGTTTTCTATATTCTCAACTATCTGGAAGAAAAGTATGGAATCTCCGCGCTCACGACTGGTATTAAGGTGACCACGACGCTTGATGTTGAGCTTGAGACGGAGGCGGAGAAGATTGTAAGCGAGTATGCGCTAGAGAATGTGAAGAAATTTAAAGCTTCAAACGCATCTCTCGTCGCCCTTGACCCTTCGTCGGGCCAAATCCTTGCTATGGTGGGCTCGCGCGACTTTTTCGATACCGAGATTGATGGGCAGTACAACGCCACCCTTGCGCTTCGGCAACCAGGCTCAACCATGAAGCCATTTGTGTACGCCCACGCCCTACTCAATGGATATACTCGCAATACGGTTATCTTTGACGCGCCGACCCAATTTTCAACTGCTTGCAGGCCAGACGAAGTCACCAACAACAAGTCTCCTTGCTACGCCCCACAAAACTACGACGAGGCGTTCCGTGGACCAATGACATTTGAGACTGCGCTTGCGCAGTCCATCAACATCCCCGCAATCAAGGTTCTGTATTTGGTCGGCGTCCAAAACGCCATAAATCTTGCGAAGGCTTTTGGTCTTACCACCCTTGGGGATCCAAACCAGTACGGGCTCACTTTGGTGCTTGGAGGTGGCGAGGTGCGTCTCTTGGATATGGTGAGTGCCTACGGCACATTTGGAAACAGTGGGGTGCGAAATGCGCCGACCGGCATACTTGAGGTGGTGGGTGGTGACGGGACAGTGCTTGAGGAATTCTCTCCGCAGTCCTCTTTTGTCCTTCCCGAGCGTATCGCGAATGATGTGAATGCGATGCTTTCTGACAACCCGGCGCGTGTCCCGTCATACTCCCTCAATTCCCCACTCTTCTTTCCTGGGTACGACGTTGCCGCAAAAACGGGTACCACAAACGATACGCGCGATGCGTGGGTTATGGGCTACACCCCTTCAATTGCCGTTGGTGTGTGGGTAGGAAACAACGACAACTCGGTTATGGTGAAGTCCACCTCAGGTTTTATTGCCGCCCCTATGTGGAACAAGGTGATGTCTTATGCGCTTTCAAAATACCCAAAGCGGTATTTCGGCGAGCCAAGCCCTATCTCTTCTTCACTCCCCCCTCTGCTTCGCGGAAATTGGATGGTGCCAGATGGAGATGGGGCGGTTGTTCCCCACAGCCTTCTGTATTGGACCAATAAAAAAGACCCTCGGGGCGCCCCTCCAGGAAATCCATCAGACGATTCGCAGTATTCGTACTGGGAATACGGTATACAGTCGTGGTACTACTCTCGTCCTGGACTCTTTGCTGAAAACCCACCCCTCTTTGCTCCGTTGTCGTTCGGTCAAACCGAGCGCTAGCTAGTCTTTCACTGGTTCATTGGAGAAACAAGGTACAGGAGGCTTGTGTCTCCAACTCCTTTTGCAATAAGTGGGCGACCAATGCCGCTCGCAGAAAGCGTAAGGTGTTCGGTTGAGGTGAGTGGAAGTATTGCTGAAAGATAGCGGTGGTTAAACGAGAGTTCGAGTGGGTTTCCTTCTATTTTTGCAGAAATACGCTCCGTTGATTCCCCGACTTCTGTGTTTCTCGAAAAAAGTTCGAGGGTTTTTGTTTTTGGATCAAAATTGAGGCGGATCTTTTGAAATGAGTCAGAAAAAACCGCGACTCGTTTTAATGCGGTCTCAAAATCTCTTCGGTGTACTGTCGCCACAACCACAGATTCCTTAGGGATGATTTGGTGGTAGTCGGGGTAAACCGCGGAGGTGAGGCGTGAAACAAGAGTTCCACCATCCCAAATAAATGCGCATTGGTGTTCATCGAAAGAAACAATAACATCTTCGTCTGGAAGCGCTTGGGCGATATCGAGTGCGTTTTTTGCAGGAATGAGTATTTTGCTTTGTGAGGTTTTTGTTTTGAGTGGAGTTTTTTTCTCTACCAGTCGGAATGAGTCTGTGGCTACTAAGGTAAGTATTCCTCCTTCAATAAAAAGATAGATGCTTGAGAGTTCGGGGCGGACGGTAGAGGTTGATGCGCAGCTCGCCACCGAGGTAATAAGTGTACGTAGTTGCCCACCAGGAAGAATGAATCTGTTTTTTGGGTTCTCAGGAAAGGGTATAGAGGGGAAGTCGTCGTAGGGTGTTGTTTTTATTGAGCTTTTTGCCGAACCACTCTTCACCACCACAATGTCTCCTGTGTGTTCAAGAGAGACTGTTCCCTCTCCTGTAAGAGTGGAGGCGATGTTTTTAAGTATGTGAGCAGGAATAGCAACAACCCCATCTCCTTTTTTCTCCCCAGACACCTTAAGATCAACCCCTGTTTCAAGGTTGGTGGCGCGGAACTTAATCCCATCGTCCCCTGCAATAATAAGAATTGAAGAAAGTGCAGGGAGTGCCGCGGTGTTATGTTGTGCAAAACGTGACGCTGTGGATATCGCGTCTATGAATTTCTTCTTTTCTAAAGAAATAATCATATGAATACTATTAGGGGTGGGTATAAGTGGAAAAGATGAAAAAAGGATGAAATATATAGTTGGTTTTTAAGAGTGATTTATAAGAAGGTGTTGAAAAACAAACTTTGCGAACAGGGGATAAGAAATTTTTATGTACGAGGTGTGGAGAACTTTGGTTTTTTAAGGACATTATCCCCATCAAGTTCGTGTGTTTTTCATTTTTTACCAACATCATACCCACCACACTATCCACACAAACAGTTTTTTGTTTACCAAATTGCCAGAACAACCCCACACAACCCTCTTTGTTTGATGTAGTGTGACGGGTCATACCAACAATGTTCGAATATTTTGGATGTCTTTTGCGAGGTCCATATTATCAACCACCTCTCTTTTTATTTTCTCACAAGAGTGAATGACGGTAGTGTGATCGCGCCCCCCAAGCTTCGTCCCAATAGTCGGGTAGGAGACACTAAAGTCTTCTCGGAGAAGATACATGATGATTTGGCGTGGGCGTACCACCTCCCTTCGGCGCGTCTTCTCATAAATACTGTCTTCATCAATGCCGTAAAACTCTGCAACCTTAGAAACAATATGTTTTACCGAAACGGTCTTCTGGGGCCGAGCAAAAGAGCGAAGCGACTGGCGTACTTCGGCAATGTCTGGCGGAGACCCCTTAACTTGAGCGTGACAGACGATGTTATTTATCATCCCCTCAAGCTCACGAATAGACCCAGAAACCGAGGTAGATACATGCTCAATTACCTCAGGAGAGAGCAAAATACCATGTGAAGCGGCCTTCCTTCGGATAATGGCCATACGGGACTCATGGTCAGGTTCACCAATATCAACGGTCATACCGCTTCCAAGCCGGCCACGGAGTCGCTCAGCGATGTCGGGGATAGCTGCAGGAGGCCTGTCGCTTGAGAAAATGATTTGTTTATTGTTGTCGTAGAGCGCGTTGAAGAGATGAAAGAGTTCTTCTTGCGATTTCTCCATTTTCGCGAAGAATTGAACGTCATCCATGATAAGGAGGTCGTGCTGGCGGTACTTGTCTTTGAAATTCTTAAAATGATGTGCTGCCCCTCCTTGCACCGCGTCGGTGTAGTCGATCACAAACTTCTCTGAGGTCACATAAAATATCTTTCGAGTCGGGTACAGCTTCTTAAATTGGTTTCCTATCGCTTGCACAAGGTGTGTTTTGCCCCGCCCAGTCTCTCCGTACACAAAAAGTGGGTTGTAGGTGATGCCGGGACGAGCGATAACCGCTTGTGAGGCTGCGTGAGCGAGTTCATTGAAAGGTCCGACCACAAACGTATCAAAGGTGTACTTCGGATTGAGGTTATCGCTCTTGTTTACATAGAACTCATCAAGCGGAAGTTCTATGTTGGGGCGCTCAATACGAATTTCTTTCGGAACTTTTCGACGCGCGTCCTTTACGATTTGATATTCAATGTTGCGGAACTCGTGCGAGACCCCACGGACGATCTTAAGGAGGAGGGTGTGGAACTTTTTGAGGTACCAGTCCTTGAAAAACTGACTTGGAACACCCACATGAACCATCCCATCATCTATTTTTACTATGAAACTGTCTTGGAACCAGGTATTAAAATTTGCGGGGGAGATAGAAAGCTCAACTTGCGTCAGAATGTATTCCCAAAGCTCACGCGAATTCGTTCGGTCCATAAGGTGTCGCTAGTATACGCGCCTTTTCATTTCCGTCTAATGCTCGCGTTTTGTGGAGAACCTGTTAATATGCTGTGTACAACTTATTTCGTTAAATTCTGCTAAAAACACTGTATGGCAAAACGAACATTCCAACCAAAAAAACGTAAGCGCGCGAAAACACACGGCTTTAGAAAGCGCATGAAGTCGAGTTCTGGTCGTGCAATCGTGCAAAGACGTCGTCGTATGGGTAGAAAGCGCCTCTCGAGGTAATGTTCCCCCGTTCTCGCCGCCTGTCTCGAACAGACTTCTCTCGAAGTAGTGTTTCTCGCGGCGAACGGCGATCCTCGTCGCATTTTTCTGTCGTTATCCCGCACGAAGGACAGGGATATGCGGTCGTGATTTCTAAAAAGACAGTTAAACTCTCCGTAAAGCGGCATCTTTTGAAGCGCCGTATACTCTCGGCACTCAGAAAGCTTGATCTCCCGCCTTCACTCATCGTATATCCGAAGGCGGGATCACTCACACTGCCCTTTAAGGAGCTTACGGAACAACTTAAGACGACAATAGGACGAAAGACACTCTCACGATAGAATACAAGCCCGCTCCGGCTTATGATTTCAAATTTCTTTCACACCGCGTTTTACGACCCAATCTACAACGCGCTCGTTGCGCTTGTTTCCTTGATACCGGGAGGCGACATCGGGCTTGCGGTGGTGGTGCTCACTATCATTATTCGTCTCGCCCTTCTCCCCTTCTCGCTTAAAGCGGCACGCACCCAGCGTGCAATGAAGGAGCTTGAGCCACAACTCAAAGAATTGAAGGAGAAGCACAAAGGAAACAAAGAAACAGAAGCGCGTGCGACCTTCGCGCTCTACAAAGAAGCCCGCGTAAATCCTTTTGCGAGTATTCTTATCGTTTTTATTCAAATCCCCGTGCTCCTTGCGCTTTACCTTGTGTTCTTTCGTGAAGCGCTCTCTACCATTGATCCGGCCCGCCTTTACTCCTTTACACCAGTTCCAGAAATAACCTCACTTCTTTTCCTAGGGATTGTCGCGGTTTCAGGAAAAAGTATTGTGCTGGCAATACTTGCAGGTATTACGCAGTTCTTTCAGGCGCACGTTGCCCTCTCGGGTACCATGAAGCCTTCGGGAACAGGAATGCAGGCTGATTTTCAGAAAGCAATGGGTATGCAGTTACGCTATGTTTTTCCTTTTCTTATCGCGACGATTTCATACACCACCTCAAGCGCCATCGCGCTCTACTTCATTACGACCAATATCGTGGGCGTCCTGCAAGAACAATACGTGAAGCACAAAGTTCACAAACAACCCGTAGACTCGAACAAAGTTTAGAGCTGATAGCTCCAGAGAGAACCATCATTCTTGTTTATAAAGACGAGCACGCGTCCTTTGGGATCAAGGGTGAGCGCCGTAGCATCAAGCGCGACCTCGGTTTCGGCCGAGAAATCAAGGGTGAGCTGAGCGAAGCGTGCAGAGACATCAATTTTCCAGATGCGGTCACTGAAGTGAACGGCACCTTGGTACCAATCATCTGGGTACGTAGCGTTTTGAGGAGATGCTGGCACACCACAATAAACCGCAGACTCGTCTGTTGTCCACGCACACTTGTCCGCAATAGTTCCAATAGGAAGTGGCGTAACCTCGCGAGTGGAAGCATTAACAAGCTCCATTTTCATAGTCCCTCCTGAAACAAAACTTACGAGTACCCATTTCCCCGAAGGGCTTGAAAGTGCGACAAGCCCAGGGTGGGGACCCGAAACGCGCGCAAAAGATCCTTTACTATTCACCAAAAATGCATACCCATCTTCTTTTGACGAAGGTTTGGTAAACACCAGGTACTGACTTTTCCCTGCAAACGAAGCGCGTATTGAAGAAAGCGGTGTCGTGAAGACTTGCACCGCACCTGTTCCATTTGCGCGCATGGTGGTGCCGATAGAACCATTCACTCCCGACGCAACCACAAGGACGCTTGAGGAAGCGGTGGCAACACTTGAGAGGTTTTGTGCAAGAAACGAGCCAGGGCTACCGTCTTTAGTGAGCGCATAGGTGTTAATGGTGGAGAAATCAGCTCCAGAGAGATATCGTACAAGTGAAACTGATGCATCCGAAAGCCATGAAGCTTCTTGGATACCCGGAACAGTTCGATTACTCGTGCGAGTGAGTGCTCCCGAAGGACGCGCGTATGAAAAGACGTTGCCACTCTGGCGTTCAATGAAGAAGATTTCTACCTCGCTTCCCGCAGGAGACGTGGAAGCATTAGCGGAGACCGCCACCATTCCGGGAACGACGGGGCCGGCGCTTATTTTTGCGAGACGAAGCGCGGTTGGTTGCGCGGAAGAAGTTTCTCCTAGGGTGACGTCGGTAGTTGTATCGCCTGTTTCAGTGGGGGTGGTGTCACCAGAGACAGGAAGTGTTGGGTTTGGCGTCACGATTACCCCCGCCTTTTTCGGAATCAAAAAATACGCAACAACGCCAAGTCCGATGAGGACGACGAGAGTACTGACGATGATAAGTGTACGACGCATAGATTATTGGAATGGTGTCCAGCTCGGACTTTTAGAACACTTACCGGTGCCAATAAAGGAAGATGCTCGGCACGATAGGATTTCCGTGTAGCACGTTGCAGGACTTGGCGCATCTGCTGGCAAGGTGCTTTTTGGTAATGGCGCACAGGTGTGTGAAATCGTATATGAAGGATCGTCGCTTATGCAGGTTTCCCACCCGCTACCCCCACAAATACTTGCGAATTGTATCGCATCAGATCCATTGGTTTGGTAAACGGTGTCAGACCCATTGATTCGGGAATTTGATGCAATAGCCAAAGGCTGTAGTCGGGCCATTGGACCAGTGAATGCAGATGATGTGTGGACGTCTATAAATTCAAATTTATTTGATCGGGTACAACTTAGTCTATTTATTGCTGGTGTCCCGTCGGCGTTTTTCGTTATCGGAGTAATTTCCGATAGAATTCCTTTCGAACAGCCCTGACCCCACTTTTGTGCCGCGACACCGGAGGGACAAATTGCAATTTGTAGAATGTTACTGTCACCAGTGACCGAACACCCCGTTGTTTCATCGACCGCATTTTGAGAACTCGAACCACCACGCCACCCTCCACTTTTTGTATCAAGCCCAGGCAAAGAGACCGAGAGATTCAGAATGCTTGGATTGATGATAGAGAAGACAATGACGGGAGAAAGTACTAGGAGGAGACCAAAAAGTGCCTCCATAATGTGTTTTTTCCCATCCGCATGTTTGTAGACACTTTCGGTTGAGATTTCAAGACCGCCGCGGATGATTTGGATAACTGCGAGAACGGCGGCAAGTCCGATAAGGTATTTGTAGAGGTTGTTAAAGAATGCCGCGAGGTTTTTGGATTCAGCAACCGTGCCATCTGTAAGTCCGGGAATTGGAGCAAGTGCTTTGAAAGTAGCCGGACCAGGACTGCTGTTTGAGTTAGTTGAATTGAAGCCGCTGTTAACGCATGTTTGCGATACGGTGTCGCACACTTGTCCCGACGAACAGGCAGGGTTGCATGTTACGGGAGCATTCGGGTCAGCAACACACGTTCCATAATTTGGGCCACCGGGAGAGGTATCGCATGTGTAGCCAGCATTACACGCGGTTACGGGGTTATATGGATTAGTGGGGTCACAGACACCGCCCGCCCCCACAGCGAAGACGGTCGAAGGAGTTCCGACAGCACCAAGAAAGACAAGCGCGAAGACAAAAAAAGTTTTTTTCATAGGCCAAAGAGTCCTCCGCTGGAGGATTTACCAAAAGAAATAATAAGTGCTGAAGTTGCGTTTTCAGACGCTGAAGACTTGCTTGCAGAGAACGAAACAGAGGCGGTTCCTTGGCCTGCGCCTTGTGGGCGGAGTGTAAGGATCTGTCCCGACTGTGCCGCCGAGCCATTCAAGAGCCACGACATGCTTGGCGAGCCGCCCCCGTTCCCAAAAGAATACGGAACGCCAAAGAACGAAACCTCGCTGCCGGCGAGCGTAAAGGTTCCGGAAAGAGCACGTTCAAAGCGGGGACCAAGCAAGGGATCGTTTTCATAAAGACGAATGGAAGGCTCGCTTCCGGAGATGCGTACGGTTTTTTCTCCTATTTGTGTGCCGTCTACCGTTTTTACCACCACCGAAACAGTGCGTGAGCGATATTGGAGCGGTACTGAAGCGACAACGGAGTCTTTTCCAAGTCCGGAATAGTTTTGAAAGACCGCATCATCAATCGTCCATGTGTAAGAAAGTCCGGAAGGACTGATGCGCACGCCTGCGGCGGTTCTAAAATCTGTCACCGCAACAACACGCACATTTCCGGAGAGTGGAACCAAGGGCTTCCCCGGGTAAAGCGGAGGAGCGGAGGACTGTGGTTCAACAATAAGCGCCACGTCGCCGGGAACAAAAACCAGATTCTGGGTGTATTTTTTTGGACCCGAGGTAATAACCACGCTCACCGTTGTTTTTGCTCCGGGCGCTCCGAGTGTAACTGAAAAAGGCTGCACATTTCCCTCGTAGGTCTTAGCGCCATTCACAGAGGCGACCATTGTACTTATGGAGAGGTCAAGCACAGTGCTTGTAGTCGTGATGACCGCCGTTTCATACGGCGCGGGATTCGTAGGATTTGTCGAAAGTGAGACGGCGGGAACTCCTTGGGCGAAAGCGACGCTTCCCTCGAAAAGCAAAGCGGCCAAGATGGCTACGAGGGAACCAAGAACAAAGCGGGATACCATGTTCTTAACAGTATATACGGTCTCTAGGTCCCCTATGCCGCTTGCTGAATGGATTCGGGGATTATGTTTTCGTTTGCAGCGTCAGACCCTTTCAAATTTTCGGCCTCTTGAGCGCTTGTTTCGAGCGCTAACTCTGCCTCGTACTCAGCATCGTTTGCCGCCCCCGCGAGGGCCAATTGTCGTTGTTGCAATTCATTTTGTTCCTGTTGCAAGAGCCCAGCTCGTTGTGCTGTATTTTGCTTCTTCCATTTCTTAAGCCTCTCCTTATCATCTCTGCGCGCACTAAGTACAATGTGCGAAATTGAAACGGTGAAAGTCGGGAGAGCCCCCACAAAAGGCACCTCGCTCGTAATCCAGCCGGCCAGTATCGCAATTAGACGCGAGCTTTTGAAGAGAGGGACGCCAGAAAAAAGAAACCAGGTGAGGAAGAACATCCAGCCGAAAAGCGCGACCGCCATACCAAGTACAATGCCGAGCACCATATATACTGGCGCTCCCCAAACACCCGTTCCAACACCAACAAGGGCTCCCGCGGCAACACCAAGGTCCGCAGCCCGTTCCCCAAGGAGCCCTCCAGCCTTTGATTCCACCCACGTCGCCGCGGCGAAACCAGCAAGGACTGGACCAAGAAAAATGAAAATAGAACAACCAAACTTGAGCGCATCAAAGAAAGCCGCGAGGGAAATCGCAATTACCGTCTTTGAAAGAGGCATGTGCGGCTTTGGTTCTTGAAGCAGAGAATCTGCGCGTGCCATCCTCTACAGTATCGCACGACTATACAGGTGCTGATGGGTTGCCTGGGTTTTGTGCATTCGCAAAACGCTCTTTTTCTTGCTTGATGGAGAGGAGCTGAGACGGATCTGAAGTGATGATCTGATCTTCGGTGTAGGAAGCCACTATTTTTATAGCGACATGCTTCAGGCCTGCGAAAAAGAGCCCCTCGCCTACCCCCGCCTCAAGGAGGAGGTATTTCTCCTGGTCGGTAAGGTTGAACGTTTTCTGAAGCACATCTATAGAAGTCGCAGATTGCTTAAGGAGAATTTGGATTGATGAGTTTGCGAGAATAGGTTTTCCATACGGAGAACGAAGGAAGTCCTCAACGTCTTGAGTGATCGTGCACACGCCGAGATAGTATTTGCGGCCGCGTTTTGCGAGTGAATACAAGAAGGACGCGGTGTCTTCGGATTTCATCATTGACCACGCCTCGTCGACCACAAGGAGTCGTTTCTTAATGTCGTGGCGCACGGCATTCCAGATGAAGTGGGTAACGATGTACATGGCGACAGGCTTGAGCTCGTCTTCCATGTCTCGTATCGAGAAAATCACGAGCTGTTGATTGATGTTCACATTGCTTGGCTGGTTCAAAAAGCCTGCCCAGGTACCCCTCGTGTATTTTGAAAGGCGCTCCACCAAAGACTCGCTTCCTTCCATGCCGGAGAGGACCTGTTCGAAGTCAGAGAGCAGTGGCGGCTCGTGCACCGGTGAAGTCTGCTGTCGCCCGTGATGTCTTTAAGTGCGTAGGTTTCGGAAATCGCGCGGTCAACAATAGCGTCTTCTTCAGCGGTAAGCCCGCCAAGCATGATGCGGAACAAACCAACGAGGTTAATGATGTTTGATCGTAGGATGTCTTTAGGGTCTTCGTCTGCCTTCACGGGCGGGAGATCAAACGGGTTGATGTGGTGTTCGGATGAAAGTGAAATATGGAACGAGCGTCCACCGGTTGCTTCCGCAAGCTGGTCGTATTCGCGTTCTGGGTCGATCACAATGACGTCGGTGCCAAACATCAGGGAGCGCAGAATTTCGAGCTTGGTCGCGTAGCTTTTACCGGAACCTGATTTTGCGAAGATAACGGAGTTGTAGTTTTCAAGTGAGAATCGATCAAAAAGAATGAGTGAGGAGTTGTGGCGGTTGATACCGTAGAGGATGCCGCGATCGGACGTGAGGTCAAAGGAAACGAACGGGAACATTGAAGAAAGCGGTGAGGAATTGAATTTGGAATTAACGAGCAAGCTCGTCGGTTCCAAGGGGAAGGCATGAGCGGAAGCCCTGTTCCTGCTGGAAGAGAGCCGGTTTGGTGTAGACGAGTTTTGAATCAAGAATTCCGCGGATGTCGCCTTCCGTTTTGTCGATCTCTTCTTTTGAATCCCCATAAAGCGAAATGTAGAGGCCCACGTCAAAGAGTTTTTCTTGCGCCTGCTGGAGAGAGTCGCGGAGTGTCCTCAATGTCTTGATACCCCGTATCAAGAAGTGGATCGCGCACGAGACCCTCTCGCCTCGCGCTCATTGATCTGGCTTTGCACCTCAGCTACTTTTTTCTGGAGCGAACGGAGTGCGTCTCCGGTATCAATAGGATGAATGAAAATAGAAGCATCAAGCACTTTATCGAGATTGATGACAGGGGCGAACCAGCCGTCTGCGAGAAAGCGTGGGTATGAAATGGTATAGAACGCGCGCGCAAATTTTTCACCAAGCTGTATTTCGCGCGAGCCAATGGAGAGCGCGGCAGGGGCAATAGTGTCAATGAGATCAAGTGCACCTTGGCGGTAAATATCTTTTGGCAAGACCGGTACAACCGATCCCTCTTCTTTCTTTTTTCTGCTTAGAAAATCAAGTAGTGCCATAATTTAGGATTCGAGGCGGATAGGGTTTTCAAGCTCTCCAGGGTTGAAAGAGCGGTAGAGGAGCTCAATAATTTCCTCTGTACCGAGCGGCACCGCACGCACACCCGTTCCCGCGATTCCTCCCGCAACGATAGCGAGGCGTTGCTCAAGCTGGGCGCGGTCGTGTTCAAACTGGTCTGCCGCACCCGCCTGCGGACCTCCTCCCCCACGGAGCATGCTGAGCGATTTTGAAATCTGCGCAGTGCCCGCGGAGGCGTACGGGACAATGATGTAAAACGTTTTCGTCATGATGTTTGAACGCTCAGAAAAGGAGCGGACGAACTCAATGTATTCGCGCAGCTGTATGCGCATGAGCTCCGTTTTTTGCTCCGGCTCTTTTCCGGCAAGGAGTGTGAGATATGGACGCAAATCCATCTTGCGAGAATTGACGACGATTTGGATAGAAAAATCGAGCGTATTCAAAAAGTTTTGAAAACCTTCGGTGATAGCACTCTGTTCGTCAGCAGACTTGAGTCCGAAGTTGACCGAGGAGCAGATAAGAACACCGCGATAGCCGCCACCCTTAAGGACAATGACGCCGTTTCGGATTTCTTTTACCGGAACAAATGCTTGTGTGGGTGCGGAGCGTTTGGGAGGCATACTATTTTTAGTTTGCGTTTGGTTTTGCGCCGCCGCCGACCTCGCGTTCGTGGTTTTGCACATCAAGCGACCAGGCAAGTTCTGAGAGTTTTCCACTCGTGAGGCGCGGTTCGGCACGAGACGTTGGCTCTGCGGAGCGCATCTCATCTCTCACCTGCTGTGCGGTCTCCTCTTTTCCCGGCACATGCTTTTTCCAGAGGAAGAATTTAGAACCGATGTAGTAGTTGAAGCCAGCTTCAAGCATGGTAATGAGCGGCTTGCCGTTTATTTTGTAAAAAGCGAGAGAAATGCCGAGCGCGGCGACTGGTGCGGAACACAAAAACGCAAAAAGAATCGGAAGATATATGAAAAACGTTACGCACATGCCCGCACTGCCGGCAAGATAAATGAATTGCTTCAACGTGAGCGGTCCGACGACCTTACTCTCTATCTCAATGAACTGCGGTACCTGATATTCCATTCCCCACAGTATAACAGCCACTTCTTGCGAAAAACGGTCTTTTATTCACTAGTGTTGAGTTCCACGAGGCACGGACAGGGAGTGAAACGGCGTATAAGGTGTCGTACGCATGAAAAACGTAGGTTGGTATACTTCACCGTATGAACGTAGAAGTGGCTAAGCGACAATTTTTGGAATACATCGAGATAGAGCGCGGCCGCGCGGTGAAGACCGTGGAAAACTACGACCACTACCTCACTCGTTTTTTCGCGCAAACGAACATTAAAGATACGAAAGACATCACAGAAGAGGGTATCCGCGAGTTTCGTTTGTGGCTGAACCGCCAAGAAGGAGTTGATGGCTCAATGAAACGCCGCACGCAAAACTACTATTTGATTGCGCTCCGGGCATTTCTCAAATTCCTTCGCAAGCGTGAAATAGAATGTATCTCGCCAGAACGTATTGAGCTTGCAAAGGTCTCGGAGCGCTCGCTTGATCTCATTTCAAGCACGGAGCTTGAGCGTTTGCTGAAAGCAGCAGAAGGTGCGGACGAAAAAACACTTCGCGACAAGGCCATTTTGGAACTTCTCTTTTCAACAGGTCTTCGTGTCTCGGAGCTCTGCTCGCTTGATTCGGATCTAGACATCACCCGCGACGAATTTTCCGTCCGTGGCAAAGGAGACAAAGTGCGCGTCGTCTTTCTCTCCCCTGCCGCAAAACAAGCGGTCGCCGCGTATATGAAAGTCCGCAAAGATATGGGTGAAGCACTCTTTGTAAACACTGCAAAAAACCGTGAGCGCGGTGAGCGGCTCACTCCCCGCTCCATCCAGCATTTGATAAAGAGGTACGCCGCTAAAGCAGGTATTACAAAAAAAGTCACCCCGCATGTACTCCGCCACTCTTTCGCCACCGACCTCCTTTCAAACGGCGCTGACATCCGCTCGGTCCAACAACTCCTCGGTCACGCCTCTATAAACACGACGCAAATCTACACGCACGTGACCGACTCCCACCTCCGCGACATTCATAAGAAATTCCACTCAAAGGGCCGCTCATAAAAACAAAACCGCCCGAACAGAGACAATTTCTGTTGGGGCGGCTAGATGCCGGAATATTAGGCAACTGTCCGGCGACTGCGTCGTATATTTGCCCATGCGGCACGCTGCTCGTTTCGGATTCTTTCGATGGCGGGAGCTACGCGCTTCTGAATATCTTGCATTGCTAGACAAGATTCTTCTTCGGTCAGGGTGTACTCTTTGCAATTGCCCATCGTGACCTCGAGTATGATTTCCCCGAGGGTTCGCACTCGTTGCGTAGCCATACGGCTCCTTATTTAGGATGTCCAAATTAACCCTATCAAAGATTTCGTAGTTGCACTAACTACGTACGATACAATGTGCGCATGCGAATCATCTCCTGGAACGTAAATGGCCTGCGGTCACTTGGGAAAAATGGCCTATGGGAGGCATTTTTGAAAAGCGCAAAGCCGGATATTTTTTGTTTGCAGGAAACAAAAGCAAATCCGGAACAGCTTCCGGATAATCTACGTGAGGTCGGAGGGTTTTCGTCTTTTTTCTCTTCCTGCAAAATCAAAAAAGGTTATAGCGGTGTCGCGCTCTACTCAAAAATAGAACCACTCTCGGTTATATACGGAATGGGGATACCGGAATTTGATGACGAAGGAAGATTTATTGGTGCAGAGTACGAAGACTTCTGGCTTTTGAATGTGTATTTCCCCAACGGCGGCCAAGGTCCACATCGGCTTGACTACAAACTCCGTTTTTATGATGCCTTCCTCTCTTTTGCCGAAAAATTACGAAAACAAAAGCCCGTTATTTTTTGCGGGGACGTAAACACGGCGCACGAAGAAATTGACCTCGCTCGCCCCAAAGAAAACCAGGAAACCACAGGGTTTTTACCGGAAGAGCGCGCTTGGATTGATGAAATTGTGGCCGCAGGGTATGTGGATATCTATAGGCAGAGTAATCCACACCGCACCGGAGCCTACACCTATTGGGATTTGATGACGCGTGCGCGCGACCGGAATGTCGGCTGGCGCATTGACTACTTTTTTGTTTCCCCAGAGCTCGTGAAGCGCATTAAAAAAGCAGAAATCTTTCCGGACATTTACGGCTCCGACCACTGCCCTGTTTCCGTAACCCTTTGAGAGCGTTCTATCGGACACGTTGTCCACAGTCTGTCCTTTACATTGTCCTTTATATCTATAGTATTCATAAAGGACGGTAGCTCCTTGTGTGTTCTTTCTCATCAGAGCGTTTCGTGCGCTCCCTGCCTACGGTCTCGCGGCGATCCGCGTTTATTTCTAGGGTATGGGTTTCGCGTGAAAACGCCAACAATCTTAAGAGCCCCGCTTTTCTCCTGGAGGCCACCAATCAATGCCCGCTCCTTTTCGGTCTCCGAACAAGGGGCTCTTTTGTTTCCCGTGTAACAAAATGTTGGCTCGCACCCGCATTCCTGCGGAAGGGCGAAAACTGCTCCAGCGCAGAACCTGTGAAGGTCTGACCTTCACAGGTTCTGCTAAACGTTTCGCGTGCAACAGCTAGCAAACGTGGTGCCTTTCCATTATTTTTTGGATTTCTTCGTCTTCCCTTTCCTCACGCTTCTTTTTTCCTGATTCACCAAGCGTTTTAAGCTCAGACTCCGGCATTTCGAGCAGCTCAGATGTCCTTTTATCAAGGTATTCCTCAGTATTTAGCTTTGGATCCTCAAGGACTTCCTCAAGAAGAGCGTTCAAAGTCCACCCTATCTTGGGTCCTGGTTTCGCGTGAAACTTCTCCATAATTCGGCTACCATCGGTCTTTAGCATCCCGACAGATATAGGGTCGCGAAGCGCTTGATCTACCATCGCCATATACTTTCTAAGCCTAAAAGGCTGCTCTTTTGGCCTTCCCGTACCTATACGGTCACATACCCGGAGATTGAGCAGGTCCATAATATTTTCCTGACCGACGTTCGTAATGACCCGGCGGACCGCCGACAGAGTTACTACTTCAGGATCAGAGAAGAACATGTGCCAACGAACCAGTTTGGAGGTCTTCTCTATTGTTTCACGTGAAAATCGGAGATCCTCTAGTGCCTTCCGTGTTACACGTGAACCCACTACGTCATGGCCATGGAAAGTCCAGTCTTTCTTCTCGTCAGACCACCGTCTTGTTTCAGGCTTAGATACGTCATGAAATAGCGCTGCCAGGCGTATATCAAAGGCCCAGTTCTTATCGGCAGCGTGTTGCATGCTTCGCATAAGGTGCCCAAAGACGTCGTACGAGTGAGCCTGGTTCTGGTCAACGCCAATACCGCGAGTCAGATCCGGAGCAATAAACTGCAAAAGATCGAGCTGCTGTGCGAGTACGAGCGCCAGCCATTGGCTGAGTGGACATGAGTATTCTAATAAGCTCATCCCGTACTCTTTCACGTGAAACATGGCCTAAATGCTTGCTATTTTCCTTAATAGCAGCAGCGGTTTCTGAGTCTATGGCAAACTCAAGCTCAGCAACCAATCGGACAGCACGCATCATGCGAAGCGCGTCTTCACTGAACCTATCCGATGCATTTCCAACCGCACGAAGCACTTTGTCCTTGATATCTTTTTGTCCTTTAAATGGATCAACAAGATGTCCTTTAGATTCGTCGTACGCGATTGCGTTTACCGTGAAGTCGCGCCGTGCAAGATCGTCCTCAAGTGAGACTCCAAATTCAACTTTGTCGGGACGACGTTTGTCAGAGTAGCCAGATTCTTTTCTATACGGAGTTACTTCAACAATTGCGAGAGTCGCATCCTCTCCGCCAGTTTTTATACCCACCGTTCCGTAGTCATTTTCGTAGAACGAATCAGTGAAAATAGCTTGTATTTCCTCAGGTTTTGCGTTTGTGGTAACATCCCAGTCTTTGGGCTTTTTGTTGAGGAGAAGATCGCGTACACAGCCACCGACAAGATAGGCTTCAAAACCTTTTAGACGGAGACCTTCGGTAATGAGAGTGATTTCACGTGGAACAAGATGCCGCATTTGCGAATCGTAGCATATGAAGGATATATGCTCGTATCTTGGCTCGCTTGGTAGTACTATGCGAAGACGCCCCTGTAGTGAAACGGATCTCACAACAGTCTTCGGAACTGTTATTCCGGGTTCGACTCCTGGCGGGGGCACAAGAAAAATTAAAAAGTGGAAAGGTAAGCGAAGCGCATGTTATGATTGCGCGCGTAGCGGGCATGGTTCAGTGGTAGAACGCGTCCTTGCCAAGGACGAGACGGGATTTCGATTATCCCTGCCCGCACCAAAGAGGAAGAACGCAAAAACGGCTTCACAGAGCCGTTTTTGCGTTATTTTTGAAGTGTGTCGGAAAGGGGATATCTCTGTGGACACTGGGGATAAAGGACATTTTTGTGAATTCTGTGTATGTCCGAATAAAAACGAGTTTCTGTGCGCTATTCTTATTGGTCATGGAGGTACATTCAATGACGAAAAAGGAGGTCGGAGCCCTTGGGGAGGCAATCGCAGAGGAGTATTTGAAGCGACACGGCTTCAAAATTGAGGGAAGAAATGTAGCACGCAAGACCGGGGAGCTTGATCGTATAGCTTCAAAGGGCGATACGCTCCACTTCATTGAAGTAAAGACGATGGTTCGGGATGAATTCCCAAAAATGGATGACGCCGCGGACAATTATGACCCATCAGTCAATTTGCACGAATATAAAATCAGAAAAGTGGCACGAACGGCAGAGTGGTATGTGGCCGAAAGGGATTGGGAAGGGGAGTGGCAGGTGGACGGCATCCTGGTGTGGATTCGTGGCAGAGACGGCATGGCTAAAGTTCGCTACCTGCCACAAATTGTGTGAACCTGGTAGGATAGTGCGACATGTGCGGGGCATTCTCGCCCCGCCAGAAGATACCGGGGCGTCGTATACCGGTAGTACGCTTGGTTTGGGACCAAGATGACCGGGTTCGATTCCCGGCGCCCCGACAAAGTAAAACGTCCTGCCTAGAGCAGGACGTTTTACGTAAGGAGGGCGAGAACGTTCTAGTTCAAGTTTTCCGTAATAAGGATTACTCCCTTCGCTTGCCTCGGACGAACGAATCAGATTCGTTCGTCACTCAGCTAGCTTGGTAGTGAGAATTGCTTCAAGTACCGGAATGCGCGGAGCAAAGTTTTCTATTGAGGTTTTTATCGGTTGTGTAAGAAAAGAATCAAGACTCTGTCCCGTTTCATTTGCAAAATCTCTGCGCATATACGAAGCGGTGATGGCGTTTATGTTGCGTGAGGAAAAATCTCCCTCGGTTGTGCTTGTCGTGATGGTTCCAATAAGTATGCCAAGCGTGTTTATAATTCCCCCACCGGAAGAACCTTCTTGTGCGGCCTCTGATCCGCCAAGTGAAATTACATCCACACTCGTTTTTTCAAACGTAAACAATTTCTTTATAGATCCCGCCACAATGGTTGCATAAAGCGATGAATCTATCTGGTCTGCGTCGAGAAGTTGAGCAGGGTATGCGCCGATAGTGATTTCATCACTGGCCTTGGGCGCGAGTTTTGCAAGCGGCACAAAGGAGAACCCGCTGGGAAGCGGATCCCGCGTAAGGCTCCCCGTGACGGCAAGAAGGGCAAAATCATGCTCACCCGTTCCCGAAGGAGTCTCAGCAAGAAGTATGTCCGCATTCGCCTTTACCCAGGCGCTGGAAACGAAAATGGGCGCAGCCGTATATGCGGTTTTTGCAGGGCTTCCCGTACGTATTTTGCAAGTGACGCCTAGGTCTGCGAGAAGAAAATGCTGAGCAATGTGTGAGTTAGTGAGAATAATGCCTTTGTGGTCTATCATCACCCCGCTTCCCGAAGTGGAGTGCACACCTGCACTTTTTGGGGCGAAGCAGATGATATTGACGAGGGCAAGACGCAGGTTTGCGGCAACATTGTTAAGTGGTGGCTCAACCGTTGTAACGGTTGCAACCACGGTCGTAGTTGAAATCGGTGGGGGAGTCGGAGCTGGTCCTGGAGGTGGTTGAGGCGAAGCGGGTTTTGGCTCCGGCTTCGGAGTCGTGTTTGTTGGAGTTTTTTCGGTTGAGGTAGCGGGCGTGGGAGCCACAATCGGCTCCACAAAAAGAGGAAGGGTTGGAAGAACTGGAGGCAGGGAGGCGGGAACGACGGCGAGCGAGGTGGTTGCGACTGGTTCTGCGACCGAGACACTTTTCGTTTCAGGACCGTTGTGTACGAGAATGGTAAGTGTACCGACAGCAAACACAACCGCGAGGAACTTGAGGTAGAAAAAGGGGGACACGTATAGAACGGTAGCGCAAAACGAGCAAAAAGACACGTGGGCGGCAGGAGCCGCCCACGTGTGGTATTCTCGCTCCTACAGCGGGATTAGTTTAATGGTAAAACATCAGTTTTCCAAACTGATGACACCGGTTCGATTCCGGTATCCCGCACAAATAAAAGGTTCGGCCAGTCTCTTGCTATTTTAATTTTTGCGTGTTATTATAAAGGTCAAAGTTCTTTGGGAGTAACAGTCATGAATCGGTTGACGCTATTGCGGTTGCTTGATGAGAGGCGCAAGAAGCATGAAGCAATGGTCAGCAACGGCCATGAAGCAATGATTCCTTCCGTAAAAGCGGACGAACTTCTCATCAATCGGGTGAGGGAAATGCCAAACTACGTTCCCGGCTTCTGCGCCATCTGTGAAGGAGAACTTCTTGATCAGCGTGTTCGCGGACTGGCTATAGACTGTGTGCCTTGCGTTGAGGGAACCGACAGCGAGCAGCATATGCTGCTTCCTGAGCGGCGTCGAAGCCTTGTCGCGGAATTCGTTCGCGAAAGCAACCCTGCACGAGCACAACGTTTGTGGTCTCTGATTATTGATGATTACATCAAACGCGTCGGTACAGAAGATCTCGCAGCTCGGTGGGGGAAACTTTCCTTCGCTGAGCAAGAGACAATCGTTTTTGCCGAGATTCCAGAGATTTCTTACGGAGTTCTTCGGCAGAGTATCCACCGCGACGTTGAGGAGGCACTCTCTCGTATCACGCCGATAGAGGCACCCAGCTAAACAATCACTATTGCAGCGTTCCTCCCGGGACGCTGTTTTCTTTTTCATCTCCTCGGTGCGGGAAAATCGCTCGATAAATGTGTGAGGGAGAAACCTTGTCAGTACCCGCCTCCCTTTCTTCCTCAGTGAGAAGGTTTTCAGGAAACATGGTTCGCGGCGCGCGAATGAGCACGAACCCAATATCTTCGGGAATAACCTCTCCTTCAACAGCAACGACAGCGGGAACCGCCCGCAGGTCTCCCTCACGCCTGGCAACAGTGCCTATCGAAACAGCTTCCCGCGGAAATCCGTAGACAACCGAGAACCCTTTTCCATGATGGCCCCATCCGAAGGCGGCCTCAATACCTTCCTTGGAAGCGACACAAGCATTTCCATCCTCAGATTTCTTAATTGCAATCGGTGCGTGCTCAAAAAGAGCATTGATGAGCGCATCAGGATTCTCATTACGGACCAGAAATCCTGGTCGAGTAAGACGACCCCATGGTGGATCGATGGGAGCAACGCGAAAACCAGCACGTTCGCTCTCTTTGAGAAAATCACGGACAAGGTGCTCCACCGCCTCTTTTGCTTCTGTGGCGATACTGCGCGCCTCGCTCTTTGCTCCTCTCGTCTTGGCTAATGCTCGAATCTCTTCCCATATCTCTTTAAGATTTTCCGCCGGGGGAGGTGGAGGTTCTTTCGGATAGGTATAGTGCATAGACTCTTTCATAGCCTTAACTATAACCTGCAAATAAAAAAGCCGCCTAGGGGCGGCTTTTTTATCAGAACCCAATACGTTTTATTTAACCGCGTCCTTAAGTGCCTTTGCGGGGCGGAATTTTGCCGTGCGAGTAGCGTTGATGTGAATCGTCTCACCCGTGCGAGGATTGCGTCCTTCGCGTGCTGGGCGTGCCTTCGTGACGAAGATGCCAAGACCTGCGACCGAGACCTCCTCACCCTTTGAGAGCGCCTTGGTGATGCTTTCAATAACAGTCTCAACTGCGCGTTCTGCATCGGCCTTGGTCGAACCGAGCGTCTCCTGAACCTTTCCTGCGATGTCTGCCTTGTTCATAAGGTTTCTCTTAGTTGTTAATCCCACGGCCGATACGGGAGCGGGGATGGGGGAAAGTATAGGAAATGCCCCGTTTTATGCAACCCTCGTAAAACCAAGGGCTTTTCTCATTGTTATCTAGCAAATTCAACAACGCGGTTCTCGCGGATGATGTTTACTTTGATTTCGCCCGGATATTTGAGCTCTTCCTGGACGCGGGTCGCGATATCACGCGCCATTTTGTGCATCGCGAGGTCGGAAACCTTTCCTGGGTTCACGAAAATACGTATTTCGCGCCCCGCAGAGATGGCATAGGTCTTCTCAACACCCTCAAAACTCATCGCAATGCGCTCAAGGTCGCCAAGACGCTCAAGATAGCGCTCAATCGTGTCGCGACGCGCACCTGGGCGACCGCCCGAGATCGCGTCTGCCACCTGCACAATCACCGATTCAGGCGTTTCGTACGGGTATTCCTCGTGGTGCGACTGCATCGCGTGGATGACTTTCTTATCAACAGCAAATTTTTCAAGGATGCGTCGACCAATTTCTACGTGCGTGCCCTGTACCTCATGGTCGACCGCTTTGCCGATGTCATGGAGAAGGGCACCGGTACGTGCGACCTTCGGATCCGCTCCAAGCTCAGTCGCGAGCATGCCCGCAATGTGCGCCATCTCAACTGAGTGCTGAAGCACATTTTGGCCATAGCTCGTGCGGAAGTTGAGCCGCCCTAAAAGTGCTACGAGCTTCGGATCAAGTCCAACGACCCCCGCCTCAAAGGTTGCTTCCTCGCCCTTCTTTTTCACGATCTCGTTGACCTCTGCTTTCGTTTTCTCAACTATCTCCTCAATTTTTGCAGGCTGGATACGACCGTCAACAATAAGTTTCTCAAGAGCCATCTTTGCGATGGTGCGGCGAAGCGGATCGAACGAGGATAGGGTGATTTTATCAGGAGCATCGTCAATGAGCACATCCACGCCCGTCGCTCGCTCAAAAGCCTTGATATTGCGACCTTCTTTGCCGATTATTTTTCCTTTCATTTCTTCCGAAGGAAGGGCAACCGCAAGCGACATAGCCTCAGTATTGACCGCGTTTCCAAGTCGGTGAATGGCGGCGAGCAAAATGTTCTTTGCTTTGCCTTCAAGTCGTTCACGGCCGTTCGCGTCAAGTTTTTGGATACGAAGAAGGATTGATTCTTCGTGGGCGTCTTCTATTTCTTTGAAGAGTGCTTCACGCGCCTTGTCTTCAGAGAGATGCGCAATGCGCGAAAGGGTCTTCGTGCGCTCCTCAACAAGATTGTCCGCCTCCGCTTCACGTCTTTTCACGTCCTCAGCGGTAGCATCCAAATCCCTCTGGCGCTGATCAATAAATTCTTCCTTTTTTGTAAGGCGTTCTTCCGTTTTCACGAGCTTCTCTTCCCGCTCTTCGAGAGGTCCAAGGCGTTCGGTTTCAAGCACCTCGCTTCGGTACTCGGCGTCAGCAATTATCTTTGCGGCAGCCTCTTTTGCCTGCAGTTGTTTTTGCTTGATTTCAAGCTCAAGAGAGCCACGCTGACCAAGCGCAATAAGCCAACGAAGCACGTACCCAAGCACAATGCCTACTACACCCGAAAGTGCGAGCAGTATTAATATAATTTTAAGTGACATAAGTGGGGAGCATGTCCAAAATCCTCATCTGCTTCGTTACTCGCTCCGCTTCTCGCTCGCCGTATGTTCAATACGGCTCGCTCACTGCTCACTCGCGCCTCGCATATGAGAGATTTTTGACACGCTCTGTAAATCCAATAGTTCAATGGGAGGTGCGGTGGAGCGGTCGAAGCAGGAGGCGCGGAGGAGCAGTACAGGGGGACTGTATCACTTCGGGCAATTCAGAGCAAAACCCGCCACGAGGCGGGTTTTGTAATTCCTACAAGCTACTACCTACCACCTACTAGCTGCCTTTATATACCAGGTCTACAATCCCGTATTTCTTTGCCTCGTCCGCAGTCATGAAGAAGTCGCGGTCAACGTCGTGCGCCACTTTTTCAAGCGGTTGTCCGGCCGCTTTGGCAAGAATTTTGTTGAGGCGATCGCGGAGCGAGAGAATGCGCTTCGCACTTATTTCAATATCCGCCGCTTGGCCCTCTGCGCCACCATGGGGCTGGTGGATCATCACATCCGCATTTGGGAGCGCGAAGCGCTTTCCTTTTTTCCCTGACGCAAGAATGATGGAGGCCATAGAGGCGGCCATACCCACACACACCGTGGAGACGTCGGGCTTCACATGGTTCATTGCGTCAACGATGGCGAGACCCGAATGCACGTGTCCGCCTGGAGAATTGATGTAGAGGTGAATGTCTTTCTTTGGATCTTCAGATTCCAAGAAGAGAAGCTGGGCGATGACGAGGTTCGCGATGTCGTCATCAATGCCGCCACCAATAAAGATGACGCGGTCTTTAAGAAGGCGTGAGTAAATGTCGTACGAGCGTTCACCAAACTGTGATTTCTCAAGCACGATAGGCACCAGCATTGAACTCTTCGGGAACTTGGTTTCGGTAATCATGAGGGCATAGTACCAAAACTAATGGGAAATAGGCAAAAGTTCCTCCACTAGCTAGAGGATGTTCGAACTGCTAATACGTTTCGGTCGTAGTGGTGGTTTGGAGTTGAAGAGCGCGCTCTTCAGCGATGCGCTTGCCCCAGGTGTAAAAAGCACCAATGACAATCATAAATACAATGATAATGATGGACGCCATTGCACCCCACGACTGCTGTTTTGGAGTTGGAGCAGCAAACGCTGGCGGCGGCAAGACCGAGGGAGCTGGCGTATCAGTTTTGTGAGGAGGAAGGAGTTCCATGCCGGGGAGTATAGCAAAAACCCCGCGACTTTGTCGCGGGGTTTTTGCTTTATTTCCCGTTCTTTTCTTTGTAGAGCTTTTGGGCGCGTTCAAAAGCGGCCTCAGCATCTTTACGTCCCTTAAATTCCCCTACCGTGACCTCTTTCTTTTGAAGTTGTTTGTAGGTCACGAAAAAGTGAGAAATTTCTTTCAGGGTGTGTTTGTTGACGTCTTCCAAATCTTTAATATCTGCAAAACGCGGATCATCTGCGGGAACGGCGATTATTTTCTCATCTGCCTCGCCACTGTCTACCATAGGAAGGATGGCAACCGGTCGTGCGCGAACCAGAATTCCCGGCGCAAGTGGAACGGTGGTAAGCACCACCACATCAAGTGCGTCCCCATCGTCCCAGAGCGTTTGTGGCACAAATCCGTAGTCAAAGGGATAGCTTTGTGCCGTGTGAAGCACGCGGTCAAGCGCAATAAGCCCGGTCTTTTTGTCTATTTCGTACTTGTTTTGTGAACCACGTGGAATCTCAATGATGACGTTCATTTCATCTTTCGTTCCCGGATCAATATCGTGAAGAAGATTCATAGAGAGAGTTTAACAATACAATACTTTATTCGTCCTTGGCCTTGTCGCGGTCTTCTGATTTGTCCGCAGCAGTTTCGTCTGAAGCAGGTAGAGCAGTGAGCTCTTCTTCAGCAGGAAGAATAGTCTTTTCTTTCTTGTCTTCGGTGATTATTTCGGAGCTTTCGGTCGGCATAAGGCCTGCCTCAACAGAAGGCGCAGGAGCCGCAACACTCTCGGGAGTGATATCTACCGACTCACCATCAGACTCTGCGACGTTTACTCCGCCGGCAGAAACGATGTCAATATTCCAGCCCGTGAGTTTTGCGGCGAGGCGAACATTTTGCCCACCGCGGCCAATCGCAAGTGACTGCTCATCTTCAGACACCGTAACGGTTGCGCGATGTGCTGCTTCATCAAGTACGACCGAGACTGGGCTTGCAGGAGAAAGTGCTTCCTTAATAAACGCTGAGGCATCTGCTGACCACTCAATGATGTCAATGCGCTCACCGCCAAGTTCGCTCATCACGGTTGAGACGCGCACGCCGCGCTGACCAACCAAAGAGCCAACCGGGTCCACGTGTGGGTCAAGGGAGGCGAGTGCGATTTTCGTGCGGCTTCCCGGCTCGCGGGCAAGACCCTTCACTTCAATGCTTCCCGCAGCAAGCTCTGGAGCTTCCGACTCAAACAGCTTCACCACAAATTTCGGATGCGCGCGTGAAAGGCGAAGATAGACGCCACGAAAACCTTCGTCAACGGCGTAGAGGTACGCGCGGATGCGCTCCCCGGGGCGGTAACGCTCCCCTGGAATCTGCTCCTCGTAAGGGATGATGCCGGTTGCGCGACCGAGGTCAATGAAGAGCGCTCCGCGTTCCATGCGCTGGACAATGCCGCCCACAATTTCTCCTTTCTTACTGCCAAATTCCGCAAGCATAGAGAGTTTCTCCGCCTCGCGCACTTTTTGGATCACTACCTGCTTTGCAGTTTGCGCCGCAATGCGACCAAAATCGTCTTGTGGCTCAAGTGGGAAAATAATTTCTTCGCCAAGTGCCGCCCCGCGCTTGATGCGCTTCGCGTCATCAAGAAGAATGTGCTTCTCGCTCTCAAAGCGAGGGAGCTCGCCCTCGGCGAGATGCTCTTCTTCGGCATGGGAGTGGTGTCCGTGATGCGCATGACGCTCCTCCGGTACATCCTCTCCTTCGGTAGGGAATCGGACCAGGGTGTCGTCAACGACCAACTTCACTTGTTCAAAAGAAACCGTGCCGGTATTGAGGTCGAGCTTCGCGCGTACCACCTGGCCGCGCTTCCCGTACTCCTTTTTATAGGCGGTAGCCATCGCGGTCTCAATAGCACCAATCATGGTGTCGCGTGTAATGCCGCGTTCTTCAAATTCCCCGAGCACTGAGTTGATTGTTTTGAGGTCTATCATACCCGTCACACTAAAAGGCGTTGTTCGCCTGTAGGTTATTAAATTGTAGCCTGAGGTGTGTTACAGGCAGTGTTTCGAATGTTTCTATAGTGTGTCGGGTCATATGGGTTGTGTATGTGTCGTTCTTTGAAAATCGTAGCCTGCTTCGTTACAGGGCCCCGCGATTCCCTCCGTCGTACCTTTGTACGCCTCTGGAAATCGCTTTCCCCGTGCCTCGCATACTATCGATTTTCAAGGAACTTTTCGCACTTTTCTAAAAATAAATGCCCGCGCACGCGGACATCCAATAACCACCAAGATATCAAAAACTGCGTGTTGCGTCAATGAAGCCCTCAGGTTCTTGGCGAGTTATTCATGGAGCGGTTATTCCATAGCCCCTCGCATACGCTATTATTGGCGCATGCACGTTTCAGAAAGCGAACTAAAAGAATTCATTCTTGACTCAGGGCTCGTGGCCAAAAAGGAAATTGACGCAGCATCAGCCGATGCGAAGACACGCGGCCAATCGCTTGGTGACATTCTTGTCTCACGCGGAGCACTCACCGAAGACGCGCTCCGCAGGATCCAGGCTTACGTGCTTGGCATCCCATTCGTTAATCTAAAAGACCGACGCATTCCTCCTGACGTGCTCGTGCTTATCCCAGAGCCAATCGCGCGTACCCACAACCTCATTGCGTACAAAAAGGAGGGAGAAACGCTTGAAGTTGCCATGCTTGATGTTGAAGATCTCGCATCTATCGACTTCGTGCGTAAAAAGACAGGACTCAAGATTTTGCCGCGGCTCACCGACACGGAATCTATCAAACACTCGCTTCTTCAGTACCAGAAGTCTCTCAAGGACGAGTTCGGAGACATTATTTCAACGGAAGCGGGAAAGCTGAAGGTGGTGAAAGCGGGCGATGCGGATCTTTCCCACGATGATCTCAAAAAAATGGCAGAGGACCTGCCGATTGTGCGCATCGTTGACACACTCCTTCGCCATGCCATCACGCAAGATGCATCTGACATACATATTGAACCCATGGAGCAGGAAGTGTTGGTCCGGTATCGCATTGACGGCATTTTGCACGACGCGATGATGCTTCCGCGAGCCGCAGCAGCCGGGCTTGCTGCCCGCATCAAGGTGCTCGCAACGCTCAAGCTTGATGAAAAACGCTTGCCGCAAGACGGTCGCTTCAAGATGGAGACGGAAGCGGATCGGGTGTCGTTTCGTGTTTCGGTGCTCCCCACTTTTTTCGGAGAAAAAATTGTGATGCGTCTTCTCCGAGAGACCGGCGAAGGATTTACTCTTGACGCTCTTGGGTTCCACGGCGAAAACCTGGAGCGCATCCACAAGGCACTGAAGCAGACTACCGGCATTGTGCTCGTTTCCGGCCCCACGGGAAGCGGAAAAACGACGACGCTGTACACCATGCTCGATATTTTGAATACGCCGGATGTCAACATTTCAACCATTGAAGACCCGATTGAGTATCAAATGAAGCGGGTAAACCAAACGCAGGTGAACTCACAAATTGGATTCACTTTTTCTTCAGGACTCCGCTCTCTCGTTCGCCAGGACCCAGACATCATCATGGTCGGCGAAATTCGAGACAGCGAAACCGCGAGCCTTGCTATCAATGCCGCACTCACCGGTCACCTCGTGCTCTCAACCATCCACACCAACTCCGCGGCGGGCGCTATTCCGCGCCTTCTTGATATGGGAGTTGAGCCGTTTCTTCTCGCATCGACCATACGCGTCGTCATAGGTCAGCGCCTGGTGAGAAAACTCTGTGACGGCAAAGAGGAGTATTCACTTTCCGCCACCGAGCGAGCGAAGGTTTCGTCCGACCAGTCGTTTAACGCCGCCCTTAAAGCGTTACGTGCAGAAAAACTTGTAAAAGAGAATGCCGGACTCGACAGCCTTTCGTTCTATCACCCCAAGCCTTCCTCGGAATGTGAAGACGGCTACAAGAGCCGTATTGGTATCCATGAAGTAATGGCGGTGTCTCCTGCGATTCGTGAGATCATGCTTCACGAGACCACGACCGATACGCTTGAAGCACAGGCGAAAAAAGAGGGTATGCTCACCATGCTTGAAGACGGTATCTACAAGGCTTCCCGCGGCGTGACCTCGCTTGAAGAGGTACTTCGCGCCGTGAGCGAATAACAAACATGAAATTCACTGTCACTATCCGAAAAGGAGATGCGCAAAACGAGACGCGGGTCCTTGAGGCGCCTTCGCGTTTTGCGGTGTATGAAATGGTTGAAAAGGAAGGCGGTACGGTTGTCACTCTCAAAGAGGGTGGCGGGGCGGGAGGGCGTCCGGCATGGATGGATATAAGCTTTGGCACGGGTATCAAACAGATAGAGGTCATCACGCTCACCAAGAATTTGTCCGCCATGCTCACCGCAGGACTTTCTCTTTCGCGAGCGCTTTCGGTTATTGAACGACAGTCAAGTAACAAAAGTCTTAAGAAGCTGGTAGTCGCACTCGGCGATTCGGTAAAAAAGGGCTCTTCCTTTCATGATGCACTCGCCGAGCACAAAAAAATATTTTCAAGTCTTTACATAGCCATGGCGAGAGCAGGAGAGGAGTCTGGTTCGCTTGCGCCCTCACTCTCAATTGTCGGTCTTCAGATGGAGAGGACCTACGCACTCATCCGCAAACTCAAAGGAGCCATGATTTATCCGGTGGTGGTTATCACCGCTATTTTTATCGTGGGAATCCTCATGCTTATTTACGTAGTGCCGACACTCACGGCGACATTCACCTCCCTTAACGTAGAACTTCCGCTTGCAACAAGAGTGATTGTCGCGCTTTCTAATTTCATGGTGGACCATGTGGTGATCGTCGCCCTCCTTATCATCTTTTCCATAGGTGGCATGATATTTTTCATACGCTCAAACGTAGGCTCGGCGATTATCCTCCGAATTGCTCTCCATCTTCCTATCATCGGCGACCTTGTGCGCGAAACGTATGCCGCACGCACCGCCCGCACGCTCTCCTCACTTCTTTCTTCTGCCGTTCCCGTTCTTGAGGCTCTTTCCATTACGGCAGAAGTCGTTCATGCGCCACTTTTTGCACGCGTCATTGAGGAAGCGGAAGTGAAGGTGAAGAAGGGCGAGCCGCTCTCCACCGCATTTATTGAGAATCCGAAACTCTACCCGATATTGATGGGAGACATGCTTGCCGTAGGCGAAGAAACAGGAAAAGTGGATGAAATGCTCCGGCGCACCGCAGAATTTTACGAAGAAGACGTCTCGGAAAGAACGAAAGACCTCTCAACAGTCATAGAACCAGTGCTCATTCTCCTTATCGGTCTTTTTGTCGGTGTCTTTGCGGTCGCCATGATCGCCCCTATCTACTCGCTCTCCTCGGCGATCTAAGTTTTCGTAAATTCCGAAACTCTTTCTTGGTACACGTTTTTGATAGACACACATAAAAGTCTGCTGACTTTTTGCTACGCCAGGGCTCCGATCAGCCTGCGCGATGTCTCTCAAAAACGGCACCTGCGACGAGTTTCGTAATTAAATAGTTTTAGGGAACAATCACGTAGGAGCCGCGATTGATGGCCCATGCGCCTCCTGGGCCACTGGTGAAGCTCGCGCTTTGAAGCCCGCTTACGTAGGTGAGGTGCACTTGGTTACCCAAAACAAGCTGACGTGCCGTGACTTGGTTTGCGGAAGAGTTGTTTCCCATGGTAATCGTGCCGTCAGGCGCGTAAAGAAGAACGCCCGTTGAACCGTTGTTCATGACGATAGAGTTTGAACCCGTGTTCATGGAAATCACGAGCGGATAGCTGGTGGGACTCCCGTTTCCGGCAATTGACACATTGTTTGAGAGGTCCACGACGCCTTTCACAGCGCGGTTTGCCGGATCGTCGGCTATGAGGACGGCGCTTTGCGAACCCGTTGACCCAGCGGTATAAAAGAAGGAGTTGTTGCCAAACGTGATATTGCCCTTGACCCACACTGGTCCCGACAAGTAGAGCGTTGCTCCAATACCGATGGTAAGGTTGCCATTGATTTTGAAGCGACCAAGTGTTTGAGTACCGGTAAGCGTGTAGTTGCCCTCAAAAACTCCCCCCGCCTCAGCAGTTGCTTCCCACTCTGCTATCTGTTCGTCTGAAATAGGCATAGCGAGCTCGGGCGCCTCCGGGTAGTTCGGGGTTGTGGAAAGTGCCGTGCAGGAACTGTAGGTGGAGAAATATTTTGCGCTTCCACCAATGGTGCAGTTCTCCATCGAGTACGCCTGGGCATCTCCCGAGATACTTATTCTTTGAGTAAACGAGTCACCCGAAATTTCCGAAGTACGCGCCGCAACTACCGTGCCGGTTATTGTTCCTCTTCCCGTCACCGAACCGTTTGCATACACATTTCCGACAATCGTAGAACCTGGTCCCATGGAAAGACCCCCGTTTCCAAGCTGAACACCGTAATTAAAAGCAATCAGAGTTGTATCTACACTCACGGTTGCGGTGATGGTGCGCCTCGCGATTGGATTTGCACTTGAGGGAATATATCCCGTTACGGTTACGCGCCGAGTGTTCGTGTCCACCAGGCTTACCACCGTTGAAAATGTTCCGGTGCCAAGCGAGGTGTTGGTTTCTCCAAGATAGAGCGGGGACTGGTTAAGCTCATAGACTGCTTTGTCCATACCCGCCTCCGCGAGCGCAAGCGCCTCGGTAGTCGTGCGTGTGTAGTGTTGTACGCGTACGGAGGTCACTACATAACTGGTGAGTCCGGTCACAACGGTAAAGATGGCGGCACTTATAACGAGCGCAAGAAGAAGCACATATCCGCGACTATACGCAGAGCGAGGGGGCATCATAAGTTTCGAAGATACACGTGCGCTCGGACATGCGCACCGAGTGCTTGCCCATGAGCTGATGTGGTAGTGGTAGCGTCAACGTAAAGACTGGTGGCCGCGGTCACGTCTACATTGTCGTAGGTAAACAAGAGACTGTCGAGCACGCTCGTTAACTTCTTACTCCCCGAAGTGCGGCTACTTGCGGGAGCGGCGTCTATCAGCCGATACGCATCGGTCCCAGAAGCGTAAATGCCTATGTAATCATAGGACCCAGAAATGGTGGCACCGGCGCTCGTAATCGCAGGGAGCTCAAACACTGCCGTCGTGCTCCCAGAGGTATACGTAGTTCCGGAAAACGCATGCGAGGCGAGGATATGGGTCGCTTGAAGTGCCGCCTCACGCGTCTCGTCAACGATTTGACTGCCGCCACTGGTTACGGCGATGGAGGACTCAACATACGGAAATGTGCGACTAAACCCAACATATACATAGGACAGGGCCAGCATAAGCATCACGGTAAGCGCGGTAGTGATGAGGACCTCAATAAGTGTAAAGCCACGGACGGCTTTGCTCCCCGCGCTCGCTTCGGACGATCGCATGAGGATGTGCGATCGTCGCTCAGCTCGCTTGGTAGTAAAACCTCGGCAGAAAGGTTGGAGGTTGGAGGTTGGAGGTTGGGAGAACATATGGGACATGCTTAAAGGCCACCAACTTCGGTGACAAGCGTGGTGAGTGACACGTACCGCGAACTGCCGGTTGATGCTACCCACGCGACGCCGACGACAACCTTTTTGGTCTTCGTGTTGTAAGTGGAGACGCTGGTACTCGCAGAGGCAGACGGGATAGAGGCAAGCAGTGGATCACTAAAGATGCCGCTCGGAGGGAGCGCCGCATATCCGAGCGCACGGAGTTCATCAAGTTTGGTATGAGCGACACGAAGGGCGGTGTGTTCAAAGCGAATTTCGGCAGCGTTTTTAAGTAGCGTACCGACTACGCTAAAGAGAGTAATCGAAACACCCACAATAAAAACAGCGACCAGAGTTTCAATGAGCGTAAACCCTCGGAAGGTTTTTCTCCCTGCGCTCGCCGCAGACAAACGCATGGGGACATGCGCTTGTCGTTCGGCTCGTTTGGTAGTAAAACCTCGGCGAGAGACCCTCTGAATCATGGATGCAGTATACCCCCACACGAACTTCTCCAGACAGTTCGTGTGGGGGTATACTTGCGGAATGCTTATGGTCGCCAACTGGAAAGCGTATGTGGGGACGGCCGAAGAGGCACGAAAGCTTTTTTCAGTCGCAAAGCGTCTTGCATCCAAAACCCGTGTGCGCATAGTGCTTCTCCCACCGGCCCCACTTTTCGGACTCCTCGCGCCAAAAAATAAGTCACGAGTTTCTTTTGGCGTACAAGACGTTTCAACAAAAATGAGCGGCGCACATACGGGCGAGGTGACTGCCGAGACGGTCGCCGGCCTGGGGGCGAAGTATGTGATTGTTGGTCATTCCGAGCGCCGTGCCGCGGGCGAGTCGCTCCCACAGATTACCGAGAAGCTCCGCCGCGTGCTCGTGGAAGACCTCACGCCTGTTTTGTGTGTCGGTGAAAGCGAGCGCGACTCCGATGGTCGCTATCTCGCATACGTGCGCGAAGAAATTACTTCAGCACTTCTTCCGCTCTCACCGAGAGACCGCTCCCGCGTCGTCATTGCGTACGAACCTATTTGGGCAATTGGAAAAACCGCCGCTGACGCTCTCTCTGCGTCCGATCTTGCTGAAATGGTTTTGTATATCAGAAAAGTGCTTGCCGAAATTCTCCCCGGCAAATCAAGTGCACGAACCAAAGTGCTCTACGGCGGTTCGGTTGAGTCCGAAAATGCACGTGCACTTGCGGGCGGGACGCAAATAGACGGGTTCTTGGTCGGCCATGCGTCTACGGACCCGGTTACTTTTTCAAAACTCGTGCACGCAATCTCGTAACCATGAGTCCCGTTAGAAATCGCGGACGCTATAATGAGCATCACGGTATGCACGATATTTTTATGAGCTCTAATCAAGTAGGGGGCGGCGCTATTGAAGCGTTCGCGTCCTATTTCTAACGGGATGAGACCGGTACAGGACATTCCGGTATTCAAAAACATTCCCGTTCTCGTGCGCACGGAAATGAATGTGCCCATTGAAAATGGGGTGGTGGCTAATGACTATCGCCTGAGGAGAGCTCTGCCAACCATAACGTACCTCGCAGAGCGCGGAGCGCGCGTGATTCTCGTGAGTCATATTGGGGAAAAAGGAACCGAAACACTTCTCCCGGTTGCGGAGGCACTCAAAACCCTCATAGCTAAAGTTTCTTTTTGTTCCACAACAATAGGTACGGAGGCACGAAGCGCTATACGTGCGCTCTTACCAGGTGGCGTGCTCGTTCTTGAAAACGTGCGGCGCAATCGCGGGGAAGTGATGAATGATCCGGCATTTGCAAAAGAACTCGCGACACTCGCAGACGTTTTTGTTGAAGACAGTTTTGACACTTGCCACCGCGCTCACGCATCCATTGTCGGAGTGCCCACACTCCTCCCAAGCTACGCAGGTCTTTTGCTTCAAGAAGAAATGAAAGAGCTTGGTAAAGCGGGGCATCCAAAAAAACCTGCAATTGCGATTATTGGAGGAGCAAAATTTTCCACAAAAGAACCGGTATTGAAATCCCTCCTCACTACCTACGACCAGGTATATGTAGGAGGAGCACTCGCGAACGACTTCCTTAAAGCGTCGGGTAACTCTGTAGGAGCATCTCTTGTCTCTGGCGCTTCACCCGACGAAATTGCTCCGCTTCTAGAGAATAAAAAATTAATCCTTCCCAAGGATGTAGTGGTAATTCCAAAAGAGGCGCAGGGCGCAGACGATGTGCGTATGCATTCTCGCGTGAGGGCGGTGAACGCAGTGAAGGATGACGAAATTATTCTTGATATGGGTCCCGACTCCAGCACCCGACTTGCACACGCGGCACGAGCGGCAAAGACTATTCTCTGGAACGGTCCGCTTGGAAATTACGAACACGGGTTTACTGATGCCACAAACATGCTTGCAAAAGCGATAGCGGAAAGTGGGGCGCATTCGGTGGTCGGTGGTGGCGACACGGTTGCCGCCATAGAAATGCTCGGCATTCTCCATCGTTTTTCTTTCGTTTCAACCGGCGGTGGCGCCATGCTTGACCTCATAGCCAAGGGTACGCTCCCAGGTATTGACGTATTGAAGTAAGGGTGGTATACTAATATTAGTAGTACTGAAGGCGACCATTTTGGTTCGCTCGGAGCTCTTCTCATGATCCCCACATTGACCGCTGTTTTTTCTCTCGCCATGCTCGCACTGGTCATCCGGCGCCGCGCTCGGAATCGCCTCCAGGCAATTCCCAACAAGGTTGACCGTCGGCAGGCCGTGCCGCTTTAACTGGGCGCAGGGCAAAAACAAAACGCCAGTTCTCGAAAGAGACTGGCGTTTTTCTTTTAAATAGCGTAAATCACAAAACTCGTCGCAGGTGCCGTTTTTGTGATTTACGCTTAAGTAAGCGCGTCGCGAATACTTTTTGCGATTTTTTCTTTTTCACCTTCAGCGTAGCTTTTCTCGGGCCAAAAGTGGAACTCGTTCCGGTCATGACGGGGAATGATATGGAAATGAAGATGAAAGACAATTTGTCCGGCAGCTGCCTCATGATTTGAGTTGATATGCACACCGCTCGCACCAACTGCGTCCCGCACGGCGGGTGCGATTTTACGTACGGTGCGCATTACTGCGGCAAGCGTTGCATCATCAGTATCGAAAATATTTCTCACAGACTTTTTTGGAATCACGAGTGTGTGTCCAGGAACATTGGGACGAATATCAAGAAAGGCAAGTGTCTCGGCATCCTCGTACACAATGTCAGCTGGGATCTCCCGACGAATGATTTTTGCAAAAGGAGTGTCTTCCACCCCGTTAGAAGTTTTCATACCGTTATTTTTCCGAAGAAATAAATTTAGAAAAAGAAAGTTCGTTTGAACGAATACTCAAATGGGTTGAACTTCTAACGGGGTCCATGCCGGTCATAGTATCATTCGGGGAATGCTCCGAGCTCCTATTGATGAAAGCGTTCGTGAGCAACTCTCGTCGTACGACGATCTCACCGCAGGTTTACTCTCGCGTCGTGGCATCACGACCAAAGAGAGTGCTGTGGCATTTTTAAATCCTTCATACACTGATCACCTCCACGATCCGCTCCTCATGAAAAATATGAAGGAAGCGGCAGAGAGGTTTGCGGAAGCCATAACATCTCGCGAACGGATCGTCGTGTGGGGTGACTACGACTGCGACGGTATTCCGGGCGGGGTCATACTCCATGATTTTCTGAAAAAAGTGGGCGCCGATTTTGAAAATTATATTCCGCATCGGCATGAAGAGGGATATGGCGTGAATGAGGCGGGCGTAGAGAAACTCGCTCTTCGCGGTACAAAACTTATGGTGACGGTAGATTCAGGAATTACCGACGTCGTGCCTATCAAGCGCGCACGCGAACTCGGCATAGAAGTGATTGTGACCGACCACCATCTTCCAGGTGCACAACTTCCGGACGCCATTGTAGTTGATCCAAAGGCGCACAAAGATGAAACGTATCCGTTCCTTGAGCTGTGTGGAGCAGGACTCGCATGGAAACTCGTTGTTGCAACGCTTTCCGTTTCCCCTGCACTTCGTGCGCAAGTGGGAGAAGGGTGGGAAAAATGGCTTCTTGATATGGCGGGACTCGCTACTATTGCAGACATGGTGCCGCTTGTGGGCGAGAATCGGATTCTCGCAAAGTACGGACTCCTCGTTATGCGGAAGTCGCCACGCGTAGGCCTCCAAAAATTGTGTCGAGCGGTGCGCATGGACCAGTCTTCAATAGCAGAAGACGATGTGGGTTTTATGATTGCGCCGCGCGTGAACGCAGCATCTCGTATGGGAGATGCGAGAGACGCTTTTGAGTTATTCACCACGACGGATGAGACACGTGCGGAAGCACTCGCGAAAAAATTGGAAAAACTCAATCGCGAACGCAAAGCATCTGCGGGCGCGATTACTCGCGCAGTGCGCGAACGCCTCGCCGAGCGCGAGGAACTCAAAAGTGTCATTGTGCTTGGGGACCCTTCATGGAGGCCGTCTTTACTTGGTCTTGTCGCAAACGGAATAGCCGAGGAGTATGAGCGTCCGGTCTTTTTGTGGGGGCGAGAAGCAAATCAGATTATTAAAGGCTCGTGCCGTGCGGGTATTCCAACGGCGCATGTCGTAGAGATTATGGAAGCAGCACGGAATTCATTTATTGAATTTGGTGGCCATGCTCAGTCTGCCGGGTTTGCCGTAAAAGAAGAAGCTATTTTTTCACTTGAAGACGAGCTTGCCCGCGCGTACGAGAGCATACGGGAAGGTGGGGTGAGAGTTGAGGACAAAGAAGAGAAGCGCGCCGACGGCGAGTTGTCGTTTTATGAAGTTGCCGCGCCGCTTCTTATAAAACTAGAACAGATTTCTCCTTTTGGAGAGAAAAATCCAAAACCCGTGTTTCTCCTTCGCGATGTCATCGTAAAAGAAATCTCACGTTTCGGAAAAGGAAGTGAACATCTAAAAATAAAAATTGCGATTCCGGAGAGTGCGCGAAGCGTTACGGGCATCGCCTTTTTTGCGAAAGGAGCACTCGCAAAAAAAGTAAACACGCTTACGCCGGGGAACCGACTCCATGTCTTTGCGCACGTAGAACGCGATTCGTTTTCGCGTGCGTACCCAGTGCGTCTTAGGCTTCTTGATATAGTGCTTGCATGACATTCACCATTCACGCTGATGGCGGTGCGCGCGGAAACCCAGGACCCGCGGGCGCAGGAGCCGTGATACGAGATGAAAATGGAAATTCTGTTGCGGCAGTTTCTGCCTTTCTTGGGCACCGCACCAACAATTTCGCTGAATACGAAGCAGTGATTCTTGCTTTTGCCGAACTTTCAAAACTGGTACGCGAAGGAAAGCACGGGGAAACTGATGTGGTGGTAAAAATGGACAGCGAACTTGTTGTACGCCAAATGCAGGGAGTCTATAAAGTGAAACATCCTGTGTTAAAAGAACAGCACGCACGCCTTGCACAGCTGGCCGGCGCATTTAAATCAGTATCTTTTATGCACATCCCGCGTGAACAGAATGGGGATGCCGATGCACTCGCAAACGAAGCAATGGACCAAGCGTTTGACAAATAGCATTTTCGTGGAGTATACTAGTTATCGTTCATTGATATCAAAAGGAGTAACCCATGCTCGTAAGCATTGATTGCGACAAGATGCTGGTGCCGAACGGTTTCAAAATCAAACCTCACCGAAGAAAAGAGGTCCTCACGTTGGATCCGATGCAAATCGATCTTTACCTCACGGCCGCGCAAAAGAGCGGCCAGAGAACCAAAACAAGCGAGGTCCTCAAGGAGCTTCAAAACAAGCCAGTGCTGAACGCCTGCGTATTTGACCACTGGGATAAAAATCCAGATTCCATTCCTGAAAAAGTGATGGAAGGTAGAGGGACCGAGATTCGCTACCTTTTCTGGGATCCGATTTTCAGCAGTTCAAACGACGAAGAGTATATTCTTTGTGTGGGCTGGGACGGCAATACGTTGCGTTCGGAAACCCGGTGGCTTGGCTACGACCTAGGTAGCAATCACATGGCTCTGCTCCGCACGCAAGCGATTCCGCGCAATCGCCCACGAAGTTGGTACTCGAGGCTTATAAACTCTGGTCTTGTCGACTGAAAAAGAGATTCAACCCCGCGTCTGTATGGCGCGGGTTTTTATTTCTTTGATATTCTACAAACGTGGCGCCGCTCCTCGCACTTACGCTCGGTTTTGCGAGCGGAATATTTTTTCGCTCGTTTTTTGTATTAGGAATATCGGCACTCATTTTTCTCGGAGTACTCGTTCTCATCTTCGTAAGCGCGTGGCTTCATAAGGGTCGCACTACATACCTCGTGCTTGCTCTATTTTTCTTTGCGAGTATGTTCGGTGTTTTTCGGACCGACATTGCCGACACACCGCCGCCGGAACCGTTTATGTTCCACGTGGGAGAAAGCGTTTCATACGAGGGCGTGGTGGTGAAAGACCCAGACCTTCGCGACAGTAGTCAGCGCGTAACGCTCCGCGTTCACGAAGAAGGCGTTTCAACAAAAATACTAGTGGTTACTTCTCGCACGAAGCAGGTGCAGGTTGGAGAGCGTGTGCGAGTCTACGGGAAACTTACCCTACCAGAACCATTTGAGAGTGAGGGAGGACGGACATTTCGGTACGACAGGTATCTCGCAAAAGACGGCGTGCGCTTTATGATGGAATACGCATCACTCTCGCAGGTCACCCCCGCTCCAAATTGGTCAATCGCCGCTCTTTTTGCGCGAGTGAAACATACGTTTGTCTCTGGCATATCACTCGCCCTTCCGGAGCCCTATGCCGCGCTCGGGAGCGGCATGGTCATTGGCGGCAAACAAGGGCTCGGGTCCGAACTTCTCGCTCTGTTTACGATTGCGGGCATCGTGCACATCGTTGTTCTTTCGGGGTACAACGTCATGATTATTGCGGAAGGAATCATGGCGGGACTATCGCGGTTTCGTATTTCAAGAAAAGGTGCCGGTGTTGCCGGTGCGATAGCCATAGTTGTATTCGTATGTATTGTCGGCGGTGGGTCTGCGACATTTCGTGCGGCACTCATGGCGATGATTGCGCTTTATGCACGCGCAAGCGGTCGCACCTACGCCGCAAGTCGTGCGCTTCTTGTGGTCGTGCTTCTCATGCTTGTATGGAATCCATTACTTCTCGTATTTGACCCCGGTTTTGATTTGTCGGTCGTCGCGACCGCGGGGCTTATCTTTTTGGCGCCACTTCTTGAGATGCGTTTCACGCGCGTCAAGAATCTTTTTTTGAAAAACATCATGGCGACGACACTCGCTGCGCAAATTGCGGTACTTCCGCTCCTCTTGTACCAAACGGGAAATCTTTCTTTAGTAGCTATTCCCGCGAACTTGCTCGTGCTTCCGGTGATGCCGCTCGCGATGGCGTTCTCAGCGATAGCCGGTTTCGCAGGCGTCCTCTTCAGTCAGTGGGCATTCCCACTAACACTTCTTCTTTCTTTCCCCGCGTATCTCATAAATGCATACATTGTCTCTGTTGCGCGTTTTGCCGCAGAGATTCCCTTTGCCGCGTTCACCCTCCCCGCATTTCCATTTTTTCTTGTAGTGGTTGCGTACGCGCTTTTGATATGGAAAACGAAACGGGAGTACACAAAAAACGCTATGACATCGCGCCCGCAAGTCGACCTTCTACCACTCTCCAATTAAGATTCGCAAAAAAGGCTTCAATATAATTTTTCTTGTCGGCAGGCACATAGTCAACCATGTACGCGTGTTCCCAGAGATCAAGTGCAAGAATGATGGGGAGCCCTGCGAGTTGTCCGAGCTCATGATCTGCCACAAAGGTTGTGTGGAGCGTTCCTTCCATTCCGTCAAAATACACGACGACCCATCCGATGCCGCGCGTTCCCGCAACTTCCTGCGCGTGCGCGGCAAGCCCCTTTGATCCATATTTCTCTTCGGCCATTTTCGCGAGAGCTCCCTTTGTGCTCAAAGCTGTTGGTCCACCCTCAAGTTGGGAGAAGTAATACTCATGCATACGCATGCCATCAAACTCAAAAGCAAATCGGCGCCGAAGTTCTGCAGCAATATAAGGGTCAAGCTCAATTTTTCCTTCACGCGCCGCTGCGAGTTTCTCGGCGATAAGGTTCACGTGTTTTACGTATCCTTCGTAGAGGCCAAGGTGTACTTTGACTTGTTTTTCCGAAAGTCCCTTCAGGTCAGGAAGAATAAATGTTTTTGCGGTGTATGCCATGGCGCTTACTCTAACATCCCTCAATGAGGTTTTTCGGAAGCCTGCCCCGTAGCCAACCGCGTCCGCGCGGTTGTGGTATCGGGGTGGATAAGTGCTTGCACAGTGGGATGGCCAGGAGTATGGTTTCTTGCGGAGTGTGGCTGGTCTTCGCGTGGGGTGAGGATCCCATCTCCGTGCATATGGGGGATTCATGAAACAACAAGGTAGTAAAAATCAGCAGCAACAGCAGCAGCAACAGCAGCAATCGGAGAGTGTCGGGTCGCGCTTGCACATGACGATCGGGCGGGACGGCAATCGCTACTATGGGCTGACTGCCCTCGATTCGTTCGAGGCATCCCAGAAAGGCTGTAAACGCTCGCGAGTATCTGTTGCACCTTCACTTCGCGACTAGGAAATCGCGAAAACTAAAAGCGGACGCATGCGTCCGCTTTTTTAATTTCCATTTATACTTGCCATACGTATGCAGAGTTATTTGTTTGCTGGGTCGAGAAGGTCGCATCTCGTTGTCTTTCTCGGAGTGCTTACCGCGCTGAATATTTTTATATTTCATACACTTCAAAAGCCGGCAGAGCTCACCGTTTCATTTTTAAACGTCGGGGATGGAGAAGCGGTGCTTGTGCAAACCCCCTCCGGTGGAATCGTACTTATTGGTGGGGGACCGGACGCTGGCATTCTTCGGGAACTGGGAACCACACTCCCTTTTTGGGAGCGCCGTATTGACGCGGTGATTCAAACAGACTCGGCGAGAAGCGCGATTGGAGGACTTGCGCACGTTTTGGAGCGCTATCAGATTTCAAGTTTTGTGAAGCCGGGCGAAGAAGGAGATACGGCGACCGCTGCGGCGCTTACTGCAGCTGTTTCTGCTCGTCCGGACACGAAAATAGTCGTCGCGCATCAAGGTACGCGCCTTCACTTTGGCGGCGGGGTGTATATAGAGGTGTTGTACCAAGATCCTCAAAGCGTAGAAGGAGATTCACTCGTGCTCAAACTCGTGTATGGAGCGACCTCGTTTCTTATTTCTGGAGATATTTTATCCTCCGCTCGCGCACGGCTTACCGCGCACTACGAGAAAAGCGGCTATTTGAAATCAGATGTGCTTTTCGTTCCACACCAAGGCAAAAAGGGGTCAATTGATGAAAAGTGGCTCCACATAGTCAAGCCAAACGTAGCGGTGATGTCGGTCGGTGAGGACAATCGTTATGACTATCCGGAACAAGAGACAATTTCTCTATTAGAAAATGAAGGAGTGGAAGTATTTCGTACCGACAGAGACGGACGAGTCACCCTCGTCTCGGACGGGGCATCCGTGCGGCTTAAATGATTTTTGCTTTCTTGAAAGCGGCGTAGGCACCAAGCTTCTTAATGTGGCGGAGTCCTTTCACCGAGACGTCAACGATGACGGTTTTGTTGAGTTCCGGAACGAAAATGCGGCGGCGTTGGAGGTTTGCCTTGCGGCGTACCTTCCCAGTTGGGTTGAACTGAGTAGCACGGGTACGGTTTGAGTACCGCCCGCCAATTTGCGTGCTTTTACCCGTAATTTCACATTGTCTTGCCATAAAATTAAATATAGATACCTCGCATTAGGAGACCTGCCCCGTAGCCAGCCGAACGAAGTGAGGCTGTGGTACTGGGGCGCATGGTAGCATGGGATTTACGTAACGCAAACATGGGTCTCGCTCTCACTCTTATCGTTCTTCTCGGTTATTGCCCACGAAGTAGCTCACGGCTATGCGGCAAACGCGCTTGGCGACCCCACTGCGAAACTCGCGGGACGTCTCACCATAAACCCGCTCCCTCACATTGACCCCGTCGGCTCCGTCCTGATCCCCCTTCTTCTTGTTACGACGGGCTCCGGCATTTTGTTTGGCTGGGCAAAGCCCGTTCCGTACAACCCGTACAACCTGAAGAATCAGCGGTGGGGTGAGGCTATCGTTGCGGTCGCGGGCTCCGCGACGAACATACTTCTCGCACTCATCTTTGCCGTTTTCGTGCACCTCTCTGCCGCGGGCATACTGCCTGTCTCTGCAGGCACGTTCGCAGGTTCGGTCGTATTTGTAAACTTGTTCCTTGGCATCTTCAATCTCCTCCCCATTCCTCCCATGGACGGTTACACCGTGCTTCGCGGGCTTCTCCCGTATCGCCTTTCATACGGCCTTCACGCATTTGAGAATCGTATGCGGGGAATGGGTGCTGCGGGCATCATTATCGTCCTTCTTGCATTCACTTTTGTCTTTTCGGCACCCTTTTTCTACTTTGTTTCGTGGATATTCAAATTCTTAGTAGGAGGCTAACACTTCATTTCGCCCGCCAGAGTATTGGGTTTTATACGCCAAAACACTTGCCCCGGCAGACACTTTGGCATCGTGCCACGTCGTGCATCGAGAATGTTTCAAATCAAAATTAATCTGTGTAATTTTATTTTCTTCGTGAACGTGCGGTGGCACGAGCACGACAATGCCAAAGTGTTCGACAGGGCTTGCGTTCAATGTCAAGGTATGGTACAGTAGCTAGGTAATGCTTACCGCTAGGAAAAAGACGGCCGTGGTCAAGGAAATTGGCCGAAACGAGTCTGACACCGGATCGCCTGAAGTACAGGTGGCTCTTTTGACTTCGCGTATTGAGGAACTCACTAAACACCTCAAGAAAAATGCGAAGGATTTTCACTCGCGCCGAGGCCTCCTCCAGATGGTTGCGAACCGTCGCTCGCATCTTCGCTATCTTGAAACCAACGACAAGCGCCGTTACTCGGCACTTATCAAAAAGCTTGGTTTGAAGAAGTAAGCCACTTTCTCAGGGTGGTAGTATTACTAAGCGGTCTCAACCGCAGATTTTAATAGGTTTATCTTTTGTTTGTACTTTCTATAAACTAGAAACTGCAAACTTCTAATTATTTTTTATGGCAGTTATTAAACATTCAGCTCAGCGTGTGGGCGTATTCATTGACACGCAAAATCTCTATCACAGTGCGAAACATCTCTACAAGGCGCGCGTGAACTTCGCGAAAGTTCTTGAAGAAGCAGTAGGCGGTCGCGTGCTTGTGCGCGCCATCGCGTACGTCATCAAAACAGATAGCGGTGAAGAATCCGCCTTTTTTGATGCGCTTACTAAGATCGGCATTGAAACCAAAGTCAAAGACTTGCAGGTGTTTGCCGATGGAGCAAAAAAGGCCGACTGGGACGTAGGTCTTGCAATTGATGCGGTGAAACTTTCACCAAAACTGGACACCGTTATTCTCGCTACGGGCGACGGCGACTACGTACCGCTTATTGAATATCTTGATATGCACACGGGATGTCAGGTGGAAGTCATTTCCTTTGGAAGGTCTTCTTCGGCAAAATTAAAAGAGGCCGCGCACGCCTTTACCGACATGGGTGAGGACCCTAAAAAGTTCACTATCGGACCAAGAGGGTAACCCCTTACCACTTTGAGAGTTTGGCCACACCATCTCTCGTATGAACCGCGAGGTTACCTCGCGGTTCATGTTTGTACACCCTTGGGTATCTCTCAAAGTGGTAAGGGGTGCGCTACTATTGTAAGTACGTCATGAGCCCCGTTAGAAATTCAGCGAGCCTCCGTACTTTTCTCACGCTAATGCGCGAACTCGCCTCACGGCTCCCTCATACTACCTATATACGTTATGGATAAAATTTCTAACGGGGTGAGCGACCAAAACCAGAGCGAGCCGAACATTGATTCAGGTGAAATAAAAAAATACATCCGCACGTTTCAAAGCGATGCGGCGGCTCTTCAAAGTGGGACTCATCCGGACCTTGCTCCGCTTGCGCCTTCTCCTGTCACACCAGCTCCGCAAACCCCGCCTCCCGCGCGCCCTACTCCAAGATCGCTACCACCAATTCCATATCCGAAGCCATATGATGCTCCTCCATCACCACCACCCCCGAAAGCTGAACCAAGGAAAATAGCTGAAGTGAGGAGGGTAGTGGACCCCGCCGCCTCTGCAATTGCAGAGATTGAGGCATATGAGAGAGATCTTGAGGCAGCAGAAAGAGTCGCCCCGCCCCCACCTCATCCAAAAATTTCTGTACCACCTCTCTCGAGAGCATCTCTAGGGGATTCGCGCGAAGTGATTCTTGCGAGACTCCGCGCACGAGCAGGCGGAGCGGTCGTACCAGCTGCACCAATCGTAAAATCACCACCTTCGTCTATACCGCCACAACCAAAAGTCATTTCGCCACCCCCACAAACACTACGTGTAGATAATTCTGAAGAAGCGAAGGCTCTTGCCGAACTTAAGGAACGTCGAGAACATGCTCGCCACCTTGTTGAAGCGCGTCTCACTGCCGCAGGGGAAGCTTCGCCACAAATGCCCGGAGCTATCCCTTCCTCACCGAGCCTCCAAAGCCCAAGCGAGCGTCTTATCGGAGGATCTCCTTTTATAGGAGCACCAGAAACGTCCGCTCCACCTCCACCGTTTATGTTTAAACCACCAGCATCTCCATCGTTGGATACTGCCGCGCCGCTCCATACCTATGAAAGTGATTTTTCTGTACGTGTTCAGGAAACGAAAGCTTCAAAAGCAACCATTCTCGCCGCCGAAGGGGACCATGGAGTATCACAGCCGCAAGAAAAAAGTGAAGACCCCCGCACACGTCTCCGAAATAGAATCTATATAGCCCTCGGCGCAGTTTTTCTTTTTGGAACCATAGGAAGTGCGTACCTCGTTACTACGTATTATAGAAATAATCCCGAGACCGTAGCGCCAGCGAAAGTAGTACAAACGCCAATTTTTGTTGACGACCGCGTGCAAGTGAGCGGCACAGGTCGAGAGCTCGCCGCCGCCCTGTGGCAGGCGGTTACTGCACCTTTGCCGGAAAGTAATGTACGTCTTCTGTACACCGGAAGTGGCACCACTACCAAAACCAACCTCCTGGGGGACTTAGGTCTTCCGGTGCCTGATGTGGTGCTCCGCAATATATATGCCGAGGGCAGTATGGTAGGAGCGATACATGCAGGTGACGAACAAAGTCCGTTCTTCATTCTCGCAGTCGCCTCCTATCGCGACACCTTTGCGGGAATGTTTTCTTGGGAGTCGCGCATAACACAAGATCTCGCAGAACTTTTCCCTACATACGAAACGTCAACCGCTCCGCCGTCCACTAGTGGGACAACGACGCCGGGAGCTCAGCCCACTTTTTTACTCCTTGGTTTTCATGATGAGGTCATTGCAAATCACGACACGCGCGTGTACCGCGATGGGAGCGGGCGAAGCATTCTCTTGTATGGATATTGGAATCCGCAAACGCTCATTATTGCTCGAAATGAAGCAGCATTTGCTGAAATTATTTCCCGATTCGGCACCTCTCGCACGGCGCAATAAAAAACTTATTTCAAAAGTAAAACGAACGAGGTATTTGTAAAAAACGGGCTCGCACAGGGAGCGTTTTGGTTGCCTCAACCAAAACGTGTCGCGCTCTGGCGACACGCAAGCACTGGTCCGACGAGTCTTCGAGTCGGTTGCGCGTACGAGCGTGAGCGCGCCGCCCGGCTGGGGCGGCGACGCGTACCGTTTTTTTGCAAATGCGGAGTGAGTTTCTACACCTTGTGGTATCATTTACTCCAATGAATACAGAGGCATTTGCAAAGCGTCTGACCGAGGAAAAAGCTCGCCTTGAGAAAGAGCTTGCCGGCATTGGACGTAGAAACCCATCAAATCCTTCGGATTGGGAACCCATTCCTCCTGCCGAAACTACTACTGAAGCGGACCCTATAGATGCCGCTGACTACTCCACAAGTTTCGATACAAACGCATCTATCGTTGCAGACCTTGAGGCACGTTACAACGATGTGCTCGCCGCGCTCGCGCGCATTCTCGACGGTTCTTACGGTACGTGTACCGTTTCTGGTGAAAAGATTGAGAAGGCGCGGCTTGAAGCAGACCCCGCCGCACACACGTGCACGAAGCATTTGAACGGGTAATATCCCCGCGACGCAAAATTGCAAAGAGCATTTGATTTTGGTGTCGTACAATGCGTGAGTGACTGTGGTTGAACCGAAAACAAAACCGAAATCTTCTGACACTGAAAAGCGCGGCTACGCGAAGACGCTCGCCGCGCAACCAATCGGTGCCACCGCGAAGCTCGTTGCGGTTGAAGCCGATCTCACGCGCGGACTTCACGCATTTGCGGTCGTTGGCCTCGCTGACAAAGCGGTTGAGGAAGCGCGCGACCGTATTTCCGCAGCGATACGCCACTCTGGTTTTAAGTCGCCAAAAAAACAAAACAAACGCATTGTCCTTGCACTTTCTCCCGCCGACCTTAAGAAAGAGGGGTCGCACTTTGATGTGCCACTCGCGCTTGCGTATCTCGTCGCCGCAGGTGAGCTTCCGGCACCTACCGAGCGCATCTTGTTTGCCGGGGAACTTGCTCTTGATGGAACCATACGAAGTGTGCGCGGCGTTTTGCCGCAAGTACTCGCCGCACTTCACGAGGGAATTACCACGGTATTTGTTCCACCGGGGAATGCGCGTGAAGCTCTTCTTGCAAAAAAGATGACGGTGTATGCGCCCTCAACACTTGCTGAAGTCGTCGCACACTTGAAAGGTGAGAAGCGTCTGCCAAAACTCGTGAGGGAGCGTGCAATTCCAGATGCGCAACCCTCCGTAGATTTGCGCGACATCAAAGGACAAGAAAGCGCGAAGCGAGCCCTTGAAATCGCTGCTGCGGGGAGACACAACATTGTTTTTTATGGACCGCCCGGAACGGGGAAGACCATGCTCGCAAGAGCGCTTCCGGGAATTTTGCCGCCACTCACTGATGACGACATGCTTGAAGTGACCGCCATTCACTCAACGGCAGGACTTCTTGAGGGTGGTGAGGCGGTTCGGTGGCCGCCCTTCCGCGCACCACACCACAGCATTTCTCATGTTGCCGTTGTGGGCGGAGGAGCATTTCCCAAAGCAGGCGAAGTTACGCTCGCGCATAAAGGAGTTCTCTTTCTTGATGAGCTTCCTGAGTTTGAGTCCCGTGCGCTTGAAGCTCTTCGCCAACCTCTTGAGGACCGTATCGTCACCGTCTCGCGTGCAAAAGCGACCGTCACTTTTCCTGCCGACTGCATGATTGTTGCGGCGATGAACCCGGCAGATACCTTAAGTGCGGATGCGTATGTTGCGGTGCGTGCGGCCTTGAAACAATCGCGAAAGATTTCTCGCCCAATTGTGGATCGTCTTGATCTGTGGATTCCCGTGCCTTTGATACCGCACGAAACCCTTTCAAAGCTTGCGGCGGGAGAGTCTTCCGAGATTGTGCGTGTGCGCGTAGAAAATGCCCGCCGAAAAGCATTCGCGCGAAGCAAGAAACCAAACATGGTAAATGCGCACCTTTCTTCTCGCGACCTGGATGAAAAAAGCGGTATCACCGAGGAAGCAAAACAGGCACTCACCACTGCGGCGTCCCGCCTAGAGTTATCGCCGAGGGCGTATCACCGCACCATGCGCGTCGCGCGCACTATTGCCGACCTCGCAGGAAGCGACAAGGTTCTTCCTCCGCATATGCACGAAGCACTTCAGTATCGTCCAAAGGGATTGCTTGGGTTTGAATAGAGGCTCGCTCGCTAAACACGCTACGGGCTTTATTTTACGAACGGATTCTTTGCTCCGCGCACTTCGAAGTGGAGGTGAGGTCCAGTTGCTTTTCCCGTTGCACCAATACCACCAATATTTTGTCCTTGCACGACGCTCTGTCCTGCCTGCACGAATACCGTTGAAAGGTGGGAGTAGAGTGTCTGCGTGCCATTTGCGTGTGAGATTACGATGTAGTTTCCGTAACCACCATTCCATCCACCATTTGTTTTTGCAATGATGACCATGCCATCTGCCGACGCAAGTACTGCAGTGCCTTTTGGTCCGCCAAGGTCGACACCATTCCATCCGTGAATTCCTTGGGTAACGCGTGTTCCCGGTGCAGGATGCGCAAAGTAGCCAGGAATAAGAACACCACCGCCACCGCGATAAACAGCCGTCGTTCCTGTTCGGACGGGTGCGACGACGGGAATTTCTCCACCAGGAATGATGATAGTCGTACCAACCGCAAGCGAGGCGTCCGCATCAAGACCGTTGTAGTCTGCAATTTCTTTCGCGTCCGCGCCATACTTTTTCGCGAGAGATTTCAAGGTATCGTCTTTTACAATCGTGCGCTCGATGCCAGAAACCGGGAGAATAATAAGTGTCTGGCCTGCACGAATCACATCATTCTTCAAATTGTTCGCCCATCTGATGGTGTTTACCGAGACGCCGTGCATTTTTGCAATATCAGAAAGAGTATCTGGGTTATCAGGGTTGTCGCGAACGACGTACACGGAAATTTGATCCGCAGACGGAACGGAACTGGAGACGCTTGCGATGGTGCCTGCGGGTCCAGCTTCTGCAAGAAGCGCGGAGTCACTAATGACCGTCTCCCGAGCGTCCGCTTTTATCGGATCAGGGTTTTGGTTGGTAGCCGCCGCAAGCATGCCAATCGTTGCATCGTGAATAAGTGGGGCCGGAAGAGCGGCACTTGCTGGTTTTGAGGTAAAGGGCCAAAAGGCTTGGGCGAGCTCTGGGAAGATCACGAGAGCCGGCAAAACGAGAAGAGCCGTAGACAAAAGTACGGCTAAAATAGGGGAGGCCCTGTATGCGTTCCGGGAGTGAATGTTCACTCGGGATAGTCCGGAAAGATGCTGATTGGGTTCTATAGGGAAAGGGGGTAGCGAGGTCGGGCTTCCAGGTACAAAAATGGCTTAGATACGCCATTTCTTTCGGATGTTCGGGTCAGTCGATACTTCTACTCTATCTCATGAAGAGAGGATGAGCAACCCCATTTTGGCTATCTGGGGACAGTGGTTTTTAGGGTAGAGTACGCAAGTGAAATACCCCGGGGGACAACATGGCATCGCGGCTTTTGTTTTTTCGTTGTTTCTAGACCAGAATCTAGCGATTTTTACTAGAACGGACGATTATTGCAGTAAATAATGGAGCCGCGCATAAAAAACAATGCCATGTTGTACCACAGGGAATACCTCGAAAAGCTCAATGCAGCGCAAAAAGAAGCAGTTCTCGCAACCGACGGCCCGGTTTCAGTTTTGGCGGGTGCGGGATCAGGAAAAACGCGGGTTTTGACGACCCGCATCTACCACCTTATTCGGCAGGGTGTCCCGGCGGACAAAATCTTGGCGGTGACGTTCACTAACAAAGCAGCCAGGGAGATGCGCGAGCGGGTAAGGGTTATGCTCGGGGAAGAAGACAATGCACATTCCTCCCCACTTCCGTTTGTCTCAACTTTTCATGGGCTTGGTCGTGAACTCTTGGAGTCCTACGGCAAAGCAATCGGGATTCCACGCTTCTTTTCTATTTTTGACCGCGATGATTCTGAACGCGCAATAGGTGCCGCAGCTCAAGGCGCTTGATGTGGAGGCGAAAGAGCTTTCGCCACGCGCGGTGCTCTCGCGCATTTCCAAAGCGAAAGGAGAAGGAATGACCGCACCAGAATTCCGTGAGAAAAGTGGTCGCTCTAGTTTTATAAACCGTATCGCCGCGGATGCATGGCTCGCGTATGACCGGACACTCCGCGAAGAAAAAGCGTTGGACTTTGACGACCTCATTGCGCTCCCTGTGCGTTTGCTTGAAAAGCACGAGGATGTACGAGTGCTCGCACAAAACCGGTGGAGCCATCTGCATGTTGATGAGTACCAGGACACGAACACGCTTCAAGAGCGGCTCGTCGGCCTCCTTTCACAGAAACATAACAATATTTTTGTCGTGGGAGATGGCGACCAATCAATTTACGGGTGGCGCGGAGCAAAAATGGAAAATATTTTGAATTTTGAAAAGAAATATAAAGACACGCGCACCATTATTTTGGAGCACAATTACCGTTCAACGAGCACTATCGTGGGGGCCGCGAACTCCGTCATAGAGAAAAATAAAAACAGAAAAGAGAAGCGTTCGGTGACCGACAATCCTGCAGGCGAATCTATCACCATGCAGGTTGTATTAAATGCAGACGCGGAGGCGATGTGGGTGGCGCAGGCGATTAAATCGGCGCTCAAGAAAGGCACAAAGCCCGAAGAAATTGCCGTTCTTTTTCGTACCAATTTCCAGTCGCGCGCACTTGAAGAAGGGCTACTTCATGCGGGCGTACCGTATAAGCTTTTGGGAACGCGCTTTTTTGAACGAAAAGAAGTGAAAGATGTGCTCTCGTGGGTGCGACTTGCACTCGAGCCTTCGCGCGAAGCAGACCGCATGCGTGCCGCACAGTTTCCTTCGCGCGGCATTGGGAAAACAACGCTCGGAAAGCTTGCAGCGGGACAGCGCGATACGCTTCGCGCCGGAGAGCTTGCGAAGGTGGAGGCATTTGAAGCTCTTATTAATGGCCTCTCTGAAGCAACGGAAACATTTCTACCCTCTGCATTTGTAAAACTAGTCATAGAGAAAAGTGGGATGGAAAAAGCTCTTGCAGAGGGGACGGAAGAAGAGCGTGAACGATTTGAAAACATTCAGGAGCTTGCGACGCTTGCATCGCGGCATGATGCACGCCCGGGTAAAGAAGGTATCTCTGCATTTCTCACAGAAGCGGCGCTTGCAAGCGACCAAGACGAACTTGATAGGGGTGAGAAAAAAGGCGTTACGCTCATGACCGTGCACGCGGCGAAAGGACTTGAGTTTGATACGGTGTTTATCGTCGGCATGGAGGAGGGACTTTTCCCGCACGAAGGCATGGGTGGGGCAGATGAGCGCGACGAGGAAGAAGAGCGCCGGCTTTTTTATGTTGCACTCACGCGCGCAAAAAAGAAGTTGTATCTCACGCTTGCGCGTATCAGGAAGATTTATGGCACGGACTACCTCCAAGAGCCCTCCAGTTTCTTGGAAGACATTGATTCTTCGCTCGTTAGTTCCGAGGAAAAAAGTGACGACGGAGAAGTTATTGAAGCCTAAGCGGCTTTCTTAAACTCGCTGTCGTTTGCGGCAGATGAAGGTGTGGCGCCGTAGTGTTCGTTATACACCGCCTTAATCACATGAAAATCTTTTGGTTTCAACAGATGCTTTTCTTCGTAGTGGTTTTTGAGAAAGTGCTCCATAGCGTCCATGTGTTTACCGCCTACTCCATATTGGAGTCCGTGTTTACCTTCTATGTGTTCAACACCCGCTCGAAGTGCGTTCTCAATTCGCTCACGACCCTGCTCACTCGCGCCCGACTGGTGCAAATGGCGATCAAGCAATCTTCGAAACGACCCTCGCTCAAAACTAGTGCTGGATAATTTACGTTCAATCATATACGGGCTATTCTAACATCACGATGCAAGCCAAAAAATCTCTGGGACAGAATTTCCTCATGCATGCGCGCGACGCAGAGCGTATTGCGGACGCCGCGCATCTTACGAAACACTCGGTTGTTCTTGAGATAGGTCCGGGCACGGGGAAACTCACACACACGCTTCTCGCGCGCGCGGGTACGGTGATCGCTGTTGAAACTGATACAGCGCTTATCCCAACTCTTCAAGAAACATTCAAAAAAGAAATTGAAAGCGGGAAACTCAAACTCATTCACGCCGACATCCGCACCTTTGATCCAAAAGAACTTCCGAAAGGGTACACACTGGTCGCCAACATTCCGTACTACATCACCGGAGAAATTATTCGCACATTTTTGTCTGCAGAAAACCAACCGGCCTCAATGACACTGCTTGTGCAAAAGGAAGTGGCGGAGCGCATCGCGCGTTCTAAAAAGGAAAGTCTTCTCTCGCTTTCGGTAAAGGTCTACGGGACCCCAAAATACGAATTCACTGTCTCAAAAGGCGCATTTGTTCCGGCTCCGAAGGTAGACTCGGCCGTTCTTTCCATCACAAACATCTCGCGAAGGCAGTTTCAAAATACTGAAGAGGAAGCTGCCTTTTTTACGCTTATTCGGGCTGGTTTTGCCCACAAACGCAAGCAATTGCTCGGGAATTTGAAGACCATTGCTCTTGAGGAGGTGCTCGGGAAGGCCTTTGAAGAGGTTGATATTTCTAAAAAAGCCCGCGCCGAAGACATTTCTCTCTCTTCGTGGCTCGCGCTTCGGAGAGCTATTCCACTGTCCCCAAAGTAGGAGAAATAAGCCACGGAAAGAGGGTGATAGAGGGGTATAATATATGCCAAATGGCTCCGTATTCCTCACCAAGCATCGCAAGCATACTTTTGTCTTTAGTCGTCTCGGCAGGGCTCATCGGAACGGCGTATCTCCTTGCCCAAAACGCCACTTCTCCCACAACGGTGGAAGCCTCCACAGAAACAGCGCTCCTTCAAGCGGTCACAGCGAAAGACACTGACAAGGACGGGCTCGCAGACTGGGAAGAACTTCTCTACGGCACCGATCCGAAAAATCCAGATTCTAAAGGGCTCGGAATGAAAGATGGCGAAGCGGTTGAAAAAGGTCTCCTCGTTCCGAAAGCAATATCTCCCGCGCCAGCCATTGAAACAAAAGAGGCGTCCGGAGGCGGCTCAATAAGTGGGGCGCCCGCAGGAACTTTGACCGACTCATTCGCACGAAAATTTTTCACACTCTACATTGCGGCAAAGTCTTCTGCCGGAGGGGGGGAGTTGGGAAATAGCGAAACATCTGTACTTGCAACAAAGGCATACAACGAGCTCATTGCAGGCATCGCGCCAACCGCAAATGCTGTGGCAGAAAGAGACCTTACTGTGCGTGGTTCGGGACAAGAGGCACTGCGCGTTTTTGCAGAGAGCGCCGAGCAAGTCTTTGCTACATACTCGGTAAATCTTCCAAAAGCTCCACTTACCTATTTAGGTGAGGCTGTAGAAAAAGGAGACACCTCTGCTCTAGAAAGTTTGCAGTCTCTTTCCGAAGCCTCCCGCAACACAGCAAAGGGTCTGGCGGCACTCGCAGTTCCGAACGAGCTCTTGGGGGCGGATCTCGCGCTCGTGAATGCACTTACGCGCCTCGGAAGTATTTTGAGCGATTTCGCCCGTGCGGACAGCGACCCGCTTGCTGCACTCTTCGCACTAAAGCAATACGGAGCAGTGGGGCTAGCTACCATCGATGCTTTTGACAGTATCGAAAACGTATATGTTGCCGCGGGTCTTACATTTGAGCAGGGGACGCCAGGAGCATCTTTTGTAAACGTCGCGAAAAATGTTCGTTTGCAGAGTGCGCAAACTAACACACCATGACGCGGTTCTCTTTTATCCGTAAATGTGCCGCATTCCTACTCATTGCTCTTCTTATTGCTCCAGCGTCGCTTTCGCTACGCCCCACAACCGCACATGCCGCCTGGCCGGTGAGTATCGTTGGAGGAGATGTGATGAATTGGATTCAGAACTTCCTCACACAGATTTCCACATATAAAGCTTTAGGTGAAATTGTCACCGGATCGAACAAAGAATTCGTTCTTGACCCTATCGCGTGGGCAATGTCGCAAGCGGTTATTCAAGAGATGACGGGGAGCGTCGTAAATTTTGTAAATGGTAATGGAAACGGAAGTGGGCAGTCTCAATTTGTGCGCAATCTCTCGGTACATCTCCAGAAAGTCGGCGATAACCAGGCGCTCGCATTTTTGGGAGCACTCTCTTCGGAAATTCCCAATTCTCCATTTGCCGCGGCCATAACCTCTTCGCTTCGAGGCAACTACGCTGAGAACACATCGCTTGCCGGCTTTTTCGCATCCAAGCAATGCACACTGAACGCGGTGTCCTCTAACATCAATTCATTCCTCGCGGGAAATTTTAGAGATGGTGGGTGGGCAGCATGGCTTGAGCTCACTACTAAAGAGCAAAACAATCCGTTCATGTTTTACGAGACCGCAAAAGCCGAGCTCGCAAACGTTGTTGGCAGTGCCCAGGCGGAGCGTTCGGCAACGCTTTCGTGGGGACAAGGATTCCTTTCCTGGTGTCCTAATGGTACCCCCGAGGGAGCACAGTGCCTCAACAGTGACGGCACCTCAGTCTCTATGAGTACGCCGGGCTCAGTTATAAAAGATGAGCTCACTAAAGCTCTTGGAAGCGGCATTGATAAGCTCATTGCGGCGGACGAGATAAACGAATTCATCGGAACACTTGCGATACAGTTCTTTACAGATGCGCTCGGCGGTCTTTCAGGAGGACTGTCAGACCAGTCGGCGCGCGCAAGTGGTTTTATTACGAACTCAACAACATTTTCTCCTGATGAAATGGTGAAACTTGCAGAAAAGAAGATTGCTCTAGCGGCCTCCTATAGGAGTGCATGGCAAATCATAGATGCTTCCGCACAAGACGCACAGGCGGGCATACAAGGAATTATTGACACCATTGATTCGCACCTGGATGCGGCTGGGCACGCAACCACCTCTCCCTACTGCTCTTACTCTGGCGCCTACCCGCACGCGCTCACGCGTGAGCAGGCGGTCGAAGCGATGGAGAAAACTTCAGGGGCGGTGCGCGAATCTGCGCGAAAAGCATTTTCGGTTTCGGCCGAGACAACTACGAAGGCAAAGGTCACTATAGACTCCGCGAAATCAATCGACTCCACAAACGCAAGCGCTATCAGCCAACTCTTCCCACTGGCGCAGGAGCTTCAACTCTTGCCTCCAATGGAGGGAGATGTAGACCGAGCGATCATCAACTCAGGTTCGATAAACGTGTTGGATCAGGATGTGCCTGACGGCAACACAATTCGCACCACATATGTAAATGCGCTTCCGATAGGTTCTCTCAACGTGCCTCTTGAAGAAAGAAATGGCGCAACAATAGACCAGATGAGTTTGGTACGGCAAAACGCGGATGCGATTCGTGCGTACATGGAGCGGTCCTGTTACCCCAATACTCCGAAAGACAAGTGTCCGAACCCAAAAAACCCTTACTACCCTTCGTGTAAGGTGTGGCCGCCGTACCGCTATTAAGATATGAAACACTTCCTTCTCTCGGCACTCTTTATTTTCACCCTTCTGGCGGGTGCAGGCGGTTTTGGTGCGGAGCTCGCGCACGCACAATTTTGTGCCGATGGTTCGAGCGATTGTTCAGGAGAAAGCACGAGTGCACAACAAGACTCTTTTGTGGGTCCTCCTGATTTGCGAGGCTCGGGAGCGGGCGCAGCTCCAGCTCAGGTCGCAAAAACTGGCACAGGAGATGTCCCACAAGACTTCAATGTGGATAAAAATTCTGGCTTCAATAGTGTAATGCAGTGGATCATGAGCCTCTTTGCCTGGCTCCTTACTGCTGCCGGAGTCACGCTTGACTATGCGGTGTACTACACCGTGGTTAATATGGGAGGAGTCATCGATGGTTCCGGCGGGCTCACTTCAATAGGTGCTGCATGGACCGTTCTCCGGGACTTCGGAAACATCATTCTCATCTTCGGTTTTCTTGCTATGGGCATCGCAACTATTCTTGATGTGGAGTGGTACGGCTTCAGCAAGAAGATGATTCCGATGCTCCTTGTTTCCGCCATTTTCCTCAACTTCTCGCTCTTTATTTCACAAGCGGTGGTAGACGTCGGAAATCTTTTTGCTACACAATTTTATACGGCGATTAAAGGGAACACACTTTCAGGCGTAAGTTCAGGTAATGATTTTTTAGGCAAAAACGGTCAACTGGCAAATGAAAGCATCTCAACCGCACTGATGAACCAGTTGGGACTTCAAACTTTTTATGGAGATACAGGTGTTAATACGGCAATCTTTAAGGGCACCAACCAGTATTTAATCGGATTCATGGGAATAATCATTTTCATGATTGCAGCTTTCGTCTTTTTCTCGCTTGCGTTTATCTTAATAGCGCGGTTTGTGGCGCTCATATTTCTCATCATTGTGGCGCCCATAGGTTTTGCGGGGCTTGCGGTACCAAAACTTTCTGGTCTTGCAAACAGGTGGTGGGGAGCACTCTTTCAGCAAACCATGGTTGCGCCCGCACTCCTCCTCCTCCTTTATGTCGCACTGAAAGTTATCACAGATTCGAATTTCTTGACTGGGTTTGGTAGTGGAACCAATGGCGCGTGGACATCTTGGACGAACAGCCCTGACAGTCTTGGGTCACTTGCTGGCGCGATGCTCTCATTCTTCATCGCAATGGGACTTCTACTTGCGGTCATGTATTTTGCAAAACAAATGTCCGCCTTCGGCGCCGGCCTCGCCATGAAACTCGGAGGAATGGCCTCGTTTGGTGTCGTCGGATTTGCGGGTCGAAGAACGGTTGGACGCGCGGGTACTGCGGCCGCAAGTAGATTCCGAAATAGCAAATACGCGAGATCAAATATCGGTCGCCTTTTTGCGGGCGGTCTCGACTACGCAGCGAAAGGAAGCTATGACTTCCGCGGTACGGGCGCACTCAAGAATCTTCCTCTCGGTGGTATTGATGCTGGCAAAGCGCAAGAGGGCGGATATAAGAAAATTAAAGAGGAAGCTGTCAAAGCTCGTATCAACTACGATAAGACTCTTGGTCTCACGAAGGGGGAAGATGAAAAAGTAAAACAAATAGACGAAGAAATTTCTGGGTATGAAAAAACAATTGAGAACGCCAAGAAAACGATGTCGGAGGAAGAACTAAAGGCTTTCAGAAAGCAATACGACAACAGAATGGGCGATCTCAGGAAAGAAAAGAAGGACCTAGAAAATAGTGCCCATAAAGAATACGCCGAAGGCATGAAGCGCTGGAGTACTATTGGTGGTCCGGAAAGTGCGATTGGGAAAATCCTCTCCGTTCCGTACTCTCTTCTCGTCGGTCCTGCAGCGAATAAGGAAGCTTCGAAGAAAATCCTTAAAGAAGCAAAAAAAGAGTATCGAAGAAAAGGAACTTGACGCATTCCGAGAGCTTACCAAGAAAGCAGCGGAAAATAGTGGTGAAGGCAAAAAAGAAGAGGATAAAAAGGAGAGTAAAGAAGAAACCGCCGGAGCTCATTAATTCAAGATCATGAATCCAGAAGAACTAACTCTCGAACAAAGTATTTCTCAGGCAATGCAAGCATTGCCGTTGCCCGCACGTCGTTATTTTAGCGAAGGAAAATATACTTTCGTTGCAAAACGACTCGCTGGGAAATATGGTCTTCGAGCCGACCAAAGTGGGATTGTGGAGCGTGAACTAATGCTCCTTTTGCTTGGTACAGAAACCGCAGACGAGTTCGCAGCCTCTCTCAAAACAGAAGCAATGATTTCTGATGATGTGCGTGCTCGAATCATGACGGACCTTAACCAAGAGATGTTTGTGCCGCTTCAAGCCGAAATGCAAAAGGAACCCCAAAACCCAAGAATCGTCGCGGCAATTGCGCGTGCGCCCAAAATGGTTCAGGACGTTTTGTCCGATCCGAGAACCGAACAAATAGTTGTGGAGATTGGGCGCGGGAAAAATTTGCATATTGACCAGATTGGAGTGCTCACGACCATGAATCGCGACATGCTCCTCGGTCTTGCAAGTCCGCAAGAGTTTCTACAAAAGATTCTCGCTATCGGCGTCCCCGATGTGCATGCAAAAGCAATTCTCTCGGAGGTCAACACAAGAATCTTTATGCCGCTTCACGACAAAATGCGCCGGGGTCCGCAGGTTTCTACTCCTCCTCAATCTTTTACACCACCACCCACTCCGCGTCCCTACACACCACCTCCGGCACCACGACCAGTAGGAGTCGCTTCTGCGCCGCTCCCACCCAAGTTGGTTCTACCAGGGATTCTTCCTGGGCAAACGACACCCTCTATAAATAGACTCGAGGGTCGTACGATACCTCCGCCTGTCTACCCGCCCCCCGCTCCTCGCAGGGACTCGCCGCCAACTCCTCCACCTCCTCACTCAGCCGGGCCTGACCCTTATAGAGAGGCTGTTGAATAACAAAAGGTTGCATTTCCCTGCTCATTTATATATAGTCTCACTCGACCCCGCACGGGGTTCTTTTACTACCAAGCGAGCCGAGTGACAAAGCACGTCTTCGTGCATTTGTCCGAGGCAAGCGCAGGGAGTAAGCCTACTTAATTCAAATGTCGACCATCAACCAGCTCACGAAGAAGCGCCGCAAAGACAAAATTCGCAAGACGAAGGTTCTTGCGCTTACCCGCGGCTTTAACTCGCTTGAGAATCGTCCTTCCTTCTTCCCGTCGCCCTTCAAGCGTGGCGTGTGCGTCAAGGTGACGACAAAGACCCCGCGCAAACCAAACTCGGCTATTCGTAAGATCGCTCGTGTCCGCCTTTCAAACGGAATGGAAATCACGGCGTACATTCCGGGCGAAGGACACAACCTTCAGGAGCACTCGGTGGTGATGGTGCGCGGCGGCCGCGTGAAGGACATCGGTGTGCAGTACACTATCGTGCGCGGCAAGCTTGATACGGCCGGTATTGAGAAGCGCCGCCGCGGCCGCTCTCGCTACGGTGCAAAGCGCCCTAAATAATTTTTATACTCAACATGCGTCGACCAATTAAAAAGAAGAGAACATGGCGTCCGGATCCCGAATTTAAGTCGGAGACCGTAACTCGTTTTATCAACACCGTGATGTGGGACGGAAAGAAAGACACTGCGCGTGCCGTTGTCTATGGTGCTTTTCATAAAATAAAAGAGGGAGGGGCAGACCCACTCGAAACGTTTGAGGCGGCAATCCGAAATGTGTCTCCGCTCATGGAAGTCCGCTCACGCCGCGTCGGTGGTGCAAACTATCAGGTGCCCCGCGAAGTTCCTCAAAACCGCCGCCTTGCGCTCTCGTACCGTTGGATAATTGGCTCGGCGCGTTCTAAAAAGGGTCGTCCTATGGCAGAAAAGCTTGCTGAAGAGCTCATCTCAGCTTCAAAAAACGAAGGAGAGGCTATTAAAAAGAAAGATGAGATGCACCGCATGGCGGAGGCAAACAAGGCGTTCGCACACTTCGCTTGGTGATGTTCACTGAGACATTGAAAGATAAAACGCGCGACCGAAGGTCGCGCGTTTCGTTTCTCACCACTTACCGGCAGATGAGCTCGTTCTTCAATCCTCCGAATGCTTGAAGAGTAATCCGGAGTGGTTCCCGTGTCATGCCCAGCATCGATTTCCGCTTGAGCCTGCTGCTTGGCGACTTCAAGCGACGGCAAAGCCTTGCTCGAAGATCGACGTCGTTCCAGTACGAAAGCGAGGTCTGTTGAACGCGATTTTCACCGCCAGGTCCGCTTTGTTGTAAATCCTGAAAGGTGCTGCGCTCAACTAAAACCGTCTTGGGCGCAGCCACTTCTGCAGTCTGCCCATGGTTTGTCTCCAGTTGTGTGGATACCACCAAACTTCCAGAGAAGAAGTTACCACACCGTGCCATTCTTTGCATTTTTCCGATTCTTCGCTATTCTACGGACAACGCTTCGGCGCTTTTTATTTTTATAACACTATCATGAATCGCGATTATCCACTCGAGAAAGTCCGCAACTTCGGTATCATCGCCCACATCGACGCGGGCAAGACGACCACGTCTGAGCGCATTCTCTACTACACGGGTGCTCAGCACAAGATCGGCGAAGTGCACGAAGGTGAGACGACCACCGACTGGATGGAACAGGAGCGCGAGCGCGGTATCACTATCACCGCCGCTGCCATCACCTGCTTCTGGATCGCAGACCTACGAGACAGACAAAAAGGACGTCGCCAAGAAATACTCGTTTCAACATCATCGACACGCCAGGCCACATCGACTTCACGGCGGAAGTGAAGCGCTCGATGCGCGTGCTCGACGGCGCAGTCGTCGTGTTCGACGGCGTTGCCGGCGTTGAACCGCAGTCTGAAACCAACTGGCGCTATGCTGACGAAGCAAACGTGCCGCGCATCTGTTTCATCAACAAGCTTGACCGCACTCGGCGCATCTTTTGAGAGCTCATACGCTTCCATTCTCGATCGTCTTTCAAAGAAGGCAGTGCGCATGCAGATCCCTATCGGCGAAGAGGGGAATCTGAGGGAGTGATCGACCTTCTCAAGATGAAGGCCTACAAGTTCGAAGGCGACATGGGCGACAATGTGATCGAGGACGAAATTCCTGCAGAACTTCTTGAGGACGCAAAGAAGTATCGCGCACGAACTCATTGAGACGCATCGTTGAGAACGATGATGCGCGATGACCGCATACCTCGAAGGCAAGGAGCCTTCACTTGAGGATCTTAAGAAAACTCTCCGCAAGGCGGTTATCGCGAACAAAATCTTCCCGGTGTTTACCGGCTCGCTCTCAAGAACAAGGGCGTGCAGCTCGTGCTCGACGCTGTCGTCGATTACCTCCCGTCTCCTCTTGATATTCCACCCGTGAAGGGTATCAACCCAAAGACGGGTGAAGAGACTCGTGCGCCATGCATATGATGACGAGCCGTTTACTGCGCTCGCCTTCAAGCTCCAGACCGACCCATTCGTCGGTCAGCTCACCTTCTTCCGTGTGTACTCAGGCACGATCTCAGCAGGTTCCTATGTCTACAACGCAACGACCGGCAACAAGGAGCGCGTCGGCCGCATCGTGCGCCTCCAGGCAGACAAGCGCGAAGAAGTGAAGAAGGTTTTCGCAGGAGAGATCGCAGCAGCGGTCGGACTTAAGGACACGAAGACCTCGCACACGCTCTGCGATGAAGGCGAATCCAATCATTCTTGAGTCAGATCAAATTCCCAGAACCGGTGGTGTCACTTCGCATCGAGCCGAAGACCAAGGCTGACCAGGAGAAGATGGGTATGGCGATGCGCAAGCTCGCGGACGAAGACCCAACCTTCCGCGTTACCACTGACGAAGAAACCGGCGAGACCATCATCTCAGGCATGGGTGAGCTTCACCTCGAGATTATCGTCGACCGCATGAAGCGCGAGTTCAGCGTTGAAGCAAACGTCGGCAAGCCGCAGGTGGCATACCGCGAGACCATTCTGGGTACTGCTGAGGCAGAAGGCAAGTACATCAAGCAGACTGGCGGTAAGGGTCAGTACGGTCACGTGAAGATTCGCATGAAGCAGCTTGAGCCGCTCGATCCGGAAAAGAAGATTCCGAAGAACGTTACTCGCGAAGACCACTTCGAGTTCATCAACAACATCAAGGGAGGTGTTATTCCGCAGGAATTCATTCCCGCAGTTGAGAAGGGTATTCGCGAAGCGATGGATCGCGGCATTCTCGCAGGCTTCCAGATGGTGGACGTTTCTGTCGAGCTTTACGACGGTTCGTACCACGATGTGGACTCGTCCGAAATCGCCTTCAAGATCGCAGCATCCATGGCCTTCCAGGAAGCAGCGCAGAAGCGAAAGCCGGTTATCCTCGAGCCGATCATGAAAGTTGAAGTCATTGTTCCAGAGCAGTTCATGGGTGACATCACCGGCTCACTCTCTGGGAAGCGCGGCCCGATTGAAGGCATGGAAGATCGCGGTATGAACAAAGCCATCCACGCAAAGGTGCCGCTTTCTGAAATGTTCGGCTACACGACGACACTTCGCTCTATGACCGAAGGCCGCGGCTCGATGACCATGGAATTCGATCACTACGATGTTGTTCCGAAAAACGTGGCAGATGAGATAATCGCGAAAAGAAAGTAAATCCGGCGGACGAAACCTGCCCCGTAGCCAAACGCCGCCTTCCGAGGCGGCGTTTGTGGTACTGAGGTCATCGCAAAACGTAAATAAAAGTACACAAAACGCTTGTGCACAGCGGCCGCCCGAAAGGGCGGCCTGTGTTTTTATATGCCTCTTGTATACTGTCCTCATGAAACATTACTTTGAAGGCAGAATAGCTCGTTTGAATTATTTTGTTGCAGGTATCGCGCTCTCAATTTCCTTGTCCATCGTCTCAAGCATACTTAACAAAGTAGTTGGTGGGGTGGGAGCCAACCTGGTAGTTGGTCTCATCACGCTCGCCGCATTTATGCTAAGTCTTTCGCTTATGTTACGTCGCTTCCATGACATGGGATGGAGCGGTTGGCATTCACTCTGGATGATTGTTCCGCTCGTGAACATCGTATTTTGTCTTATGCTCCTCTTCAAGCGCGGAACAGCGGGCGACAATCAGTACGGCAAAGATCCGGAGAAAGAAGTTCGTCTTTGGGAAAGCCTTTTCCCGAAAGCCCCGAGAATTTCTTCTCCACAACCCCTCTAGCACTTGCGCTTTCCGTAGGGCTCCGGTACATTTTCCCTAACGCATCTTGGCGTCGCTCTTTGGCTGTCTGCTTGGTTTAGTAGCGGGCCTGGAGTTTTTCCGACTCGCGTCGGATTTATTTAACCGTTACCGATAATTACTAAATCGTATGGCAGAATTCGATCGTTCAAAGCCGCACATGAACGTAGGTACCATCGGTCACGTTGACCACGGTAAGACCACGCTCACCGCCGGCATCCTCAACGTCCTTGACATGAACAAGGCAGCAGGCTACAGCGCCCGCGTTGAGGCATGTCGACAACATCGACAACGCTCCTGAAGAAAAGGCTCGTGGTATTACGATCGCCCTCCACCACTCGAGTACGAGACACCGAACCGTCACTACGCGCACATCGACGCGCCAGGTCACGCTGACTACATCAAGAACATGATCACCGGTGCCGCCCAGATGGACGGCGCAATCCTCGTGGTTGCCGCAACTGACGGCGCTGATGCCTCAGACTCGCGAGCACATCCTCCTTGCAAAGCAGGTTGGTGTGCCTAAGAATCATCGTCTTCCTCAACAAGGTAGACATGGTTGATGACAAGGACATGATTGACCTCGTTGAAGAGGAAATCCGCGAACTTCTCACAAAGCAGGGCTTTGACGGCAGCAACACTCCAGTTATCCGTGGTTCAGGCCTCAAGGCTCTTGAAGCTAAGACGCACAGATGACGAATGGGCACAGAAGGTTATGGAGCTCGTCGACACGCTGGACACGTACTTCCCAGATTCCAGAGCGCGAGACTCGACAAGCCATTCCTCATGCCAATCGAAGACATCTTCTCAATTGAAGGTCGCGGAACCGTGGTTACCGGTCGTATCGAACGCGGTATCGTCAAGGTTGGTGAGGAAGTCGAAATCGTTGGTATCAAGCCAACCGCAAAGACGACCGTTACTGGTATCGAAATGTTCAACAAGCAGCTTCAGCGAGGGTCAGGCTGGCGACAACGCAGGTATTCTTCTTCGCGGTACGAAGAAGGAAGACGTGCACCGCGGTCAGGTTCTCGCAAAGACTGGTTCTGTAACTCCGCACACTGACTTCGAGGCAGAGGTGTACATCCTCACGAAGGACGAAGGCGGTCGTCACACTCCATTCTTCACTGGCTACAAGCCACAGTTCTACGTCCGCACAACGGACGTGACTGGCGAAGTAACTCTTCCAGAAGGAAAGGAAATGGTTATGCCAGGCGACACCGTTACCTTCAAGGTGAAGCTCGTTGCGCCAGTTGCTCTTGAGGACAAGACTCGCTTCGCTATTCGCGAAGGAGGCAAGACGGTAGGTGCAGGCGTTGTGACGAAGATCGTCGCCTAAACCCTAGAATTAATCACTCGTATGGCAACCGCAGCAAAAACAGCAAAACCGAAGCGCGCTCCGAAGGCAAGCGTCGGCAGTCGCAGCGGCAGCCGCAGCAGGAGCACAAGCTCCGCATCCGCGTGCGTGCCTACGAGCACAAGATTCTCGATCTCTCGGTGAAGCAGATTATGGACACGGCAACTCGCTTCGATGCGAAGGTCGTCGGACCCGTTCCGCTTCCAACCGAGATCAAGCGCTGGACCGTGAACCGCTCAACGTTCGTCCACAAAGACGCGCGCGAGCAGTTCGAGATGCGCATTCATAAGCGCCTCATCGATATCCTGAACCCAGCGCCCAAAGGTGATCGAGGCTCTCACGAACCTCAATCTTCCTTCCGGCGTCACGATTGACGTGAAGATGGTCTAACAAGGTCCGACCTTGTACACAAAACCGCCCGGAGGGGCGGTTTTGTCTTAACCCTTATTTCATACGCTCTTTTTTATAATACAAACCTGTGTCCGCGAGCTTCCTTGCTCTAATGCTTGCTAGGAGAAATCAAGAGCAAGCACGGATACGGCGCGAAAATGCCGCCCTTAAACAAGGCGGCATTTTTGTATCCACCCTTCTTTTAATTTCTTGCATCTTTTTGGGGGCTCCTGTACAGTGCCCGTACCGCTAAGTCCCTTCGGGGACCAATGGCTCGGAGGGTTCAAAACCCGACGCGCTCTTGTAGCGCATTTTTTAATGAAATTTATTCTTGCAAAGAAACAGGGGATGACCCGCATTTACACGGAGGACGGCCGCGCCTTGGCTGGCACTGTGCTTAAAGCAGACTCCATCGTTGTCACCCAGGTGAAAACTGCGGACGGCAAGGACAAGTATGCCGCTGTGCAAGTAGGATTTGGTACACGCAAAGCATCTCGCGTTGGTAAGGCAGTCCTTGGTCACACGAAAGGCAAGGGCTACGCAGATATTCGCGAGTTCCGCATGGAAGCCGGCGACCTCGCCGTTGGTTCGGAAATAAAAGTAGATACATTTGCTCCAGGCGACACGGTGCAGGTCTCGGGTCTTTCAAAAGGTCACGGGTTTGCGGGCGTGGTGAAGCGCCACGGCTTCCACGGCGGTCCTCGCACCCACGGTCAGAAGCACTCTGAACGCGAGCCGGGTTCTATCGGTGGTTCGGGTGGTCGCGCCGGAGGTCGCGTTGCAAAAGGCATTCGCATGGCAGGACGCATGGGACAAGACCGCGTCACCGTAACAAACCTCAAGATTCTTGCGGTTGATCCGGCTACAAACGAAATCATCGTTTCGGGCGCAGTTCCCGGCGCGCGCGGCACCTTGCTTGAGGTCGTCTCCAAGTAATTTTCAATACTCGTATGGCAAACACAATTAAAAAAAGAATTAAGAGACATGCAGGACTTTCGGGAACTGCAAAGAGAAAGGCTTCAAAGGCGCGCGCTCCGAAAGCGGAGAAAGCTGCTTATGTTCCCGCAGTTGCTGGCCCAATGGAAGCACAGGTGTACGGAATGGATGGCAAGAAGGTTTCAACCATTGCACTTCCTGCAGAGCTTTTCGGCCTCAAGTGGCGCCCTGACTTCGTGCACCAGGTGACAACGGCACTCGCCGCAAACCTGCGCCAAAACCGTGCTCACACGAAGGACCGCGCAGAGGTAGCCGGTGGCGGAAGAAAGCCGTGGAAGCAGAAAGGCACCGGCCAGGCTCGTCACGGCTCTACGCGTTCTCCTATTTGGCGCCACGGAGGTGTTACGTTTGGTCCGCGCTCCACGCGCGACTATTCCGAGAAGGTGAACCGCAAAATGCGTGTGGGTGCACTTCTTACCGTGCTTTCGCAGAAAGCAAAAGACGGCGAAATTATTTTCGTAGACAAGCTTGCTTTTGCTGCACCAAAGACGAAAGATGCGGTGAAGACGCTTGCGGCGCTTTCAAAGTCCTCGCACGCCAAGCTCCTTTCGGAGACTGGCGGTAACAGCGCCCTTATTGCTCTCACGTCGTACGATGTAAATGCAATCAAGAGCTTCCGCAACATGCAGGGAGTTTCGACCGAGGAAGTGCGCAACCTGAACCCGCTCAACGTCCTCTCGTACCGCTATCTCATCGTTGAGAAGCCGGAGGAGACGTTTAAGATTTTGACTTCACGCTCTAAATAAACTCATATGGCACTTTTTGGATCAACAAAGAAAGCAGAGGGAAAGAAAAAGGACGCACATAAGTCGTACGCGAAGGCGCGCGCCCATGTAGCTGGCCGCGCGCACGAGATTATCCGTGCCCCATGGTTCTCCGAGAAAGCACTCCTCTCAACCGACAAAGGTATCTATGCATTTGTGGTTCCGCAGGAAGCTACGAAGGCGGACATCGCGGGCGCTATCAATGAAATCTACAAGGTGAAGCCAAAGAAAATCCGCGTCGTGAATCTTCCGGGAAAGCGAGTCACCATGCGAAATCGCCGCGGTATGGGTACGCGCGCCGCGCGCCGTAAGGCCTATGTGTACCTGCACGCAGGTGACACCATCAAATTTGCTTAATCTATTCCTATGAAATCCTACCGACCTTACACCAAGAGCCGCCGCTTCATGACGACGCTTCCCTACAAGGAGCTTCTTTCGGGCGACCGTCCGCACAAGGCGCTCCTAAGGGCCAAGAAGCGCCAAGGCGGGAGAAACGACTTTGGTCGCATCACGACCCGTCACCAGGGAGGAGGTCACAAGCGCCGCCTTCGCGATGTTGATTTCTCATACAACAAGAAAAACATTCCTGCGAAAATAGAGACGATTGAGTATGATCCGTTCCGCTCAGCGTTTATCGCGCTCGCACTCTACGCAGACGGAGAGCGCCGTTACGTCATCGTTCCGAAAGGCACGAAAGTGGAAGATTCGTTTATCGTTTCCGAAGACGCACCGGTCACATCGGGGAACCGCATGCCGCTTGGGAAAATCCCCGTTGGTACGTTTGTGTACAACATTGAGCTCCAGCCTTCCGCAGGCGCAAGTCTCGTGCGCTCCGCAGGCAACTACGCAGAAGTGGTCGCTCATGACGCAGGCTTCGCTCAGGTGAAACTTCCCTCAACTGAAATCCGCAAGATTTCAGACCTTTGCTGGGCATCTATTGGTGCAGTGGGGAATGAGGAATACAACCTCGTTGTTATCGGCAAGGCAGGTCGTGCACGCTGGATGGGTATTCGCCCAACCGTTCGTGGTACGGTCATGAACCCGGTAGACCACCCACACGGCGGTGGTGAAGGTAAGCAGGGCCGCGGTTTGAAGCGCGCCAAGTCCCTCTGGGGCAAGCCAACCGGCAAGGGCCAAAAGACTCGTACGCCAAAGAAGTACTCAAACGTTTTCATCATCTCCCGCCGCAAGGTTGGAAAGAAGCGAAACGGATAAGAAAAAAGCCCCGCAATGCGGGGCTTTTTGTTTAGTTTCTGTACGTGTGTTACGAAACAATAAATAACAGACCTGTCAACGTTTTAAAACGGCCTAGTAATTACCTATCTCTTTAAAATCGGTCAAGTTGACGGCGATAAAGCCTTCCTGTATGTTTGCCCTATCCCGCTTCGCGGGTTTTCATTTTCTAACTATGTCCCGCAGTCTTAAAAAAGGGCCTTATGTGGACGTAAAACTCCTCGAGAAGATCCAAGGAAAGAAACCCAGCAGGTCTGAGGTTATTAAGACGTGGGCACGCAGTTCCCAGATTAGCCCCGAAATGGTCGGATTTACGTTTGGCGTCCACAACGGCAAACAGCACATAGACGTCCTCGTCTCGGAAGAGATGGTAGGGCATCGTCTCGGTGAGTTTTCGCCAACAAAGAAATTCACTCGCCACGGAGGCAAGATGCAGAAAGAGCTTGAGCAAAAACAGCAAGAAAGCGAAATCGCTTCTGCAAAATCGGCTGCCGCCGCTCCTGCTGCGAAAGCTCCAGCTAAATAAAGTATGAAAGCGATTCTTGATAACTACAATCAGTCCCCACGAAAAGTCCGTCTCGTGACGGAGCTCGTGAAGGGAAAGAAAGTCTCGCAAGCTCTTGCGGCGCTTGATTTCTTGCCGAAGCGCGCCGCAGAGCCCATCAAGAAGCTTATTCAAAGCGCCGTTGCAAACGCAAAGGCAGGAGGTGCAAAGTCTGAGGACCTTACCGTAAAGACACTCACGGTTGAGAGTGCCGGCATGATGGTTCGCTACATGCCGCGCGCTATGGGTCGCGCAACACCGATTCGCCGCAAAAAGTCCCGCATCAAGCTCACGCTCGCATAATTTTTATATGACCCGACACACTACAAAGGCGTTGACTAACACACTGCTGCAGTGTGTTAGTCGTTGTGCAGAAAATCACGATGGGGTACTGTCGGTCGACATGACTGCGCACTTTACTAGCTCAAAGGCAAACTACGCCTTTTAGTGTGACGGGTATGACACATACCGTACATCCATACGCGCACCGCCTCGGCATCATCCGTGACTGGAAGAGTCGTTGGTTTGCAGGCGACAAGAAAAGCTACCGCGAAAACGTCAAAGTAGACGAGACTATTCGTAGATTCCTTACCAAGAAGCTTCGAGGCACCTACACCTCCGGCATTGAGATTGAGCGCTCGGCAAATGAGCTCAAGGTTATTCTTGCAACCGCACGTCCGGGTCTCGTGATTGGTCGCTCGGGAGAGAATGCAACGAAGATTCGAAAAGAAATCGCCGACCAGGTGAGAAAAATCGCTCCCAAGCACGGCCGTGTCGTTAAGTTTGACATCGTAGAGGTGCGTCAGCCGGAGCTTGATGCGGCAGTCGTTGCCTACATGGTTGCCGAAGGTCTTGAGAAGCGCCTACCATTTCGCCGCGTGCTCAAAAGCACGCTTGAGAAGGTGGATGCAATTAAAGAGGTGGAAGGTGTGCGCATCGTTATCTCTGGACGCCTCGGAGGCGCTGAGATGAGCCGCAAAGAGCAGGTTAAGAAAGGGCGCATCCCGCTCCAGACGTTCCGTGCAGACATCGACTTCGCGCACGAGAGAGCGTACCTTCCGTACGGCGTTATTGGCGTTAAGGTATGGATCTATCGCGGCAATATCTATAACGACAAGAAAGCGGCCGCACGCCAGCAAGAAACGATGAATCCTTCGCGTCTCCCTGCGCAGGCAAACGCATAATATTTTTGTATGTTATTTCCTAAAAAGGTAAAGCACAGAAAGTGGCAGACGGGACGCAAGAATGCGAAGCGTCTTCGACGTCCTGAAACACGCGGTATCACTATTGCGAACGGGTCGTTTGCGCTCAAGGCTATTACTCCAGCCCGTGTCACTTCAAATCAGATCGAGTCTGCTCGAAAAGTGCTCACTCGCGCAGTCGCAAAAAGCGGCAAGCTCTGGATTCGCATTTTCCCGGACCGTCCGGTGACGGCGAAGCCGGCAGAAGTGGGCATGGGTTCTGGAAAGGGCGATCCGACGCATTACGTGTTTGAGGTGCGCCCAGGACGCGTGCTTTTTGAGCTTGACGGCGTTGCAGAAGACGTCGCGCGCCTCCACTTGAAGCAAGCGGGATCAAAGCTTCCGGTGAAAACCATCATCGTCACCCGCTAATCGTATGACCAAGAAAACTACTATGAAAACAAAGACGAACGAGGAGCTCTCAAAACTACTCACCGATACGCGCGGAGAGCTTCGCACGCTTCGCTTTGAAGCGGCAGGCGCTCGTCCGAAGGAGTCCAACGCCCCACGCAAGGCACGAAAGACGATTGCGCGTGTTCTCACCGAGCTCACGGCACGTTCTCACGGTGCTCCCACAGCTTCGAAAAAAACAGCATAACTTTTTATGGAACACACCACTTCTCACATTCAGTCATTTGCCGGCACCGTCGTAAAGACGGCAATGAAAGACACGGCCACCGTCCGCGTTGACCGCTTTGTGAAGCACGCAAAGTACAAGAAGTATTTTGTGCGTTCAAAGAAATTCCTGGTTCACGATCCAGGCAACACGGCTCAAGTCGGAGACAAGGTGACGATCGTTTCGTGCCGCCCGATTTCAAAAATGAAGCGTTTCAAGCTCGCAAGCCACAAAATAATATGTTGCAGGATAAATCACTCGTCACGATAGCAGACAACTCCGGCGGTAAAATCGCCCGCGTGTTCAAGGTGCTCGGCGGTTCAAAGCGTCGTTACGCAGATATTGGCGACACGGTCGTTATCTCTATCCAAGTTGCTGAGCCCCGCAAACGCGTGAAGAAGAAAGAGGTGTACCGCGCGGTTGTGGTGCGCCAGAAAAATGCATTTCGCCGCAAAGACGGTTCCTACATCCGCTTTGATGAGAATGCGGTCGTCATCATTGAGAAAGCAAGGTAAGGAAATGGCACCGAAAGGGAACCGTGTGTTCGGTCCAGTGCCGCGCGAGCTTTCCGAGCGCGGCTGGCACGCATCATCTCGCTCGCCCCTGAAGTCGTCTAAACTCCTATGAATACTATGCACATCAAGAAAGGCGACAAAGTGCAGGTGCTGCCGGGCAAGGACAAGGGTAAGAGTGGAGAGGTTATCCGCGCGTTTCCGCGCGAGTCGATGATCGTCATCGAGGGTGTCGCAATCGTCAAACGCCATCTCAAAGGCTCTCAGGGCCAGACGGGCCGCATTGTGGAGCGCCCACGCCCGATTCACGTCTCAAACGTCATGCTCATCGATCCAGATACAAAGAAACCGAGCCGCGTACGCATCGAGAAGCGTGATGGTGTCCGCACGCGTGTCGCTGTGAAGAGCAAGACGCCAGTCAAGTAAAAAGTATGAATATCACCAAACAAAGACAGCAGCAGGCATATGACGCGCTTCGCGAGACGTTCGGGTTTACGAGTCCGATGCAATCGCCGCGTGTCGAAAAGGTAATCGTTTCCTCTGGAGTCGGCAAGAAGCGCGACAAAAAGGTCATCGAACTCATCCAGAATCGCCTCGCAAAGATCACTGGCCAGAAAGCGGCGCCGCGCGCCGCGCGTCTTTCGATTGCGTCCTTCAAGGTGCGCGAAGGAGACACGGTTGGGCTTCAGGTGACGCTTCGCGGCCCGCGTATGTTCGACTTCCTCGACAAATTCGTCCACATCGCGCTCCCTCGAACTCGCGACTTCCGCGGTCTTTCAGCACGCGCCATCGACGAGATGGGAAACTCACGGTTGGTATTCGCGAGCACACCATCTTCCCAGAGACGAGTGACGAGGACATTAAGGATGTCTTTGGCTTCGCGATAACGATCGTGACGACCGCAAAGGATAAGAAAGCGGCAGAAGCGTTCTTCCGTCATCTCGGCCTCCCACTTCGCGCCCTCCCTGACGCCAAGAAGGTTGACCGAGCAGTAAAACGCTGATAATGTCTACGCACGCTCTTCCAGGGCTTTATTTTTTACTTCCAAACGAGGGAGTGAAAAAAGAAGGTTTCCCTTCTTTTTTCTGACCGAGTGCAGGAAGCAAGATTACTTACCTTATGGCAAAAACATCCCAGCTGGCACGACAGGCAAAGCGAGTAAAACTCGTCGCCAAGTACGCTTCCAAGCGTGCGGCGATGAAGGCTGCCGGCGACTGGGAGGGACTTCAGGGTTTGCCAAAAAACTCCTCTTCGGTGCGTCTCAAGAATCGTTGCGCGGTCTCTGGTCGATCCCGCGGCTACATTCGTGCATTCGGGCTTTCCCGAATCCAGTTCCGTGAGCTTGCGCGCGAGGGAAAACTCCCAGGCGTCAAGAAGGCGTCTTGGTAAGGCTGCATCGTACGTATGATTAACGACCGCGTCGGCGACTTCATTACTCGTCTCACCAATGCTGGAGCTGTCCGGAAGGAGACGGTCGTACTGCCGTACTCTTCTCACCTCGAAGCGATCGCACGCAAGCTCAAAGAGCTTGGGTTTGTGGGCGCCGTCTCGAAGGAGGGAGAGGAAGGCAAGAAGCGCATGCTGGTTGTCGGGCTTCTTTATGATGAACGCGGCAACGCAAAGATTCGCGGAGTGAAGCGTGTCAGCAAGCCCGGCCGTCGTCTCTATGTTGGGCACGACGAAGCGTATTCGGTGATGGGTGGCACAGGCGCACGTCTCATATCGACTCCCGCAGGCGTCCTTTCTGACCGCGAGGCGCGTAAGAATCGCGCGGGCGGCGAGAATCTTTTTGAAATCTGGTAAGTCTCTATTTTCGTATGTCACGTCTTGCAAAGAAACCAATAGCGGTCGGAAAAAGCGAAGTCTCCTTCGCCGGCGACACGCTGACCGTGAAGGGTGCTAAAGCGACGCTCACGAAGCGTGTTCACCCGGCGGTTGCTATTGATGTTACTGCTGAGGGTGTTTCGATTACGGCGAAGAATAGTTCTCGCCTCTCTCGCGTGCTCACTGGCACCTATGCCTCCCACGTGCGTAACATGCTCGAAGGAGTCGTAACACCGTTTAAGAAAGTGCTCATCCTTGAGGGAGTCGGCTATCGCGCAGAAGTGAAAGGGAAGGAGATGGTCTTTCTGGTTGGTAAGTCGCACCCAGTAAAGCTCCCGATCCCCGAGGGCGTCACTGCGACCGCTGAAAAGAACGTGATCACGCTTCTCTCGCCAGACAAGGAGATCGTCGGACAGTTCGCCGCAAATATCCGTCAGGTGAAGCCGCCTGAGCCGTATCTCGGCAAAGGTATTCGCTTTGAGGGAGAAGTTATTCGCCGCAAGCAGGGCAAGAAGGCGGTGTAGCACGCAAATATGAAAAACCAACCTACATCAAAGAACAGCTTGCGCATCCGTCGCCACGCACGCGTGCGCGCGCGCATGAGGGGCACCGCGGAGCGCCCTCGCCTTGCGGTTTTCAGATCAAATCGCTTTATTTCCGTACAACTTATCGACGACGCGGCAGGCAAGACGCTCGCGCAGGCTCATGGCCGCGAATTTAAGGGTACGTCTGCGGTACGCGCGAAGGACGTAGGGGTTGCTATCGCAAAGCGTGCGAAGGCCGCAGGGATAAAAGCAGTGGTCTTTGACCGCGGCGGCTATCGCTATGGTGGCGCAGATAAAAACGCTCGCAGACGCGGCACGCGAGGGAGGACTCACTTTCTAATTATGGATACTCCCGAACAAAAAGTCGTACCGACACCAGCACCAACTGCGAACTACTACCGCTCCCGAGATGCGCGGCAAGCAGGGAGGTCGTGGTGGTGCAATTCGCGGACGCGGAGGTCGCGGCGGCGGTCGCGAGCGAAGTCGCACGCCAAGAGAACGAAGCGAGTTCGATCAAGTGACTATTGATGCACGCCGCGTGGCGCGTGTGATGGCCGGCGGCCGACGTTTCAATTTCAGTCTCGTCGTCGTTATTGGCGACAAAAAAGGACGTGTCGGGGTTGGTCTTGGAAAAGGCGCAGACACTGCGCTTGCTATTGATAAAGCGACGCGAGATGCGCGCAAGAACCTTATTACCATTCCGCGCACAAAAACAAACTCCATTCCGCACGACGTGCACGCAAAATACGCATCTTCAACAATTGAAATCAGACCGTCTCCGGGCCGTGGCTTGGTCGCAGGAAGTGCCATGCGTACCGTGCTTGACCTTGGAGGAGTCACCGACGTAGTCACGAAAATCCACACTCGTTCCAAGAACAAGCTCACCATCGCACGTGCGACTATTGAGGCACTTTCGAAGCTTCGTGGACGGTCGTCAAAGGTGGTCGTACCCATGAGCGCTCCCGCAAAAAGCGAATAATATATTTTCCTATGCAACTCAACATTCTTTCTCCTCGCCATCCTCGTAAGGCACCGCCTCCAGTCGGTCGCGGCGGCAAGCGTGGCAAGACCTCAGGTCGCGGCGGCAAAGGCCAAACGGCACGTGCCGGACACAAGGTTCGTCCGCAAGCGCGCGACATTATTAAGAAATTCCCAAAGCGTCGCGGGTACGGCAAGAACCGTGCGCGCACCGTGCGCGCCGAGCGTGTGGTGTACCAGCCGGTCAACCTCGCGCACCTCGAGCTGGCTTTCAAAGCTGGTCAAACGATCTCTCCTCTCACCCTTCTTACCAAAAAGCTCGTACGCGCAGATAAAGGTCGCGCACCCAAGGTGAAGATTCTTGGTACGGGAGAGCTTTCAAAAGCTTTTGTGATTCAAAACTGCGTGCTCTCGGTATCCGCAAAGGCGGCGATAGAGAAGGCCGGCGGAACTCACAATGCTTAATCAATTCTTTCATAAGGCAAAACTCGCATTTACTGACCCCGCAATTCGTGCGCGGATTCTCTTTGTGCTCGGTGCGCTCGCGATGTTCCGTTTTCTTGCATCAATCCCAATTCCGGGAGTGGACCAAAATGCGCTCGCGGCCTTCTTTGCAAACAACCAATTCTTTGGCCTTCTGAACATTTTCTCCGGCGGCGGTCTCTCACAACTTTCCGTAGTAATGCTTGGTGTCGGACCCTACATCACTGCATCTATCATCATGCAACTTGGGACTATTATCTTCCCGCAGATAAAGCAGGCGTATCACGAAGAGGGCGAAGCAGGTCGTGCGAAGTTTATCGGTTGGAGCCGCGTCCTCACGGTGCCTCTCGCTATTTTGCAGGGCATTGGATTCCTCTTTCTTCTTCAGGGACAAGGGGTTATTGCTCCGCTCTCTACTCTGGCGCTAGTGGCAAACGTCATGCTCGTTGCGGCAGGCTCTCTGCTCCTTATGTGGATTGGAGAACTTGTGACAGAGTTTGGTATTGGTAACGGTGTTTCGCTCATCATCTTTGCGGGAATCGCGGCAAGCATTCCAAGTGGCATTTCACAGACCCTCTTTGCGGGAGCGGCGGCAGATATTCCGGCATACCTCGGATTTGGCGTACTCGCTCTCGCCATGATCTACGCGGTTGTTGCTGTCTCTGACGCGGAACGGTCAATCCCGATTGCGTATGCGAGATCAGTGCGCGGTGCGGCCCTTTCTTCGGGTGCGGCAACCTACCTCCCTATTCGTCTTCTTCAGGCCGGTGTGATTCCTATCATCTTCGCTCTCTCGCTTCTCCTCATCCCCCAGATGGCACTTTCAATGCTTTCTGCAGTTGGCGTTTCACAGGCCGCAGGATTTGCGACCTGGTACGCTGCTTTCCTCGCAAATCCGTGGCAATACGGCGCTCTCTATTTTGCGCTCGTAGTCCTCTTCACTTACTTTTATACCTCTATTACGTTTGAACCAAAGCGCGTTGCCGACAATCTTCAGAAAACAGGAGCCTTTGTTCCTGGAGTTCGTCCTGGACATGAGACTGAGACGTACATCGGAAATGTGGTGAACCGCATTACGCTTCCCGGCGCTCTCTTTCTTGGCCTCGTTGCGGTTTCTCCTTCAATCATCCAAGGGCTTACGGGCGTGACGACCCTTATCTTGGGCGGTACCGCCCTCCTCATTGCGGTACAGGTTATCCTTGATCTGGTACGCAAAATAGACGCACAGGTTTCTCTCCGCGAGTATTAGAAGCGAGAAAACAGGTCCCGTCCGCTTTGTTGCGCATTTCTCGGTATCCCGTACACTTTTTCTGTGAACGAAAAACACACTATCTTTTTTCTCGGAAAGCCCGGTTGTGGGAAGGGCACCCAAGCAAAACTGCTTGCGGCACAAACAGGCTTTCCCATTTTTGCCTCCGGAAAACTATTCCGTGATATTGCAAAAGAGGACACACCCGTTGGCCGGAAAGTAAAAGTAGAAAACGATGCAGGCATACTTCAACCGCACTGGTTTGCCATGTATCTGTACCTTAAATCACTTTTTTCCATTTCAAGCGATGGAGGTGCGATTTTTGACGGCTTTAATCGAAAGATGCCGGAGGCGCAGCTCGTTATAGACTCCATGCGGTGGCTCAACCGGCCATTTTCTATTGTGCACATAAAAATCTCTGACGAGGAGGTACACCGGCGGTTGGATTCTCGCAAGGAAACATCGGGTCGTGCAGACGACCACGCGGTACATGAACGCCTAAAGGAGTACTACACGCATACCGAGCCAGTCATAGAGCTTTTTAAAAAAGAAGGCGTTTTGATTGAAATCAGCGGCGAAGAGACCCCGGAGCAGATAGCGCAAAATATCCTTTCAACGCTCCATCTCACATGATCATTACCACAAAAAAACAGCGCGACACGCTTATTGAGGCAGGTCGGCGGCTTGCGGTTGTACTTCATGCATGCGCAAAAAAAGCGGCGCCAGGCGTTACGGCGGAAGAACTTGATGACCTTGCCGAACAAATGATTCTTGAAGGCGGGGACGAGCCAGCATTTCTCGGCTACACGCCAGAAGGCGCTCCGCGCCCGTACCCTGCGACGCTCTGTGTCTCAATAAATGAGGAAGTCGTGCACGGCATTCCGAACGAGTTGAAAAAAGTTCTTAAAGAAGGCGACATTGTTGGACTTGATTTAGGTCTTACCCACAAAGGGATAATCGTAGACGCGGCAGTGACGGTCGCGGTCGGAAAGGCGGATGCGGCTTCACATAAGCTCATGCATGTAACGGAAGAAGCACTTGCTGCGGGTATAAAAGCGGCACGGGTGGGAGCCCATATTGGAGACATTTCACACGCAATTGAGAAAACGTTTAAAGGCACCGGGATTTCCGTAGTGAAGGTTCTCGGGGGACATGGCGTTGGAGATCATGTGCACGAAGAGCCTTTTGTTCCGAACGTGGGCAAGGCAGGCGACGGTCCGGAACTCGTAGAAGGTATGGTGCTTGCCCTTGAGCCTATCTCAAGCGCAGGGAAAGGAACGGTGCTCCTTGCTCCCGATGGCTATACGTATCGAACCCGCGACGGGTCGCGCTCTGCTCATTTTGAGCACACTATTTTGATTGAAAAATCTGGTCCCGTAATAGTCACCAAGGCTTAGGAGATTTTGTAATTGAAAGAGACGTTCTCCGTCTTTATTAAGGTAGATAGGATTAGGGGTTCGTGCATCGTTATTCGTAAAAACTTTCTTATGGCAACTATCGTCAATAATCCACAACCTGAACGAGTAATTCAAGTTGATCGATCTGATTCAAGTGGGTGGGGAGTAGCAGTCATTATCCTGGTATTAGTGGTCGTCGCCGGAGTTTTTTTCTACCTGTACTATCGTCCGCAAGCGCAACAGCCTCAAAATGGCTCAGCGAACATTAATGTGACTCTGCCGACAAATACGGGAAACTCTCCAAGCAATGATGGGGCACCCGCAGAGAATCCAAACACTAACTAGCGTTTCCGAGAGTCTTCGCCTATACCCAGCACTAAAGTTGCGAGTCTCATCACGCCGCACTGTCATTGCGGGATTGTTTAGTGCTGGGTATACTGGCGGCTAACGCCCCAGGCGTTTTTTATTTTAAAACTATGGCTCACAAGAACCCAAAAGATGAACGTACGTATGTGATGATCAAGCCCGATGGCGTCAAGAAAGGACTCATCGGTGAGATTATTAAGCGCTTTGAACAGCGCGATTTGAAGATTGTCGCGCTTGAGATGTTCCAGCCAACCCACAAAGAGATTGACGACCACTACCCGAAAGATTCAAAATGGATTACGCGCCTAGGTGAGAAAACTCTCTCCACATATGAGAAGTACGGGTTTGATGCTATGGCGGACTTCGGTACGACCTCCGCAGAAAAGATTGGGCCTGAAATTCGCAAATGGCTTATCAATTTCATGACATCGGCGCCTCTGGTGAAAATGGTCGTTGAAGGTACGCATGCGGTTGATATGGTGCGCAAAATTGCGGGCCCTACGATGCCGTATCAAGCAGACATGGGAACTATTCGCGGAGACTTTTCAAATGACTCTCCAGCGCTAGCAAACGCCGAGAAGCGCGCAGTCGCCAATATTCTCCATGCTTCTGAAACTCCAGAAGAAGCTGAACACGAGATTGCGCATTGGTTTGGCAAGGCAAAACTGCACTCCTACAAGCGTCACGGCGAATAAGTCGAACACGTTCAAAAACCTCATCTGCTTCGTTATGAGGCCCAGAGATTTCTTTCGTCGTACCACAACGTACGCCTCCAGAAATCTCTCTCCCATGCCTCGCATCTGAAGGTTTTTAACGCATTCGAAACCTCGCAGATTAAGGGTTTTTTGGCTCTCCACAACAAAACTCATTTGGAGTTCATGCGCGCTAGGTATACTTAGAAGCAGGGTCGTTCTTAAAAACGCAACTTGCCGTATACACGGGAGCAGTGCATTAAGGCGTCGCTTGGTGAATCCGCAAGGAATCCGATAGCCGCCGTTGCCGCACCCACCTGGCAAGATAAAGTTGCAACATTAGAACGACTCTACACAAAAGCCCTGCCGCACGCAGGGTTTTTGTGTCTCCGTGCTACAGTTTCCAGATGTCATTACGGTGGCTCCTTGCCGCACTTGCGTTCTCAATCGCGATTTTCTCTTTCCACCTCTACAATCTTGCCCACGATTCGTACTTTTTCTACTGGTGGGTAGACATCCCAATGCACATCTTGGGCGGGGCACTTGTCGGCACCTTTTTTATCGCACTCGTTTCTCGCCACCGCCCGTTTTTGTTTTTGGTCGTGATGAGCATCGTTTTTGTAGGGTGGGAATTATTTGAATACACCGCAGGCCTCACTTCCGATAAACCCGGCTATGCGTTTGACACTGCGTACGATCTTCTTAATGGGGCGTTTGGAGCCGCGTTCGCATATGTCATTGCTCGTAGAACACTATGGCGCTAAAACTTACCTTCTGCGGAGGTGCAGGGAAAGTTACGGGTTCTAATTTTTTGGTTGAGGACGATACAAACAAAATACTCATTGACTGCGGCATTGAGCAGGGCAGAGATTTTTCTGAAGCATCCGTGTATGGACCTTTTCCGTACGATCCGAAAAGCATACAAGCGCTGGTGGTGACCCACGCCCACCTTGACCACGTAGGGCGCATCCCAAAGCTGGTCCGCGACGGTTTTCGAGGCAAGATTTTTATGACGCCACCGACACGTGACCTCGCAGAGCTCATTTTGCATGACTCCGTAACTCTTTTAGCGGCGGAAGCTAAACGTCGCGGACTGCCACGTCTCTACGAGGAGAAAGATGTTTCCCTTACCCTTTCTCTCGTTGAGACACTTGGCTATCACGAAGAAAAAGAGGTGGCTCCTGGGTTGTCGGTGTATCTTCGGAACACCGGGCATATTCTAGGTTCGGCAAGCGTTCGGGTAACGGGGAGTGATGGAACCACAATCGTGGTTACAAGCGATATTGGGAACTCTCCTTCGCCGCTCTTACCGGACTGGGAGGCGACGCCTGACGCCGATGCTCTTGTGATGGAAAGCGTGTACGGCGACCGTCTTCATCCGTCTGGACAAGGTCGTGTTGAGCTTTTGCGAGATACGCTTAAAAAAGCCATCGCGCGTGGAGGAGCTATCCTTATTCCGGCGTTTTCCATGGAGCGTACGCAACTCATGCTTTACGAGCTTTCAAACTTTTTTGATGCAGGGGATTTGCCTAAAATACCAGTGTTTCTGGATTCACCACTCGCGATTAAAGTTACCGACGTGTATGAAAAATACGGACCAACGTATTTCAAGCCGGATGCAGAAGCAGAAATGAAACGAGAGGGAAGCCTGTTTGAGTTTCCATTTCTCACAAAAACACTTTCACATGAGGAATCTGAGGACATTGCCGAGACGCCGAATCCGAAAATCATTATCGCGGGTGCAGGTATGAGCCACGGCGGTCGCATTGGTCACCACGAAGTTCGCTACTTACCCGACCCTAAAACAACTCTCTTTATGGTTGGGTATCAGGCGCCGGGAAGTCCAGGACGCCTGCTCCGAGACGGCGCCCCGATAGTTCGCTTGAATGGTCAAGAGGTAACGGTACGTGCCAAAGTAGAGCTCCTTGAGGGCTGGTCGGCGCATGCGGACCGTGACGAGCTTTTACAGTTTGCCGAGACAGCGCTTTCTGAAAAGCGCCCAAAAATCATTTTCACCGCGCTTGGTGAGCCCTCTGCCGCACGCTTCCTTGCACAACGTATCCATGATTTCCTCGGCGCTCGTGCTGTCGTCCCCGAAGCAGGTCAGACGTGGGAGGTTACAAAACAGAGTGTCTCGCTTAAATGAAAAAACCGCTCGAGAGCGGTTTTTTCATTTTGAAGTATTAGCCGAGCTTCTTTAGGATGCGAGAGAAGGTCTCTGGGTGGCCTGCGGCAATTTCCGAGAGGACCTTGCGGTCAAGCTTCATTCCGCTTTTCGTGAGCTTATCGATGAACGTGCTGTATGACTTGTGACCGTTTTCTTTAACAGCTGCATTAATACGCACAATCCAAAGCTGGCGCATGTCGTTTTTCTTGTCGCGTCGGTGTGCAAATGCGTATTTGCCGGCATGGAGGAGTGCCTCGTGTGCGTAGCGCTCCTTCTTTGAGCGACCGTGACGGTAGCCCTTTGCTCGCTTGAGCAAATTCTTTCTGCGCTTCTGCGCCATCATTCCTCCTTTGACTCGTGACATAGATAAAAAATTAGAAAATTAAAAAACGTTAGCGGACGGAAAGGAAATGGTTTCGCATACCCTTAGAGAGCGCGATGGTTACCTGACCGCGTTTTGCGCGGCGCTGGTTTCCGCTTTGCTTTGCGTTGAAATGGTTTTGACCCTTTGCACGCGCAATGAGTTTGCCGTTACGCGTTACGCGGATTCTTTTAGTGTATGACTTATTTGTTTTCTTCATGGTTTGGAATTTTTTGTTCTTTCTCGCGCTTTGTTTGAGCCGCCTGGTCTCTTTCGATAACAGCCGCAAATCCTTTCGGACTTCGGGCATTTGGCTCTGCAATTCGGTACGCGTAGGGAATACGAAGAAGAAACTTCTCAAGACGGTCCTTGAGAAAGGCTTCGTCCATCCCTTTATAGCGGCCCTTGAGGAAAAGTTCAGCTCGGACTCGATGGCCTTCGGCGAGCCATTCAGCCGCCTTTTTGGCTTTCAGCATCATGTCGTGATCGCCGGTACCGACCTTAATCTGGACCTCTTTAGTTTCCGAGATCCGTATCTTCGCCTTGACGGCCTTTTCCTTCTTGCTTCGCTCGTATTCAAATTTACCATAATCCGTGATCTTCGCAACGGGCGGCACCGCCATCGGCGAAATCTCAATTAAATCCAATCCGGCCGCTTTTGCGGCGGCGAGTGCCTCTGAAATGGAGATGACCCCGAGGTTTTCACCCGCAGCACCTATCACGCGCAGTTCGCGCGCGCGGATTTCATGGTTCATGCGAAGTTGTTCAGCCACTGGGAAAGTACGTAGAATCTACCACAATTTATAGATCTCGCGCAATGTCACTCTACAATCTGATTTGGGTCTGAAAGGACAATTTCAGCGCGTCCTTCGTAGGAAACGATCTTTCCGGTGAGCGTTACTTCTTTGCCGGAGTATTGGGAAAGTGAACCAAATTGCTTTACATCGTCTGCGAAAATGACGGCAGAGAAGGGACAGGTTTTGTAGTTCGTGCAGTAGTCAAAAAAGACCGTGCCGCTTTTGGAAGTGTAGGCGCGAAGGACCCTTCCGCGCACGGAGGCGTATTCGCCGATGTGTTTCGGGGTTTCAGTAAAATCGTACACGCCACCTGAAACACTCGCGGCGGCTCCTGCCGCCGCGTTTCCTTTATAGGCTTCAAGAAGCCGTTTCAAAATATTCTCGTATGCCTGTCGAAGCGCTGGGTCGGTGCCGATCTGGAGAATTTCGTCGTTAATGGTCGTCGCGGACTTGGTCCAGTTGTAGCTTCCAAATGCATAGGCCTGTTCGGTCACAAGAAGCTTCAAGTGCATGATGCCATTTCCGCTTGCGTGGCGTTCCGTGACTATAGGAATTCCTGCAGAGCGCAATTTCTCGGTGATAGGCGAGCCGTAGCTATTTGAGCTCTGCTCGCTGTCCATAATTCCTTTCACCACGACGCCGCGCTTATGCGCGGCGACAAGAGCATCCGCAACGTTGCTCAAAGTGAAGGTGTAAATCGCAAAATAAATATGGTCCTCGGCTTCGTTAATGAGCGCGATGAGCTCTTGGTCGTTTTGTTTTGCATCAAGGCTATAAATAACGCGCGTGGTGCCCGCCTTGGGGGCATCAACCGTCTGAACGGGGATGCTTACTGCGGCGCCGGCTACCGGCGCCGCTTCTCTTGCCCCGGTCGTGTATCCGACACCTCCTGCGGCTATCGCAAGTACGAGCGCGACTACCGCGCGCATAAGTTTCAATTTCATCCCGTTAGAGGTAGGAAATCGTCAGACGATTTCCGTACAATTATGAACGAACGTATTAAATTTTGACCATCTCATTCAAGTAATGGTAGCACCGACTGATCTGCGGTTTTCACCTCTAACGGGATTCATGGGCACATCATAGCGTATCCAAATGGTATGTTGCTTGCATGGACGAGAAACGTTTTGAGGAAATAGCGGCCGAAGAATTTGCGAAGGTTCCGGAACATTTTGCACGCAAAATAGAAAACCTCGCGCTTCTTATCGAGGAGGAGCCGAGTGAGGGAGTACGAAGGGAAGAGGGACTAGAGGAAGGCGAAACGTTGCTTGGTCTATACCACGGCGTTCCGCTCTCGGAGCGCGGAAATGAATACGGAAACGCAGGCACTCTGCCGGACACTATTACTTTGTACCGAATTCCGCTTCTTGAAGAAGCAGATATGTTGGTTGAAGAAAAGAAAGCAGGAGATTTTGACGAGGGGGTCCGACTCGCTATCCGTGAGACGCTGTGGCACGAGATTGGCCACTATTTTGGTCTCGGAGAAGAGGCGGTGCACGCGCGCGAAGAGACAGGAACAAATCAATTTAAAAAACCGGACGCATAAAGAACCCTGCTCAGAAGCAGGGACCAGGTTCTTTGCTGGACAAGGATGCGGCCTCCGCCGCTCATAGTTAGATGTTGCGTCCATTCAAACCCTCACAAAGCTTCGGGTCGTCTGGACGCCTCCAGTAGCGTCCGGCTTCCATTTAAGTAAGAGACCAGACGCGCAGCGTCTGGTCTCGTTGATTAGTGCGGGAGAGAACCTGCGTATGAGGCAAGTATTCCAGCGGCAAGAAGTGCTTTCTGCGCGCTTTGAAGGAGTGTGACGAGGGTTTTAGTAAGTTCGTCAAACACCGCGGGCATAAGCAATATGAGGACGAGCAAAAAGATTCCAAAACCAAACGAGCGAAGTATTTTCATACAATCTCGCTATGAATAAGCCACAGTGCAAAGCAAAGTGACAAGATACGGGGCGGTATCTTTTTGCTCGACTCATTTCAAGGTCCTTCCGCTTTATATAACCAACAAACGGAGTACAATAGTTGCATGGAAAAAGCTACGTTTGCGGCCGGGTGCTTTTGGGGAGTGGAAGCATCATTTCTTGCACAGGCGGGTGTAACCGACGCCGCGTCGGGCTACACGGGCGGGCATGTCAAAAATCCAACCTACGAGCAAGTGTGCGGCGGAGACACAGGTCACGCAGAAGCAGTCGAAGTCACATTTGACCCCTCGAAAGTTTCGTATGAGACTCTCGTGAAGAAATTCTTCGCGCTCCACGACCCGACACAAATGAATCGCCAGGGACCCGATGTGGGGGAGCAATACCGATCCGTTGTTTTCTTTCACTCGGGAGATCAGCAAGCTGTTGCAGAAAAAATAAAGAAAGAGCTCGGGAAGAATTATCTTCCGAAAACAATCGCGACCTCAATTGAGCCTGCAAAAGAATTCTGGAAAGCGGAGGAGTATCACCAGCGCTACGCCGAGAAGCATCCGGGTAGGGTAGTATGTCATATATAGACATATGGACGGAGATCGACCACGAGTAACACCAACAGAATGGAGAGAGAAAGTGCGTCCTGCGCTTGCAAATGATGGGTTCAGTGAAAAGCAGCGCGACAAACTCGAAGTGATTTTCAATCACAGCCTCGTGCAGGACCCGACTCGCTCTAGCTGGAAACCGGGAATTGATGAGCCGACACTCACGAAAACTATAGAGTATCTTCGTGAAAATAAAGACGCCAGTTCTTTTAGCGGAGAACAGCTCGACCGGATAGAAGCAATTATTAAAAGATACATAACACTACGCTCATGAACGAAAACAGCTTTTGGAGAAATCAGTTCGTACCGCTCGGAGTTTTGCTCGGTGCGGCGTTCGTTATCGTTGGCATTATTGCGGCCTCCGCCGCGATTTCAATCAGAAATGCCGGAAATACTATTTCTGTCACAGGCTCGGCAACAACTCAAGTGAAAGCAGACACCGCAACTTGGACCGTAACCGCAACGCGATCAGCTTTTGAAAACACATTACCTTCCGCGACGGCGCAGGTAATCGCGGACGGAGCCAAAGTAGTTACTTTTTTCAAAAACGCAGGTATTCCGGAAGACCACATAACACTTGGGGCAGTGCACACCGATCAAGACTATTCGTACAGTTCAGACGCAAATGCGCCGAAGCGCTACGCAGTCCGACAGGATGTCGTGGTGACGGGAGAAGATCCGATCCGTGTTCAAAAACTTTCACAAAATATGAGTGCACTTGCTAACCAGGGTGTTGTTCTTTTCGTCTCTGATCCGCAATACCGCATTTCAAACTTGCCGGAACTCAGAGTCTCTCTTATGGGAGAGGCTGTGAAAGATGCACAGGCACGCGCCGAGCAAATTGTAAAAAACACAGGGCAGGGAGTAGGACGTCTCCAGTCCGCTTCAAGTGGCGTCGTGCAGGTTCTCGCGGGAAACTCAACCGAAGTTTCCGACTACGGTGCGTATGACACTTCTACAATAGACAAGACAGTGATGGTCACCGTTCGCGCGACGTTTTCGGTGAAATAAGTTTCTATTTTTCTTCAAACGCGAGACAGACTGAGTTAATGCAATAACGCTTGCCGCCCTTATCTTTCGGACCGTCGTCAAAGACGTGTCCCAAGTGCCCACCGCATTTTTTGCAATACACCTCGGTGCGATGCATACCAAGGTCCTCGTCCGAGCGCGTGCCGACATTTTCCGCAACGGCCGGATCAGTGAAGGATGGCCACCCGGTACCGGAATCAAATTTGGCATCTGAAGAAAAAAGCATGGTCCCGCACGCCTTACAGCGATAGACGCCTGCCTCCTTGTTGTCTACGTATTCGCCTGCAAACGCTGCCTCTGTTCCGCCCTCGCGAAGGACGTGGTATTCCTCAGGCGTGAGCTCCTGCTGCCACTCCTCGTCCGTTTTTTCTATTGGTTTCATGAGCTTATTTTACCATTTGCAAAGCGAGAGAAGCACGAGTACGATGTCGCCATGACTAAGCGTTTCGCCACCGTCGCCATACTCCTGCTCGCATTTTTAGGTCTCGCCGACTCGGTATACCTCACCCAAAGCGAGACAAATGGTTCGCCACTCCTCTGTGATATTAATTCGCTGACGGGCTGCAACATTGTCGCGCAAAGCCCGTACTCTCAATTTCTCGGCATCCCACTTGCCGAGTACGGTCTTCTTTTTTACGTCGTGCTATTCGTTATCGCCGCACTTGAACTTGCAGTTCTGCACCATCTTGTCCGACGTGTGATGCAAGGACTTGCGATGGCAGGTTTTCTCATGTCCGCATATTTTGTCGCTATCCAACTCTTCGTTATCAAAGCACTCTGCATCTACTGCTTGCTCTCCGCTTTTATTGTTTTATGTATTTTCTTTCTGGCGTTCTTGCTCGAACCAATACGAAAGAGTCCGCCTCAAACGGGAAGTCCCGTTCCGCCACCAGCCTCACCTCGTCCACGGTTTTCAATGCCACCCTCGGCGTAAAAGCACCATGAAGCGCCTCTCTCTTATCGCGCTCTCACTCCTCTTTCCGGCAGTTGTGTTCGGGGCATCAGCTTCTTCCGCCACCTCTACGTTTCATTTAAATCAGAATGTGCTCCTCGCAATCCCAACACTCGGAAGTGTGTACGCGGCAGGTGCCACCGTTGCGATTACGGGCTCTTCAAAAGGGGATGTGTCGGCGGCAGGTGGTTCTGTCGTGGTTGCGGCTCCCGTTGAGGGCGATGTTCTTCTTGTGGGAGGCTCGGTCTCGCTCCGCGCACCGATTTCAGGCGACGCGCGTCTCGCTGGTGGAAGCATCACCATCGCGAAGCCAATTACGGGAGATCTCGTTGCACTTGGCGGCTCGATTTCTGACACGGGCGGTGGCTCAAGAGATGTTCTTATTGTTGCGGCAAACGTGACGCTTGCAGCCGGTGCAAAAGGACCGGTTTCCGTGTACGCAAACCACGTCGCGCTTGAGGGTGTCTTTGAAGGTGATGTACACATTGTTGCGGGCGGCAGAGTCTCGCTTGGGAAGAATGCGATTATCGCCGGAGAACTTTTCTATCAGTCGCCAGAGCGAGCTCGAATGGATCCTTCGGCGAAAGTTATGGGCGGCATCCACTACACCGGACCCTCATATCTGCCGACTTCAGAACAGTCGCACGCACTCATCCTTGCCGGCTTCGGCGTGTACCTTTTCATCCGTTTTCTTGCCGTAGTTATCCTCGCGGGACTTCTCGCCGGCCTTTTTCCGCGGATTACGAGCGCGGTGAGAGAGTCGGCCTTTGAAAGCGATATACGAGGAAAGTTCCTCGCATTTCTTCTCGGGTTTGGAGTACTCGTTGCCGCGCCAGTACTTATCGTGCTCCTGATGCTTTCGTTCGTGGGTATCGGTATCGCACTTCTTGGTGTGGCGCTCTATGTACTCCTCGCCATCACCGCTTTTGTATACGCTGGCATTCTCGTGGGAGCACTCCTCGCACAAGTACTTTGGAAGCGGGAGACGATTCTTTGGAGGGACGGAGCAATGGGCATGCTCGTGCTTTCTTTTGTGGGCCTCATTCCCACGCTCGGAGGACTTCTTATGGCACTTCTTGTTGCATTTACGGCTGGAACGCTGGTAATGCTTCTCTTTCATCTCCTCTTCCCACATGATGAGGGTACAATAGAGTAATGAAGATACCACCCGTCAAGAGCGTCGCGCCAGATTTCACTCTTCCTGACCAAAACGGAGAATTACACACACTGTCTTCGTACGCCGGCAAGTGGGTTCTTTTGTATTTTTATCCGAAAGACGACACGCCGGGCTGTACCATTGAGGCGTGCACGATTCGCGACCAGTTTAATGATTTCCAAAGAATTGCTGCAGTGGTGCTCGGTGTTTCTACCGATTCCGTGAAGAGTCATAAGAAGTTTGCTGACGCATACCAGCTTCCATTTACTCTGCTTGCCGATGAACACAGGGAGGTGGTGGGGCAGTATGGTGTTTGGGAGGAGAAGAAGTTTATGGGAAAAAAGTACATGGGTACGCTCCGCACTTCCTTTCTCATTGACCCTGCGGGCCGCATTGCGAAAGTGTACGAAAAAGTGAAGCCTAAAAAGCATGCCGCTGAAGTGCTTGCCGACCTTGAGGTAATGGCGGTCCCTCGCACGAAATGACTCCTTCAAAACAGTCCCCCCGCAAGGCTCGTGCGAAGAAAATAGTGAGTTATTTGAAGAAGACCTACCCGGTTCCTAAAAGTGAGCTTATTTCTGAGACACCGATGCAGTTTCTTGCGTCTGTGATTCTCTCAGCTCAGTGCACCGACAAGACGGTGAATAGAGTGACGAGCGTGCTCTGGAAGAAATACAAAACGCCGCGTGATTTTGCGAAGGCGAGCCGCACAACGTTTACCAAAGAAATTTCATCCGTTACTTTCTTCCGCAATAAGGCGAAAGCCATTATCGGAGCTGCGAAAGAAATCGTGGTGAAGCATGGCGGCAAGGTGCCGCGTACCGAAAAAGAGCTTGTCGCGCTTCCGGGTATCGGATACAAGACGGCACATGTAATTTTGGGAGAACTCTTTGAGACATGGGAGGGCATTCCAACTGACACGCATGTAAAGCGTTTTGCAAAACGTTTTGATTTAACCGACCAGGAAGATCTCACCAAAATCTCCAAAGACCTGGAGGCTCTGATTCCGAAAAAAGACTGGCAGTACGTAAACAACGGGCTTGTTCTTTACGGCCGTTACCTTTGCCCTGCCCGTCCGCATGACTGCGCGCCGCATCCTCTCTCAAAAATCTGGCCTCAAGCTCTCAAACGCTGGCCGAAAGTGAAATAAGGTAGGATAGAAGAATGGAAAAGCGACCAGTAGCAGTATTTGATATTGATGGAACAATATTTCGCTCCTCACTTCTTTTGGAGCTTGTGGAGCGACTTATTGAGAGGGAGATATTTCCCGCAGAAGCACGAGCCGAATACGAAGAAGACCGCATCAAATGGCTTGATAGAAAAGGGGACTACCACACGTATATTCAAAAGATTGTTGAAGTTTTTGAGAAACAAATTAAAGGCGTGTCTTATGCCGAGGTGGCGAACCTCGCCGGAGAAGTGATTGAAGAGAAGAAGCATCGTGTGTATCGTCACACCCGCGACCTCGTTAAGGATTTAAAAAAGAAAGGGTATTTTTTGCTTGCAATCTCGCATTCGCCGAAATTTATCGTAGACGGCTTTGGATACGAGGCGGGGTTTGATAAAACCTATGGTGTTTTCTACACCACCGGTGCGTCCGACAAGTTTACGGGCGAAATAGAAGACAAGGATTTAATCTTGAACAAAGCTGCCGTGCTCCAGAGAGCCATCCGCAAAGAAGGGCTTACCCTTGATGGTTCGGTGATTGTGGGCGATACCGAAAGCGATATTCCCATGCTAGAAATGGCAGAAACCGCAATTGCCTTTAATCCAAACGCAAAGCTTTATCAGCATGCAAAACGTAGGGGGTGGAAGGTTGTGGTAGAGAGGAAAGACGTCATCTATGAGCTTTAGTAACCCCGTTCTTGACCAGGGTGCGACCTGTGAGAGATACTGTATTCGGACTAAATAATAAGTCTCTTTTCTACCGGAGGTGTGTTATGTCGCAGCCAGATTTATTTGGTGCGCCCGAGTGCACCAACCCGCTGAATCTCATAAGAAGAAAGTGGGTGGAGCTTACCAAAAAGGTCAATTTTCCAGAAACTGACTACCGACAGGTTCTGGCCGCCCTCGCAACGATTACCATTCGGCAACAGGACGGAAATGTTCTTTGGGTAGAGCTGGTTGTCCTTCCCACACTCGGCCGTGTAAAGAAGGTTCGACAACAACACGGTCAAAGGTGGGAAGATGTCGAGCTCTCTTTGGCAGAAGTGGTTCTGGTGAAGCAGCGAATCATTTCGGACACAAAGAAAGCACTTCTTGCGCGTCAGACATCAAAAGATCAACAAGATATGTTCATCTGAACACGCCGACCCTCTGGGTCGGCTTTTCGTATGGTCGGTGATGTTTTACAGTGAATGCCGTGAGACCAACTGATTTCCAAAAACGGGTGTGGAGACACTATAAAGAGAAAGGTCGACACGATTTGCCGTGGAGGAAAACACGTGACCCGTATCGAATCCTTGTTTCTGAAATTATGCTCCAGCAGACGCAGGTAGAACGCGTAATCAAATTTTACGAGAGATTTTTGAAACAATTCCCCACAGCAAAAAATCTCGCAAAAGCTCCCCTCGGAAGCGTCCTTAAGGCATGGCAAGGACTTGGCTACAACCGCCGGGCAAAAATGCTCCACGAATCCGCAAAAATGCTCGTCCGAGCAAGGTTCAACCTTGCTCAGGATCTTGAAAAATGTCCGGGCGTTGGGCCGTATACGGCGCAAGCAGTAGCGGCATTTGCGTACAACAGGGATGTGATTTTTGTTGAAACCAACATCCGCACCGCCATCACCCACCACTTTTTCTCAAAGAACAGTACTACCATATATGGTAATAAAGTAACTGATGAGGAAATTACCACAATACTTACGAGACTTTTACCGAAAGGAAGGGCGCGGGAGTGGTACGCAGCCCTTATGGATTACGGCTCGTATTTGAAGCGCTCGGGCATTCGCTTGAATGGTCAACACGTAGCGTATGTGAAGCAAAAAACATTTAAGGGCTCCGCACGCGAAGCGCGCGGAGCAATCCTACGTCGTCTCGCTAAAGAATCATGTCAAGGTGTCACCTTAACATCGCTGCTCGGAAAAGGCCGTCGTGCTCAAATGCGCGGAGCCCTCAAAACGCTCCTTGCAGAAGGACTTATACAAAAAAGCGGTAGGGTTTTTACCCTACCGCGTTAATCTATCGTGACCAAATGCGTCTCCTCCGATACTTTCTGGGGAGGCGGTGCGGAAGATATAACATAAACCTTCCAGGACGTTTTTCTATGACGACGAGCTGTTTTTTCTCAACCAGAGGACCTAAAATGTGATACAGGTCTTCTGTCGGAAAAGCTTTCCGGTACCAATCGAAAAGAGCTTCAAGAGAAACTCCTCTGTGGCCAGAGGCGATCAGAGGGTGACTGTCAAAGATGTTTCGTATACTTCGGGTACGAACGACTTCTTTGCTAGATAGCATTTCAAAGGCTCCAAGAGATTTCTACATAACCTATATCTCATTTTACCTCTAAAAACAATACCGCCCGCGACAAAAAGTCGCGGGCGGTATGGTGAATGCGGTTTACATTCCGATCAAAACGGGAATAACCATCGGTGCTTTGTTGGTTCTTGTGAAGAGGAAACCAGTCATCACGTCGGTAAGGTTGTTTTTCACGTAATCAAGATCAATGGGATTCATGCCGTGTGTTGAATCTTCAATCGTCTTCTTGATGAGAAGGCGAGCTTGGTTCAACAGGTCTTGAGACTCGCGAAGATAAATGAATCCACGCGAAATGATATCGGGCGACTTTCGGAGTTTGCCGGTCTTGAGGTTGATCGCGGCAATGATGACGAACATGCCGTCTTTCGCGAGTGACTGGCGGTCACGTATCACCACCTCCTGCATGTCGCCCACGGTGAAGCCGTCCACCACCATCGGGGAAGAAGGCACTTTTTCTTTATGCACATTCATCACTTCACCCGGACCAATCTCAATTATGATTCCGTTGTCCGGAATAATAATGTTTGCGCGTGGGAAGCCTGACTGCTCAACTGCCTTCGCATGACACGTGGTCATAGAGCGGTAGCCGTACGCAGGCATGAAATACTTCGGATGAATTTGTTTGTTGATCCACACAAGTTCGCCCGTGTTTCCGTGTCCGGTTGAGTGGACGTCCGAAGAGCGGTAGTGAATCAGGGTGACGTTATGGCGGTATAGATTGTCTTTTAGCTTTTGCACATTGAGCTCATTGCCCGGAATGACCGAGGACGAGAGCACAATAGTGTCGCGCTCAGTGAGTGTTATGGACTTATGTTGTTTCGTTGCGATACGCATAAGTGCGGCGAACTCTTCGCCTTGCGCTCCTGTAGAGAGAATGACGATTTTGTCCGGCGGATAGTCTCCGATGGCTTGTGAGGGAATAATCGTACCCTTATCCATCTTAAGAAGTCCGAGCTTCTCCGCTATTTCAAGGTTCGTGCGGATTGAACGACCTTCGGTCACAATCTTTTTGCCGTATTTCTCGGCGACATTAATGATGTGCACCATGCGCTCAAATTGCGAAGCGAACGTGCCGATGATGAGACGGCCGTTCACATTTTTCACAATGTCTTCAAGCGTTTGAATAACGCGCTTTTCGGGAATAGAGAAGCCGTCTCGTTCAGCGTTCGTTGAGTCGGCGATAAGAAAGAGGTTCTTGTCTTTGGAAAGATCGCCCCAGACTTTCTGCTCGCGTTCGGTCGGGACGCCGTCGTCGTGGTCCAGCTTCAAGTCGCCCGTGACAACTACGTTTCCATAAGGAGTTTGAAGCGAGACGCCCATTGAGTCGGGGATTGAGTGGGTGACCGGGAAGAATTTCACTTTCGTATTGCTAATAGTGACGGAGTCTCCGGCTTTCACGGTGACGATTTCAGGTTTCGGAACATCAGGAAATTCCTCCTGACGTTTCCGAATCATGATTGCGGAAAGCTCCTGGGTGTAAATAGGAGGATTTCCGAATCGGGGAAGCACGAAAGGAATGCCGCCAATGTGGTCCAAGTGAGCGTGCGTAATGATGACTGCGCGGACACGGTCTTTATTTTTTTCTAGGAACTTCGTATTAGGGAGCAAGTAGTCAACACCGGGACCGCCGTCTTCGGAGACGAACTGGAACCCAGCATCAAGGACGAAAATATCGCCATTTGTTTCAATCGCCGTCATGTTGCGGCCAACCTCTTCAGAGCCGCCGAGCGGAATGACACGCACGATGTCAGGACCGCCTGGTTCAGGGAAGTAGTCTGCTGTGCGGCGGTCCGTCATCGGTTTTGCGCCCGGACGGCGGAGCATACGTTCAATGCGTCTTCGTACGCCGCCGGGTCTTGCGCCGCCGCGGTCGTGAGGACGCCCGCCGTGACGCATTGGTGGCCCACCCGGACGTCGGTCAGGGCGAGGATACGGTTGCGACGGCCTCGAAGGAGGAGCGTACGGTCTTGGGGATGGCGCAGGAGCCGGTGCGGGAACAGGTGCTTGATTCATAATGAGTAGTGTTAGGTATAAGTTTTTAGTTTTAGAAAACAGAAAGCAGAAAGCTATCTATAGAGTGAACGTTCTGCATGCTAGTTTCTAATTTTCGCGAAAAACGGCCACACCGCTTCGGTGGTGCGATACCAACCTTCAACTCCGGCGAAACGGTCTGCGGGCGTTGCAATTTGCGGAAGGGTTATTCCGCCAAGATTCTCTGGTACCGCATAAATGAAATCCGGCGCTTCAATAAAAACGGCTGGATAATCCTGCGCGATAAGGTCATTGATTTTTTGCAACGTCGCAAGGCGTTCCGCGGTGTCGTTTGTTTCGCGTGCTTTTTCAAGAAGGTCGTCTACCGTTTTGTTCGCATAGAGAGCAATATTGAGCCCCGGATCGTTCCGTTCGTGTGAAGCCCAGAAAGCATAAAGGTCTTGGCCGCGCCCGATTACCATTCCAAAGAGAAGTGCGGCGTACTTGCGAGGACGTCTGACATTTTGGTTCAGGTCACCCGGCTCATAGAGTTCAATATCGGTTTGAATACCGAGCTTCTCCCAGTCATTCTTCACCGCAGCCGCCATAGCTTTGAGTTCAGGAACGTTTGAGGTTTTGATGGTGAGAGCACCCAATGTATTTTTCCCATTTTTCCATGCGCGAGCTTCACCGTCGTACGTCCATCCTGCTTTCATGAGAACTTCAGCCGCGGCCCCGGTCGGGTTTTCATTTTTCGGCACGGGAGTTTCAATAATGCCGGAGCCGGGAGGGACAGGACCCATAATTGCCGTTGCGTACCCTCCGAGCGCATCTTCTACAATCGTAGTGCGGTCAACGCCAAGCGAGAGTGCTTTGCGAACCTCAATTCTCGTGAGGAGTTGGTCTTGGTTTGGATTCAAGAAGATGCCAAACACACGAGAGTAAGGAGCGGTGAGTGCACCTGCATGCGGAATTCGGTACGCGCTCTCCACACTCCCTTTTCGAAGTGCAGCGGCAAGATCATCCATGCGCGAGAAGAACATAAAATGGATACTTCTGAGATACGGCTTCCCAAGCACGTACGTTGCATTTGCGTCAAGCGTGTACGAGGTAATAAGTCCGCTCGCGTCTCGAGTGATTTTAGAAACAGTGAAGGGACCTGCACCTACCGGTTGCGTTTGCAAGTTTGAGAATGGGAATTCTTCGTCCGAAATACTGTTCCACAGACGTTTTGGCAAAATCCCGAGCGTGAGGTTTTCAGCAAAGGGCGCGTAGGGCTTGGAAAGAGTGAAGCGGACGGTGTGCGCGTCAACCGACTCCGCACGCACACCACTCCACGCGGCGTAGACAGGGCTTTTGAGGGCAGGATTTTGTGCTTTTTCCACCGTAAACACTACGTCGTCGGCGGTTACAGGCGCTCCATCTGAGAAGACTGCATCGTCGCGAAGCGTGACCACGTACTGTTTACCGTCTTCAGATACCGTGTAGTCCTTTGCAAGTACGGGTCTAAGCGACCCATTTCCCGCGAGGCCCATGAGTCCCGCATAGGTAAGTGTGGTGAGACCACGGTCAGCATCTGAAATAGCAAGAAGCGGATTTACGAAACGCGGACTTCCGAGCTCTCCTTCTATGAGCGTGCCGCCGTGCGCGGGGACCCGCACGAGAAGCGATTGTTCAAGTGCAAAGAAGCTCAAAAGACAGATGAGAGCGACGCACCCAAGAAGCACGTACAAAATGAAGCGATCGCCGGCACGAAGCGAACGGACGTACTCGTGCAAACGCTCAAAACCGCGGATGGACCGCGACTCAGTCAGCGTTCTATGCCAAGGAAGTGATTTTAGGTTCACAGGCTCTGGGCCAGGAGGAAGTTCGCTATCGCTGTAAGCACAAGGAGAATGGCGATAAGTACGGTTGCATTAAAAAGAAAACGCTCGGCGCCCCTGCGCTTGTAGAACGTCGACGCGAAATTGTCTCCTCCAAAAGCTCCACCCAAAGTTGCGCCGCGCTGTTGAAGCACGATGCCGACGATGAGGAGGATCGAGAGGATAATTTCTGCGTACGGCAGTGCCGATACGAGTGCCTCCATAACTGGTAGGAAGAGAATAACATGGGTGGGGAATAGAGCGCAAGCGGATGTGGAAAGGGAAAAGCACAGGAACTTGCGCCGACGCTTTTATTTGGCTATATTTCCCGCTACTGGTTTCGGACAGAGCGCCCCGAAGTCTGCTTCGGGGACGAATGGCCGAGATGAAAATATGTGCGGCGGAGGCCGCAGCATTATCCAGCAAAGAACCTGGTCCTCGTGGCAAGTTTCGTTCGCACTCCCTCAGTGCTTGCCACGAGGTTCTTTACTCAAGCTAATTTCACATATGGTAAAACAAGATAAACAGTTTTCTATCAAGCCGCTTGGCGACCGAGTCGTGGTAAAACCCGACCCGAAAGGAGAGGAGAAGAAGCTTCCGTCAGGCATCATCATTCCTGAAACTGCCGACAAGGAAAAGCCCATGAAAGGGGAGGTGGTTGCCGTTGGTCCTGGAAAAATGGACGACGGGAAGCGAGTACCACTTGACCTTAAGGTAGGCGACACGGTTCTCTTTTCTAAATACGGTTATGACGAAATAAAAATTGACGGGCAAGAGTATTACATTCTTTCGGAATCCTCCATCCTCGGTATTGTGGGCTAGCTAAAAACTATTAACTAAAAACTCAAAACTATTTTCTATGGCAAAACAAATTCTTTTTTCTGAAGAGGCGCGCAAAAAGATTGCGTCCGGCATTTCCCAGGCGGCACATGCGGTAAAAGTGACGCTAGGTCCCCGCGGCAGGAACGTCGTGCTTGAGAAAAGCTACGGCGGTCCACGCATCACGAACGATGGAGTTTCAATAGCGAAAGAGATTTCCCTCAAGGACAAGTTTGAGAACATGGGCGCTGAAATAGTGAAAGAAGTTGCTTCAAAGACGAACGACACGGCGGGGGACGGCACCACGACTTCCGTCGTACTCCTTGAAGCGCTCGTGGAAGAAGGTTTGGGACACATGATGAAGGGCGCAAATGCGATGGCGATTCGTACCGGTATGGAAAAGGCGAAAAATGCCGCGGTCGCTGAGCTGAAAAAAATGGCAAAGCCGATTGCCGGGAAGAACGAGATCAAGCAGGTAGCGAGCATTTCCGCAGAGTCGGAGGCGCTTGGTTCTATTATTGCTGAAGCGGTTGAGGCGGTCGGGAAAAACGGCGTCGTTACTGTGGAAGAGTCGCAGGGTATGGATCTCTCGTACGAAGTCGTAGAGGGACTCCAGACGGACAAGGGATACGTCTCTGCCTACATGATTACGAATCCGGAGCGCATGGAAGCCGAAATGAAAGATGCCCTCATCCTTATTACGGATAAGAAGATCGGCAACATTCAGGAAATACTACCGGTGCTTGAAAAGGTGGCGCAGTCAGGAAAGAAAGAGCTTGTTATTATTGCGGACGATGTAGAGGGCGACGCACTTGCGACCTTTGTGGTCAACAAGCTGCGCGGCACATTCTCTGTGCTCGCGGTGAAAGCCCCGGGATATGGCGATCGAAAGAAGGATATGCTCGGCGACATCGCGACGGTTGTCGGTGGGCAAGTTATCTCTGAAGAGCTCGGTCTTAAGTTTGAGAACACCACGCTCGCGATGCTTGGAAAAGCAAGCCGCGTTCTCGCGACGAAAGACTCAACGACGATCGTTGGTGGCAAAGGCAAAAAAGCTGATGTTGAGGCGCGCGTCGCACAACTTAAGGCACAGAGAGATAATACTGAGTCCAAGTTTGATAAAGAGAAATTTGAAGAGCGCATCGCGAAGCTTTCCGGCGGTGTTGCAGTGATTTCTGTCGGTGCGGCAACCGAGACGGAGATGAAGTATTTGAAAGACAAGATTGATGACGCAGTGAAAGCAACAAAGGCGTCAATTGAGGAGGGAATCGTGGCGGGAGGAGGCACCGCACTCGCGAAGGTTGCGAAGAAACTCGCCGCTCAGGACCACAAGCTCTCTGCAGATGAAAAGGCAGGTTTTGCGATTGTGGTACGCGCACTGCTTACACCACTTGCGCAAATCGCCATCAACGCAGGCAAGGATAATTCCTCAGTCATCGTGTCAAAGGTCCAAAGTGGAAAGGGAAATGCTGGCTATGACGCTATGAAAGATGAAATGGTAGATGACATGCTTGAGGCAGGTATCGTTGACCCAGCGAAGATGCCACGCATGGCACTTGAAAACGCAGTTTCTGCGGCAGCGATTCTACTCACCACCGAAGCGGCAATCGCAGATATTCCTGAACCAAAAACGCCTCAGGCGCCAGGAGCAGGTATGGGAGGAATGGATTTCTAGAAAGACTGCTACTAAGTAGTGAGCAAGAAACCCGACCGGCACTTTGCGCCGGTCGGGTTTCTTGCTACCCTCTCCTGAGGCACCCATAAGGAGCGTTCGGATGGACGGTAAAGACGTCGTAGGAGCAGTACACGCCTTACAGGAATCGATTCACGATGAATGTATTGGTCGCTTCGGCAGGATTCTTGAGCCCAAGCAGTTAAAGCCGTGCATGAAAAAAGTGTCCGACGAAGAATACTTGGCACACCTGCATTTCATGTGTGCTGAGATTCCGAAATTTGTTATCGAGAATCGTCTTGGCAAGGCAATGCGATGGCTAGGCTTTGTTCAAGGTGTTCTTTGTTCGCGGTTCGAGAGATCTATCACGAGCATGAAGATGCTCAACCAGCCGAGATCTGGAAAGGGTTTTAAAATAAGTATGAAAATCGAAACCGCAGCGTATAGCGCTGCGGTTTTCTATTCTGTCGGGATTTCGTTGTACGCGACGATAGACCAGCCCCGCGTTTTGGAGAAGAAATATTTCCACGGATTATATTCGCAAATCGTAATGCCACCATTGTCCGCGGGATTAAAAAAGGCGAGTTTAATGTAGTCATGAGCATGGAGTCCTCCGCGATAAAGGAGGTAGGACAGGAGCATTTTAAGAAAGATGCTGTGAGACACGACGCATATACGCGTACCACTTGTTCTTCCTAAAAAGGAAAGACAGCGCTTTGCGCGTTTTTTGAGATCCGCGAAATTTTCCTCATCAGAGTACCGATAGTTGTCATCGTGGTACGAAAGGTCCATTTGATCCACAATCATCTCTACGTGTGGATCTTCGGCAGACTTGCCGATAATTTCGGAAGGATTCCGGCGTTCGGTAAGAAGTGGGGAATACGTCGTTGAAACTTTGAGATACGTATTAATAATCGCGGCTGTCTCCCGCGTGCGCTCGAACGGGCTCACGAGCATTTTCTGAATACGTTTATCACGCAGGTATGCTCCCGCCGCATGTGCTTGGTGTTGCCCTGCCGCATCGAGTCCACCCTCTGCCCCCTGGCGTATGCGTTTTGCATTCAAAATAGTGCGTCCGTGTCGCACAATGTAAAAGCGCTTGGTACGCATCGCTCGGAAAACAAAAATAAGATCAACAAGAAGCGCGAATGCAAGGATTCCTATCAAGGTAAGTTGAGACATCGTGGAATTCAGTATATCCAATAGTCTTCCAAAAGATATGCACCTAGCCCGGCCACGACCACAAAATATGGGTCATACTTATAGATACGGCGCGGCCGCGCCGAGAAAGTAAGCTTACTTATTTATTTTTCTGCACGCATGAAAGCATTACATTGTGTCGCATTTGTTCTCGTCATCGTCGGTGCCCTCAATTGGGGCCTCGTTGGCATCGGAGGTTTTACCCAGCAAAACTGGAGTGTCGTGAACCTTCTTCTTGGTTCATGGCCTCAAGTTGAGTGGTTTGTCTATCTCCTTGTCGGTCTCTCAGGTGTTGTACTCGTCTTTACGCATAAGAGGGACTGCAAGATGTGTGACTCTATGGGTAGCGCTATGGGAGGGGGAATGCCGAGAATGTAAATTAGGTTTTTCTGTGCGCGAATCGCCGGCGCTCTGCGCCGGCGATTCTTTTTATGGAATATGATACTGTGCGAAATATTGGAGGGGTGGCTGAGCGGCTGAAAGCGGCAGGTTGCTAACTTGCTATACGGGTAAAACCGTATCGAGGGTTCGAATCCCTCCCCTTCCGCACTGTTTTAGTGTGCAAGCGCAAGCGGAAGAATATGTTTCGCACCGGCTTCCGCAAGTGCATCAATCGCCGCCTGCATGGTTGCCCCCGTGGTAGTGACGTCGTCAAGAACTATATAAAGGAACGAGGGATCCAAAGTGCTTGACGTTCGAAATGCTCCGCGCATGTTTTCAAAACGCAGATGTCGTGGAAGTGATATTTGTGAGGCGGTATCTCGTGTGCGAAAGAGCATATCGCTCCTAACAGCAATTCCGACTTCCTTTGAAGCGCGTACTGCAATTTCCTCCGTCTGGTTGTATTGGCGCTCCAGGAAGCGTTTCTTTCCAAGAGGCACCGGGACAAGAATTGGTCTCATCATCGTTTCGTCACTGTCGCGCAAATATTCGGAGAGAATGGCCCCTAAAAGTTGAAATGCATGCGTACTCCCGTGATATTTCGCTTCGTGGAGAAGTGCACGGACCCGCTGGTCATGAAAGGGAAGAAGGAAAAGTGTCGGAGGATTTGTTTTCGCCACAAACGTGGGCGTAAGAAGGGAAAGGAGTTCGTCCACCCCAATACCGCGCACGAGCGTCTCGTCGGCGCGCGGTGGAAAGAGGAAATCAAAAAATCGCCACATCATTCTTCCACCATACCGCACGCGCGCAATATGATAGTATTTTCCTATGAGATTTTTTGATGCTCTCTTCAAGAAAAAAGATAAAAGCGCCCTTGGCGTTGACATCGGTTCGTCATCGCTCAAAGTGGTGCAGCTCCGGAAAGAAAGAGGGAAAGCGGTACTTGAAACGTATGGAGAACTCGCACTCGGGCCTTACGGCGGATCTGAAGTCGGTCAAGCAACAAACCTTTCCGCAGAAAAAATAGCCTCAAGCCTCAAAGATCTTTTGCGAGAGGCGAAAGTGACGACCACCTCCACAGGAGTTTCAATCCCGTTTGCACGGTCTTTGCTCACCTTGGTCACTCTTCCACGGCGCGAGAAGCCCGAAGAACAAAAGACCGTTATTGAGCTTGAGGCACGTAAGTTTATACCCGTACCAATGAGCGAAGTGCAATTGGACTGGTTCATCGTCCCTGACATTACGGGCGGAACTGATACAAAAACGAAGGGGACTGAGAATAAAGCAGCAATGTCTACTGTTGACGTGCTTTTGGTCGCCGTACACAACGATGAGCTTACGCTTCTTGAGCAGGCGGTGAAGGGTGCCGGCCTCACGGCAAGTTTTTATGAAATAGAAATTTTTAGCACCATTCGAGCCGCAGGACTGGATGCAATAAAACCAGCTATGGTTCTTGATATTGGTGCCGCGACCACGAAAGTCTATATTGTTGAACGCGGCGTCGTTCAGATTTCTCACTCAATCACGACCGGAAGCCAAGACATCACCCGTGCAATAGCCGCGGCAGGGAACGTCTCAATTGCACGCGCTGAAGCGCTCAAGAAAGAATCGGGTCTTGGAGAGGAGGACGGACAGCGCACGTCTCTTGAGCTCGTGTTTGACCGGATTTTTGGAGAAGCGAAACGCGTTAGTCTGCAATACGAGACGGGTCATGAGAGGTCTATTACCGAGATTGTGCTTGCGGGTGGTGGTGGCGTTACGAAAGAGCTCGGTACGCATGCACAAAAAGCTTTTTCAATACCGGTACGTGTTGCTAACCCATTCTCAAAAACCGAAGCGCCTGCATTTATGCGAGGAGTGCTTGAAGAAATAGGTCCGGAATTTGCAGTTGCGGTTGGTCTAGCGCTCCGGAAGTTGGACGAAATCTAGAGGTTGTACACAGTCAGTCGTTATAGGAGTGCGCGTGTCTCTTATACTATAAGGGATACGTATGGCTGTTCCTCCCACGATTCCAACCTCCTTCGTTCCCCACCCAGGCTCATCCCTAGGCCAGCCTCACTCGGGGCACGACATAACTGGTGCGTTCGGATTTTTCGCATACTTTGTTTTGGGGTTCGTCGTCCTCTCTGCGTTTGGCGTATTTGGGTACGACCAATTCCTTGCTTCTCGTGAGACCACAAAAAATGCCGAGCTTTCAAAGGCACAAACTGAGCTTGATCCGCATACCGTATCAAATGTCGTCCGACTCCGAGACAGGCTCTCGTATGGAGATTCACTTTTGAATGCGCACGTTGCGCCCTCAAATTTGTTCCGCTTGTTTGAAAACATTCTTCCAAGGACCGTTCGATTCGAAAGAGTTCGTCTCGTGTTTGATACACAAGGCAAAGCAACGCTTACTGCCGAAGGAACGGCAAAGACGTTTAATGCACTTGCCGCAGCTTCGGACGCACTGGGAAAGGATGGTCGCATACGAAATGCAATTTTCTCTGGCGTATCGGTCGCAAATGACAACACCGTTGATTTCACTCTTTCTGCGCTTATTGACCGCGATCTCTTTGCATTTAAGCCTGCAGAAACTTCAAGCGTGTCCTCCGCTACTACAACCACACCATGAGAAGCAACATCCTTCCTAGTCTTGCGGTGCTCGTTTCCATACTCATTTTCTTCGGGTACACAAAACCGATTTATACCGGTTCTCTGAAAGGTCACCAGATCGCTATTGAGTCGGCAACAAAGGCTCTTGCCGCGGCCGCCAACTACGTGGAGCGCGCCAACGCGCTCACTGCCGAGGAAGCGGCAATGGACCAAGTAGCACTCGCTCGTCTTGAAGTTATGCTTCCGGACTCGGTCAGCAACATCCGTACCATACTTGACCTTGATGCGCTCGCGGCACGTTCGGGAGTAGCACTTTCGTCCGTTGATATTTCAGAGACAAGTGCGGAAAAGATCTCAGATACCGAGAACATCTCTGCAAGCCCCATCGCTTCAGTAGAACTTTCCGTTTCAGGCAAAGGAACATACGCCGCTTTCCAGAGATTTCTCGCAGGTATAGAAACGAGCGAGCGCTTACTTGATGTGACGGACGTAGCGATTACCGGATCAGATACAGGGGTCTATACATATCAATTAACCGTTCGTCTTTACTGGCTTCGATAACGTATGAAACTTACACCTTCAACTATCGGGTTTGCGGTTGCCGGAATCATCGTTCTTCTTGGCGGGTACTGGTATGTTTCTTCGCCCAAGGAAGAAAAGACTCTCTCCGCTCTTTCCGGACCGCCACCGCTTGAAAATCAATTTCTCGTGCTTACCAACACGCTCGAGCCGATTGCCTTTTCCACCACTATATTTGACGACCCGCGTTTCAAGGCCCTGGTGAATATCACGACCCCTATCTCTTCGGAAGATGTGGGACGTCCGGATCCTTTTGCACCGCTCTAGTTATTTTTTGTGGGAGTATACTAGATTCACGGTATGAATCCCGTTAGAGGTAAACTACAGGCGAGTTAATGATATTCTTAATGAGATGATAAGGTCGAATTTATTACTTTCGTTAATAATCGTACGGAAATCTCAGATTTCCTACCTCTAACGGGATGAACTTTCTCACCACACTGGTTGACACCAACCTTCTTTCTGCGAAGGATCGCCTTGAGGTAGAAGCACGTCTTGAAAAGGGCACACCACTGAAAGAGGCGCTTCTTGAGCGAGGTGTCGTGCTTGCGGATGCGCTCACAAAAGCAGGAGACGCATACGGAATCCCATCACGCGTACTTTCCGACCCACCTGCCGACCAGGACGTCTTCAGATATATTCCCCTTGAGTCTGCAAAACATTACGGATTCGTACCGCTTGCAGAGGTGAACGGGGCGCTTGAAGTGGGCATCATTGACCCCGACAACATAGAGGCGATGGACGCACTCCATTTCATTAGCGGCAAACTCGGGCTTCCGTACAAAATATTTCTGATCACAAAAGAGGACTTTGATCGCGTTATAGAGGCTTATCAAAACCTTTCGGGCGAAGTCGGGAAAGCCCTTTCCGAATTTGAAACAGCCGCCGCCGCGCCTGTGCCGAAAACAGAACGAACCGAGAAATCTATGCGCGCGCTCCCCGAAGAGGAGATGCTTGATCTTGCGGGTCGCTCGGACGCGCTTCAAGAAGATACGATGACGAATCTGGAAGGACGTTCGGAAACACTTAAAGAAGACGCGCCAGTCACCAAGATTGTCTCTACGATTCTCCGGTATGCTATTGAAGGTCAGGCTTCGGACGTACATATAGAGCCGTCTCCTACAAAAACGAGAGTGCGTTTTCGTATGGATGGAGAGCTTCATACCTCGCTTGAGCTGCCAGCTAAGGTGCACGAAGCAGTCGTTGCGCGCATCAAAATTGTCTCCAAATTGCGACTTGATGAGAAACGAAAACCGCAAGACGGTCGGTTTTCTGCGACCGTTGAAAAACGTCGCATAGACTTTCGCGTTTCCACGTTTCCAACCGACTTCGGGGAAAAAGTGGTGATGCGTATTCTTGACCAGTCGCAGACAACGGCGACCCTTGAGTCGGTGGGACTTACGAATGAAAACCTTTCTACGGTCCGCGATCTTCTTAAAGTGCCATACGGCATCGTGCTTATTTCGGGTCCGACGGGCTCCGGCAAGTCAACGACACTTTTTGCCATGCTCTCCGAGCTCGACCGCGAAACATTAAATGTCGTGTCGCTTGAAGACCCTATTGAGTATCAAATTCCCGGTGTTTCTCAGAGCCAGGTAAGACCAGAAATCGGTTATACCTTTGCGTCGGGCCTCCGTTCAATTCTGCGCCAAGACCCAGACGTCATCATGGTGGGTGAAATTCGTGATAAAGAAACAGCCGCACTTGCGGTGCAGGCGGCGCTGACCGGTCACTTGGTTTTCTCAACCATCCACACCAACACCGCTGCAGGTGCTATTTCGCGCCTTGTTGATATGGGTGTTGACCCCTACCTTATCGCACCGACCCTGGTTGCCGTCATGGGTCAACGTCTCGTGCGCAAGCTTTGTGAAGGGGCGGGGAAACCGGTTCCGATGAAAGATAGTATCAAGGGTCTTCTTGAAAAAGAATTTGCGGACTTGCCGGAACAGTACCGCAAGAAACTTCCTCCCTTTAAACAATTCTACCGAGCCGCACCAACCGAGGACTGTCCGAATGGACTTCGTGGCCGGCTGGGCGTATTTGAAATACTCAAAGTCACCGACACGCTTGAAAGAGCGATTCTGGAAAGCCCCGTTGAGGAAAAGATTTACCAAGCGGCACGGAAGGAAGGAATGTTTACTATGCGTGAAGATGCCATCATTCGCGCACTTGCCGGTGAGATTCCTTTTGAAGAAGTAAATACACTCGGGGGAGACCTTTTCCCCGAAGAGCGCACTTGATACATTCGCTCTGGTGTACAATAAACACAATGGCGTACCGTATCCACCTTGTTGATGACGACCGTTTCCTCATTGATCTCTATGCAGTGAAGTTCAAAAACGCCGGACACACCGTCACGACGTTCTTTGGAGGCGAAGATTTGCTTGCAACTCTCCGGAAAGGAGATCAGGAACCCGACGCAGTTCTCCTTGATATCATCATGCCCGGCATGGATGGTTTTTCTACGCTTGAGGCACTTCGCAAGGAAAAACTCCTCAAGAAAGCAAAGGTGATTATTCTTTCAAATCAGGGGCAGGAATCCGACATTGAACGCGCCCGCGCGCTTGGGGTCGCCGGTTATATCGTTAAGGCCTCAGCAATCCCTTCAGAAGTCCTTTCGGAAACACTCCGCATTATTGAAGGAGGAGAAGTAAACCCAAATGACTGACCGACACTTTTCGGAATTGCTTGACTTGGTTATCGCCCAGGGCGGTTCAGACCTCCATCTTTCAGCAGGTCATCCGCCGGTCATTCGGGTCGCCAGCCGTCTGCTTCCCATAGATTCTCATAAGCCGCTCACTCCTGCCGAGACCGAGAGCATGTTGAAAAATATTGTTCCTGCGGAACGCTGGGAACTTTTCCAAAAGAATCAGAGCATTGACCTTTCCTATGCGCACACAAACAACGCGCGGTTTCGCGTCAACGGCTATCGTGTTCAGGGCACCGTCGCACTCGCACTCCGCTTGATTTCACACGAGATAAAGACCTTTGGAGACCTTAATCTCCCTTCCATTTTGGAAGTGTTTGCACAGCGTGAGCAGGGTTTTTTCCTTTGTGTGGGTCCTGTGGGGCAGGGAAAGTCAACGACGCTCGCGGCAATGATTGACCGCGTTAACAACACGCGCGCGGAACACATCGTGACTATTGAAGATCCGATTGAATATATTTTCACACCCAAAAAATCCCTGATTCACCAGCGAGAAATACACATTGATGCGCCAAATTTCCAAACAGCCCTCCAGTCGGCATTTCGTGAAGACGTAGACGTGATTATGGTGGGAGAAATGCGCGACTATGAAACCATCTCGTCGGCCGTGACTGCCGCAGAGACGGGACACCTCGTGTTCTCAACGCTCCACACCAACAACGCCGCGCAGACTATTGACCGCATCATTGATATGTTTCCGGCAAACCAGCAGTCGCAGGTGCGCGTACAGCTCGCGGGTTCTTTGGCGGGCATTTTCTCGCAACGCCTCATTCCACGCGTTTCCGGTGGCCTCATTCCGGCATATGAACTTCTTATCAACAACACGGCGGTTTCAAACCTCATCCGCGAAGCGCAGACGCACGAAATCTCTGCCGTAGTTCAGACCTCTTCGCAAGAAGGAATGATTGATATGGATCGGAGTCTTGCCGACCTCGTGCGACGCGGAGAGGTGACCGTAGAGCATGCATACGAGCACGCTATGGATCCGAAAACCTTTGAACGCTACTTATAGCTATGTTGTTTACGTATAAAGCAATTGATCAGGACGGCCACGAACGGGAAGGCACGATTGAAGCACTTTCAAAAGATACGGCGGTCTCTGCGCTTCAACGGCGCAATCTCATCATTTCGAATATCACATCGGCCGAGACCACTGCGGCGTCCCTCCTTCACATGGAGCTCTTTACGCGGATTTCAAACAAAGAGGTCGTTATCCTTTCGCGTCAAATCGCAACCCTTTTTGAGGCACAGGTGTCTGCGCTTCGAGTTTTCCGCCTCCTCGCCGCCGAGGTAGAGAACAAAGGACTTTCAAAAGTTCTGACTGAAATTGCTGATGATATACAGGGGGGAAGTCCCATCAGCAAGGCACTGGGGAAGCATCCGAAAGTCTTCTCGGCATTTTATGTAAACATGGTGAAAGCAGGTGAAGAGTCGGGCAAACTCTCCGACACCTTCGTGCACCTCGCCGACCACCTGGACCGCTCCTACGAAATTATTTCTAAAGCAGAAAACGCACTTATTTACCCCCTCTTCGTCATTGGAGTCTTCTTTGCGGTGATGGCACTGGTGCTCACGCTCGTCATTCCAAAAATCACGGCAGTGCTTGTTGATTCCGGACAGGAAATACCTGTTTACACGAAAGTCGTCATTGGTATTTCAAATCTCCTCGTCAACTACGGCATTTTCATCCTCTTGGGTCTCGTCGCGTTTGGGTTTTATGTATGGCGTCTCTCACAAACGGGACGCGGGAGTCTCATGCTTGACCGGTTGAAACTTTCGGTGCCGTATGTGGGGGACCTCTACTCAAAACTCTACCTTTCGCGCATCGCGGACAACTTCTCCGTCATGCTTCTTTCTGGTGTCACGGCAATTGAGGCGCTTGAGGTTACCTCTCTTGTTGTTGATAACCACGTGTTTAAGGGAGTTCTGAACGAGGTAAAGGCTGACGTGAGAGGCGGGGCATCTATTTCTTCTGCATTTGACCGGCACCCTGAGATTCCTGGCATTATGGTCGCCATGGTGCGGGTTGGTGAAGAGACGGGCGAGCTCTCAAAGATCCTCGCGACGCTTGCGCGTTTCTACAACCGCGAAGTAACGAATGCCGTTGATACGCTGGTCGGCCTCATTGAGCCTATTATGATCGTGCTTCTTGGTCTTGGGGTCGGCACCTTGCTTGCCGCAGTGCTTCTCCCGATATACAACCTCGCCGGCTCCTTCTAGAGGCGTCTCCCAAAACCCTCATCTGCTTCGTTGCTCGTTCCGGTGCTCATTCACCGTATGTTGAATACGGCTCACTTCGCTCCTCACTCACGCCTCGCATCTGAAGGGTTTATGGGACACGCCTGGAGCTATCCACAGTACCCTCTACAGGGAGGGTGAAATGGCTTACAATAGACCCATTAACTTTTAAAACAGCATATGAAGCATATTCGTTCCCGTGGTTTCACCCTTATTGAGCTCCTCGTCGTGATCGCCATCATCGGCATCCTCTCGGCAGTCGTGCTCGCATCTCTTAACACAGCACGTAGCAAGGGAAATGATGCTGCAGTTAAAGCGAACCTTTCTACAGTGATTACACAATCAGCAATCTATTACGACACCAACAATAACTACGGAACCGCAGCAGCAACAAGTTGTACTGCCCCTGCGGGCGCTATATTTGCTGCTGATTCACAAATCGCTGCTGCAATTGCTGCGGCTGAAGCGGCAAATGGTACTACGAATAGCCTCACCTGTTTGCAAAGCGCAGCTGGCGGCGCATGGGCCGTATCGAGTCCGCTTCTTTCGGGCGGTTTCTTCTGCATAGACTCAACCGGAAAAAAGGGAACTGCGACTGCAGCGGCTAATGCTTGTCCATAAAGCACGTTGAGAATTTCCGTGTAGAAAACCCGGTTTCGTCCGGGTTTTCTTGTATAATTGAAGAATTGCCTCCACCCTGCTACAAGGTAGTTGACTAAGAACATGGATTTACTTTTCGCTACATTCTTTTTTGCGCTCGGTGCGATTGTTGCGAGTTTCGTAGGAGTATTGGTTGAGCGCCTCAATACAGGTCACGGCATTGTGCGCGGACGCTCGCGTTGTGATGCGTGCGGAGAGGAATTGCAGGCGCGTGATCTCGTCCCCCTTCTTTCTTTTTGTATTTGTCTTGGATGGTCGCGCTGTTGTCGTACGCGCGTTTCACCGCGCTCAACCATTTTGGAACTTCTTCTCGGCACGCTCTATGTGCTCGCATACATGAAGCTCGGCTTCACACCCGCACTTCTCCCATTTCTCATTTCTCTTGCCGCGCTCGCGGCACTCGTTCTCTACGACCTCCGCCACACAATCCTTCCCCCGCAATTTCTTGCGGTATTTCTCCTCGGAAACCTCGGCTTCGCACTCTCAAGTGGAGAGGGAAGAGAAATGTTTTTGGAGACTATCCTTGTTGCGCTCGGTATAGCGCTCTTTTTTGCAGTTATTCATTTCGCATCTTCCGGGCGGGCAATGGGACTTTCTGATGCGCCCCTTGCCTTCGGTCTTGGTCTTCTTGTCGCGCCCCACGCGCTTTCAGGGTTTGTGTTCTCTTTCTGGATTGGAGCGCTTGTTGGGATAACTTTGCTGGTACGAGCTCCTAAAGGAGCTAGAATGGGCATTGAGGTACCGTTCGCCCCTTTTCTCGCGTGCGGTTTCCTCCTTGCCTATTTCACATCATGGGACCCTTTTGTAATCGTAGGTCAAATCATGACGCTTCTGTTTGGCGTGTGATGCGAGGATTCACCTTGGTTGAACTCCTCGTTGTGCTCGCCATTATTGTCACCATCACAGGCGTTCTCTTCACCAGCCGTTCGGATTTTAATAACACGATTATTCTTTCAAATACGGCATACGATATTGCGCTCACTATCCGCAATATGCAGAACTACGGTATTGGAAGTCGGACAGTCGGAGCCGTAAAGAATGTCGGCTACGGAGTACGTTTTGCAAGTAGCGTAGCAGACCCAAGTTTAAAGACATTTTTCGTGACCTTTGCCGATATTTATCCGACGCCCTCAACCGACCCTATTACTCGGTGCCACCCCGTACCAGTCGGTGAGGACGAGACTGCACCAAACGCTCGTCCGGGCAATTGCGTGTACGACGCAAGTCAATCTGAACTCGTGCAGACATTTGCTCTTGGGAACGGAATAACCATCGGAAATTTCTGTGCAAAAGCGGGCGTATGGACTTGTGCGAATGCGTACCCACCAAATCTAGTAGGACTCCAGTCACTTGATATTACGTTCGTCCGCCCGAACGCGGAAATGACCATGATGACCAACGGAATTTATTCCGCAGTTCCTCCGGTTACGGAAGCGTGTATATTTCTCGCTTCGCAAAACGGTGGGTACCGATACATCTCAATTAACCAGGCGGGTCTTGTGCGCCCGCTTGTCACTCCTTGCCCCGGTTTATGAAATACCGAACCCGCCGCGCACCACACAGAGGGTACACACTCATTGAGCTTATCGTTTCTCTTGGAGTGTTCGGAGTTGTCGTGACACTCGCGGCAGGGGGGTATTTCATCGTTCTTAACGCTATGCGGCACGCGCAGGCAAGCGCGGTCGCAATAGACAACTTCTCATTCGTTCTTGAAAAAATGACTCGTTCTATTCGCACCGGAAGCGACTACGATTCGTTTGTTACCACTTTTTCTTTTATAGACGCAAACGGTAATGACATCACATACAGTCTTCTTGAATCAGGCGGGCAGGGGGTGATACAAGAAACACGAGACAACGGGGTTACTTCGGTTACGAGCACCATTACGGATGCATCTATTGACGTAAACACACTCGCTTTTGACCTTGTGGGGAAGCTCGGGGGTCCCGGAGATGGCCAGCCACGCGTTACGATTTTCATTTCGGGGACAGTGTCAACGGGCCCCGGCGACCCACCTGCGCCGTTCACTATTCAAACGGGTGCTACCACACGCGCCATAGACCTATGAAAAACCTCCAATCTCGGGGCTTCACACTTGTTGAGTCTTTGGTCGCCGTTACCATTATCACCGTAGCAATTGCGGCTCCTTTGACCGCTGCGAATAGCGCTCTTGTAGCCGCCTTTATTTCTCGCGATAAACTTACCGCCTCGTATCTTGCGCAAGAAGCACTTGAGTATGTACGTGCAGAGCGCGACAATGCATTTTTGGTAAATCAAGCGACCGGGTGGAGCGTCTTTCTTGATGTTGTTTCGTCGTGTGACGCGGCGGCAGGAGACATGTGCCTCGTCGATCCCATAAGTGCAAATATCGAACAATGCACGACAGTCGTTGACTGTGCGGTTGTGAAAGATTCCTCCAGTCAGTATCGTCAGGGCGACCCTCCCGGCACTGAAACAGCGACCGTATTTACACGCACCGTTGAAGTTTCTATTGTTTCTTCGACGGAGGTAGAGGTCGTTGCAGAGGTTTTGTGGACGTACCATGGAACTCTCCACAAAGTGACGATCACCAACCACCTCACACAATGGCAATGAAAACCAATCGCGGATTCGCACTGTTGATCGCCATCATCTTTATGTCGGTGATGCTTTCATTTTCACTCTCGCTTTCCTCATTGGGGTACAAGCAAACCATTCTGGCATCCTCGGCAATTGATTCGCAGTATGCGTTTTATGTTGCAGACGCGGCACTAGAGTGTGTGCTCTATGCCGACCAACAACAAAACATTTTTGCGTATGATGCTTACGATCCGCTTAATCGGACAAAACCCATGAGTTGCGATGGTGGAACTCCAGTGACCGTGAGTCAGCGCCTGTCCACACCAATTGCTACCCAACTTATCTCGGAAGCGACCTTTTCACTCGATGGTGGCGCGCATTGCGCGACGATTACCGTGTACAAACCTAATCCAGCTCTTGGAGTAGGAACCACGTATCTTTTTTCAGAAGGTTATAACGTTCCTTGCGGATCTCTTTTGACGGCAACCCGCGTTTCAGCTCGAGGCTTAGAGGCTCATTATTAGCTATCCCCTTACCACTTTTGGGGGTGTAGGGATACAAATCCGTTATTAATCGCGAGGTAACCTCGTTATTTTCCTGCAAAAAAATCGCTTACCCCCCAAAAGTGGTAAGGGGTATACTGTGCGGTATGCCACGTGGGACAACATGGCATCATGTCCCTGCTCCCAGCGCGACTAAAAAATAATCGTTATACAATCATTTACATGTGGGAAACGATTGAAACGTGTGACATGAGGAGCAATGCCATGTTGTACCCCAGGGTATGAAAGTGCCGAAAAAAGCGCAGGAGCGCGCTAAGCAACTTCGCGAAGCGATAACCAAATATCGCCACCTTCAACACGCGCGTGACGAGACGCCTATCTCGCCGGAGGCACTCGACTCTTTGAAGGACGAGCTTGCGAAGCTTGAGGAAAAGTACCCAGAGCTTGTGACGAGCGATTCGCCGACACAAGTGGTGGCGGGTGAAGCATTACCGGAACTCGTGAAGGTAAGACACAGTGTCCCGCAATGGTCGTTTAACGATGCGTTCACGGAAGATGATATTCGCGCATTTGATGAGCGTACCCGCAAAGTGCTTCTCGCCGCAGGTGTCAAAAATCCCAAGCCTACCTACGACCTTGAATTAAAAATTGATGGCCTCAAAATTGTCTTCACCTATAAAAAAGGAGAGCTCGTGCAGGCCGCGACGCGCGGCGACGGCATCATTGGCGAAGACGTGACGCATAATGTGCGGACCATTCAAGGAAGTTCCGAAGAAGCTCACGCGCCCGCTTGACTGCGTGGTTGAGGGAGAGGTGTACCTCACGCGGTCTGGCTTTGCGAAATTAAATGCCGACGCGAGAAGGTCAAGGGCGAGGCGCTCTTTGCAAATCCCCGAAACGCCGCCGCGGGTTCCATTCGCCAATTCGATCCAAAGATTGCCTCGGCGCGGCCGCTCGCGAGCGTTTATTTATGATGTCGCCGCATCATCGGAGGCGCTTCCGGAGACGCAAACAGAAGAACTTGAGTATCTTGAACACACTTGGGTTTCCCGTGAACCCCGAACATCGCCACGCCGACTCGCTCGAGGAGGTTTTTGCGTACTGGAAACGCTCGCAAGGGAAGGCGCGCGAGAATCTTGACTATCAGCTTGACGGCATCGTAATTAAGGTTGAAGAGCGGGAATATCAGGACACTTGGGTATACCGGCAAGGCACCGCGCTTTACGATTGCGTATAAATTTCCCGCCGAGCAAGTCCAGACGGTCCTTGAAGACATTACGCTTCAGGTGGGACGGACCGGAAAGCTCACACCGGTCGCGCACTTGCGGGGGGTGGCGGTCGCAGGGTCCACCGTTGCGCGCGCGACGCTTCACAATGAGGATTTTATAAAAGAGAAAGATATTCGCATTGGCGACACGGTTATTTTGCAAAAAGCAGGAGATATTATTCCGGAAATTGTGCAGGTCATCCCGGAGCTGCGGCCAAAAGGTGCAAAGGTGTGGCATTTTCCGACGCATTCGTCGCTCTGTGGTGGCGACGGACGTGTTGAGCGCGTCCCAGGCGAAGCGGCCCATCGGTGCGGGGTCTCGGGCTCTTTTGACCAGCAGGCCCGTAAATTGATTCACTTTGCGGGGAAGGGGGCACTTGATATTGATGGCTTGGGTCGCGAGACAGTGAAACTTCTTATGGAGCACAAATTGGTTTCCGACTACGATGATTTTTTTGAGCTCACGAAAGATGAGCTTCTTCAGCTGGAAGGTTTTGAAGAAAAGAAAGCCACTAATTTGATACAGGGAATCAAGGCGGCGCGAAAAGTTTCCTTAGACCGAGCTGCTGATCGGTCTTTCCATTCCACATGTCGGAGAAGAAAACGCTTTTTTACTTGCCTCGATCAGATGAAGTCGCTCGCCGCACTGGAGAAAGCAAACGCAGATACGCTGTCGCGGATTCCGGGCGTAGGACCGATTATCGGGAGCGCAGTCGCGACATGGTTTGCCGAGAAAGGGAATCGCGAGCTTCTCACGCGCCTTACGAAGCACCTGCAGCATCTCAAAAGTTGAGGCGCCGACGGGCGGGCCGCTTACGGGCAAAACGGTAGTGATTACGGGAACACTCCCGACACTCTCTCGCGAAGAAGCCGAGGCGCGTGTGCGGCAGGCGGGCGGGAAGTCCGCGGGTTCAGTCTCAAAGAAAACGGCGTTTGTCGTTGCGGGCGAAGAGGCGGGTTCAAAGCTTAGGAATGCAAAAGAACTCGGTGTTCCAGTCATAGACGAAGCGGCGTTCCTCAAGAAATTGAACGCATGACCTGCCACGTAGCAAACGCACAGGGTTTTTAAAATCACACTCGTTGAGTGTGCAGCAAACCGTAAAGAGCGAGAATATACGCAGTCGAATACGTTTTGGTACTGTGATAGAGTAGTCGCATGACAACGCCTGAAGAGGTACAGAAGCTGCGGCGCTCGCGCGCGTCAGCGTCGGAAAGGAGGAATTGCCGAAATTTACGAAGGAATTTGACGCTATTTTGGCATATGTCGGACAGCTTGAGTCACTCACCCTCCCGAAGATCTAAAGGATGAAAAGCCGCCGTTTGAGGAATGTGTTTCGACCTGATGAAAAGCCGACTCCGGCGGGCACATGGACAAAGAAGATACGCGAGGCGTTTCGGATCGCGAAGGGGATTCTTTGGTCGTGAAGCAAATCATTACGCATGAGTAAGAAATTAAACGAGCTCTCAATTACCGATGCCGCTCGCGCGCTTCGCGCGCGGGAAATTTCCGTTCGAGAGCTATTTGACGCGTGTCGCAAGGAAGCAGAGGCACAAAATAAGGAATTAAACGCGTATCTTGAAATCTTTCCGCCGGATGACGCGGCGATCGAGGCGGCACAAAAACGCATAGACACTGAAGGCGATACCGCTCCACCTTTGTGCGGCATCCCGCTTGCTATGAAAGACAACATTTTGATTGAGGGAAAAATCGCAAGCGCGGCATCAAAAATGCTTGGAAACTACCGTGCACCCTACGATGCAACCGTTACTAAAAAACTGAAAGACGCAGGCGCGCTGTTTCTTGGGCGTACCAACATGGACGAGTTTGCGATGGGGAGCTCAACTGAGCATTCGGCCTTTGGTGCGACAAAAAATCCTCATGACCTTACGCGCGTCCCAGGCGGCTCGTCTGGCGGCTCTGCGGCGGCTGTTGCTTCAGGGAGCGCTATTGCGGCGCTTGGCTCGGACACAGGTGGGTCCATTCGTCAGCCAGCCGCCCACACGGGACTCGTAGGCCTCAAGCCCACCTACGGTGCGGTTTCGCGCTACGGACTTATTGCCATGGGTTCATCGCTTGACCAAATTGGTCCTCTCACACAAAACAGTGGAGGACGCTCGAAATTGTTTTCGAGCGATTCGCGGAAGAGATGCGCATGGATTCAACGACGCATTCCCGAAGATCTGTATGATGCCGCGAAGACTCGCAAATACACTCCGCATCGGGGTACCACGCCACCTTCTTGAGAAGGGAATTGATGCCGACGTCTCAGCTGCGTTTGAAGAAGTGCTGAGGGAACTTGAATGCGGCCGGGGTCACGACGATCGTTGATATTGCACTTCCCGCAAGCGAGTACGCGCTTGCCGCGTACTACGTCGTGATGCCTGCGGAAGTTTCGACAAACCTCGCGCGTCTTGATGGCATACGCTACGGCCACGCCGCGCGCGGAAAAACACTTCCTTGATGACTATGTTCTGTCGCGCACCGAAGGTTTTGGCGAAGAAACACGTCGCCGCATCCTGCTCGGCACATTTGTTCTTTCGGCGGGCTATATTGATGCGTATTACCGCAAAGCAGACGCCACACGCACACTTCTTCGCGGAGAATATACCGCCGCATTTACACAAGCAGACGTTATCGCTTTTCCAACCACCCCTTCGCCCGCATTTAAATTCGGAGAAAAAAACGACCCCGTTTCCATGTACCTGGAGGATATTTTTACGGTAACTGCAAACCTGACCGGCATGCCCGCTCTTTCAGTACCAATGGGCACAGTAACGCGCGAAGACAAAGCATTGCCGATCGGAATCCATTTCACTGCGCCGCACCAAGCAGAAGGCCTTTTGTTTGCAGCAGGTATGGAGGTGGAGAAATTACAGAAAGCCTAGTTCTCTGCGGTAGAATAAGGGTGCGTTATATCCCATGGAACAACAACCCTCGCAAGCGAACGTTGAGTTCTGGTTCCGCCAACTATATGAATTGTGGGGCAGACTCATGGGTCTCGATCCTTCCTCACTTGCCGCATATCTTTCAGGACTATGGAACTGGATTATCGCTATCGGTTACGCCGTCTCCGTTTTTGCCCTTTTCGTCCTCGTGTATGTCATGGTCCGTCTCTTTGAGCTTCGCCGGCGGGAACACGACGAGCTGACGACTCTGATTTCAACAGGCGAGAAAGCGGCAAATACGCGCTGGGCGCACATTGAAGAACTTCTTAAAAGTGGGACGCCAAGCGACCGTCGGCAGGCAATTATTGAGGCGGATATCATGCTTGATGACACGCTCACCAAAGCCGGATATCAAGGCGATACGGTAGGTGATAAATTGAAAGCAATACATCCATCAAATTTGAGTACCCTCCAGAATGCATGGGAAGCGCACAAGGTCCGAAATCAAATCGCGCACGACGGGTCTGCGTTTGACCTCTCTCAACGCTCGCCCAGCGCACGCTTGCGCGCTACGAGTCAGTCTTCCGAGAACTCAAGGCCATTTAGGCGAAGACCAAAAAATGCAGACCTGCTTTGTTGCGGGTCCCTCTGATTTGCTTTCGTCGTACCACACAGTACGCCTACAGAAATCAGCTTCCCGCGCCTCGCATTTCGGGCATTTTTTGGTCTTCTTGAATACAAAGAGGTTGCAAAACTTTTTCAGGAAGCGTACCTTAAGAGGTGCGACATATAGCGGGGTAGAGTAATAGTAATTCGCGAGGCTCATAACCTCGAGATGGCCGTGCAAGTCGGCCCCCCGCAACTAGAAGCAAAAGCCTGGCGTAAAGCGAGGCTTTTGCATTACATAGTTGCGGGGGAGGAAAGCGCCCCCCACAACGCGGTTGTGCCGCCAGGAACCTTATACACCCAAGTCCCTTGCGCAAATACTTCCTGGAGAGACAATTAAAGTGCCAGCTCTAGTATGGAAAACGGAAAGACAATTCTCGTAGTTGAAGACGAAAAAGCACTCCTCAACGTCATCTGTTCGAGGCTGAGTAAGTTTGGTTTCAACGTACTTACTGCTACTTCCGTTGAAGAAGGAATGAAAATTAACTCGGAGTGGAAAAATATTGATGCTATTTGGCTCGACCATTACTTACCAAATGGAAAGACCGGTCTCGACTTCGTGGCGTATCTTTTTAAGAGTGGAGGCGTGCGCATTCCCATTTTCATAGTGACCAACTCCGAAGACCCCGCACATCAAAAAGAGTACGCAGAAACGGGTATGGTGAAGGGATATTATTTAAAGCCAAACTATCGTTTGGATGAAATTATCCAGCAAATCATTAATCACCTTTCAGCTTCTCAAGCCAGCGAGAAATAAATGATTTTAGTCTTCGTCAGAGATTTGTACCTCGATAGGTAATCGGTTTATGAGGGTGGGGGATTCATGGTCGCGCTCACCATTAGTATCTGCATCGTCATCGCGTTCGGAACCATGCGTGGAGTTTGTTTCAGTGGTAGTACCAAAAACGTTCACTTTGAGTTTCGCCGACGAGCGAGTAAAAACCTCAAGGCGGGATGTGGTTTTGAGTGAGCGTGTGAAAGCCTCCTCGGCTCTCACCGGGTCGTTTTGTCCAAGAAATTTTCGACCCTCTGCGGCAAATGCCTCAGCTTCCTTAAGTTCTCTGCGCGCCTCTCTCCGGCTCGAAGCATCAAGCCCCTTTTCGTTTGAGCCAATCAAATCGGCAGACATACGAAGAGCCTTATCAGTCTCGGTTTTGAGTCGTCCGGCTGAAGAGGTCGGTTTTTTCTCGACGGATGAAGTGTCCGTCGCCTCAAAGCGAAGCGCCATGACTGCCGGCTCGGCTTTCTTCTTCTCAAGCGCAAGAGAATGGACGTTTTCTATACGGCCGCGAATAGCGGCACGAAGCACCTTCGTTGACGAGGTATCTGAGTCGCCCTTGACCTGCGCAAGCACATTTTCATATGCTCCAAGTCGCTCGGCGAACTGGTCTGAGGAGAAATCGGCGTTCTCTCGGTTCTCGTCACGGTCTTCCTCCGCCGCCTCTGCCGCGAGGTTTGCGTTACGGGAAAAACGAATCGCAAGCGTTTCTTCAGTCGTTTCATCAAGTCTTCCTTCTTTTGCGAGAAGTGACGCTTCATCAAGTCGTCGCTCGGCGAGCGCCATATGGCGCTTCGCTTTCTCTTTGGTTGAAGTGAAAAGCGTTCGCGCTGGTTCTACAACGGCGACTTTAATGGGATAGAGCACATCGCCAGGAAGTGATCCCTCCGAAGCAAATGCAACACTACTTCCCGTGAGCGCGAGTATGAGTGTCGCCGCTACACTCGCGAGAGCGGGGCGTCGAAGATAGGTAAAAAAGAGAGTGATACGTCCACTGACGTAGGAGGTGTCGGCAGCGCGAGGCTTGAATGCCATGTATTCACTAAGCACAAAGCGCATCTTCGCGCGCTCGGCATCCGAAAGCCAGACATCGTGTCCGGCGCGGTGTATGAGTTTTTCGAAATGAGTCTTTTTCATGGCGTTATATAAGTGGACTGCACAGTTCTCGAAGTCGCGCGATGCCGCGATGAATACGTACCGACGCCACATTTTCTGATACTTGAAGGACCGCGGCGATTTCCTTCGGGGATAAATCGTCAATATAGCGGAGGGTTACGGCTTCGCGAAGTGTTTCGGGAAGTTGTGGAATCAAGCTACGAATCTTCTCAACAAGAAGAGCATCACTCAATTGCCCCTCCTTCTCATTTCGACTACCCACTAAAAGAAGTTCGCTCGCTGCTACCGGATTGTTTTCAGTGAGGGTATCAAGTGACTCCTCTTTCGCTTTTCGGTACTCATCAATAATGAGATTGTTGAGAATTCGGTAGAGAAAGCTTTTATGGCTTCGGATTTCTCCTCCGGTCCGCGCGTATTCCCACGCCTTAAGGAATGTTTCTTGAGTGAGGTCCGCGGCACGTTCTCGGCCCGAAAGACGAAAGGACGCATGTCGGAATAAAGCGTCGGCATGCGCATCAAACGCTTCAAGAAACGCTTGCTCAAAGGAAGTTGACATGCGAGATATATCCCCTAAACGGGTTGCCTCTATCATACTCCTTGCATACATAGGTAGTGCTTGCATGAAGATTAATCAGCTTCCGCCCCCGCTTGGCTTAGAAGTGTTGCGTGAAGCGCGTTCAGAAGGCGTATTTCTGCATCTGACGAGAACGCGGCCGAACTTTTGGTCGTGGTCCCGACATACTGGTCGGCAACAGCCTCCGTCCTCACTTTAAGTGCGGTTCCATCGGTTGCCATGAGGAAGCTGTACCAAGGATATTTCACCGCCGTATTACCGGACGCATGAACGGATACGCGCACGGGCACGTGCACGGTAATAAATCCGAACAACTTGGCTCTCTGGCGATAGGTAAGTGCTACCGCATCTTCAGACAAGACAACTGCGGAAATGTTTGAATCTTTCTTCATAATCGCGCGTACACGAGCCTCAAAGTCGGCTTGCGCCGAGGCGGTCCCCGTCGTTTGTGTTGAAGAGGTCGCACCAACCTCGCCTTGGGTGATGACGACAGGAGTAAACTCAACGTCGGCGTTCGCTGAAAGGGCAACACTCGACTCCGCGTAGGCCGCGGCTGGAGCAAGGAGGAGCGAGCCGAGAAGAAGCTGTGCAATAAGGGTATAGATACGCATAGGATGAAATAAGGTTTAGACCCCGTGGGGGGCTTACGGTATATGACGAATGAAAGAAAGCGTACTTACTACCAAGCGAGCCGAATTACGAGCGTGCGTCTGCGCACGTTGCGTGTGAGGCGAGCACAGGAAGAAGGCTCTGCTACTACCAATATTCAAGGCTTACCATGTGTGTATGTAAAACGCCGGAGGGGCCGTATGCATGAAGTCATGCCTACGACCCCTCCGGCTACGCGTTTATCCTCTCAAGAAGGAGAAAGTTCGCGGTTGGATTGGTGCTATGCATATGAGGCACACTCCTTAATCCAATAATGCGTCCCGTACGACAAGTAATGATAATAATCTCCCGCCCAAGAAGTGAGATTAGCGCAGGGGGAGTGAAGGGGGGATGAATGTTTTAATTCTTTCGTTTTTTCTCCCGGTTTAGAAAATTTGCAGATACTTCGTTCATGGAAGGCTCTTCTTTGACGTTGACGGAGACGTTTTCTCCGGGCGGTACCGTCACGACAACGTGCGTTCCATGCCCCGGAGCGCTTTGAATGTTTACGCGCCCGTGGTGAAGCCGTACGAGCTCGCTGACAATGGCGAGTCCAAGTCCAGAACCCGATCCACCGGTTCTGGTGCGGGCACTGTTGCCACGATAGAAAGGTTCGAAAATGTGGAGCAAATCTTCACGTTTTATTCCATCGCCCGTATCGCGCGTAATGAATTCAATAAATCCATGCGAGTCTTGCGCGATCGTAATGACAATTTCTCCTGAAGCAGTATGTTGAACTGCGTTTTTAATAATGTTGACCGCAATTTGTTCAAGGGCGGTCACATTGCCCCACACCACACGTTCTTTTGCTACTTTTATTCGTATCCGAAGCCCTTTGCGATGTACGAGGTAGGAAAGCTTATCAACGATGCGATACACCACTTTCCCAAGGTCCACGTTTGTGAACGAAATTTTTTCCGGACGCACAAGCGCGTTCAAGGTAAGAAGATTGTTGATGATATCGGAGATTCGATCCAGTTCTTCAAGATTGCTTTTATGTATCTTACGTGCCACTTCTGGTACATCCGGATCAAGAAGCCGCACCTCGATATTGGTTTTAATTATTGAAAGGGGAGTCCGGAGTTCATGGGCAATGTTCCCGACAAATTGCTTTTGAGTAGTGAGTGCACTTTTAGTGGGGGCGAGGGCATATTTTGCGACCAAGTAACCAAACAAAATGGTGCACAGAGTAATCAGGACAGATACCCCCATGATTTGCTGGGTTCGTGTCTCGCGTATGGTGTCCATAATGCCGCCCGGTCCAAACGGCGTTGAGCTTGAGGTAGCGGCAGTCGTGAGCGCGGTCGTGATGCCGTTTACGGTATTGTGATAGAGCACGATGAGCGAGCCGACCGTGAGAAAGAGGATTATGACGGCATAGATAACATGGAGACCAATGATGTTGACCTCCGTACGGACGAAAAAGTCTTCTCGATATTTACGCGCGAAGGCGGTAACCAATGCCGCGAACCGTTTCCAGTACTCCTTCGCTATTGTTGGGATCAAGTTTTCGTCTGAGGTTTTTAACATGGACATCTATAACGTTGCTAAAGGACTCGTAGTTGAAGTCCCACAAGTGCGTTAAAAGATCTTCTCGGTTTACCACTTCGTTTGGGTGTCGAAGAAAATACTCAAGGAGTCCAAATTCTTTGAGCGTGAGCGAAATAGGTTCTCCGTCTTTATGAACCGTATGCTCTGCCGCACTAAGTTCAATGGTGCCGACCCGAATAGTTTCCGGAAGCGCATCGTGTGGGCGGCGCATGAGCGCCTGGATGCGTGCAACCAATTCCTCAAACGCGAACGGCTTAACGAGGTAGTCGTCCGCACCGGAAAGAAGAAGTTGTACTTTGGTTTCCGTTTCAGCCCGCGCCGTGAGCACCAGGATAGGGGTAACGATGTTGCGGGCACGCATCTCGCGACAAATGGCGTAGCCATCAAGTGAAGGGAGCATAAGGTCAAGAATCACCAAATCGTAGTCCTTGTGATGGAGCGAGATTCTGGTAAGTGCCTTTTCCCCATCATCAATCGTGTCAACCGCAAACCCCTTCGCCGCAAGGCCACGTGAAATGACGTCAGCAAGCTTCTTTTCGTCTTCTACGAGTAATATGCGCATGGTGTCCTTAATTAGTATACCCCTCAAGTATAGAGGGAAGGGCAGTGAAGACTTCATGAAGAGCTTCATCTTTGAAGGCGTACATAAGGAGGATTTATTACCTAAACAGGCAATTTCCCATAAATGCCCGTGAAAACGTCTTGTGTCGAGGGTGGGAGTCGAACCCACGACCTTAGCGTTATGAATGCTACGCTCTTACCAACTGAGCTACCCCGACAAGTGAGGAAAGAGATGAACGTCCTCGTTTATATCTTCCGAACGCCGTTGGGGCAAGCCTACTTACCCCGACAAGCGGACACTAAGAAAACTAGCATATTTTCTTGTACGAACGAACTAGAGTACAGTCCCACCTATCAGCACACGACATTTTTGAGGGTTTTTGGTAGGATGGCCCATACCTGCAAAGGTAGGTTGCGGGAGTAAGTCCTACGGGCTTGCTCCCGCTGCATTCGGTCGGACAAGAAAAGAGAACAGCCTTTTCTTGTCCTCCCTCATTTGCGGGAGTAGCTCAATTGGTTAGAGCGCGTCCCTGTCACGGACGAGGCTGCGGGTTCAAGTCCCGTCTCTCGCGCAAGACACAAAACCCCGTGAGGGGTTTTGTGCTTTAGCGAGAGAAGCAGGCGGAGCTTGCGTCGGGACTTGAACGGCTTGACGATGATTTCCGAGCACGGAAATCCGTCGAGCCATGGCCGAGCGGAGCGCCGAGTGACGACGAGGCGCGAGCGCTTGGCCAAGCCCGTCTCTCGCCCATCTATCTGCTATCATGTTTCTTTATGGACGGATTTCATCACTTACGAGGACGTGCCCGGCTTCCAAGTCGTCTCGGGGAACACCTCGAGCCATTTCCCGCGGAGAGTTTTTTCAAGAAGAATCTCGACTACCTTATGTACGGTGTCGGGATTCTGGCCCCGTTCGCACTTCTCCCTCAAATCATTCAGATTTATTCTACGCAAAGCGCCTCGGGTCTCTCACTCGTTACATGGTCCTTGCTCGTCACGTTCAACCTATTATGGGCAACGTACGGGTTTGCTCACAAGGAAGCGCACATTCTTCTCGCAAACGCGTTCATGGCGCTTTTTAACCTCACTATCGTAATCGGAATTTTGATGTATTGACCCGGTTAGGAGCGGCCGTATCTGTCCTCAAGCCGAGTAATATCTTTCTCGTCAAAATCGCCAAACGCAATTTCAAGAAATATAAGGCGATCGTCTTTGCATTCAACTCGATGTTGCATACCCGCTTTTATGAAAAATGAGTCCCCAACCTTGGCTTCCTTGGTAGTGTCTCCAGCCGTTACGAGACCGCTTCCCGTAAGCACATACCAAAACTCATCTCGGTGCGTATGAGTTTGTAAGCTGAACGCTTGACCGGCATTCACCGTGATCATTTTAACCGTCGTCTTTTCGTTCAAGGTAAAACGTTCAAAAGTACCCCACGGGCGTGTTTCTTTGTCGTGAGAACTGAGTCCTTCCATAGGGGAAGTATACAAGATTTTTTAAACAGGATTGAAAAGCGTGGAGAAATAACGTACTCTCGGGGAGTCGAACGAAATCGCCGCTGTAAGCTTTTCCTCTCGGATTCGGAAAAGCTTTCCTCGGGCTCGTTCGGCGCTCAAGAATGTACCAACACATTCTTGATGCCTCACTCGCCGATGTAGCTCAGTTGGTAGAGCAACTCCATGGTGGGCCGCAAGCCCTGCCCACGAAATCTGCAAGGAATTCGTGAATCCTGAATTACGGTCAATAGCTCCACAAGCCAAGACCGTGGCGCAACGTGCGCCCGAACGACTGACAAAGGTACCCCTCGCGGGTAAAGATACAGTCTAGCCCTTCTCTTCGTGGTTAGAGAGAGAAGGTGTAAGCGAAGGAGTAGGTCCCCAGTTCAATTCTGGGCATCGGCTCAAGTTTCAAACATACTATCGTTTATCAACAGCCGACCACTTTACGGAACCGTGAACGGTCTCCATTTGCGGTAGCATTGTTGTATGCCAATCCCAAAGAAACCACGCACACCATGTCTTGCGTGTGGGAAGGAGCCATATAGATCATTTTATAAATATTGCAGTAATGTGTGCCAGCAGGAATTTCAATATCTTGCATATCTCAACCGCTGGAAGGCCGGGAAAGAAAACGGATTAAACGCGATGGGAATAGTATCTGATCCTGTCAAAAGGTATCTTCGCAAAAAGTACGATAATAAATGTTGTCTTTGTGGATGGTCAAAAGCCAATCTTAAAACAGGCGTAGTTCCATTGGTTGCCGATCATATTGATGGTAATTGGCGAAACAATGTTGAAGAAAATCTGCGCCTCCTCTGTCCAAACTGCGATGCATTGACTCCAACCTTTTCAGCCCTTAACAGGGGGAACGGAAGACCAAGTCGAGCAATAAGCAAAAGAACTCTCGAAGCTCGTGTTCTCGCGCAAAGCAAGCGGTCGTGATAATTTATCTGCACAATTAGTGGCCGCCCTAGCTCAGTTGGTAGAGCACGTCATTCGTAATGACGGGGTCCCGAGTTCAATCCTCGGGGGCGGCTCAAAAATATGGAAATTACAACAACAAACACTCTAGATGAAGTAGCGTCCCGGCGCGAAGGGCGCCGCGATGCATTCAAGAATCTTGCTTTTATTTTGATTGCCGTTGGGGCGGCATATGTTGTCACGGTTTCAATCGGTGTTGAGGGGCTTCAGCATTTAGTGGAAAGGGCGGGCGTGTGGGGCTTGGTCGCCGTCATTCTCCTCAAGATGACGACCATCATTGTGGTGCCGCTCTCGGGTGGTCCTATATACGCAATTGCAGGTGCGGCGTTTGGTTTTTGGCAGGGACTCGGTATCACATTTATCGGCGACGTGCTTGGTTTTTCTGTCGCATTCTACCTGAGCCGTTTCTTTGGAAGGCCAATTATTAATGTGTTTGTGCCACAGTCACAGTCTGCTTTTATAGAGAAAATGCTCATTCAGGGCTCTGAGCTCAAATCATTCCTCAAGGCACGTCTCGCATTTACAGGCTTTCCTGAAGTCTTTGCATACGCGGCAGGCCTTACCAAGGTTTCATTTCCGGTTTTCATAGCTGCTCAAATGGCGCTCCACACACCAGTTACGGCTCTCGTAGTCTTGTTTGGAAATGCACTCCTCACCGGCAACCCATTGTTCTTTGCTACTGCGGCCGTTGCCGCTATTCTCCTTGCGGTAGTCGGCGGGTGGTGGTTTAAGCGCGACCTTACGCAGGAAGCCTAAATTCCGTATACTCGTTCTATGGAAGGGAACGAGAAACGACTCGCAGAGCTTGAAGCGCAAATGGGAGCGTCTGATTTTTGGGCAGACAAGGACGCCGCACAGAAGCTTGTGCGCGAATATCAAACTCTTAAAGAAGGGGGTGGCGAAGGGCACGACAGCGGCCACGCAACGCTCGCCATCCTCGCGGGTGCCGGCGGAGACGATGCCGAAGACTTCGCGCGCATGCTGCGCCGCATGTATGAGGGACATGCGGCGCAGAAGGGCTGGGGCGTGCGCGAACTTCATGCAAACGAAAACGACCACGGCGGCTACCGAAACCTCGTTCTTGAGTTTACGGGCGCAGGTGTGTACGGCCGCTTGAAGCACGAGTCAGGCGTGCATCGCCTGGTGCGCATCTCTCCATTTAACGCAAACGCGAAGCGTCAAACTTCCTTTGCTCTGGTGGAAGTATTGCCGACTCTGATGCCAACCGACAAAGTGGAGCTCAGTCCGGACGATATTGAGATGACGTTTGCAAAAGCTGGAGGCGCCGGTGGGCAAAATGTGAACAAGCGCGAGACCGCCGTGCGTATTCTCCATAAACCGACCAATCTTTCAGTGCACGTCTCAAGCGAGCGTTCACAGCAGGCGAACCGTGAAAAGGCATTAGACCTTTTGAAAGCAAAGATTTTTGCGCAAAGAGAGGCGGAGCGGCAGGCGGTGGCCGAAGGCCGTTCAATTGCAAAAACCACGGCAAACGAGTGGGGAAGCCAAATCCGCTCGTACGTTCTCCATCCCTATAAAATGGTGAAAGACCACCGTACCGGCCACGAGTCCGGCAATCCAGACAAAGTGCTTGAAGGCGACCTCGATGGTTTCATAGACGCCACACATGCGGTGGGGCACGCCCCGTAGCAACTTCTACCAACCTCTCGGTCCTAACTAGAAAGACATCAGTCGACAGGCTCAATATTTGAGAGGATGCACACTTTGAAAGAAGTTTGGTACGGGGTAGAATAGTGAGCGATGATTTATTTCGACAAGGTGACGAAGCGCTACGGAGGGACCTCCGCGCTTGAAGAAGTCACGCTCGCGATCGCGCCCAAAGAATTCGTCTCTATCGTCGGCCACTCGGGCGCCGGAAAAACGACCCTCCTGAAGCTTCTTCTTGCAGAAGAAAGACCGACCGAAGGCTCAGTTTCTTTTGAGTCTATAAATGTGCATGATTTGCCCACCTCTGCGCTCCATTTCTATCGCCGCAAGATAGGTACCGTCTTTCAGGACTTTCGCCTCATCCCAAACAAGACCGCCTACGAGAACATTGCTTTTGCCATGGAAGCGGCAGGTCGGAAAGACAATGAAATTAGGAGCGACGTGCCGTACATTTTGGACCTCGTAAATTTGGGCGACAAAGCGCACAATTTTCCCGCACAGCTTTCAGGTGGTGAGAAACAGCGCGTTGCTATTGGTCGCGCCATCATCAACCAGCCGGACTTGATTGTCGCAGACGAGCCGACAGGAAACCTGGACCCCATAAACACCTACGAGATTGTAGAGATTTTGAAAAAGATAAATGAGCTCGGAACCACCATTCTCATCACCACCCACAACAAGGGCGTGGTAGATGCCGTTGGGAAACGCGTTATCACGATGGATCGAGGGAAGATTGTGAGGGACGACGCATCAGGTAAATATTCGCTATGAAAACAGCGGGAAGAGCGCCTGGTAGAATGCCTATATGTGGATGACGATTAAGCGAATGTCGGGGGCAGGGTGGAAAAACTTCACCCGCGGCGGCGCAGTCTCGGTCGCGACGGTGCTTATTATGACTGTGACACTCGCTATCCTCGGTGCTTTGATTTTCCTTTCCGCACTTCTCAACTTCACGTTGAATGCTATTCGCGACAAAGTAGATGTGTCGGTGTATTTCGTTACCACCGCGACCGAACCAGAGATTTTTTCACTCAAGAGCACTCTTGAAGGCCTTCCGCAGGTTAAGGAAGTGGCCTACACCTCGCGTGAACAAGCACTTATTAATTTCCGTACGCGCCACGAGAGCGACCAGCTCACGCTCCAGGCACTTGAAGAGCTTGGTGAGAACCCACTTGCCGCTTCACTTGAGGTTCGAGCGAAGAATCCGTCTGAGTACGAAAGCATTGTAAATTTTCTTGAAGCAACACCCGCACTTTCCTCTGACGGCGCATCTATCATTGACCGCGTTAACTACCAGCAAAACAAAGACGCGATTGACCGACTCTCACTTGCGATTACGGCAACGAAAAATATTGGGATTGCGGTCGTGCTCTTGTTTGCAATAGCTTCTATTTTAATCGCCTTTGCCACGATACGTCTTGCGATTTACACCGCAAAGGACGAAATCGCGGTCATGCAGCTTGTGGGTGCGAGTGGTTCGTATGTACGCGGACCCTTTGTCGTCGCGGGCATCATCACCGGAGCACTCGCTTCGCTCGTGGTCATCGCATTCCTTTTCCCAACGCTTTGGTATGTTGGCACGAAGACTGTGGGATGGTTTGGAGGCTTTGAGCTCTTTGGGTACTACCGCGCCAACTTCGCATACATTTTCTTGATGCTTCTGGTGTCGGGAGTGGTGCTGGGAGCGCTTGCGTCGTTGCTCGCCATCAGGCGCTACCTTAAGGTGTAGGTATGGCCCGACACACTACAAAGGCGTTGACCACCACACTGCTGCAGTGTGGTGGTCGTTGTGTCAAAGGTCGAGATGCGGCGCTATTGTTTGATGCGGTTGCAAGATTTAGAAATCTAAAAGGCGAACGACGCCTTTTAGTGTGACGGGTATGGCGTCGAAAGGACACAAATACATATTCGTTCTCGGAGGTGTGATGAGCGGTGTCGGCAAGGGTGTAGCGGCTTCTTCTATAGGTCTCCTGCTTCAGGAGAAGGGATATCCGGTCAACTTGGTAAAGATTGACCCGTATTTAAATGTGGACGCGGGGACCATGAACCCGACCGAACACGGAGAGGTCTTCGTGCTCCAGTCTGGGCTTGAGACCGACCAAGACATGGGCAACTATGAGCGATTCCTCAATCGCGATCTCACAAATGAGGACTATATGACTTCCGGTATGGTGTACCAGTCGGTTATTGAAAGAGAGCGCGCGCTTCACTACAAAGGCAAGTGCGTGGAGGCTATCCCGCACGTGCGGGACGAAATCCTTCGCCGGATTGATGCCGCGGCTACCTACAACGGTAGCCGCGTTTCCGTTATTGAGGTCGGCGGCACAATAGGCGACTTCCAAAACGCACTTTTCATTGAGGCGGCACGCGTTCTCAAGATGAAGCATCCAGACGACGTACTCTTTATGATGGTGTCGTACCTTCCGGTGCCGGGCACCTTGGGTGAAATGAAGACGAAGCCCACCCAATCAGCGGTGCGCGCCTTGAACTCATACGGCGTCCAGCCGGACTTCATCATTGCGCGTTCAAAGCATCCTATGGACGAGAAGCGCAAAGAAAAGCTCGCTATTTGGTGCAATGTGCGCGCCGATCACATTATTTCCGCTCCCGACGTGGGGAGCATTTACGAAGTCCCTGTCAACTTTGAGAAAGACGGGCTCGCGGGCATTCTTCTCAAAGCACTCAATTTAACCTCTAAGAAATCCGCAGGGCTTTCTGCGTGGAAGAAGTTTGTACGAGCTGTGCAAAATAAGAAAGCGCCAGAGATTTCCGTTGCCGTGGTTGGTAAATATTTTGATACGGGAGACTTCGTGCTTTCCGATGCATATCTTTCGGTCATTGAGGCGATTAAGTTTTCCGCCGCGGCAATCGGCAAGCAGGCAAAAATCACGTGGGTGAATGCTAAAGACTTTGAAAAAGGAAAACCAGTTTCAATGTTGGGAGAGTTTGATGGCATCCTTGTCCCGGGCGGTTTTGGTGAGACGGGTATTGAAGGGAAGATCAAAGCGATTGAGTACGCACGCACGCACCAGATTCCGTACTTCGGACTTTGCTACGGCATGCAGCTCATGGTCGTGGAATACGCGCGCCACGTTGCAAAGCTCAAAGGTGCTCATACCAGTGAGATTGCAAGTGGCTCGCCGCACCCAGTGGTGGCGGTGATGGAAGACCAGAAAGAGAAGATAGAGAAAGAGAAGTATGGCGGCACGATGCGCCTTGGGGTGTACCCGTGCCGCCTTAAAAAGGGAAGCATTGCGCGCGAAGCGTACAAGAAAGAGAGCGTCGAGGAACGCCATCGCCATCGCTACGAGATAAATCCAAAATACATTCCTCAGCTTGAAAAAGCGGGTCTCGTTTTCTCCGGCACCTCCCCGAGCGGTGTGCTTATGGAAATAGCCGAGCTTCCAAAGTCCGCACATCCTTTTATGCTCGGTACGCAGTTCCACCCCGAGCTTCGAGCACGCCCCCTTGCCCCGCATCCGTTGTTTACTGAATTCCTCAAAGCCGCCGCCCTCCAAAAGAAAAAGAAATAGCAGTTGGTTGTTATCAATAGGTAACATATGTTACTATACGAAAATCATGAGCAAAAACCTGTACTCTACGGCAGAAGCAGCAAAAATACTCCGTTTAAGCCGAATTGAAGTGTTCAGGAAAATTCGAGCAGGAAAGATACAGGCCGAGAAGATTGGGCGTAATTACGTCATTCCGCATGAGTCTCTCGTTGAGCTTCTTGGTCAAACGATCGGACCGCGCCGAAAAGAGAAGATAGAGAAGGCGGTTGACCAGGCACTCGCCGAATACGGAGAGACGTTCAGAAAGTTGAGTAAAGAATGAAAACGAGGAGTATCACCGTTGCCGAGATCGAATATGTGGCGTTCTCGCTCGCGCGGGAACTTCTCATTTGGGACGAACCGATTCCCGATTTTGGAAGCCGTTTTCCAAACATACTTGAAAGTTGTATTCAAACTCCATTTGGGCGATTCAATCGCAAGGATTTATATCGAGGAATGGTTGGCAAAGCAAGTATCTTGTTTTACCTCCTCATTAAAAACCACCCGTTTCAAAATGGAAATAAGCGTATTGCCGTCATGAGCCTGCTTTACTTCCTTTCCAAAAATGACAAATGGATACGAATGAGCAACATCAATCTCTACAACCTCGCAAAAGAAATTGCGGCTAGCAAACCGACAGAAAGAGAGTCAGTCATTGTTCGCATACAAAAGGTCGTAAAGGAGCATCTCACGGACGCAAAGGTTTGAATTACTCGTCTTTTTCAAGTATTGTCTCTGTACCACGCTACTCCTGTAGCGTGGTATTGCCGGCTCGTCTAATGGTAGGACACATCCCTCTGGAGGATGGTATTGGGGTTCGAGTCCCTGGCTGGCAGCAGTCTAGTTTAGTATCGAAGGACCGGGTCTGCATCTTGTGATAAACGTATTGGTTACTGATGGCCAGTCAAGGGCGACCGAGACGGTTCGAATCCCCAGCAGGCGGCGGGTGCCAACTCGTGCTAGGTTCTCGCGCGCAAGGCGGGTCGAACGGAATCAGGATATGGGAAAGTGAGGGTGAAGGTGCTGCCCTTGCCAAGTATACTTTCGGCCGTAGCGCTCCCGCCATGCCGTTCCATGATTTGCTTGACGAGTGCGAGTCCGAGCCCGTTCCCCGAGGCGTCATACGGGACGTTTTTGCCGCGGTAGAAACGATCAAAGATGTGGGGTAAATCGGTTTTTGAAATGCCGATACCTGAATCCTGTATACGGAGCACAATTCCTTTTGGTGAAGTGTCGACAAGAAACGCCACCTTTTTTTCTTTGTCATCCTTCATGTATTTAAGCGCATTACTTCCTATGTTCATGATCGCGTCGCTCACATGTTTCTCATTACCACATATGAAGAGGTCAGGTGGAATTTTAGTCCTGACAGAAATTCCCAGAGGGCTAGCGATGATCCGTATCTCTTCGCAGATATCTTTGAGAAGGGCAGAAAAATCAAGACGGGCGTGCGCCTTTGCTTTTGTGGTCTGCTCAAGGTGCGAAAGAGCAAGCAGGTCGTACATAAATCGTGAAATAGCATGAAGTGTCTCTTCAAGAGGATGTATTTCTGCATTATGAAGTACCGAGCGTTTCGCCCGTTCAATTTTTGTCTGGAGTATTGCAAGTGATGTCTGGAGGCCATGCGAGAGATCCACAATGGTTTGATGTTCGTGTTCTTGCGCGAGGCGAAGCTCTTTTGTACGTTCTTGAACCATACGTGTAAGCTCACGAGCATGACGTTTTGTTTCCTGGTAGAGCCGTGCACGCGAGAGAGCTGTTGCGGCCTGACAAGCGAAGGTAGTAAGGAGTCGTAAATCTTTCTCCTGATATTCGTCGCCGGAACGTTTCCTCCCCACCTCGATGACACCAATGCGTTTTCCATCGAGCACAATTGGCACAGAGGGTGTTACTCGGCCCCCTTCTTGTATAAACGCATCGGGTTCTATGAGTTTGATGTGCACTGATTCCGCGCGGAAAATTGTCTTCAGATATATTTCTGCCGAAGCAACCAGGTTATCAAACTCTATGTTTGTGTAAACGATATGGCTTAACGACTCAAGGGCGGTGGAATATTCATAGGCGCCCTTGAAAAAGAATCGATCCGTTTTTTGGCGAAAAAAACTTTCAAGTCGCGGAACGGTAAAAATACCAATAATCATAATAATCGCCGCGCTTACCGGTATGGCAACTGGAAGATGGGGGCCGAGGAACAATTCTGCAAGGAGGAGAACGCACATGTAGCAAACGACAATAGTTGCGATGAGAAGGGAATAGACGACACCAAGCTGGATAACGATACGAACATCAAGCAGGCGATGCCGCAAGATGGCGTACGCCGAGCACCCAAGCATGAAAACTGAGAATTGAGGCCCAACATTGTAGAGGTGTACAACGCCAAAAAGAGGAAGTATGACATCGAACATTAACCCGCCGAGAATAGTACCGATAAATCCGATTCCCATATAAATACTCTGAAGTCTCCTTGTTAGATCAACAAAGTGGTATGCACGCCAGATTCTTAAAAAGCCATATGAAAGTGCCACAAGAATGAATAGCGACGCAAACAAATACAGGGGACCAGGCTCTATCTGAGCTGGTTGTCCCGGTGGAAAGGAGACACCCGCGACGCTATACGAAGAAAAAGCTCCAAGAAGAAAGAGTCCCGCTGGAGATAGATATATCAGACGCCAGAGCCGTGAAATCGTACCGGTCAAAAAGATTTCTATAAACCACAAACAAAAGCCGACCACAAGCAATCCGGAAACGGCGGCAAAACCGCTCGCAAAAACGAGCGTATCTACGTGCACGGCAAAATCGGCTAAGACATTGAATCCAAGCCAGGCGCTCGTGGCGAGCATCATGCTGGCAAGACTGGTAGCGAGCGGATCTCCCCATTTTTTATAAAAAAGAAAAACCGCAGCGCTCACTATGAAAAAAGTAAGCGTTGCGGCTGTGTAGCTAAAGAAAAACATACTATGCATTCAATCGAACAAGCGAAAGACAGGCATGATTACCGCTCGGAGGATCTTCGATGAAGTTTGGTAGAAAACTATGCATCTCGAAATTGTTCGCGAGATAAAACCCAAGTATAGGATCTGGTCGTACGAGTGACGGATACGTTTTCGCAGAACGCGGAAAGAGCGACCCGATCATGCCCTGTGTTAATCGCACACACTCTCGAGCGTACCATATAGCAACATCTTCGCCGAACGGATCCTCATGCAAACCCGCCACGAGGGCGAATGCATTTATATAATCTCGGAAACCGATAATGCGTGAAGTTCCGAAAGCAAATCGTCTGCCACTACGCCTCATGTGCCCAAGTACGGCTTTGAGAAGGATTTTTCCGGCACCACGATCGATTGAATTCAGCGTCAGCGCAGAAAAACAGTTACCTGTAGGAACATGCGTTTTGGCGATATATCCGTTATCAGTGAGTTCATCGTACGTTTTTGCTATGAGGTGCCCGTCGGGGTTAAAGTTAATAATTTGGAATGCACAGAACCCCACCAAGGAACCCCGATGCTCAATGACCATCACTCCTTCCGGATAAATGTTTAGCCACGATTCAACATGCTTCGCTGAAAACATCACGGCTCCGGTTTCCTTGTATGCCACCTGCTCGATACTCACAATCGCGCTGATATCTGTATTTACCGCAAACCGAGTACGATATTCCATCAGAACTTCTCCTTTTGCTCAGAAAGAATTTTTATCTAGAGCCGCAAATGCGGCTGGTTCGCCAAAAAAGAGAAGGGGAGCGCACCAAACCGCTTACCGCGCACAATCTCTGATACCTCGTGCGACGTTGTTTGAAAGGCGTCCGCAAGAAGTGCCACGACCTGTGTGCTATCAAACCATTTACAGGAATAGATATCGACAGTAACAAACCCGCGTTCTTTGTAAGTATGAATGCTGATATGAGATTCCATGATGAAGGTGAACCCAGAGAGACCGGCAATACCCGGTTCTTCCACTGAAATTACCTGCGGGAGCCCAAGGGGACGCATGCCGATTTTGTGTGGCAAATTCACAAGCACGCTATAGAGGTATTCCGAATCCTCAAGTACACCACCGGGCGCGCCGTAGCCGTCAAAGGAGAGAAGGAGCCCATACGCATTTGAAGGAAGAGCATTCATTTCGTGACGATTGGCGCGAGGATTGTTTTGCTCTTCCAATACGCACAGTCTGCAGGAGGAGATACCTCACATATTTTTTTATCAATTCGAACAAAACCAGCATCGCGGAGCATCTTTAGATGAAGGAATGAGAAATCGTCTATTTCATCCGAGTAATACGTGAGAACACCCCCTGGCCTAAGTAGGCGATAGGCCTCTTTAAAGAAAGGGAAATGATTGCAATGAATGTCCTTTTCTGAGAGCGGATAAGTGTCAAAGAGAATTCCTGAAATGCTCCCATCAGGAATTTTAGTCGTCACGTCTTCCCAGAAACCAAAAAACGCGGCCACGGGGATGCGGGCTTCCTTTGCAAAGTGTGTAAGACGCTCATACACATCCGCATTTGCCTCTATCACAAAATGTTGCTCTAACGATTCTTTTTGGATGTAGCGTGCGGAAATTCCCATACCAAACCCGATTTCAAGCACGGTGCCACCTCTCCTCGTTGCAATATGCGCAAGCTCACACATATAAGAGTCTTCCCAGTCTTCCATGACCGGGTGGTTTTGAATGGTGAGCGTATGTTGGTCAAAATAGGCGAGTGCCGTTTTCCATGAATCGCGTTCGTTAAAGCCCAAAGCAAGACGTGCGTCACGAGTTTCTTTTCGAGCGTCTTCAAAAGAGCGAGTCTCAGTAAGAGCGAAATCCATACAGATACCGTACGGGACACGCGCTCCAAGAATACTAAAATATTCCTCAATCGATGCCTAAAGAAAGATGAATATTTGCTGAAGACCCAACAAAACGTTAATTCCCTATTTTATAGCCACGACCCGGGATGGTGCGGATAAGCGTATGCGTATCGTGATCACCCAATTTTTTTCGCAAGGAAAGAATGTGGGATTCTATGGTATTTGAAAAAATGTCTGCGTTCATATCCCATACGTGCTCCAGGATCATTCCGCGAGAGAGAACGGAACCTTCATTCCGCATGAGGTATTCCAAAAGCATAAACTCTTTGCGAGTTAAATAAACCTCCTTACCATCATGACGTACGATGCACTCACGCGTCAGAAGTACAATATTGCCAATCTGGAAGTTTTCTTTCTCTACGGGAAGAGGTCGACGTAAGAGTGCGCGTACACGGGCAAGAAGTTCGGCCAATGCAAAGGGCTTCGCAAGATAATCATCCGCGCCTGCGTCTAGGAGGTCCACTTTGCTCACGGTGTCATTCTTTACTGATACGACCAAGATGGGGAAGGTTCGTCCTGCGGCACGCATTTCGCGGCACACTTCTATCCCCGTTTTCTTAGGAAGACGATTATCCAAAATCATAAGGTCGTAATCATTGATGACGCCGTAATGCGCGCCAACCTCACCATCCGGAGCGACATCAACCGCAAAATTTTCCGCCTCGAGCGACTCGCGAAGAAAGGAAGAGATTTTCGGTTCGTCTTCTACAACAAGGATGCGCATAACTTTTGTTGATGATGCATTATTAAAAATTATATCAGCACTTTATTAAAAACCTGGTGGAGGGGGACATGGACGGAATAATCGAAGACACTCTTCAGGAATTCTTCATTTTTTATTGAACTTGTTTTCATTCTTTGTTATCGTACGGCCATACTGAGGACAATTTGGTGCTGGTGGTATATGTATGAGACCCTCGAGGTCCCTCATTACCGCCAGCACCAAGCGGCCCTCAACTTTTTCTGTGCGTCTCGAGAGACGAGAATGTTACTATACCCCATAAAGTCCTTTTGACTTGAAACCCATGAAGTTTTTGCAAACAAATTTCTAAATGGACGTCTTTATTGAATATCGCTGTTCTTGCGGGAAACTTCTTGGCAAAGGCAATATTCGCATGGGCGAAGTGCAGATAAAATGCAAACGTTGTGAAAACGTCTCATCTTTCGGAAGTACATCTACGTCAGAACAACCCCGCAACGAAGATTTCGAGACAACGCCTTAATCTGCGCGTGACACTGAGCTACTTATTTTTGGATTGGTGAGAGTGTGTTATCCACAAGCTGTGTGTGGTGGGTGTCGGAAAGGGATATATAATCTCTCACAACAAAGTAGCGAGGCTCTCGAAGCCCGAATTCCGCAAGGAGTTCGGGCTTTGTTATTAGAGAGAAGCTCTTGAAGCTCAGGCATTTCGTATGACATGAGCTCCAACCAAATTCTTTCACATTACATCGCCACAGTTACTCTGCTTGGCATTTTTGTCGGCACGTTCTTATTTGCGACACCTGTTTTTGCGGTCGTTTATCAGCCTGGGGAGACGCTGAACCCCGCATGCGCTCCCACGGACTCAAATTGCTATGTGCTTCCTCCTCTTACCGCAACGACGACCGGTGCTTATGTTATTGGCGATCCCGTTTCAGGTGCAGCGCTCGCCGTTTCAACGACCAGCTCTCAATATCTCCTGTGGGTTGGGACCTCAAGCCCAGTCTTCACAGTAATGGCGACGACATCAACCGCGCACACAGGGCTTTCGCTCTCTTCCTTTACTCCAAGTGCTATCGCTAACACTCTTTATAATATCGCCGGGACTCTCTATTGGAATGGCTCGGCGCTCGGACTTGCTGGCGGAGGGCTTGAGACATTGAACGGCATTTCCACCACCTCGCAAACGCTCGCCGTCGGGTCATCAGGTACTGATTTTGGCATTGTCTCTTCCGTCAGTACACATACGTTTAACATTCCAACATCGTCAGCGACCGCGCGAGGACTGTTGTCATCAGCAGATTGGGCCACGTTCAATACTAAAGTGAGTACCACTCGCCAAGTTCTCTCAGGCACCGGACTTGCGGGTGGGGGTGATTTGAGCGCTGACCGCACCCTGACCCTTGATATCAACAGTCTGGCATCTGATGGCACCACGAATTCAGCCGATCAACTCGCACTCTACGATGCCGACACCGGTACTGTTCGCAAAATGGCACGCTCAACATTTCTTGCTCCCGTAACCGGCGCGTTGACATATCAAGGTCAATGGAACGCAAACACGAACACTCCGACGCTTTCTGACGGCACAGGTGCGCAGGGTCGGTACTATGTTGTTTCTGTTGCGGGGACGCAAAATCTCGGTTCGGGGAATATTGTTTTCAATATCGGTGATTGGCTGGTACACAACGGAACGGTCTGGGAAAAACTTAATAACTCAGTCTCTGTTTCGTCCGTTTTCGGGCGCACTGGCGGCGTCATTGCCTCAAATGGCGATTACACGGCAACCCAAATTACCAATACTGCGGCAGGTACAATTTCAGCGACGACGGTCCAAGCAGCGCTGAATGAACTTGATACTGAAAAGCTTGCCACCGCTCTTGCAAACGGATCACTCTGGATCGGCAATGGTTCTGGTGCTGCTGTTGCGGTAGCACTTTCTGGAGATGCCACCGTTACAAACGCTGGGGTACTTACGATTGGCGCAGGCGCCATCACTTCAGGCAAAATTTTTGATGGAGCTATTGTTGATGCAGACGTAAATACGTCTGCCGCCATTGCACTTTCTAAACTCGCTTCTGGTTCCAGTATCGTTACCTCACTCGCGACACCCTCGGGCTCAAATGCAAGCGGAGGAGCGATTGCTTCCAATGTCTTAACTCTCTCACTTGCAGACGGAACGAACCCCGGCCTGGTTTCAACAGGTACGCAAACTATTGCTGGAGCAAAGACATTCAGTTCCGCCCCGACGCTCTCTTCCATGACTGCCGGCTCTCTCTTGTTTGCCGGCACGGGCGGTCTGATTTCTCAAAATAATGCGAATCTCTTTTGGGACAATACAAATGCTCGTCTTGGCATAGGAACGACTACTCCCTCGGCTTCTGTTGATATTGTCGCGGCAGGTTCAGCAAACGCGCTCACCATTTCTGGTGCGATCGCGCTTAAAAGAGGTGCGAATTTTTCAACAATAGGAACAAGTAACGATATTGATTTCGGCAATACCTCGCTCATTCGACTTACGGGCGGTGCGGCACAGACTGTTACTGGTATTGCAAATGGCTCTGATGGAAAACTCCTCACGATTATGAACGCCGGGGGGAACGCCGCGACTATCTCCAATGCGCATACGGGTTCAGTCGCGGCAAACAGAATACTTACCGGTACAGGAGCAGACCTCACCCTTAATGCCGACGCTTCTATTTTGCTCGCGTACGACTCTGGTACATCAGTGTGGCGCGTCATCGGCGGTTCTGGTGGCGGTGGTTCTTCAAACACAATCCAGACACTAACAGCAACAGGCAGTGTCTCTGGCTGGACAAGCACCGTCAAAGTTGACGCAACGACTGCATCGTTTACCGCGACGCTTCCAACGGCATCAGGTAATAGTGGAAAATCAGTAGAAGTAGTTAAGACGGACAACACGACCAATGCAGTTCTCGTCGCTCCATTTGCCGGACAAACTATCGGCGCTTCATCAACCGGCATCTACCTTTATTCGCAAGGCGACTCGGTCGTACTTCGATCCGATGGTACGAATATCCAGCTTGTTGCCGACAATCGCTCTAGCGTTGGACAGAGCAAGAGTTATATGAAAGTTACCCGAAGCACTTCAGCGCAGAGCGTTACTGTGGGGAATGACATTCTCTTCAATAACACCGAAGCGTCTTTTGGTAGCGACATTTCGTATAATTCAGGCACAGGTGTTTTCACTTTGAAAGCAGGGAAGACATATCGCATGGAAGGAGTGTTGCGTAAAGACGGCGCTAATGGTTCAGGATACATTAATTACGGTTGGAGAAATCAGACAACTTCTACTGATATAGGCACCGCGGCTGAAGCGTCATCGCCAAGCTACGGTACTGATTATGGAGACCAAGAACAGGCATCTGTTGTTATAACCCCATCAGTAGATACTAATATTTCTTTGAGAGTTTTTGGTGCCAATAACGGTCTTGTTCTGACCGGGGGTTCATACGCATATGTAGAGGTTATTTCCACTCCGCAGAATGTGATTAATACGGTGGATACCTATCAGCAGGCTCTTACTGCAAATGTAAATGCGAATTCTACCGCGTACGTCAATACCGGATTAAGTGTGAGTTTGATTGCCGGGAAAACATATGAAATCGCAGCGGTGCTGTCCGGATATGTGAACACGGGTAACAACGCCGACGATTACATGTATGCGCGACTCTTCAATGTGACGTCTGGCGCGGAAATTCCACAAACCGAGACGATAGTTACCAGTGGTCGGTCTGAAACTGGCGGATTTAAACCTGGTTCTGGATCGGGGACGATTATTAAGCAGTACACTCCGTCTGTGAACACGACCATTCGCGTGGAAGTGCGTATGACGGCGACGAGCGGTGTGTCAACCGCAGAACTTTATGGTGGTACGGCGGGCAGAAGTTATCTTACTGTAAAACAACTCGGCTCCACCGCCTCAACGGGACTTGCGCTCAACAACATTCTCGGCGCAATGGCAGCAGGAAGTTTGGACAACGCAAACTATGTGCAAGTGTGGAACTGGAGTACAGCAACTACCACGGCAACCACGACCGGCCTCTTCTCGCTTTCCGGAAACTCTCTGGTGTCCGGCAATCTTCTGCACCTCAACACGGCATCCGCGTCTTCAACCGCGCTCGCACTCAAAGTGAACGGCGCAACCGCCTTTCAGTACGGCAGCGACTTCGCAACGACGACTGCGTATGCGCACAACGTTGACTTCGGGAATACCTCAAGCGTGCGAGTTAATGCGGCATCAGCTGCGTTCCAAGGAATTACGGGCATCACGGGCGGCGACGACGGCAGAATCATCACTCTTGTGAACGCTTCCTCAACCGCCGCGTTCACGCTTTTTAACGCCACCACATCATCAGCCGTCGCCAACCGCATCATTACGGGCACGGGCGCTGACCTCACGATTGCGGCAGACGCGTCCGTACTTCTTTCTTATGACCCAACTGCCGCGCGCTGGAGAGTCATCGGAGGTTCTGGTGGCGGCTCATCACAAACCACCTTTGCTACACAGAGTTCTTCGCAGACACTTCCGGCTTCGACGTTCGGCACGACGCAAAAACTCAATGCTGCAAGCGGCAACCTCACGATCACTCTCCCAACGGCAGTGGGGCAAAGCGGCAAATTCATTGAGTTCGTCAAAACGGACAACTCCGCAAACTCCGCGCGCCTCGTGGGGACAGGAAGCGAGCAGATCGCATCCACCACCTCGCTCTTTCTCTATTCGCAAAATGATGCGGTTACCGTTCGAAGCGATGGTGCGAATTGGCAGGTTGTTTCGGATAACCGGGGAAGTGTTGGACAGAGCAAGAGCTATCTGCGCGGTCGTCCTGGCGCATCTCCGCAAACCGTCTCAGCAGTTGGCGACCTTACCTTGACTCAGACGAACGCGTTTGGTTCCGATATCTCAGTATCGAGTAATCAAATTACACTAACAACCGGCAAGACCTATCGCTTGACTGCCAATATATTTGCAGACTTTGCAGCTTCTACCGACGGCATGACTGTTGAGTGGGTTGATAGCACTAACACTACTCTCCCAAACAGTACCGCTTCTTTGAATCGACCATTAACCAATGGAAATAATCAAGGGCAGACTCAATTCGCAGAAAGTATTATCACACCCACATCTGACACAGTGGTCAAATTGCGAGCAGTCTCGGTGAACGGAACAGCTTCTATATATAACAATCTCTCTGATTTCTACGTCGAAGTCATCTCCACTCCGCAGAATGTGATCAATACGGTGGAGTATGTCTCTGCTCGAGGCGACAATGACACGTGGAGCAGTGGTGCAGCAATTTCTCTTGCGACCTTGACCGGAAACATTCCAAACACGAACGGTGTCTTCACGCTGACCGCTGGCAAAACGTATCACCTGCGCGGTTCCATTAGATTTGCTCATACGGCCCAAGCAATTCAATATCAATGGCGTGACATCGGCAGCAGCTCGCTTATTGGCACAGGGGCATATCAGTTTGCTGATGATCAAACGGATCATCAGTACAGTCCTCAGCCGATTGCAGAAGCTATCTTTACTCCAACCACCAATACGACAGTACGTCTGGAAAATAAAATGGGTCTCGGTTTGACGATTGTTAGCTCTGAATCATGGGCAACCATTACGCAGGTCGGGTCCACGGGAAGCACTGGAGTCACACTGAATTCACTACTTGGCGCCATTGCTGCCGGAACATTAGATTCTGCCAATTTTGTACAAACATGGAATTGGTCAACGCTTACGACTGGCAATGGTATGACGATGGCGGCAAACGCGCTCACAACCGGCTCAATCTTGTCGATCACCTCATCAAATGCGTCACTCAACTCCACAAACGGTCTACTCTACGTAGCTAATACTGATGGTAGTACAAACGGGACGGTTGCCAGAATTCAATCCAATAGCACTGCCGGTTCTGGGCTTACGGTTCTTGCAAACGGTAATGTAGGCATTGGCACAAGTAGCCCCGCGAGCGTTCTGCATGTTCAGGGTACTGGAATTTTCGGCTACAGTGGCGCTGATGTATTTTCAGCTGCGCTGACGCTTAGGAAAGATAGAGCGGGAGCGATTGTACAAAATGGCGACGAGCTCGGCTATATGACATTTAACGGTTACGATGGAGCCGCTTATCAGCGCGCAGCCCTTATCTTAGCAATTGCGGACGGCACTCCGGGGGCAAATGACATGCCAGGGCGCTTGAGTTTTTACACGACGCCGGATGGTTCCGCTACCTCTCTTGAACGCATGCGAATTAACAACGCGGGATATATTGGCATAGGCACTACCAGTCCGCGAAGTCGTCTCGAAGTCTATGACTCTGTCGAAAGTAGTGGTTGGGCTGGGAGAGGAATTTTCGGAGGAATAACAGCTGCGGTTGTGGCTGGACAATCAAACAGTATCGCGACTATTGGCGGACATAACGCAGCGCTTTCGTCGTGGGGCAGTTTGGCTATTAACCCAGGAGGGGGAAACGTGAGTATTCGTACGACGACCATGAGTCATGCTCTTCGTGTCGCTGGTATTGTGTGTCTTGATATAGATGCCGATGGTGTCTGCAACGACAATACGTCTGCGCTATCAGACGCACGACTCAAAGAGAATGTTTCACCTATAGGCGGCATCGCGGGTCTTGATTTGATCAACAAATTAAACCCAGTCACCTTTACGTGGACGGGAGAAAATTACACCGGCACATCATCGTCACTTGGGTTTATCGCTCAGGAGGTAGAGCAGTTATTTCCGGGACTCGATCTTGTGGTAACCGACCAAGATGGGTATAGGCACTTGGATTACGGAAAACTCGTTGCTGTTACGGTTGCAGGTATTCAAGAGCTCGGAGCCATAACCCTTGGAAGCTCGACACATGCGCTTTCTCTCGCGACCTCAACTTTCCCCGACGGTCTTGTTCCTGCGCTCGCATCGCTTGCTGACGCGGAAGCGGCAAGGACGGATCATGCGGGCAACAAAACATTTTTCGGACGGTTTCTTGATCGTCTCACACAGTGGTTTGCGGACGCTACAAATGGCATAGCGAAGTTCTTTGCAGAAGAAGTGCGTACGAAAAAACTCTGCATCGGAGAGACGTGTCTTACGGAAGAAGAGCTCAAAGCGTTGATGGTTGGGCGTGCCACCTCCGCTCCAAACGAAACGGGAAGTCAAAACAGCCAATCGTCCACACAAGAAGAAGTGTCTGAAATAGGAGAAGAAGAGGAGGAGACAAATCCTTCTCAAGAGGGCAATACGCCTCACGAAGTGGACGTGGAAGGCAACTCGGTTCCTCCAGTTGAGTCAGAAACGGGAGAGACGGACGCTACGGTTTCGGAGGAATTACCAACAGAGTCAGCTCCGCTCCACAGTGAGGAAACAGCTCCTGCTGATGAGTCCTCAGTCGAGGTTCCAGACGAGCCGTCTACTGAGACATCGGAGCCTCCTGGGGAATTCGAAGCGCCACAACTATAAATCATGACTACCTTGATCCGTCGACGGTTTTTCATCATTGTAGCAGTAGTGGTGGTAAGCGGAGCAGGACTTTCTGGCTACCGTCTCGTTCAGGGATTCTGGCCGTGGTCGTCTGCTGAAGTTCGGGCGGCAGCGGAGCTTTCTTCAGCTGTTCGTGCTGTTGGCAAACACTTGATCATGCCTCCAGGAACGCCGGTACTCGCGACCGTACAGGACGCCGAAGTTCTGAAGGGTGAGCAATCCTTTTTTGCTCATGCCGAAAACGGCGACCAGCTTCTCATCTTTTCCGAAAGTAGACAGGCGGTTTTGTATTCTCCTTCGCGCGACATCATTGTGAACATTGGGCCGATTGAGTATGGAGGGGAGCGTTCAGGCAAAGAGGCGGTATCAGGGTCTTTTGCTCCCGTGACGGTTGATTTGAGGAATGGGAGTGGTGTCTCTGGTCGCGCATCGTCCGTAGCACAAGTATTGAGCGCTACTTCTGAGTACTTGATTACGCAGGTGACGGACGCACAAGCATCCGACTACACCACGACGTTAGTTGTTGATAATGCACACCAAGAAAAAAGTCGCAAAGCGGCGCACTCACTCGCTGACAAGCTCAAAGCTTCAGTCGTTGCATCGCTTCCTGATGGAGAACTCTCGTCAAACGAAGACATCATCATCATTCTGGGGGCGCAAGCACCATGAGTTTACATGAAGCACGTCACTATCATTTTTTTCTTTGGAGTGATGCTCACAGCTCCACTTCAGGTCCTTGCCTCTGAGACAAACGGAACCATTAATGCCACCAATAAGTATGCGTGGAGCAATCAGGCGGGGTGGGTGAATTTTGGCGCGACGAATGGCGGGATTGCTATCACCGACTCCGGCATTACGGGCTATGCGTGGAACGCCAACTATGGCTGGATTAACATGGCGCCCACAAACGGCGGGGTTACCGTCGCCGCAAGTGGTACGCTTTCGGGCTACGCGTGGGGTGCGGGATTAGGGTGGGTCAACTTTTCCGGCGTCTCCATAAACTCATCAGGAAGATTTATAGGGCAAGCGAGCGGAGTGATTATCGGTACCCTTACTTTCGACTGCATCAACTGCAATGTGACGACGGATTATCGTCCCATTGATTTTCGTTCAATCTCAAGCTCCGGTTCCGGCTCAAGTTCTAGCGGATCTGCAGGGAGTAGTTCAGGAGAGGGAGGCAGTAGCACAGTACCGGGCACAGGACGCTCCGATAATGTCGATGGCGATAGCGATCCTTCTTCACCACGAAGTGGCGCAGTAACAGATACTCAATTTGGATTTTTGCCCGCACAGCTTCTCGATATCCGCCTTATTCTTGATGATGCAAAAGTCGCACGCGCGATAGACGTTGTTGCTCGTGTCATTTTTGAAAGCTTTGGTCGCGTACCTACAAAGGTTGAGCTCACGTTTGTTATTCAAAACGTAGATGGGGAAACGGTCTGGAGCGGGAAAGATGAGCTCGTTGTTGAAACGGAGGAGATATTCGTCAAACGTTTCTCCGACATAGGATTTCTTCCGCCTGGGGAGTATCGGTTGACGCTTCGTACGCTTTATAACGAGACGGTTGAGGACGAATTTGGCGCGCCTTTTGTGATAGCGCCCATTGAAACACTCTCTTCACATTGGATTTGGTATGTCATTGGCGCACTCGCTCTCCTTCTTGCGCTCCTGCTTCTAATTGTGTGGATCCGGCGGAGGAAAGAAAAGGAGAATACGCTTCGCGGGCTCAAAACGCCCTATCCATGACGTACCATTTCCATATTCTCCTTATTGTGTGCGTCGTGATCCTCTGTTCGTGCGGATTCATGGTCACTATTGTTTCGCTCCAGTATCATGAGCGTCAAGAGCTGCGGGCACTCATTGATTCCTCGGTAGTAGAAGATCGCTTAAGCGGGATTTTTTCCACGCTCAACGATTTCCCCGGAAGCGCAAGCAAAGACATGCTCTTTCTGCGCTCCCTTTCAAGTATTTCCGAACTTTTTGATACAAATGCATTTTCAAGAGGAGCCTGGCGTGCCGCACACGAGGACATTCAGCAGTTCATTGACCGAAATAGCGCGTATGCAGGCATCGCCGTATACCTTGATACGCTAGGGTGTGTCGTTCTTATAGGCAAAGTGCGAGACGATGCGGGAAATGTATCGTGCAATCCGCCAGAAGGTATTTTGAATGACATGTTTGATGTTCTCCCGACGCTCCCCGCAGGCACGGTACATGTTTTTCCACTTACGACATTCTCGCATTCAACCAAGCTTACGACTTCTCCGATTCCGGCACTTCTCTATGGAACAGCGCTCTCGGCTCCGGGAAGTGCGAAAGGGGGGGTGGTTGGTGTTGTTGACGCGAATTATTTTCTTGAAGAGATTCGTCGTCTGAAACGGGAAGGGGAGACGGTCTACCTCCTTAATGCGGACGGTTCTTACCTCGCGCATCCGGATAGTCATAAAGAGAAGCTGTCCGGAGGTACCGCGAATTTCTATCAAGATTACCCCAGTATTCCCTCGGGAGTTCTTATGGATACGGAGCATCGCCACCTTGAAACAGACGACGCCGCGTTCACCTTTCTTCGGATTACTCCGGCTATCAGTAATTTTGTTCTCTACAACCCAGGGGACATAACTCAAGAAGGAAAGGGTAATCACTACTGGGTGCTCGCCGCCGTCTCAGAGAAGTATCTGGCGTCGAACTGGTTTGTCGAGAGTTCCTACGCAATTTCCATCATCGTGCTTTTGGTGGTGCATGCCACCTTGCTTGCATGCGCTTATCTCATTCTCGCGCCGACAAGAAAATTTGCGCCATGATCACGCAATCTTCTCAATCTGGCGACGGACCTTTTCTTTTCGCGAGTATTGTGTTTGTTTTCTCAACGCTCTGTGAACTCCTTGCGACGCTTCTCTTTATGCGGGTGCTCTCTGAGGATTTCCTTGCGCTCGTCAGTTTCACCGAACTTGCAAACGCGTTTATTTCTGCGGTCTCAGCGACAGGGGCCGTCGTTGTTTTTCGGTGGGTGGCGGGGACGCCCGGGCGACGTGAGCTTCTGCTCGGCTTTCTTTTCGCTTTAGTCGCGACCGTGCTGGCATCAATAATCCACGCGTACCTGGCCGTTTTTCCAAGCACGAATGCTGTTCTTTTGTACGTCATCGTCGCGGTGCAAAGCATCGTGTTTACCATGTTTGTGACGACTGGTCTCATGCATCGCATCACTACACCCATATGATATTCGTCGCTTTAGCAATTTTATTTTTCTTTGCAGCACTCATCAGTCTATGGTTTGTAAGCTTTGCGATTCGTCGTACTGGTCAGATGCGTCCTTTTTTGCCACTTGTAGCGCTTCAGGCCGGTATCGCAAGTGTCGCTGCACTTTTTTACTACGAACTACTCTTTACGGTCTGGCAGACGTATCTTTCGTTTCTTGTCTTGATTGCGTACTGCTGGTTTCTCGTTGACCTCCTTCGCAAGCACCCAACCCCGCTATGAGCAATCCCTACCCATTTATTCTTGCCAGTGAATTTATCGAGCACGCTTTCATAATTGTACTGGCGGGTATTGTGCTTGTTGAGTTTTTCACGCGACCGAAGACGCGCGGTACGCTCGCGATTCTCGTTCTTGTATTCCTCATGGCAGCGTGGCTTCTCAGTGAATTTTTTGCGCATCTAGATGAGACTCACTACCACTTCATGGTGCACTGGCCCGTACTCCTTTTTTCCCTAGGCATTCTGGTGTTTCTCTCCAATTTCTATGCGCACATTCTTCCGCGAACACTCTTTTTCAGTCTCATACTTATACTCATTACCCATCTTGCAATTGATATGCTCGCCCTCATCACCCATGTTGAGTGGCTTGATGTTGTGCGTGTGGTAACAAAGCTTACCGAAGCGTTTTTGCTGTATTTCTTCGTACTGTCACTCATCATTAGAATCGAACATGACGCTCGCTAACACTTATCGCGCGATTTACTTTTTTCTCACTCTCGTATTCTTCTGCGCATACCCGGCGCCCGCGGCGGCGCTCAATGTGTCCGTGCGCATAGGTGACCAATATACTGAGGTCGCTGCGGGTGACCGACTCTATTTTCACGTTGAAATAAAGTACCCGGAAAATTTTGGTCGCCGTGATTTGCGAATAGAGTACCAAATTCTTGAGGATGGAGATGTGATCGCGCGTCAGAAAGTGCTTCGTGCGGTAGAGACTCAGCTCTCTTTTCTTGACTATATTGTCATGCCGGAAGGAGCGAAAAGCGGTACTGACGAACTTAAGGTCATTATTGAAGACTACGAAGATCTTCACCAAGAGGCGTCTGCGACCTTCACGGTCCATAAGGGAATAAATGAAATCCAGATTTATTTTTTCATTTTGCTTGGAGCCATTGCGCTCGTGGGTCTTCTTGTCGCCGTACAAATCATCGCCACGAACGGTCGTCGCTCCACTGCATAACAATCTTACAGAGGATACAACGCATCAGACGGTTGGTTTCAGTGGTATCATTCGGGACACTCTATGAACAAACAACACTTGATTTTGCTCGTCATTGGACTCGCCCTCGGCGGATTTCTGATTTTTGTGGCGAGCAAGTCGGAGCCGAAAGAGCGCACCACGAGGGAAATTGCGCTTACGTGCGATCCTAAAATGGCTGAGGAGTTTCACATCCATCCGGTGCTTGAAATTATTGCAAATGGACAGAAAGTCGTAGTGCCCGCAGACATAGGCGTTACGTCCACCTGTATGACCGCACTTCATACGCACACTGCAGACGGCATTATTCACGTTGAGTCGCCGGAGAAACGCGACTTCACCCTCGCTGACTTTTTTGCGGTTTGGAACCAGCCATTAAATAAAAATGAGGTATTAAGCTATAAAGCAGATGCGACGCATCGAATCCGTATCACGGTTGATGGCAAGGAAGTTGATACGTACGAGAATACGATTCTGAAGGATGGAGAGCATATTGTTATAAGCTACGAGACTCTTTAAGCCAAGGGGCACGTAAGAAAACCCCCACCCACCCCCACGCGGCCAACTGCTTATGGCAACACAAAGAGAAACCATAGAATTTATTTTAGAAAAACTGCGTGACGGGAAGCGTTTTTCGGCGCGAGCAATGTTTGGTGAATACGCGCTCTATGCTGACGGCAAAGTAGTGGCTCTCGTGTGTGACAACCAGTTGTATGTGAAAATACTGCCCGCAAGTGAGGAACTGGAGAAGCTGTGCGAGAAAGATGCTCCATACCCCGGTGCGAAGCCGCACTACATTGTGGACGAAGAACAAATTTCAAACATGGAACGTCTTAGGGATATACTTTTCGCCATCGCAGAATCCTTGCCTGTAAAGAAAAAGAAGCCCAAGCGTCATACAGGGAGGTGAAACAATTTGCTATACTAATCTCCCTATGATCATACTTTTCATTCTTGGGCTATTGCTCGGAGCTGTTGCGGTTATTTTTGCTCTCCAGAACGTCGCTATAGTGACGGTGACTTTTTTCTATTGGGAACTCACGGGTCCCTTGGCCGCCATCGTGATGGCGAACATTTTAGCGGGCATCTTCATCACGCTCCTCATCCTCCTTCCGAAAACGGTCAGTAGTTATTTTGCATTCAAAAAGCTTGAAAAAGAGAATGCTAGACTTGAGGAAGAGCTTCGGAAACAGAAAACACTTACCGTGTTTGCAAAAAATACTCCCCCAACCCCTGAAATTATTGAGGGAATAGAAAAGGGAGCGAGCTTAGCATAAAATTAACATTATCGTTTATGAACAAATCTTACGTCGTTTTGGCGTCGTTGGTCTGGTAGTTCTCGTAGGAGCAGGTGCGTATTTCCTTATACAGAAGCCTTCCGTGAAGGAGGATGGGACTCCGAATTTGCCAGTCGCGGCAGGCACGAGTCAAACAGGGAACCAGACCGCTACAACGACAGAAGACACGAGCAAGACAGTTATTGGTACTTCCCTTGAAGGACGCTCCATAAACGCCTACCACTACGGCACGGGCGACACCGAGCTCTTGTTTGTCGGAGGTATACACGGCGGATATGAGTGGAACACCGTGCTCGTTGCATATGAGCTGATGGATTATTTGGAAGAACAGAAGAATGTTATTCCAGGAAACATAAAAGTGACGGTCATTCCGGTACTCAACCCAGACGGTCTCTACAACGTGGTTGGCACTGACGGACGTTTCGCTACTGCGGATGTGCCAACCTCCCAAGCGGCGACCGTACCCGGACAGATTTAACGCAAACGAGGTAGACCTCAACCGCAACTTTGACTGCGATTGGAAGTCTACCGGCGTATGGCAAAACAAACAGGTGAGCGGCGGAAAGGCGGTGTTTTCTGAGCCAGAAAGCCAGGCAGTCAGAAAGTATGTAGAGGACCGTGATATAAGCGCGGTTGTCGTGTGGTATAGCGCCGCAGGCGGAGTCTTCTCCTCAAGCTGCCACAACGGCGTTCTTCCTGAGACACGCGCAATCACAAAAGCGTACGCGGATGCTTCAGGATATCCCGGACACGAATCCTTTGATTTCTACAGCACCACGGGTGACATGGTGAATTGGCTCGCCAAGAAAGAAATTCCTGCTATTAGCGTTCTCCTCACCACGCACGAAAGCATTGAGTGGAATAAAAATAAGGCCGGCGTAGACGCACTCCTCAACTACTACAAGAAGTAATGCGATTCCTCGGAACGAAATGGTTTCTCGCGAGTGTCGTCGTTGTCGTGCTCGTGCTCGGCACGCTTGTATTTGCGTTTGTACAAAAAGAATCACCAAAGCCGCTCCCAGCAAAACCAGCTGAGTCCGCGAAGCTGGTACCAAAGACAGAAATCATTGGCGCATCGGTTGGCGCGCGTGCTATCAAGGCGTATACGTACGGGACAGGGAAGACGCGCCTCCTGTTTGTCGGCGGCATACACGGCGGATACGAGTGGAACAGTGTTCTACTCGCATACCAATTTATGGATTATCTGGAGGCGCACCCGACCGCGTTACCCGCTAACCTCACTGTTTCCGTAGTTCCCTCGGCGAACCCGGACGGCGTGTTCAAGGTTGTGGGAAAGGAAGGACGCTTTACGGCTCTTGATGCATCAACGGACAAAACTATCCTTGCGAGCGGGCGGTTCAATGCACACACAGTTGACTTGAATCGGAACTTTGACTGCAAATGGAAACCAGAGAGCACCTGGCAAAGCCGCCCGGTGAGTGCCGGGACGGCGGCGTTTTCCGAGCCGGAGGCACAAGCGATTCGTAGTTTTGTGTTGAAAAATAAACCAGACGTAGTCGTGTTTTGGCACAGTCAGGCAAATGCCGTGTATGCCTCAGAGTGCACGGAAGGAATGCTTCCCGTCACGCTTGATGCTATGAACGCCTATGCAAAAGCGGCGGGGTATACGCCCGTGAAGTCATTTGATGCCTACCCGATTACAGGCGACGCCGAAGGATGGCTCGCCTCCATTCATATCCCTGCTATCACCGTAGAGCTTAAAACGCACGAGACTGTTGAGTGGGAGCAGAATTGGGCAGGTATCAAAGCACTCTTTACGTACTTTAGTGCTCGCCCATGAAAAAATCTTCATCAAAAACCAAATAACCACCTGGTATAATTCTTTCCTATGCAAAAAATCACCCCGTTCTTGTGGTTCGATAAAGACGCCGAAGAAGCCATGAATCTGTACGTTTCCGTTTTCAACGGAAACCCGGCTAAGAAAAGCGAGTCCAAGATAGTGACTATCAAACGCTACCCCGGAGGCTTCACGGAGGGCCCGATGGCCGGTATGGAAGGAAAAGTCTTGACCGGAGTGTTTGAGCTTGAAGGGCAGAAATTTATGGCACTTGATGGCGGACCGATATTCAAGCCGAATGAGTCAATGTCCTTTCTTGTGGACTGCAAAACGCAGGAGGAAATAGATTATTTTTGGAATATCTTAACGGCTAATGGCGGACAAGAAAGCAAATGCGGCTGGCTTAAAGATAAATTCGGATTCTCGTGGCAAATAGTACCGGACATGGAACAATATTTAAATGGCACGGACCAAGCGGGGAACCAGAGAGCCCTTCAGGCAATGCTCAAGATGGTCAAGATTGATCTAAAGACCTTGGAAAATGCCTACAAAGGCTAAGACCCCACACGTGAGGTACTTCGTGTACCTACTAGAGTGCAAGGACAATTCAATTTATACGGGAATCACGACTGAGGTGAAGCGAAGGTTTGAAGAGCATAAAAATGGCACGGGAGGGCACTTTACGCGGGCAAAGAAAGCAAAACGCATTTTGTACACAGAAAAACAAAAAGATAGAAGCTCGGCACTGAAGCGGGAGGCAGAAATAAAGAAGTGGCCTCGCGAGAAGAAACTTGCACTCATCAAATAATTATGTTATTCTATTTACCAATAACAACTCCATGAGAGATTTCAAAAAATCAGGTAGTTTTGGAAAAAGAAGCTTTGGCGACCGCCCAAGTTTCGGCGCAAAGCGTTCTCCACGTCCGTTTGGCGCGCGCAATTTTGATAGACCACTTGAAATGCACCAGGCTGAATGCAATGAGTGCCACAAGATGTGCGAAGTACCTTTCCGCCCTAACGGTAAAAAGCCGGTCTATTGCCGCGACTGCTTTAAAGGAAAAGAAGAGTCACCGCCGTCTTTTAGTAAGTCCTATGACAAAAGAGATGATTCTCCTCGCGAAGACAGTGGTGGAGCTGATTTGAAGAAGCAATTCAGCGTGCTTAACACCAAACTTGACCGCCTCACGGCCGCTATTGAAGCCCAAACACGCGTACTCTCCGGTTCAAAAGAATAGCCTGCTAGAATGTAAAGAACCCCTCCTAGGAAGTCGGGGACCAGGGTTCTTGGCTGGTTAGGGATGCGGCCTCCGCCGCCCATAATTAGATGTTGCGTCCATTCAAACCCTTCGCAAAGCCTCGGGTCGTCTGGACGCCTCCAGTAAGAATAATACGCTGAAAACGTCACTATCTTCACATGCGCTACATACCTATAAGCATCGTTGCATTTTTGTTACTCGCCGTAGGCGGTTTTTTTGTACTTAACGCGTATATTTATGAGGAAAAGCAGGCTGACGCGGCTACAAACTACAAAGACGCGACGTATCTGATAGACGGCGAACGCATAACGCTTAAAGACGGCGTGGCGGAAATGGAGGCGGCACCCGGATCTGCTTCCAAGGTAAGCGTTCGTTATTTTGGGAACGAAGTGAGACATGACTTTGATGCAGATGGAAGAGAAGACGTAGCCTTCCTCATCACCATGGAAACAGGTGGCACAGGGCTTTTCTACTATGTGGTCGCGGCACTAAACACCGAAAGAGGGTACATAGGTTCGCAAGCACTCTATGTTGGTGACCGCATTGCTCCACAGCCAACAACAATGGGTACCGGAAATATCATTATCGTAAATTATGCAGACCGTGCGCCAGGTGAGAGTTTTGCCGTTCAGCCCTCAGTTGGTAAAAGCATCTGGCTCTTGCTTGATGTGGAGGCGATGCAGTTTGGAGAAGTGGCACAAAATTTTGAGGGTGAGGCTGACCCGTCAAAAATGACGCTCGGTATGAAAGACTGGGCGTGGGTTTCCGCGACCTATAGTGACGGCACGCGCATTGTGCCACGCGCCAAAGATACATTCACGCTTACTTTCGCGAAGGACGGACGATTTTCAGCAACGACCGATTGCAATAGTATCGCGGGAAAGTACGTAGCAACGGGCACCAGCATCGTGTTTGGCGATATCATTTCAACCCTGATGTATTGCGAGGGCTCACAAGAGGGCGTATTTACCAAACTTCTCGGAGAGGCGGGGAACTATCACTTCACTTCGCGTGGCGAGCTTATCTTAGACCTCAAGTTTGATAGCGGTTCGGCGGTGTTTCGATAGAGTGTGTTTTTCGCGGAAAGTCTGACCGCGGTCATACGTCATATACCGTAGCTGCCTCATGGCGGCTCTTTAACTTTAAATCTTCCCTATGAAACACACATTCACTCGTATCTCAGGCACACTCGTTGGTGCACTTATTCTTCTCTCGCCTCTCGCGGCAAGCGCGAACACGCTTTCCGCAGAGGGAAATGCAAGCCTTCATCTCGGTTCTAAAATCGGGCTCTTCCATGGCGACAAAGAGAAATCAGAAAAGTCTAAAGATAAGAAAAAGGACCACTCTGACAAACGCTTCGGTGTGTATGGCGTCGTAGCTACAGAGAGCGGTTCTACTCTTACGCTTCAAAGCGGAAAAGGTACGACCTATACCGTGAATACGGCCAGTGCGGACTTCAAGGGCGGAAGCGCAGCGGACATTTCGATGTCTGACGTACTTCTTGTCTCGGGAAAAGTTGACGGGTCAACCATTATCGCATCACGCATCGTAAACATCACAGAAATTAAAAATGAGTGGCGTGAGAAAGCTGCACACGCGAAAGCAGGTGTGGTTACCGCTATAAGCGGTTCGGGCTTTACTATCGAACCGTTTAGTCTTGATAGCGCTCTCAGCATCACGACCGATTCGGCGACACTCTTCAAGCAAAACGGTGAGGCCACAACCTCAAGTGCTCTTGCTGTCGGCTCGCGCGTCATGCTCTCGGGAACTTCAACAGGATCAACCAGTTTCTCGGCATCCATTGTTGAAATCTTCACGAAAGGGTTCGGACACATGAAGCATTGGTTCAAGACGCATTAACGCTTAGATAGAAACTGAAAACACACAGCCCCGACTATGTCGGGGCTGTGTGTTTAATTACATTCCTAAACTCTTGAGAAATATACTGAGTTCCTCTCCTTCTATTTTGCGAAACGCGCCGGGAGGCATTCTGCCGAGAGTTATGTTCATAACACGTATACGCTTCAAGTCTTCCACCTCGTTATGCATGGCGGAAACCATGCGACGAATCTGATGTTTCTTTCCTTCGGTGAGGGTGATGGCGAACGAATGTTCGCTCAAGATTCGTACTTTGCATTCCTTGGTTTGGTACCCCTCAATATCAACACCCATCTCAAGACGCTTCGCAAAACCCTCGCGGAGTCGCTCTTTGGTTTTCACCGTGTACTCTTTTTCGTGCACGCGGTCGGGGTTTAGAAGGCGATCGGTTACTCGGCCGTCGTTCGTGAGGATGATAAGGCCGTGTGAGTCTTTATCAAGCCTTCCGACAGGGAAGGTGCCGGCTAGTTCCTTGTGTTTGGAGAGCTCTATACCGATGTCCGTATCGTCCTCTTCGGCGCTGTGCGTGACAACTCCTCGCGGTTTGTTGTATGCAAAATACACTCTATCCTTTTTTGCTCCTCCGGCATTCTTAACAACCACTTCGTCCGTTGCCTCTACTTTATCGCCGAGGACTGCCACACGGCCGTTTATAAAGACCTTCTTTTGCACGATAAGCTCATCGGCCTCGCGGCGCGTGCCGTAGTTTTTGTGTGCAAGGTATTTATTAATCCGCATCGGGAAGAGGGGAGTTGTTGGTTCGTACCCGGCTTTCATCGACGCACAGTATCACAAAACACATTTCAAAGCCCCGCTCGGCAAGTGCCTCCTCGGGCACGCGTCGCCGCCCCTGCGAGGCGGCGCGCTCGCGGGGCTGTCGTTTTGAAATGTGTTTGAGAGATTTTCATTTCTCCCAAACTAGGGTAGGTTGCATGGATGGCAAGAGAAGAAGCGGTAATCAGGTTTGAAGATGTCTCGTTTTCACACGGGCACAACCACCCCATTTTGGAGGAGGTCAATTTTGCGCTCCGGAAAGGGATGAAAGTAACCCTGATGGGTCAAAATGGCGCAGGCAAATCAACACTCTTTGCTCTCATGACCGGCGCACTTAGTCCGGAGTCAGGCGAAATACACTCCTCCCACGGCATGACCATCGCGACCGCCGCACAAGTAGTGCCACGCGAAAGCCTCACACTCTCGGTGCGGGAGTTTTTTCAGAAATGTTTTTCTAAGCCCGTATACGACATAGACCCAAAGATTGAGGCGGTACTTGAAGTGGTCAATCTGCACGTCAAAGACTTTTCCAAGATCATCCAGACATTCTCCGGCGGACAGCAGGCGCGCCTTCTTTTGGCCTCGGCGCTTATACAGGACCCCGACCTTCTTCTTCTTGACGAGCCTACGAACAACCTTGACCCGGCGGGTATAGAACACCTCACTACCTTTCTCAAAGAGTACGAGAAAACGTGCATGGTCATTTCGCACGATGCGGAGTTCCTCAACTCTTTTAGCGATGGCGTGCTCTATCTTGATGTGCACACAAGGAAGCTTGAGCAATACGCCGGGAATTACAAAGACCTCCTCGCGGAAATATCTCTGCGTATTGAACGAGAAAACCGCAAGAACGCTCAGCTTGCGAAGAAAATCCAGGACAACAAAGACAAGGCGAACTTCTTTGCGCAAAAAGGAGGCAAGATGCGTCTCGTTGCGAAGAAAATGCGGACTGAGATAGAAGAAATGGAGGAAGAAAAAGTAGATGTCAGGCGTGAAGACAAAACCATTCGGCCGTTCACCATTCCGGCCCAACCGGAATTGATTGGAGAAATAGTTTCCATCACCTCTTTTACGACGATGGATCCGAAAAAGCATAAGCCCAAAGCGCATACGGCCAATATTTCTCTCAAGAAAAGACACCACCTTCTTCTCAAGGGTCCAAACGGTATTGGAAAAAGCACACTGCTTGAAACGCTCGCCGGAGGAACGGCAGAGGGTGTGAAAATTGGGGATCGAGTGCGTGTCGGCTACTACCGCCAAGATTTTTCAACACTCAACTTCGACCACACGATTTTTGAATCCTTGATGGAGGCGATGGAAAAACAAGATGAGCACAAAATGCGTGCGACTGCAGCAGGATTTCTGCTCACGAGCGACGTGATGGGGAAGAAGATTGCTGTTATTTCAGAAGGTCAGAAAGGATTGGTCGCCTTCGCGCGGCTCGTTCTTCAACGGCCTGGGCTTTTGATACTTGATGAACCCACCAACCACATAAACTTCCGGCACCTACCGGTGATAGCCAAAGCACTTGATGCGTACGAAGGAGCAATGATTCTTGTCTCTCACGTGCCGGAGTTCGTCTCGCAAATTCGCATAGACCAGGTGCTCGATCTCGAGAAATAGAGAAAGACTTTGGTTAGCGCCCTGCGCGCAGGGCGCGCACTTCTTTGGGAAGCGTGCGGAACGTTATGGAATAACGAAGCGTTTTTGTTTTTGCAACACTATGCTGCCACACGGAGCGCACGGCGCCTCGCATCACATATACCGAGCGCGGCTCCACCTCAAGCGAGAGTACTTTCTTCGGGTCGCCAATACCTTCATATGGCCGGAAGCGCATGCGTGCCCAGCCAAGCAATGAAATGCCAACAACGTGCTCAAACGTTTCGGTATCTTTGTGCCACCCAAGCGACGTGCCGGGCGTGTATTCGTTCACCAGCGCTTCTACAATACGACCTTTTGGAAGGTCAAGCCATTTTTCAATTCGGCGTGCGAATCTTTGCAGAAAACGGGGCAAGGCGGGCCCCGACACGAGCTTTTTGTTTTTAAAATCGTAGCTCCATCCGAAGTTTTTCATCCGGCGCCTCGCTTCGTATGCGTTTTCTGGTCCTCCGGTGGGATGTGTAAGCCCGGCGGACTCAATAAATGAAAGCAGAAGTTCCTCTTCGTCAGGAGTTATGAAGTTTGGTCGATACATAAGGCCGTTTGGGAACGTAACTGCCTCGTCGAAAAGTTTGTATTGGTCGCCGCTTCGGGTGCGCATAGGCACTTCAGTTTATCAAAAAGCGTACGCTATAATTGGAGAATGTGGATGGTCTATGCGGCGGGTTCAGCAGTGGCGGCGTCTCTCGTCGCTATCTTTGGAAAAATAGGTCTTAAAGAAGTTGACCCAACCCTTGCGACCATTATCCGCGGTGTTCTCATGGCCGCCATCCTCGTTCTTGCCGGCTTAGTGTTCAAGAAATTTGAGGGCTTTTCGCTCACGCTCCTTGGAAGCAAAGCGTGGACATTTATTATCCTCTCGGCGCTCGCAGGAGCGGCATCGTGGGTGCTGTATTTCATTGCGCTACGCACCGGACCGGCAAGTAGTGTCGCGGTGATAGACAAGTTGAGCGTCATCTTCGTCATCTTTCTCGCGGCGTTGTTTCTTGGCGAGTCATTTACCATAAAAACGGTTCTGGGCGTTGTGTTTACGCTCGCGGGCTCGCTCCTCATCCTCTTTCCATGAAAGGATTCGTAACCAACATTGAGGAGTCATCGCTTCAAAACGAGTACTTCAGGAAGGTGCTCTACACCGATACACGTCTCCAGCTGGTCGTGATGAGTCTCGCGCCGATGGAAGAAATAGGCATGGAAGTGCACCAGCTTGACCAGTTTATTCGTGTTGAAAAGGGGAGTGGAAAAGCAATACTTGATGGAACTGAACACACGATTACTGACGGTTCAGTCGTAATTGTCCCTCAAGGTACAAACCACAACATCATAAACACATCTGCCACGGAGCCCATGAAGCTTTATACACTCTACGCGCCGCCAAACCACAAAGACGGAACGGTACACAAAACAAAAGCGGATGCAGAAGAGGACGAAGCAGAACATTTTGACGGTACGACAACAGAGGCCTCGTCGTAATAATGGAGCACTTCTCGCATGCACGATCATATTTTTATAAAACCTCTCATACAGCTGTTTGAAGAGTTAGGAACCACGGAAGAGGGACTTTCGACAGGGGAAGCCGCACAGCGGCTTACCAATGAAGGACCAAACAAACTTCCCGGGACGCCTCCGGACGGGTTCGCGCGTGTTTTTATACGACAATTTCAAAGCCCGCTCATTTATCTTCTCGCACTTGCCAGCGTCATTTTGTATGAACTCGGCAGTACGGTAGACGCTCTCATCATTCTTTCTGTGCTCATTCTCAATGCAATCATCGGAGCGATACAAGAAGGAAAGGCCGAGAACACGCTCCGTGCACTCAGAGATTTTGCCGAGACGAGTGCGACGGTGCGTCGTGGCGGCAACGTTATTGTTATTCCAGATACGGAAGTGGTGCGAGGAGATGTTCTCGAACTTCGCGAGGGAGAGAAAGTCCCGGCTGACGCGCGCGTTATCCTTGCCGAGGGCCTCACCGTGAATGAGGCGGCTTTAACTGGCGAGTCGGAGCCTGTGCACAAAACAGCGGAAGCGGGAACAGAGGAGCAAAAGGAGGAAGAGAGGAATGCTCTGTTTAAGGGTACAAGCGTCACTTCGGGGCGAGGAATCGCGGTCGTGGTCGCGACTGGCCTTATGACCGCGATTGGCGAAGTGGCGAAGAAAGTGGAAGGTATACACGCCGAAACACCGCTTGCCGCAGGTATTCGGAAGTTCTCGACACTCATCATTATCGTTGTTGGGGTTGTGAGCGTATTCCTGTTTGCAATAGGGCTTCTTGCTGGCGAGACGTTCCATCATATGTTTGCGACCGTAGTGTCGCTTGCGGTCTCAGTGATTCCCGAAGGGCTTCCCATTGTGGTAACACTCGTACTTGCTCTTGGAGTAGAGCGCATGTCACGCCGCCACGCTCTTGTGAAGAAACTTCAGGCGGTGGAAGCGCTCGGACAGGCAAGTGTCATCGCGGTCGACAAAACGGGCACGCTCACAAAGAACGAAATGACCGTAGAAAAAATCTACGTCGACAACCGGATTTTTTCAATCAGCGGCGTAGGATATGAGCCGGTAGGCGCGTGTAGTCTTCATGGGCACGTGGTTGACCCTTTTCACCATCCCGAGCTCATGTATCTCGGTAAGCTCGCGGCGCTCGGCTCCGAGGCGGACGTTCGTTTTTCGGAAGAGCGCAAAGAGTGGGTGGTGCGGGGCGATCCCACGGAAGCAGCATTAATCGTGTTTGCTCGAAAACTCGGATTTCACAGAGACGAGCTTGAGCGCGAGGCGCCGCGCCTCGAGGAACTTTTGTTTGACTACCGTCGCAAGTACCATGCAACGCTTCGAGAAGGTGGCGGAAAGAAACTCCTTACCTTTATCGGCGCGCCAGAAATCGTCCTTGCGTATTCAAGAAAAATACAAAGAGACGGTGCCGAGCACCCGCTCTTTAAAAGTGAGAGGGACGCTCTTGAAAAGGTACTTACCGACCTTTCGCGCGAAGGACTTCGTGTCGTCGCCATTGCCGTTGCGCAGGATGTGCATACAATACGTCCCGAACATCTGCCAGAGCTTACCTTTGTGGGGCTTATTGCGATGAAGGATGCGCTGCGCGCGGAAGTAGCTCCTGCGATGGAAAAGGCGGAAGCCGCAGGTATTCGCGTCGTGATGATTACGGGCGATTACGCCATTACGGCGGAGACGATTGCCAAAGAAGCGGGCATTTTCAAAAAGGGAGATGAAGTACTGACTGGTGAAGAGATGGACCAGCTCACTGACCACGAACTCTCGGAGAAACTTGCTCAGGTAAGCGTCTTTGCGCGGGTGACACCGGAACACAAACTTCGCATCATCCAGACCTTTCGTGCGCGAGGGGTCGTGATTGCGATGACGGGGGATGGGGTGAATGATGCCCCCTCACTCGTTGCGGCAGACCTCGGGGTTGCGATGGGGAAGATTGGTACCGAAGTCGCAAAAGAGGCGGCAGACATTGTGCTTCTTGATGACGACTTTGGAAGCATTGTCTCCGCGGTTGAAGAGGGTAGAAGTATTTATAAAACAATCAAGAAAGTGATTCTCTACATGCTCTCGACGAGCGTCGCCGAAGTGTTGGCGATAACGGGCTCAATCGCTCTTGGTCTTCCGCTCATCCTGCTTCCTGCCCAAATCATTTGGCTCAATCTCGTTACCGACAGCTTCCTTACTCTCGCACTTGCGCTAGAACCAAAAGAGAAAGGACTTCTTTCACGCTCGTTTGCGCGTGGGGGAGCGTCGCTTGTTGATACTCTTATGAAATGGCGCATCGTGGTTATGGCGCTCCCCATGGCGCTTGGCGCTCTTTGGATATTTAATCTCTATCTTGATGACCTCACGAAGGCATGGACCATCGCCCTCTCAATGCTTGCAGCAACACAGTGGTTCAATGCATGGAACTGTCGTTCAGAAGACCGCTCTATTTTCACCACAAACCCGTTCTCAAATCTTTATTTGGTGGGAGCTCTTGGGGTGGTAGTAACACTCCAGCTTCTTGCAGTGTATGCCCCTCCTTTTCAAACAGTTCTCCACACAACAGGACTTTCGGCGGGCGACTGGTTCCTCGTACTTCTTACGGCCACCCCCGTGCTCCTCGCCGAAGAACTCCGCAAGCTCGTGAACAATCTCCGGCGCGCGTAGGTACTTGCAATTTCCAATAAGGTGTAGTATAATATAGTTTGATGGCGGTGAGGATTTCCTCGTCCGCTCAACTGTTTTTTCCGGGGAGATTTATGAAAAAAGTGCTTGCGGTTGTACTACTGCTCGCTGTTTCTTACACAGCAGCGGCAGCGGATCTGTATGGCTTCATTGAGCCCCGCACGACGACGAGTCGCATGGCGGGCGAAGGTAGCACGTACGCGAGAGAAGTCTACGGTTTTGCCTCGTATGGCGGAACCATCGGCGCATTCGTGTTCGGCCAAACAACGCTTGATACGGACGACGAAGCATTTTCCCAAGCGTACGTCGGACCCTACTGGCGTCCGACCGAGTGGCTTGAGGTCGGCATCGGCTACGGCAAGGAGTGGTTTGATGGCGAGGAGAGTCGTGCCTCATCCGGCCGTCTTGGGTCGTACATTGATGTCACGACCGACTATGGCTATGCAGAGCTTGTCTTTGAAAACGGCGACTCTGGGTTCTACTACGAAGCTCGCGTGTCCTACGAACCGACGGATTGGCTTGGTCTTGGGGGCATCTGGTTCCAGCATTTGGGGCTAGGTCCTCGCATCGAGTTCAAAATCCCAATCGTCGAGAACACGGTTCGGCTCAATGTGTGGGGTGCATACCTCACGGGCAGTTCCGATGAGCAACCCGATAACACGCTCATGTTCAGCGGCCAAATCGAGGTTGAGTTTCCAGACTTCTGACCACAGTTCTTCAAGAGGCGACCAGCAATGGCCGCCTCTTTTTTGTAAACATGAAAACCGCTAGGCTATGCGCTAGTGCATATCTTTATTATTTTAGAAATCCGCCCGCCTGAATTTCCCATAGTTTTTTGTAGAGATTGCTTTCTTGTGCAAGAAGCTCGTCATGAGAACCAGAAAGCACCACGTTTCCTTTTTCCATAACAATAATTTTGTCCATTTTCATGATTGTGGAGAGCCGGTGCGCAATTGCGATAATTGTTTTCCCCTGCATAAGGTTTGCAAGCGCATCCTGAATCAGAGCTTCAGACTCAGAATCAAGGCTCGATGTTGCTTCATCGAGTACGAGAATCGGCGCATTTTTCAGGATTGCACGAGCAATCGCAACGCGCTGGCGCTCACCACCCGAGAGTTTTACGCCGCGCTCGCCAACATATGTTTCAAAGCCACTCGGATACTGTTTGATAAACTCGAGACAGTGCGCCTGTTTTGCGGCTTCGATAACTTCTGCATCCGTCGCCTCTGGTCGCCCATAGCGAATATTTTCCATAAGCGTGCGGTGAAAAAGAAGCGGCTCCTGTGGGACAAACGCAATAGAGGCGCGTAGACTTTCTTGCGATACTTGAGCAATGTTCTGTTTGTCGATAAGAATTGCTCCCCCTGAGACATTGTAGAGGCGTAGAAGAAGTTTAGTAATCGTGCTCTTTCCTGCGCCAGACGATCCTACAAGGGCAACTTTTTCGCGTGGAGCCACAGACAGGTTGAATTTTTGAAGAACCGCCATACCTTCACCATAGCGAAACTCAACATTTTGGAAATGAATCGCACCCTGGCTCACCGAGAGCGGTACGGCACGCGGTACATTCATAATGTCATGAGGCGTTTCGAGAATATCAACCATTTCAGATGCGTCGGAGAATGCGTCGTAAAGCTGACGCATATTTCTTCCAATACCCCAGGTACGATCAAAGAGTCCGAGGACGTATATCTGAATGAGCACAAAGTCACCCACGGTAAGTATCCCTTTCTGCCAGAGAAAAACTGACCCTCCCAAAAGTCCGAACTCAATACCAATCGCCAAGATGCCCTGAACACCAAATATCCAAATGTCTGCGCTCCATGCACGTATCGTTGCCTGATACCAACGCGTAACGGTCTCACCAAAACGCAAACGTTCAAAGGGGGCCGCTGCAAAGATAGTGACGGTTGAGTGGTTTGCCACCACATCCGACAACAGACCCGTCACCCGACTATCCTCTGCGGTCCGTGCGGTCCGAAGTGTTTGCTTCCAACGCGCCATGAGTATCTGTATGAGTACAAAAAAGACTGTCCAGACGAAAATACCCACACCAAGCCAAATATTTTTCATCGAGAGCACACCGATGATTCCCACTACATACACAAGGGCAGGCGAGAAATTTAAGAGAACATTGTCGAGCACTTGCTCAAATGCATTTACATACCGTGTCACTCGGCGCGTAAGTGTTCCTGCAAAGTGTGAAATAAAAAAATCGTGCGAATGACCAATAAGATATGCAAAAGCTGTCGCATATAAATCTTTCATGGCGCGCGCCTCAAAATTTAAAACGGTATACATGCGCAGGCGCTGACCAAGCCAGCTAACAAAACTAATAGAGCTAAACATAAAAAGCGTTATGAAAAGCGCATGGACTACTTCTGAGGAAGGTCCATTTTTAGTGAGCAAATTGATGAACTTGCTTAAGTAGATTGGCCCGACTACATTTGCTATTTCGATCAAAAAAATGCCGCAAAAAGCGCCAAAAAGGAAATATGGGTATTTCACCGCCGCCTTTCCATAAGCCACCATTACGGCACGTACCTTCATTTCTTTTCTTAGTTCCTCGGGCATAAAGACTTCATTGTAATACGAATAAGAGGGTTGCGCGGCGTTTGGACTTGGGTAAGTGATTGGCTATGGTCGAGGGTGTATCTTTAAACCATATGGACCCCAAATGGAACGATTACATCAAGAAGACCAAAAATTCTAATCCACGCCCTTTGCTCGTGGAGGCTTTGCAATATGTGGAAAAGGGCAAAGCGCTTGATCTTGGATGTGGAGCGGGGAACGACACTCGGTTTCTCAAAGAAAAAGGATTTGAGGTGGCGAGTGTGGATTCAAATGAAGGAGTCAAAGAGTTTGTGCCGGATGCCATCACTTCTTCTTTTGAAGACTTCAATTTTGGCCAAGGGTACGATTTGGTCAGTGCGCAGTACGCACTTCCATTCAATCCACCGGATTCTTTCAATACAATGTTCAAACGTCTCACGAAATCATTGAAGTCAGCAGGTATTTTTACTGGACAGTTTTTCGGGAAAGAGGATTCGTGGTCAAGCAACAAAAACATGACCTTCCACTCCGAGAACGAGGGTAAAGATCTTCTTGCTCTCTACAAAATCCACGTCTTTCGCGAAGAAAAGAAACATGGAAAGACAGTGTCGGGCGAGGATAAATTCTGGCACGTATTTCATGTGATTGCGGAAAAGAGGTAGAATTGCAATTCCATGCCGTCTTTGCGAACTCCAGAAGGGAAAAAGAAATACCAAGAATATCTGCAAAAACTAGAAATAGACGCCTCTTGCGTGCTATGTGAGAAGCAGGCGTTAAAAGAATTCAGATACTGGAAAGTCACCGATAATAGTTTTCCATACGACCTGATTGCAAAAGCTCACCACATGCTAGTACCAGTTCGCCACGTCTCTGAAAGTGAACTAAGCGAAGATGAATTGAGTGAATTGAAAGAAATTAAATATACATACGCAAATACGGAATATGACTACCTTATTGAAGCGACCTCAAAAAATAAATCAATTCCCACCCACCACCATTTGCATTTAATTGTTGGTAAATCGTAATTAAGATTGGAAGTACGAGGAAATCGTGACTGTCCTCATTTCCATTTCTAAACATAAGAAAAGGCGCCGACGTTCATCGGCGCCCAAATCAACTCGCACACCTTCTCCCTAGGCAATCTTTCTGACGTAGGTTCGGTAGCTCATGAATCCAAGGCTAAGAGCGGCAAAACCGAGTACGGCAAGCGAATACAAGAGCCCGGTCGTATCGGTAAGAAACCCGAAGATCGCAAGTCCAATGATCGCCATGAGATTTGCAATGGAAGATTGGATCGACAAGACGGTTGCCCGTATGCCACTTGTGATGTGTCGGTGCAGATAATCTCCGACAAATGGGCGCATAAAGCCTCTCACGATGTTTTGCACAACCACTAAGTAGGCAAAGGACATAATGGGAACAAGACTCATGAGTAGGATCGGAAGACCAAGACAAAGGATCATTCCAAGAACGCAAGCCCGTTCCCCAATCCACCCCTCAACCTTATGCGCATTGTGGCTCGAGATCCACGCCGTTGCATTCAAGCAGAAGAAGATAACGCCATAGTAAGGAAGTGGAAGCTGCACCAATTCAAAGTACGGGTTGTAAGTGAAGAACCATACTTTTGAAGTGGTTGCGAGTAAGGCCGCAAATCCTACCATCCAACGTACCTCGACTGACTTTATGACGAACATGGCGCCCTGCCTCAGCGTTTGGAGTTGTTTCTCTACCGAGTAGTGCTCTGTCTGTACAGGCTCTTTGAAGAAGAACGCTGCGACGAGCGGAATGAGCATAAACGGCAGGCCAATCCATAGCGGTAGTCGCAAATCAACATCAGCAAGGAATCCGACAGTAAGCGAACAACAGGCAATCAGAATCAATCGTGCCCCAATTGCTTGCCCTTCGATACGTTTGTATTCCGACTCCCTTCCTTGTTCCTTAAGAGTGTCGTACAGAAGAGCCGTATCAGCTCCTGACTGCATGCTGAAGCCGATTGCCCACAAGATATTTCCGATCCACGCTTCAAGTGGAGTGCGCATGATGGTGAAGAAGAAAGCACTCCCGAACAGAAAGACTCTACCGATGACGATGCTTTTCTTTCTCCCGATCACATCGGCAAGTGCTCCCGAAGGAATGTCGAGCAGAACACAGATACAGAGCACAACGGACTCCATGTAGTAGATATCCGGTAAGTCCATGTGTGCCAGCTTGCCGAGCGAGGTGATCAGAATCGGACCCCAGAGAAGAGGTTCATTGAAGATGGCGTACAACCGATACAGCAGAATATTGCGTCCAGCGTCAATTTCGTTCACAAGATTCTCCTTGAGAGAAGGTATGGATTATTTACGTGTGCGAGTTGTCAAAGAACACGCTCTGCTCAAGAAAACGAGAAAACCTCGGCTTCCGCAGAGCCGAGGTTTTTCTAAAGGAGGGGAGTGATGAGAAAAATCGCGGCTATGCGCAAGGGAAAACAGCAAGAAGTGAAATCTTTGCCGTTTCGCACATGACATATCCGCGATTCAAATTCATAGATACATAATAATTAATCTGAGAGATTTGTCAAATCACATTGACTTGCGTTAATTAGAATTAAGTGTACAATGTTTTCATGAATAACGTAACTTCTATGTTGCCGCCAAGCATTAAGGATTGGCGGGACCTCATAGGAAATACTCCACTCGTCAAAATTGAGCGTCTTTTTGCTGATAGCGAGCTTAATGTGTTCGCGAAATTGGAATCCTTCAATCTCGGAGGTAGTACGAAGGATCGTCCGGCACTACTCATGCTCGAAAGTGCTTTGAAAGAAGGTGGAGTGAGTAAGGGAGGGACGGTGATCGAGTCTAGTTCTGGCAATATGGGTATCGGGCTTGCGCAAACTTGCCTGCGACACGGACTTAAATTCGTCGTGGTCGTTGACCCTCGTACCACGACCGCAAACATAAACGTAATGAAAGCGTTGGGAGCGACTATTGAAATGGTTAATTCACTCGGCAAGAATACTGGTAGCTACCTCGAGTCTCGTCTCGAGAGAGTGGATCAGCTTCTCAAGGAAATTCCCGGGAGTTATTGGCCGAATCAATATGCGAACGAGAATAATCCAAGGGCGCATCATAAAACAATGCAGGAAATCGATGACGCTTTGGGAGGCAAGGTCGACTACCTCTTTTGCGCAACTGGAACGTGCGGGACAATTCGCGGATGTTCAGATTATTTGCGACAGAAAGGGAGAGCTACAAAAATAATTGCGGTTGATGCTGAGGGGAGCGTCATCTTTGGCGGAAAACCCGGGAAGCGGCTGGTGCCAGGGCACGGTTCGTCAGCTCGATCGAATTTATATCGAGATGATATGGCTGATAAGGTTGTGCACGTGGGAGACGAAGCCTGCGTCATCGGGTGCAGGCTACTCCTTGAAAAGGAAGCTATTTTTGCTGGTGGATCTTCCGGTGCAGTAGTCAGTGCTTTTCTAAAAATGAAAAACGAGATTCCTGCTGGCTCAAACGTCGTCATGATTTTTCCCGATCGCGGAGAAAGATATTTGGATACCGTTTACGATCCAGCTTGGGTCAATGAAAATCTTGGAGAGGTTTCTATGAATATATAGATATGTCACACAAAAACGATAAGCTCTGCATTCTCACGGGCGATGATGTTGGGAAAATTATTTCTGGCAAAGAGAATCGCATCATTGAGATTATTCGGGATGCGTATATTTCACATCAAAAAGGTGACAGCACCTTACCTCATTCTACGTTTCTTCGTTTCCCAGATAAGGCAAAAGATAGAATTATCGGTCTACCCGCATACATTCAGGGCGCAGCAGGCATTAAATGGATCGCCTCATTTCCAGAGAACGTTAAACACGGTATTGATCGTGCTTCGGCAGCCATTATCTTAAATTCCCTTGAAACGGGTCGCCCGTACGGAATTCTTGAAGGATCGATCATAAGTGCAAAGAGAACCGCGGCAAGTGCCGCGCTTGCTGCAAAAGTGCTTGCGGGCAATAGAACGATTGAAGACGTGAGTCTCATTGGGTGCGGGTTGATTAATTTCGAGATTCTAAAATTTCTCGTCTCACAGTTCAAAAATATTAAAGCGGTAAACATATTTGACCTCGATACAGAAAAAGCGAAAAAGTTTCTTTCAAAAACGGTTGAAATCGTTGATGCCGACGTTCGCATATGTGATAGTGCCGCAGAAGCATACGGGTCATCAAAACTCGTATCTTTTGCCACAACGGCATCTGTACCACATGTGAATGACACGGACCTCTTTAGGGGGGATGCGATCATCCTCCATCTCTCCCTACGTGACTTAGGTGTGGGTATCATTAAAAACAGCATTAACGTTGTTGATGATCTCGATCATGTGAACCGAGAGCATACGAGTATTCATCTTGCTTCTCAAGAAACAGGGGCAACGAACTTTGTCACCACTTCTCTCGGGGAACTTCTGCTTGGAGTCAAACAGGCCCCCGAGTCCGGCAAACCCGTTATTTTTTCTCCGTTTGGCCTTGGGGTTCTCGATATACAATTGGCACGATTTGTATACGAAGAAGCTGCCAAGGAAGGAATGGGGACTGTAGTTAAAGATTTCATTCCGTCGAGCTGGCTCGAGAGACCTTACTAAAAATCTTATGTTCGAAAAACTCCATTCAAGTGATCGGGCAAAAATTGTGACGGCATCTGTACCGGGAGCAAAATCGAGCGCTTTGCTTAAGAAGCAAGACGAACTCGAAAGTAATAATCGCTCGTATCCAAGAGGAACTCCGATTGCGTTTGCAAACGGGAAAGGTGCGATCATCGAGGACGTCGATGGCAATGCATACATCGACTTTCTCTCCGGATGCGGCGTTTTTAATCTTGGGCATAACAATCCCTACATACTCGACGCAGTAAATGGTCGAGGGGACGCTCTCACTCAAGCAGTCGATTTTCCCACATCGGCAAAGATCTCTTTTATGGAGCGTTTGAATCAAGCTCTTCCACCAACACTACGCGATAAGGTAAAAATAAACTTCGGTGGGCCTACGGGCTCAGACGCCGTTGAGTCGGCGCTTAAGCTCGCTCGCATTGTCACAGGTCGACATACGATCATTGCGTTTCAGGGTGGATACCACGGAATGACCATGGGTGCGCTTAGTGTGACCAGTAAACTCTCTCATCGCAAATCAGTCACGCCCCTTATTCCTGGAATACACTTCATGCCATTTTGTAGTCCGTACCGTTGTCCTTTCGCACGAGTCGATGGACCATGTACGGGAGAGTGCATACGGTATTTCGAGTATTGTTTAACGAATCCACACTCGGGCATTGATAAGCCAGCGGCAATAATTATTGAACCCGTACAGGGTGAAGGAGGGACCTACATACCAAGCACGGGGTGGCTTGAACAGGTGACCGATATCGCCAGAAAGAACGGCGTACTCGTTATCTTTGACGAAATTCAGTCCGGATTCTATCGAACGGGAAAACTATTTTCCTTCGAACATACACGTGCTGTTCCAGATATAGTCACCATGTCGAAAGGAATTGGAGGAAATGGATATCCTCTCTCGCTCATTTTATATCGTAAAGAGTTTGATGTATGGGAACCAGGCACCCACATCGGAACGTTTAGAGGCAACCAGCTTGCAATGGTGGCTGGTTCGGCTGCGCTCGAATTTATCGATAAATACGACGTTGCTTCGCATACCGCGAAGCTTGGTGAAGAGATGATTACAAATCTAAAAGAGGTTCAGAGAACTTCACGCTACATTGGTGATGTGCGCGGGATAGGAATGATGTTTGGTATTGAATTTGTTCAGGATAAGTCCAAGAAAGATGCGTATCCAGAAGCAGCAAAGCTGGTGAAAAAACTCTGCTACGAAAATGGTCTTATCGTTGAACTGGGTGGTTACTACAGCAACGTGGTGCGCTTTTTACCACCGCTCATTTTGACAGAAGCAATCGCGAAAAACGGCATTAAAATATTTGCCGATGCGGTTCAGGAAATGGAGAATACTATTTCGTAGCAGGTTGTATCGCAATCAGTTGGCGGATAATCATATCTTCCCATTTCGTGATATGCGCGGGCTTAAAGTCAAACCAGACACGCATGAAGTCCTCACGCGAAAGTATGCGCAGTGTGCCAATTTCCGGGTCCTGTAGATAGATGTTCGAAGCGTCAAGCCCTACCACGACCGAATAGTGTCCATCAGGTACTTCACTGTCGCCATAATCCGTTCGCCCACGAGTAAACCAATTAACGATGACTGGTACGCCACGATCGAGCCATTGCTGCATGGAGTCGAACGAGGAATTGTTTTCAATCTCAACAGTAAAACCATATGACTCGGCCGCTTCTTTTAGAGAAGCATCGTCGGTGCCAAGCTCAAGATTGCGTTTGCATTTCTGCGCGATCTCCTCCTCATTTTTCTCAAGATTCCAAAACCCGAGAACCATCTTGAGGCTTGCGGGGCCACAGTAGCCACCGCCAAGTGTTTCTTGGAAGGGTTTTACTTGCAACAATTTCACTTTCTCCATACGGGTCATTTTATCATTTTACGCATTTCAAAACCACGCTCCTCATTTGATTCATCAAAGAATCGACGTCCTGACGATCATCCCCAATTACAACAACGCCCATGACCGGACGATTCGAACTTAAAAAAGAGACTAGGATACCGCGCTGTTCTTGATCTATAGGATAGAGTAAATCAGAAAGCGTTTGTAAGATTTCTGTCGGACTCAACGTAACGTCTCCGTATCGGAATGAATCTTTTGAAAATACATATCGATTCTTGAGGTTGTTCAGCTTGAGATGGGAAATTGCATCATACACGTGGGTACCTCCGGTCATTCGAGCATTGCATTCGAGAATATATAAATTTCCGTCCGTGCCAGCTGCAAAATCAACATCGAATACACCCCTATACCCGAGCGTAAAAAGCTTGTTACCGATGCAATCGAGAGCTATTTTGATACGTTCACTGATCTCGGCAAGAGACGTGTCGATTGATATACCTTCAAATTCGCCTTCTCGCGTTACTTCTTGTCCGCAGATGTAACTAAATGCAAATCCAGTTTCTGATATGCATCCTTCCCCAGAAGGAAAGCCGCCAGCGAGACTTGCGTCCGTTGGAATAAATTCTTCGACGACATAGGGTGCAAATTCCCAGATGTCTTCCGATTGAAGTAGGTTGTCCAACCATGTGGCCAGTTGTGACGTATCAAAGCGTTTAGCTTCTTCCTCATCAACAATCTTAATCCCCCAACCGGATTCACCTTTGTGGATCTTTATAACGAATCCCTTATTGGCATTCAGGAATCCTAATATGGCTACAAGAACCTCCATTTTGTCTTTGCATATCGAGCCATTCGGTATTTTCACTCCATCTTTCGGAAAAAGGCCGATGATTATGGTACGAAATCCATTTTTTGAATCGATAGTTTCCGCTAGTTCAGCAGGCTTTTCTATCTTAGATAAGTTAACCACACTGAGGTTGCCAATCTCATCTCGCAGCAGTTTTACGAGTGCAACATATTCTTTCGTTACTGCGTATGAGCAAATACGCGTAGCGGGATTCCCGCGAAGAAGGTCATAAAGCTTATCCATCAATTCCGCATCTCTTGTGATCGCCGTACAAAGACGAAGCCCCGGCTCCTTAGGCCACAAGTTTACTACGTTGCCGTACCCGAGGTGCCCCTTGTTACATTTGAGCAATGCGGCTGGAATTGGCTCAGGCGTAATGATGATTTTGTTATCTCCTCCCCAAAACTGCGCACGCTGGGACAAGTCCATCTCATGTGAGATTCGTTCTTTTCTAGCATCGTTGGAGGTGGAGTTTTCCAAAAGATCGGCAAACGCCTCAGCAGTATTTGCAATAAAAATGTCTTGTATCCGCGACATATAAAAAGTAAGGGGCACCCAGTTAGGTGCCCCAATTCTACATCAATCGTTCGCGTCGTATGGCTGTCACGAGAATCCGTTCAATCAGGTCCTCGAACCCGCAACCCTCAAAGGACGCCATTTTGGTGAGAGTGTTATTGAGACCATGCGTATTTGGACCAATCCCGGGGTTGTAGTTAACCTCGAGCAGGAATACCTCTTCGTCCTCACGAACTCGGAAGTCCATGCGAGCATAGTCCCGGCACTCCGTTGCCACAAACATACGTTTTGTGTATTCACTGAGGAGATTCAATACGTCGGTCGGAAGTACGGCTTGCACCATCTGTTCCTGCCTACCGCCCCACTTGTATTCGTAGGATCGGATTTGCTCAAAGGGGTTTGCGGCTCCCTCGAACAAGAACTCGAGCGCAGGAAGTGTGTGCAGGTCATCGCCGTTGCCAATTACTCCAACTGAAATCTCACGACCAAGCACGAATGCTTCGACAATCGCCGGTTGCCGATAGAGTCGCAACGCGTCGCCTATTTTCCGTTCCAATGATTCCAGCTTGTGCACGACGCTATCGAAACGGATCCCAATACTTGCCTCCTCTCGTACTGGCTTAACAATGAGAGGAAACGGAAGCCCATTCTGTAGCATCTCGTTCTCCCTCCGAAATATTTGATACAGCGGCGTTGGAACTCCGTTTGCGAGCGCGACCAACTTTGTTTGCGCTTTATCGAGCGTGAGGCTCATGTTATGGGCCGACGCCCCGGTAAACGGGATTTCAAGCGCCTCAAGCATCATCGGCACCAACACCTCATTAGTGTTGGTGCCTCCGAATGCCTCGGCCATGTTGAGGACAATATCGAAGGATCCTTTCCGCGCCTTGAGTTCTTCCCAGAGCACCATTGAAGCCTCGAGTGTCTCGACGTCGTATCCCTTTGACCGCAGAAGGGAGACGACGAGCGGGACAATGATCCGGATTTCCTGTTCACAGATCAGATCCCGCTCGTCGCCCTTTTTGAGTGCGGTAGCGACGTTGTAAAGAATCAATATTTTCATCGCTTCCTCCTTCCTACAGTTGGATGACTTTGTCGGTGTAGTCCCGGCAACGCGTGATATCGGGAACGTCCCAGAAACCAAGCGGAACCGGTATTTTACCGATGCCTTCGACATCGACGATATATTGCGGCAATGCAATTCCAGACATGCGTTTGTGAAGCGCCGTCATGATTTCGCGTTCCCGCGCCATATCGCAGACAAAATGCTCAAGACCTTTTACGTAGTCGCACCGATACAGGTAATACGGAATGACGCCAGCGTAGTAGAGCTTCTTGAAAAGCTCTTCCAGAACTTCTTCTGCGTCGTTTACGGCCTTGAGAAATACCGTTTGCGAGAGCATTGGAAATCCGTATGCACGTATGGTGCGCAGCACATCCAGGACCTCGTAGTCGAGTTCATTCGGATGATTTGCGTGCACCAACACGTACGTCTGGAAGCTTGCTCCGCTTGCCTGAAGCTCACGAAGCGCTTTTACCACTTGTGGCGAAGCCATACTTTTCGGCGAGTGGATCGGTAGACGAGTTCCAATGCGAACCACACGCACCGATGGAATCTCTCGCAATCCCGCAATAACCCGTAGCAACGTCTTGGGAACGACAAACGGATCGCCGCCGCTCAAGATTACATCATCGACTTCCGGGTGAGAGCCGATGTACTGAAGCGCTGACTCAATGTCAGCTTCCAGCAAATCTCCCTCCGGTGAACCGATCTGTCGGATTCTTGTACAGAAGCGACAGTGAGCTGCGCAGCGGCATGTCGTTTTCCAAAGCACCCGGTTTGGATACTTGTGAACGATTCCTTTGACGGGTGAGTACGCTACCTCTTCTCCGAGAGGATCGTTTGGTACGACAACTCCCTCGAAAGCTGGTTGGATTTGGAATTGCTTCGCAATGGCCGTACTGCCGTCACGAATTTTTCTCTGCAAATGCGCAGTAATTCTCTCTTTCATGATGGACCTCACTTGGTTAACGAAGGACAAACTTCTGCTATTTACAATAGCATAATTAATTGTGTAGTCAACTTAGTAGGTTTTTAGGTGACTGCGGAAAAGGAGTAGGAAATACGGGCTGGATTGGCGGGAGGGTGGGGAGGGGCGGAGGGCTTGCAATTCTGGACAAGGTATGGTATAGTATAAAGAGGAGGGTAGCTAGGGTTTTCCTGGTTATCTTGATCCTTGAATTCAGTCAAAAGGAGTAGGCACGTGTTCGAACTGCTACTGACTCACGAGTCAAAGTGGTGGATCGGCCTGCTCGCAGGATTGATCCATGTCACTGCTTTCTGGCCGTATTTCCGGGCCATCTTCCGCAAGGAAGTGCAGCCGAGTTATACGAGTTGGTGGGTGTGGACCGTTGTCGCCCTCATCGCCGCGCTGTTTTACGAAGAGGCGGCGGAAAGTCTGTTCGCTTCCATTATCGCTTGGACCATGGTCGCAGGAACGAGTTCGACAGCGATTGTCATCTCGTTCCGCGGTGGTAGTGGGAGCTGGGAGAAGAGCGATATGTACAGTCTCGCTGGTGCCGTCTTTACCTTGATGGTTTGGTGGTTCTATCGGTCGGCTGAACTCGGCCTTTTTCTCATCATCGTAGTTGATGCGATCGGTTCCTATCCAACTCTAAAAAAGAGCTATTTGGATCCGAGCAGTGAGAATTTGCTTAGCTGGCAACTCGCCGCGATCGCAAGTCTGGTCAATCTACTTGCGGTTCATTGGACGATTGTGGATGCGTCCTACCCCCTGTATATCGCCCTCATGATGTGTTCAATCACGGGTGTACTTCAGTGGGCAAAGAGGTTTAAGTAAAAATTGGGCGCTCGAGCTTAGTCTCGGGCGCCTTTTGTTTTGCACACCACCAGGAATCAGGCCGCAAATAAACCGTATACTGGACCGTATGACCGTAGTTACCCCACGAGAAGGCCGCTCAGCGGATACTGCCCTCTTTTTTATTTTTTTTCTCGCAGTAGTTGCGGTCATATCCTTGAGTCTCTACAAGTATTGGTACAAGAAGGATTTTGTTATGTTAGTCGAGACTTCCTGTGACTCTTCGCTTATGTCCTGTTATGTACGCGACTGCAGCATAGAAGGCGCGTGTCCCCCTAATCAGTTTAATGAATACCGCGTCTTTAGAATCAAAGGATATGAGTTTGCAGGTTGTGCAAACGACAATTGCGAAACAGCCTGCTCAGAAGGCTCATCTTCTTGTGAGGAGATAACGTGTGATGAATCCAACGGAGATTCGTGTTCAGTCGATCTCGGTACCTATGAAGGAGAGTGAACAAAATAAAATACTAGCCTCTCGACAGGCTTTCAGCGATTACGTATATACGCCAATTACAGAAGCAGTTAAGCTTTTGAAAGAAAGAAGGGAAGACAAGAAACTTTGTAAAAAAATAGAAGAACACGTTAGAAGTGTCTATGGAGAAATGCCAAATACGTTTCAGGGCGAAGGCGTTGCGGTTCTTTGTCGGCAAGCCACTCCAAACTATGAGCAGCTACGCTTCTTGAGTTTTGCCGACCTAATGGATCTTCAGCCGGTATTTTGGGAGTATCAAGATGATAAATTTGTATCAGGTAATCTTGGCAAGCATCGGCTAGGGCATCTTGGGTTTCATTATGGTTTTGGAAAAAGTGGAGAATCAAAAACGGAGTATATGAAAGTCATCGATTTTTCAAAGGAAGATGGTAAGAAAATATCTCAAGTGAAAACATTGTGGGGCCAGGATTTGATGAATTTTCATCACGAACTTTTTTCGATTCAAAGTCCTTCACTTAACCAACAAGATGTTTTTATCGATGGCTCGACTTGGTTTAAGAGAAATGGAGTAAATGTAAATGATTCTTACGCTGCAATGCTTACTATGTTTTTGACTCACGGTATTCTCTTTGAAAATTTTCTTCTTGATGGTCGCGAACTCGAGTTTTCTCGAAATGTTTTTCTCCCCGCGTTTGTTGCGGTGGAAGAAATATTTGGTTGTAAGCCACTGATTGTTCCACTTGATCCAATTGATGTTGAAGGTGAAGAGTTCTGGTTCTGCTACCCACCATCTCTTAAGAAGAGTGTTAGTGAAAAAATGGAAAATAAGCTCATAATAAATACAAAAAACGTATGGCAGACTCACTAATAAACAGCTGTTCTTTGTTGCAGCTTGAGACGGGGACCACTCCGATTGCGTTGTATTCTCACCTTGTACCTATTGCGGTCTTCTTGATAGTAGGAGGCTTTGTCTTCTTCCGCTCAAGAGAAAACAAATTAAAGGGGATTTTCTCATTATTCGTTGGTACATTTGCACTTTGGCTTGTTGGAGATCTTATTACGTGGGTGTCGGCAAACTACTACACAATATACGCATTTTGGGCAACACTTGATTTTCTTGAGGTAGCTTTCTTTGTGCTCGGTACCTATTTTGCCGCACTGCTTGTGTATGGTCAGAAACTACCGATTGCACTAAGAGTCTTTTTCCCTGTAGTTCTACTGGCGCCTCTAGTTATCACCCTCACAGGGCAGTCCACACACGAGTTTAACTATGCGGTGTGTGAATCGTTTGAGAATGAGTCGCTTACGCACTACAAGCTTTATTCCGAGGTAGCCCTACTCCTACTCCTTGTTTTTCTCGGTTCGCGCATACCTAAACTATCTCTCCCGCACAAAGGTCCTCTATACGCAATCGTTGCGTCCCTCTTCCTCTTTTTGGGCACGTTCTCATTAAGTTCGTATCTCGCGTCAGTTACTTACTACTACGAATTCTTGTTCTATGGTCTTCTTGCACTGCCAGCCTTCTTCATCGTTCTCGTGTACTCCATCACAAACTTCGAACTTTTCCGAGTGCAGGCTTTTGGAGTTCAGGTTTTGATCTATCTCATCCTCATCCTTGTTTCGGCCCAATACCTATTTGTCACCTCAACGACAAATAAAGTCCTCGTGGGAATAACACTTCTCCTGACGGGAGTGTTTGGATACCTTTTTCAGCAAAGTGCGATTCGCGAGATAAAACTTCGCGAGCAGACTGAAAGACTTGCTGCAGACTTGGAAGAGACCAATAAACGGCAGGAGACACTTATGCACTTCGTGGGACATGAGGTTAAAGGGTTTCTCACGAAGGCGCAGGGAGCATTTGCTTCGCTTTCGGAAGGGGATTATGGGCAACTTTCAGACGGCATGAAGCCGCTCGTCACTCAGGCGCTTGCCGAAACACGTACGGGAGTTGAGTCTGTAACGGCGCTTCTCAAGGCTTCAAACCAAAAGAAGGGAACTATTTCATACCAAATGACTCTGCTTGATCTCTGTGCTCTTACTAAAGAACAAGTTGAAAAGGCGCGACCGGCGGCAGAGAAGAAAGGTCTCAAGCTCACCTTTAGCTATGAGAGCACACGCGCAACATGCACCATGACGGGCGACAAAGCGGAACTTGGCGACCACGTGCTTCGGAACCTGATAGACAACGCGGTTGCGTATACCCCCTCCGGCTCAATTGATGTATCCCTCAAGAGAACAAACGGTCACTACGTATTTGCGGTAAAAGACACCGGCGTTGGCATTACGGACGAAGACAAGAAGCGACTCTTTACCGAAGGCGGTCACGGCAAGGACTCACAGAAAATAAACGTGCACTCAACCGGCTACGGTCTTTTCATCGCCAAGAATATTGTGGAAGCCCATCACGGTACTATCCGCGCCGAGTCTGAAGGACAAGGGAAGGGCACGACCTTCATCGTTGAGCTGCCTGCCTAAAGAAAGTTCCACCTCGACCCCAGTCGGGGTGGTGGGCGCCGACCTGCACGTCAGTATCGGGGTATTGACACCCACCCGAAGAGGAGTAATATTGATGCATATTACTCAATATACATTACCATGACTAAGAAAATGCCTATTTCAAAAGCGAGAGTGAATCTCGGTGCAGTCGTGTCCGGTGTCCGTGACAAAGGAGACGTGGTCGTTTTGGAGAAAGACGGCATTCCCGTTGCCTCTTTGGTTGGCGTCGACATGGTGGAAGATTTGCGCGATGCCATCGATCTTGCTGCCGCTCGGCTCTCGGCGCACAAAGAAGCGCTCGTCGACTGGGCGGACGTACGAGCACGCTATGTATAGGGTGTTCCTCAAGGTGTCGGCACGAAAAGCACTCGATTCCATACCCGCAAAAGCAAGAAAACACATCGCGCATGCCATTGATGAGCTTGGTGCTCTTGGCATTCACGCTCCGCACACCAAGAAGCTCCAGCCGCCGATTGGCGGATACCGCACGCGCGTAGGAGACTACCGTATTCTTTTTGACAGGGATGAAGATCTCATCGTGATTCATCGCATTGCCAAGCGCTCTGACGCATATTAGAAAGAGTTCACCAAAAATTCGCAAAAGATAAACGTACACTCCACCGGCTACGGGACGTGAGTGAGGTAACACCAACAACTGGTATGTTGTTGGTGTTCGCCGAACGAACGTGCCGTATCGTAATCGATACGGCCTCTTCATCGCCAAGAATATTGTGGAAGCTCACCATGGCACCATTCGCGCCGAGTCCGAAGGGCAAGGGAAGGGCACGGCCTTCATCGTTGAGCTTCCAGCATAACCACTGCTTCGCGGTGGTAGACTAGAACCCAATGCCAGGTGCATCCAAGTGGGCCCATTTCAAAGAGGTTTTTCTTTTTTGGTCTGATCGTTTGCTTGATATTTTCATTTTTGGCGTCTTTACGCTTGCCGTTTTCGCCGCGCCAGCCGTGAGCGTGTATCAGTATTTTCGTCAGGTGGTGCCACAAGGATGCACTCCGCTTCTTGGCGTCGGTGGGGAAGACCTACATGCCGTTGCGTACTACGTACACATAGTGCCCATCATGGTGCTTCTCTTGGTGGCAGGCTTCATCCTCGTTTCTTCACACGAAGGCAGAACAAAGAGAATATTTGCATTATTTGTAGGCGCCTTTTCGCTCTGGCTTGTTGGCGACCTCATCACCTGGGTTTCGGGAAACGAGGCGGCACTCTACGCGGCGCAGACGACACTCAGTTTTCTTGAGATAGCCTTTTTTGTCCTCGGCGCATATTTTGCCGCACTGCTTCTCTATGGCGGACGCGTACCCACATTCCTTCGACTTCTGTTTCCGCTCATCCTTCTTGCGCCTCTCCTGGTCATATTTAACGGCAATCTGACTTCCGGATTCTTCCATGGGCTCTGCAATCCCTTCGGGCACGGCATCCTCGCCGCGTATCCGCTTTATGCAGAGGTCATCATCTTGGGGCTTCTCGCGTATTTCTGGGCGCGCGTTCCGTACTCCACGTTTCCCTCAAAACCCCTCTACGCAATCATCGCCTCGCTCTTTATGTTTCTCGGTACCTTTGCGATAGGCTCGTTCGTCGTGTGGCTCACTTCCCATCACGAGTTCCTTTTTTACGGATTGCTTGCCCTCCCTGTGTTTCTCATTGTTCTTGTGTATTCAATAACGAACCTTGAGCTCTTCCGCGTACAGTCGTTTGGTATACAGGTTTTGATTTATCTTATTCTGCTTCTCATCTCGGCCCAGTTCCTTTTCGTGGACTCTCTTAAGGACCAGCTTTTGATAGGCATTACGCTTGTTTTCACCGCGATTTTCGGCTATCTCTTCCAGCAAAGTGCGCTTCGCGAGGTCGTACAGCGCCACAAAATAGAAGTGCTTGCCGGAGACTTAAAAGACACCAATCAGCGTCAGGAGTCACTCATTCACTTCGTGGGGCACGAAGTGAAAGGGTTCCTCACGAAGGACCAAGGAGCTTTCGCAGAGCTCGCCGAAGGCGACTTAGGCCCGCTCCCACAAGGAGCGAAGTCATTTGCGGAAACGGCGCTCTCGGGTACCCGCGATGCCGTACGCTCTATCAGCGACATTCTTGCCGCTTCCAACCTGAAAAAAGGCACAACGACGTTTCAAATGGTGGCGTTTGATCTGAAAAAAGTAATTGCCGAGGCGGTTGAAAAGGCCCAAGGGATGGCGAAACAGAAGGGACTTGCGCTTTCATTTGCCGTTCCAGACTTGGTTTCGCCCTACCTGCTTCAGGGCGACCCAGGACAGCTCGGCGATCACGTATTTCGCAATATAATAGAAAACGCAATTAACTACACACCATCAGGCTTTGTGCAGACATCTCTCAAAAAAGAAGAAAGCAAATATGTCTTTACGGTGAAAGACACGGGCGTTGGAATCACGGACGAAGATAAAAAGCATCTCTTCACCGAAGGCGGCCACGGCAAGGACTCGCAGAAAATAAACGTGCACTCAACCGGCTATGGTCTCTTTATTGCGAAGAACATTGTAGAAGCCCACCGAGGTACTATCCGCGTGGAATCAGAAGGGGAGGGCAAAGGCACCACCTTCATAGTTGAATTGCCGGTATAGCTCGTTCATCAGTTCTTACGGTACGTACTGATACCCTACGTTGATGCTTAAAGTTATCGCAGGTATTGCGGTCGTGTTTCTCTTTTTCTACACAATCTTAATGATTGGAGAAAAACCACTTGAAACATCTGTCCGTCCCGAAGCAGTTTTCGTTGGTCCCACGTTCGCGCTCCCCGCAGTATCTGGCTCTTTTGATGCATCTGGAACTATTGAATACACACAAAACAGTACGGGACAGGAAATCCCGTATTTGGTATATCGTCTCGCCAATGGGGAAGTCATGACCAAAGCAATCGTCTTTGGAAATGGGAGCGACTGCGAGACGAAAAGCGGCTGGTACCCGTGCCCTTTGATTGAAGATTCGCTACAACTGTACTTTGGCGTGGGGCCGGTTCGTATGGAAGGAACGATTGTCTCCGAACATGTAGTTGTGACGCGTATGACGCTTGTATAAAGCGTGCGTGCTACAATCCCCCACAAATGGAATCCGCGCTCTCCATAAAAAATCTAGAAAAGACGTACGCAACCGGCACCCACGCCCTCAAAGAAGTATCGCTTGAAATACCGAAAGGCGATTTCTTCGCGCTTCTTGGCCCCAACGGTGCAGGGAAGACGACACTCATTGGTATTGTGACCGGGCTTGTCTCAAAGACAGGCGGAAAAGTTGAAGTTTTTGGTGTTGATATGGACAAGGAGCCTGAAAACGCGCGCGTCCACGTGGGTGTGGTGCCACAGAACCTCAACATCGACTATTTCGGCAAAGTGCTCGATATCATTGTGAACCAGGCCGGCTATTACGGTATTCCGCGCTCCGTTGCGATTCCTCGCGCAGAAGAAATATTGAAAGGCCTTGCTCTCTACGAGAAACGATTTGATGCGGTGCGCACGCTCTCGGGCGGGATGCAGAGACGTCTCATGGTTGCGCGCGCACTTATTCATGAGCCCGCGTTCCTTATTCTTGATGAGCCAACCGCCGGCGTTGATGTTGAGCTTCGCCGAAGCATGTGGGAATACCTACAAGGGCTCACTAAAAAAGGCGTCACCATTCTTCTCACGACCCACTATCTTGAGGAGGCGGAGCGCCTCGCGAACCGCGTCGCGATTATTAATAAGGGCGAGATCATTGTGAACGGCACGATGGCAGAAGTACTCGCCATGCACAACGAGTCGGAACAGAAAGACGGATATCGCGGAGGACGCCTTGAAGAAGTGTTCATCCAGCTCACCACAGAAAAACCATGACCCCGTACCAAAAATGGATTTCTTTTTACACCATCGTCCGCAAGGACGTGGTGCGCATTATGCGCATTTGGCCCCAAACCTTTTTGCCGTCAATCATAACGTCGGCACTCTACTTCCTTATTTTCGGCGCATTTCTCGGCTCACGTATCGGTGAAGTTCAGGGCGTGTCCTACATTCTATTTGTCGTTCCGGGTCTCGTCATGCTTTCGGTAGTTACGAATTCATACATGAACACCTCGTTTACGATGTTCATGTCAAAGTTTTTCGCACGCACTATTGATGAGATCCTCGTATCTCCGACGCCGCCGTGGCTTCTCGTCGCTGGCTATATTGCAGGCGGTGTCGTGCGCGGTGTGGTGATAGGCGCTCTTGTTCTCCTCGTTTCACTCTTTTTCACACATCTGGTCGTACATAGCTTTTGGATTATTCTCCTGTTCCTTATCCTGACAAGTGTTGTCTTTTCGCTCGCAGGACTCGTGAACGGTGTGTATGCAAAATCAATTGACGGGATTAACCTCGTGCCTACATTTGTGCTCACCCCACTTGTGTACTTGGGCGGCGTTTTCTACTCGACAGAATCTCTCCCGAGCTTTTGGGGAACCGTCACGAAGTTTGATCCGATTTTCTATATCATCAATGGTTTCCGATACGGCTTCCTGGGAACCTCCGACGTACCAATTCTGCTCTCAGTGGGCATTCTCGTTGCACTCGCAGTCGTCTTCCTTGCATTCAATATCTATCTTATTCGCACCGGTCTTGGCCTCAAGCAGTGATTTGACTTAGCATTCGGAAAAGGGTACTGTACGAAGAACGGCCAGAAGGCCATTTTTATTTTCATGGAAATCAGAAATATCGCCATCATCGCGCACGTGGACCACGGGAAGACGACCCTGACCGACGCCATTCTCCGCCAAACGGGCGCGGCGGTTGAGGGTGTCTCCATGGACTCAAACACGCTTGAGCGTGAGCGCGGTATCACTATTTACGCAAAGAACGCGGCAGTTGAGTACAAAGGAACGAAAATCAACATAGTGGATACTCCCGGCCACGCCGACTTCGGCTCTGAAGTAGAGCGCGTGCTCCGCTCCATTGACTGCGTGCTCCTTATTGTGGACGCACAGGAAGGTCCGATGCCACAAACACGTTTCGTTCTGAAGAAGTCTCTTGAGCTCGGGCTGAGGCCGATTGTGGTTATTAATAAAATAGATAAGCCCGCAGCAGACCCTGCTCGGTGCGAAGAGCAGGTACTTGAGCTTTTCCTCGAGCTTGGAGCAACTGACGAACAGTCCAATTTCCCTGTGGTGTATGCCATTGGCCGACAGGGAATTGCGAAGAAGAAACTCGCGGATGACTCAAAAGACCTCACGCCGCTTCTTGATACGGTACTTGCGCACGTACCCGCGGCGTCAGAAGGGCATTCTGCCGAAGCAACGCTTATGCTTCAGCCCTTTAACCTCGCGTATGACAACTTCATGGGACGCCTTGCCGTAGGACGTATCTACGAAGGAACAATTCGTCCCAACCAGAACGTTTTTATCAAGAAACCTACCGGTGAGGTACGCCAAGGCCGTACGACCAAGGTGTTTACCTTTAAGGGTCTTGAGCGCGTGGAGGCCGAGAGTGCATCCGCGGGCGACATCGCGCTTATTGCCGGACTCCCCGACATTTATATAGGAGAAACCATAACCACAGACGAGGGAGCCGCGCCACTTTCTGCAATCGCTGTTGATGAGCCAACCATCGTACTTAACTTCCTCGTCAATAATTCGCCTTTCGCAGGGAAAGAAGGGAAGTATGTGACGAGCCGACAAATTCGCGAGCGCCTCTTGAAGGAGCTTGAAGTGAACGTGGGACTCAAAATTGATTTTGCAGGTTCAGATGCATTTCGCGTGTCGGGTCGCGGCGAGCTTCACGTCGCCGTCTTGCTTGAAAATATGCGACGCGAAGGATACGAGTTACAAGTTTCTCAACCGCAAGTAATCATGCACGAAGAGAACGGCGTGAAGACCGAGCCGTTTGAAGAAGTCATTATTGACAGCCCGTCTGAATTCCAAGGTCCGATTATTGAAAAGCTTGGTCAGCGAGCATTCGTACTTCAAGATTTGAAAGTGGAGGGAAGTGGCGTACGTCTCACTCTTCTTGGTCCAACGCGCGGACTTCTTGGATATAAAAATCAATTTGTTATTGATACGAAAGGAGAAGGAATTCTTTCTTCACGCTTCGTCGCTTTCAAACCATATGCGGGCGAAATAAAAAAGCGACAAGTCGGCTCAATGATCTCAATGGCAACCGGTAAGTCGCTCGGCTACTCACTCTGGAGTCTTCAAGAACGCGGCGTGCTCTATATCACTCCTGCAACCGAAGTGTACGAAGGCATGATTATTGGAAACACTTCTAAGGGAGAAGAGATGATGGCGAATCCTACGAAAGCAAAGGCGCAATCAAACGTGCGTTCTTCCGGTACCGACGAAGCGATTGTTCTGTTTCCTTCTTTTGAAATTACTATTGAGCGCGGTCTCGAAGTCATGACCGAAGACGAATATCTGGAAATTACTCCAAAAAGCGTACGCCTTCGCAAACAACAGCTCACCGAAAACGATCGTTCCCGAGCGCGCCGTACCGCGTAAACACCTCCTGTGGATAGGTGCTATCCACAGGTCGGCTGACCCCAATATTCTCAAAGGTGTACTCCCATCGAGTCCTGGAAGGGGTCAGCCGGCCTTCCTTTTTTGTGTAGGTTTTTAAGCAAAACTGCTTCGTTTAGATAAAAACCAATTATGGGAACATGCATACCCTGAAAGATTTCAGGTTGTATTGCTTAGCTTTATCGTCTCGGCAAGACGAGTTTCACACAAAGTTTCCCATATGAGGGGATAGAGAGCTTCTTTGAAGGTCATTTGCACCCTTCAAATCCGGCAGGTTCTTCATCAATTCTTATCCTCCTTTTTTGTCGCAGAATCCTTGAGAAAACCCTTGTCTTTCAAGGGTTTTCTTTGAAACGGCGTAGTAGAATAACCTGTATACAAACTGTGAATAAGAACGTACTAACTTCAGCTGCACTTTCGGTACGTACAGGAGTTCTCCTGACGCGGTTTTTTGCCCTCGCTCTAGCGGTCTTTTCTGTGCTATTTCCATACGGCGCCGTGCACGCAGCGGTTGGTGTTCCGGAAATTATAAACACACAAGGTCGCCTGCTTGATTCAAACGGAAATTTGCTCGGCGGCACGGGTACTAACTTCTGTTTCCGTTTCGCGCTCTATGACGATGCGACCGTCGGTGCACCAGACTCAAAAGTGTGGCCCGCAGGAACCCCCTCCACAATGTCGGTCTCCGTAAAGAACGGCGTGTTCAACGCAGGGGTCGGCGATACCGCGGCGGGAGGCGACACGCTTGACTACAATTTTCAAGACAACGATGCCGTGTATCTTTCCATTGAAGTTGCCGCGCAAATTTCTGGATCATGTACGGGCGTTACGTTTGAAACTCTTTCACCACGCCAACGAGTTGTCTCATCTGGTTTTGCGATCAACGCATCAACCGTTGGAGGATTCACACCGTCGCAAACCCCGTCGGGCTCAAACATTCCAGTTCTTTCAAGTGGACATCTCACGCTCTCCGGAACGAATCCGCAATTTAATGCGAGCGGTTCCAACACACTCACTTTGCAAGGTGGTGGCGGAACGGGTGCCGTGCAATTTTTCTCGTCATCAAACAGTTTGACTTCCGCGGGTGCTCTCACAATCGCGGGCGCGCTCACTGCAAATGGATCTGCCACGTCAACATTTGCAGGAGGCATTTCGCTCTCCTCCGGAAATATAAATCTTGCTTCCACCTTCGCATATCTGATCAACAATCTCCGCATCCTCGATGCAACAACACTCGGCTCCTCGGTCGTGAACTCCTCTCTCACCTCCGTTGGCGCGTTAAATGCGGGTTCCATCACGAGCGGTTTCGGCGCAATTGACACGGGGGCGGACAACATCACGACAACAGGACTTGGTACCTTTGGGAATCTTCTTGCTACCGGAAGTAGCACGTTTCAAAACTTTACGGCGGTTAATGCAACCACGAGCCAAGCAACGACAACAAATCTCGCCATTTCAAGCATCGTTTCTTCTCTCCTCAAGACCAACGCATCAGGCGCAGTTGTGCCAGCTATTGCGGGCACTGACTACGCGACCTCTGCGGTAACCGCCATCGGCCCATTAGGCCAAACTGCCGACGGTCCTACCGTGACCCTTGCCTCTTCAACAAGCGTGACAAATGGACTCACTTCCGCGATCGCCGTGACTGGTTCAGGTGACACTCTTACGTTCACGCCAAGCCTCTCTGGAACACTGACGGTTCCTGGCGGAGGTACCGGCTCTACCACGCTCTCAGGAATCTTGCGAGGCAACGGCACGAGCGCGGTGCAAACACTTCTCATCGGTACTGGTCTTACCTTTGACGGCACCACCCTTTCTTCAACGGGAGGTGGTGGGGGCTCCGGAAATGTTTCTACCTCCAGTGTTCCAACGGTGGGGAATCTCGCATACTGGACCGGAAACGGAACTCCTTCAACACTCGGCGATGTTGCAACGACAACGCTCTCAGGAACCGGTGCCGTGAACGTTTCAAATTCTCCTATCATCATTGGCACTTCTCCTGCCGTCATCTCGCTCGGCACGGTCCCGGTTTCAAACGGCGGAACAGGGAATGCAATACTCACCGCAAACACCGTACTGCTTGGTAATGGCACGGGCGCCATTGCCACAACGTCAGCAGGGACGAACGGACAAACACTCGCACTCGTGAATGGTGTGCCGACGTGGACAGCAACCACAACTGCCGGCACAGGTCTTTCATATTCGGGAGGTTCTTTCAACGTAAACACATCCCAAAACATCGCGACACTTTCAAACCTTACGACAAACGGTTTTGTTAAAACGGTCGGAGGAAACGGAACACTCACGGTTGATACCAGCACATACCTCACGGGGAACGAAACGATTACGCTCTCGGGTGATGTCTCGGGAAGTGGAACAACCGCAATTTCAACGACTCTTGCCACCGTGAATGCAAACACGGGATCCTTCGGTTCTTCAACTCTCATACCTTCTTTTACCGTGAATGCAAAAGGTCTCATCACCGCCGCCTCAACCAATGCGGTCATCGCACCTGCCGGAACACTGACCGGCACATCACTCGCTTCAAACGTGGTCTCATCGTCTCTCACCAGCGTCGGTACGATTTCTTCAGGAACGTGGAATGCAAGCACGGTCAGTGTTCCGTACGGCGGTACCGGCAACACCACCTTCACCACCAACGGTCTTTTGTATGGAAACGGAACAAGTGCGATTTCAGCAACGGCGGCAGGAGATCCTGGTGAACTCATTGTGGCGAATGCTTCAAGTGTTCCGGTCTTCCGCACGCTTTCAGGCGACGCCACTCTTTCTTCTGCGGGCGCACTTACGCTCGCAAACTCAGGCGTCACCGCATCCACCTACGGAAGCGCCTCTCAAGTTCCCGTTATCACGGTTGATGCAAAGGGAAGAGCCACCGGAATCACGAACACGGCGATTGCAATCAATGCAAACCAAATCACTTCAGGCACACTTCCCGTTGCAAATGGCGGAACGGGGAATACAACACTCACTTCAAACGCCGTACTTCTTGGCAACGGCACAAGTGCCATCACCACCACCTCACCAGGAACAAATGGGCAAGTGCTCGCACTCGTGAACGGCACTCCAACATGGACTGCAACTTCCTCAATCAACAATGGGGTTACCTCGCTCACGCAAAATGGTGGAGGGTCTCCACAAACAGGAGCGCTGACGATTGCAACATCATCAGATACGAATCTTCTTTTGAACGTAACCAATTCAGGAAGCACTTTTACTTTTACACCCGCATGGAGCGGTATTCTTGCGGTTAGTCGTGGAGGTACTGGAGCAGCGACCTTCACTACGAACGGTGTTTTGTATGGCAATGGCGGCTCAACCCTCTCGGTAACCTCCGTGGGCTCAGGAGGACAAGTGCTTATTGCCAACGGTTCAGGTATTCCAACATTCACCTCTTTCTCGGGAGACGCAACCGTTGGAAGTGGGGGGTCACTTTCAATTTCAGCGGATGCCGTTGCGCTTGGTACCGATACGACTGGCAACTACATCGCCTCAATTACCGCAGGAGCGGGTCTCACGGGTGATACGGCAAGCGAAGCCGCTGTCGCGGCGCTTGCGGTGGGAGCAGGAGACGGAATTATTGTTGGAGCAGATTCAATTACGATTGACTCAATCACGTCTGGCGTGACGGTGATATCGTCTGCAAACTCCGGTCTTGAAGTTACTTCAGGAGGTCTGCGACTTCTTGGTGGTTGTGACGATAATGATATTTTGAAATGGAATTCGTCGTCGCAGGTATGGGCTTGTGACACTGATGAAGAGGGGAGTAGTTCTGGAAATGTCTCCACCTCAACAACACCAAACATTGGTGATCTCGCGTACTGGACCGGAAACGGAACCCCTTCAACACTCGGTACAGTAGCAACGTCTTCACTCACGGCCGGTTCCGAATTTTCATACTCAGGGACGCTCGGCGCATTTGTTGGTGGGTCTTCAGGCACGCTCTCTCTTGCGACAAACGGCATCTCACTCACGAAGCTCGCACAAATTGCAGCGAACTCCATCCTTGGAAACACAACAGGTGTCACCGGCAATGTCACCGCTATTTCTACTTCAACTCTTGGCATTGCGCTCTCTGACACGACCGGCACATTAAGCGCATCTCGTGGTGGTACTGGATCCACAACCCTTTCGGGTATTTTGAGAGGCAACGGCACAAGCGCTATTCAAACACTCGTCGTTGGTTCAGGGCTCTTGTTTGATGGAACAACACTCTCAACGACTGGCGGAGGAGGATCAGGAAATGTTTCAACCTCTAGTGTTCCGACCGTGGGCAATCTTGCGTACTGGACCGGCAACGGAACGCCTTCAACACTCGGCGACGTTGCAACGACAACGCTTTCTACTTCAGGCGCTCTCTCGCTTTCTGCAAATCCAATTGTGATTGGTTCATCGCCAATCACGCTCTCCCTTGGAACGGTACCGGTAGCAAATGGTGGCACGGGCTCTACCACGCTCACGGGACTTTTGAAAGGAAATGGCACGGGAGCCGTTCAGTCTGCGGTTTCTGGTACCGACTACCAAGCACCCGGCGCATACATCACCGCACTCACCGGAGATGTCACCGCATCGGGTCCTGGATCTGCGGCGGCGACACTTGCTTCAACCGGAGTCACCGCAACTTCGTACGGAAGCTCAACTGCAATTCCGTCATTCACCGTTGATGCTAAAGGAAGACTCACCACCGCCTCAACCAACGCGGTCATCGCACCTGCCGGAACACTGACTGGCACATCACTCGCTTCAAACGTGGTGACGTCCTCATTGACCGCGGTTGGCACACTCACCAGTGGTACGTGGAATGCGGGAACGATTGGAGTGGCGTATGGCGGTACCGGAAATAGCTCACTCACGACGAACGGCATTTTGTACGGGAACGGCACCTCGGCGGTTGGTGCGACAGCACCCGGAGATCCTGGCGAACTTATTGTCGCGAACGCTTCAAGTGTCCCTGTCTTCCGCACACTCTCTGGAGATGCAACGCTCGCGTCTTCCGGTTCACTCACACTCGCAAATTCAGGAGCAACACCTGGCATTTACGGATCGGCATCGCTCGTACCCGTACTTACCGTGGACTCAAAAGGACGAATCACTTCAATCACAACCGCGACTGTATCAGGCGGTGGAGGGGGAGGGGGAACTGGAAACGTTGCAACATCTACGACAGAGACGGCAGGATTTCTTGCGTACTGGACATCAACCGGCGCTTCGCCAGCAACCCTTGGAAAAGTTGCGACCACAACCCTTACGGGAACGGGCGCCGTGAGCGTCTCAAACGCACCGCTCATCATTGGCTCTACTCCTGCCGTTATTTCACTCGGCACGGTTCCGGTTTCAAACGGCGGAACGGGCTCCACCACGCTCGCATCCTCACAGCTTTTGTATGGATCAGGAACGAATGCGGTTCAAAGTGTTGCCACCACCACCATCACCGCCTCAAGTCCACTTTCTTTTGGAAGCGACCCAGTAGTCATTGGAACGTCACCGTACACTCTTTCGCTCGGCACCGTAGGCATCGCGAATGGCGGAACCGGACTCACCGCAGTACCGACGAACGGTCAACTTCTTATTGGAAATGGTACGGACTATACGCTCGCAACACTTACTGCAGGAAATGGTACTGCCGTTACGAACGGCTCAGGAACCATAGGTCTCGCGGTTCAACTTCTTGATGCCGCGGACGGCATTGGAAACACCAGTTCGCGTTCCGGTCTTGAGTTTGGTGATATCGGCAACAATGAACTCACCCTTATCCAAGGCTGTGGTGACGGAGAAGTTCTTAAATTCTTTACTTCAAGTAAGGCGTGGGAGTGTTCGACGGACACAGGAGCCTCGCAAAACACATTCCTCAATGTAATCGCAGATGACGCGACAACTGCGGTCGCGGACGCGACGACCGACACCTTGCAACTCTTTGGTGGAAATGGTGTTTCTACGGTCGGTGACGCATCAAATGATCGCATCACTTTTAATCTTGGAAATCTCACAAGCAATTGGGACCAGTCAGGTGCATTCAGTCTGCGGCTTTTGAACGCAGGTTCAAACTTGGTCATTCAAGAAAATGGAGGCGGTTCCGACACGGCAACCATAGATGTTGCCGCCCTTTCAGGGAATCGTACCTACACCTTTGAAGGAAACTCAGGAAATATTTTGACTGATCAAAATGCATCGGGCTTTCTGGACAGTACCTATGTAAACTTTGCCGAAGCACCCTCGGCAGGAGACATCACGGGCTCTTTCTCAGGAGGACTTTTTGTTGGCGCAAATACCGTCGCACTTAGCACTGATACCACGGGGGATTACGTTACTTCAATCACAGCAGGAAACGGGCTCGGGGGAACAGGGCTTACGGGAGAAGGGTCAACACCAACTCTTTCCGTAAATGTAGGAGACGGACTCCAGCTTTCTTCAGATGCCGTCAATTTTGCGCTTCACACGACTGGTCCAGGACTTCAGGCAGATGGCAATGGCCTCTCTCTTATTCGTACCTGTGGGGACGGAGAGCTTTTGAAATACACCGCAGCTTCCGGTTGGACTTGTGGATCAGACGCGGGAGCAGGGTCTTCGCCATTTGCCACGGCAGGGGGGCTCATTACCAAATCAACAGCAAGCGATCGACTTGAATTGCAATACGGCACCCCAGGCGATATTCAGTTTAAAATTACAAATGTTACGGCAAGTAATGACAGTGCACCGACGGCCGACGCAATGCAGATACTCCTCACGGGAGATGCAGAGGCAGATGCTATTACCACGGGTGGTGTTGATGGACTTTACATTAACGCGCTCTTTGGTGCAGTGACAGGAGACAACGTCGCCTTACTCCATCTTGACCTTGATACCGCAACCACCTCCTCACCAAGCGGAACGTTTGATGCAATACGTATTGATGCTATTCCGGGTTCGGGAGCACAGGAAACGGCAATTGAAATCGGTTCAGGATGGGACAACATTTTGGACACAGGAAGCGTGGACATCACCGGAACAGGAAATATTTCCGGTGTAAATGACCTCACGGTGGTGGGTACCGTAAAACTTACGGGGGCAGCATATGCAAACTGTAAAGGCACTGCCGCAAACCAAGGAGCGCTTACCGTTGCCGCAGATGGCACGGTGGAGTGTACGGCAGACGACGGTGGTACCGGTACTTCATGGTCGTCACTCACGAACCCAAGCGGAAACCTTGCTCTTGTTCACAACGAAAACAAAACGACGTTTACCTGGGACACGGTAGACACAACCGTTTCACCTTTTGATGGCATCACGTTTGCCATCAATAACGATGCATCTGTTGATGCTCAAACGCAACGCATCGTCGTCATTAAAAACAATCTCGTTTCCGCCGGAGGTACCATCGAACGTCTTTTGGTACTTGATAACGCCGACGGCGGTACGGTACCAACGGCTCTTGAGATTGGCGGATTCGGCGCTATCACGACCGCGATTGATGTCTCCTCTTCAACTATCGGCACCGCAATCGCTTTTGGTGCAAACGATATTATAGGTACCAATTTCTCAGTCACGGGTGGAACAGGAAATGTTATTACCTCCGGAGATATTGCCGTAAACGGTGGAGATATTACTTCAACCAGCGACCTTACTCTTGATGCTCAAGATGGAACACCAACGATTTTCATTGCTAGTGGCGACAATCTACAACTTCAGTCAACCGGAAACATCCTCCTTGGCACCGGTCGCTTAGACGTTGCGTCGGCAGGGAACTTGAATATTGGTATCACGACCGCAACGGCCGTTGTGATTGGAAACGGCTCAGGAGACTCTTCCGTACAACTGCCAAGTCAATCAGTAGGCTCAACAGAGATTGTGGACAATGCTATTGGTCAAGCCGACATAACGGACGACTCACTTGATTTTGCAGACTTCCAGGACGCTCTTGATCTTGATGCAAACACAACACTACTCTCAACGCTCACCGGTATCGGTCTTGATTATGCACTTTCACCAACGGGCGCTGGTACCACCACGGCGTGGGAGATTACCCCAACTATTGCGAGTGGTGTTTCTCAAGAACTTCGTGGCATTCACATAGATCCGGTAACGACAAACGGAAACGCAGGAGACTTTATTCAGGGTATTTTGATAGACAATATTACGGGCACCGCTTCCGTTGATACCGGAATCCACATAGGTACGGGATGGGATACGGGCATCCTTGTTGATGGCGGGGGAGTCACTATCTCCGCCGGCGCTCTCGCGGTGAACTCTGACTCCATTACCTCCGACGGCACACTACTTATAGACTCAAGCGGTATCGTACGACTTGGTTCAAACGACAATCTTGAGCTCCAAGGGTCAGGAAATTTACTTATCGCAGGCGCGAGCGGACGACTTGATGTGAATTCTCTCGCAACGCTCAATATTGGTACCACCAATGCGACGGCGGTTGTGATAGGAAATGGAGCAAATACGACGAGCGTTACTATCACCACCACAGCAGCAGGAAATACGGCGCTCGTGGTGCCAGACCAATCCATTGGAAACGCAGAAATTGCTCTTGATACACTTGACTACGCACAGTTTGACGACTCCCTTGATCTTGATGCAAACACGACGCTTGCCTTTGCGGGGTTCAACCTCACACATAACTTAAACTCCACGGGAGATTTTCTCATACAGGATGCGGGTACCATCTTCGCACAATTCCTCGATGACGGCACCATCACTTTTGGAAAAGCTTCCGGAGCAGGAACGATTAATGTTGGCGTCGGAACCGCAATTGACACTATTAATATTGGTACCGACGCGACCGCAAGTGATGTGGTGCGGATTGGTTCGTCAAATGCTGACCTCGCACTCACGGACGCACAGTGGTCTATCACCACCTCGGGACTCATCACCACCGCAGATGATATTGCGGTAAATGGGGGAGACATCACCACAACCGCAAGCACAGGAAATATTTTCAACGCAAACGCGGCAACGGTAAATATTGCAGGGGCCGCGACACTTTTCAATCTTGCGGACTCAACGACGGTGAAAACAATAGACATTGGCGGTGTCACGGCAGACGGTACGGACACTATCAATATTGCAACCAACGGGACATCAAACAGCGACACTGTCACTATCGGAAATTCAAATGGGGGAACCTCAGTCGCGATCACGGGAGGTGATGCGTGGGGCATCTCAGCTACAGGTGTACTCACTCTTTCTACCGACGCGTCACCGACGACTGCCATTCTCGCCGTTGATAGCGGATATACCAACTTTGCTGATATTGCCGACAATCATATTATCGGTACAACGCCAAACCTAGACTTTACCAACTTTGATGTGGTCGGTTCAACCGGTTCGGTCATCATTGATAACGCAGGGAACACAGGTTCTTTAACAATAGAAGGAACAAACCTAGATATCAACTCTCTTGATTTTGTCGGTGCTGGAGCATTCACGACCGGATCAAATGGAAATCTTACGCTGACGCCACATGGTTCAGGTGACGTCATTATCAGCGTTGACGCAAACACAAACGTTCAGCTCACTGGCGGCGCAGATGGTGCAAATGCACTCACGGTTGCGGCGGGTGACGTGGTGTTTTCTGACGGCGACTTTACACTTCTCAGTGGCGACTTTGATGTAACGCTTGATAATGGTGACGGTGCTGGAATAACTTCCGGCTCTGCCGCAACAGCGGACCTTCTCACTCTCGCCGTGACTGGTGTTGGCTCTGACGGACTCCAAATTAATGCAACACAGCTAGATGATGCGGACGCGACCGATACAACGCGTGCACTGCAGATTTCTGTCACCTCAAATTCAGGAGACGCAGACACGGTGTATGGAATCACCATAGACAATCTCACGGGGGGCACCGCGAATGAAACTGCACTTTCTATTGGTACGGGTTGGGATACCGGCATTATCGTTGGTTCTGGCGGGGTAACTATTTCCTCAGGCGCACTTGCGGTCAATTCAGGCTCTATCACTTCCTCTAGTGGTTCAGGTCTTACCATCAACCCGATTGATTTCCTGTATCTTGCCTCAGGAGACTCACTCCAGCTTCAGGGTTCGGGCAATTTCTTACTCGGCACGGGTCGTCTAGACACCTCAGCGGGAGCAACCCTTAACATTGGTACGACAAACGCTACGGCGATTACGTTTGGCAACGCATCAACTGAGAATTTAATAGTTACGACAAATGGCACCGGTGACTCGGAAGTACAGCTTCCAACAGGCTCAATAGGTTCAGGAGAAATTGCAAACGGTTCCATTACGCAACTAGACATCGCCGACGACTCTCTTGATTGGGAAGACTTTAAAGATGCCATGACACTTGATGCGGCAAGCACCATCACCTCTTCCTCAATAAACGGAACATCGCTTTCGCTGAATGTGTCTCCGGACGGTTCCGCTGGTGCTCCCATTGCATTTCAGGTTACGCCTACCTGGGGTGTAGACACCACCGACCAAACATTTGTTGGTATCAATATTAATCCAAGTACCAATTCAAATACCGACAGTGGCGATACTCTTATTGGTCTTCAAATCGCGGGTGTGACCGGTACGGTTGGCACAGAAACGGCGCTTCTTATTGGAAGCGGTTGGGACACTTCTATAAGTGCGGCAGGGAAGGTGGATGTGGGAGGAATTATTGAAGCAGGTTCAAGCAATATTACACTCACTAACAGCACCGGTCAGATTGTTGCGGGCGCATACGCGAGCCAATCTATTGATGGCGACGACATTGCGGCGTCTATTGCCGGAAGCGGTCTCATTTTGAACACGGCAACGACGCCGGATCAAATTGACATTGATCTTATCAACATCGCAGACGCAACGGGTGTCTCAAGTTCAAACTCAGGACTTGAGTTTGGTGGTACTGCAAATGAACAATTAGGACTCCTGCGTGGCTGTGGCGACGGACAGCTCCTCAAATGGGTATCGGCCACCTCCGAATGGCAGTGTTCGACCGACGTTTCTGCGGGTACACCGGCATTGAACCAGATTTCTGCCGCACTCACCGAAGGTACACCACAAGACTCAAACGAAAACACCGTTCGATGGAACTGGGACTTTACCGGAGGTGGCGCAGCGGATGACTCCGGACTTGTTATTTCAGAATCCACGGCCTCAACGGCGGGTGAGCAGGATAAGAAATCTTTGTTGGAGATTATTACGCTCGCGGGGTCGCTCGCTTCGCCACTTCAGGTGACCGCAGGCGGAACAGACGTGGGCGACATATGGTTTGACCTTCAAGGAACCGCTGATTTTGAAATCCGAGAAAACGGTCGCGCACTCGCACGCTTCAACGATGATGCAAGTATTTATCTTGGAGAAGCAACCACAACATCCTTGATTGATATTGGTGGATCAGCCTCAGACACTATATATATAGCAACCAGTACCGCCGCAGGGGATACCGTGGTTATTGGCAACAACCACAGCGCTACCACACTCGTGCTTGATGCGGGTACCGGTGCAAGTGCGATTCAGCTTGGGAACAGTGCCACAGCACACGGTATTAAGATTGGCACGGGAGCAGCGGCACAAACGGTCACTCTTGGATCCCAAAACTCCACTTCCTCCACAACTATTCAGTCTGGGACCGGCGATCTGTTTGTGGTTTCAACAGATCAGCTCACGGTGGATGCTGTCGGCATCCTTGAGCTCAATTCCTCTGGTGGCGTAATCTCCATCGGAAACGACGCTGTTGCTCAAAACATCAACATTGGAACTGGCGCTGCGGCAAGAACTATCACGGTCGGTAATGGTACTGGCGCCACTGGGTTACGACTTAACACGGGTACGGGTGGTCTCATTGCAAACACCCTCACAGGAGGATTTATCTTTACTACCTCATCTACCACCGCACAGGCGATTAATATAGATGTAACAGGTACCGGTGGGGGAATAGATATTGATACGACCGACGGCGCCTTCTCCCTAACTACGGGCGGAGCAACGAACGGCGACATCAACTTCTTGGCAGGAGACGTGTTTGACATTGACTCTGTTGATTCACTTTCCCTTAACGCTTCAGCGGGAGTGATAAACATTGGTGATGACGTTGTTTCGCAGGCAATAAATATCGGTACCGGTGGCAGTCGCAGCATTCTCATTGGTAATACGACGCCAAATACAGCAATCACTCTTAACTCAGGTGGAGCGGGGGACATTGCCGCAAACTCAGCAGCAACACTCACTTTGGATTCAGTAGGAGTTCTTGAACTCAATTCCTCGGGAGGAATAATTTCAATAGGAAATGATAACGTCAATCAAAATATCCGTATTGGCACCGCCGGCAACCGCACCATCACTCTTGGCGTCACTGGCGGCTCAACCGCACTAAGCCTTATTTCCGGCACGGGTGATATCACTCTCTCTTCCGATGACGATGTCACCATTAACGGAGCGGGAGCAACGGCAGTTATTGGCATTGGTACGGCATCGGTTGCCCAAACCATTAATATTGGAAATGTAACAGGAGCTACTCTGGTCAACATTGATGCGGGAACGGGCGGCATCACGCTGGATTCAACCGGTGTTGGCGATATTTTGCTCAATTCTTCGGACACGATTCTCATGGACTCCGCAAACGCGCTCTCCATCAACTCCTCTGGTGGAGTGATCTCCATCGGCAACAACGCCGTCAACCAAAACATCAACCTCGGCACCGCCGGCAACCGCACCATCACTCTTGGCGTCACTGGCGGCTCAACCGGTCTCGCTCTTAACGCAGGTACGGGCAATATCGCACTCACTACCTCCTCAACCGGAGACATCACCCTCAACTCCACGGACACAGTGTTGATCGACTCTGCTGGTGTCTTGCAGCTCAACTCCTCTGGTGGAGTGATCTCCATCGGCAACAACGCCGTCAACCAAAACATCCAAATCGGCACCGCCGGCAACCGCACCATCACTCTTGGCGTCACTGGCGGCTCAACCGGTCTCGCTCTTAACGCAGGTACGTCCGACATCACTCTTTCCTCAGACGACGACATCTCTATTAACGGGGGTGGAGCAAGTGCCGCCATTGACATTGGAACCATTGGAACCGCTCACACCATCACCCTCGGCAACTCCACGGGCGCCACCTCGCTCGCGCTTAACACCGGCACCGGTCTTCTCACTGTCGGCGCAAACGCCATCGCCCACACCATCGTGATCGGCAACAAAACGGGCGACTCCTCAGTCCTCATTGATTCAGGGACCGGCAACATTGATATTGGTACCTCAACGGCGAAGACTATTCGCGTGGGAAATGCGACAGGTGCAACAGCTCTGATACTTGCCGCAGGTACCGGCGATCTCGCCCTCACCTCAACCGACCTCCTCACTCTTGATTCCGCAAACGCGCTCTCTATCAACTCCTCCGCTGGCGTGATCTCCATCGGCAACAACGCCGTCAACCAAAACATCCAAATCGGCACCGCCGGCAACCGCACCATCACTCTTGGCGTCACTGGCGGCTCAACCGGTCTCGCTCTTAACGCAGGTACGTCCGACATCACTCTTTCCTCAGACGACGACATCTCTATTAACGGGGGTGGAGCAAGTGCCGCCATTGACATTGGAACCATTGGAACCGCTCACACCATCACCCTCGGCAACTCCACGGGCGCCACCTCGCTCGCGCTTAACACCGGCACCGGTCTTCTCACTGTCGGCGCAAACGCCATCGCCCACACCATCGTGATCGGCAACAAAACGGGCGCCTCCTCAGTCCTCATTGATTCAGGGACCGGCAACATTGATATTGGTACCTCAACGGCGAAGACTATTCGCGTGGGAAATGCGACAGGTGCAACAGCTCTGATACTTGCCGCAGGTACCGGCGATCTCGCCCTCACCTCAACCGACCTCCTCACTCTTGATTCCGCAAACGCGCTCTCTATCAACTCCTCCGCTGGCGTGATCTCCATCGGCAACAACGCCGTCAACCAAAACATCCAAATCGGCACCGCCGGCAACCGCACCATCACTCTTGGCGTCACTGGCGGCTCAACCGGTCTCGCGTTGAATGCAGGATCAGGCAATGCTGTTGTTACGAGCGCAACCATAAACCTTGCCGCCAGCGCAAATCTCCAGATAAATGGAGCAAACGGTGCAACCGCGAGTTGTTCCGGAACACTCTCTTCAACCATTACTACCACAAAAGGAATGGTCACCACCCACGCATGTACTTCAGACCAGCGGCTGAAGTCGAATTTTGGTGAGTTTAGCAATGTCCTAAATCGAATACAAGATATTCGAGGTGGTACATTTTATTACAACGACCTGTATCGTCAGTTGAGCGGGGACACGGAGAATTTTGACATACACTCAGGCTTTTTAGCGCAAGAGGTTCAGAGAACTTTTCCTGAGCTTACAAAAAGTTCAAGTATCACGGAATTATTGCGTTCGCGGAAGATGGGGTTACGCCGCACACAATTGGATTATCCAAAATTGCTCGTGGCCATTGCCTAGGCATCCAAGGAGACTCGAATGCAAAAAGTAAATACGCCACCCAAGTCCTCGACTCACCGCCTTGGTGTCGCATTGAATCTCGTCACATGCGCTTGGCTCTGTTCAGTCCCATATCTCCGCATTGAGTCAAAGGTAAATGCTCGAGCAACAGTTCACGACGAAAGGACTTACCGTGAACGGCGCGACGACACTCAATGGCACGGTCTCTTTTAAGGGGCAGTCTCTTTTGCAAAACAAGTAGAATTCCTCGTCGCACCGACCTTTAACAAAGACACGGGCGGATTTGCGGTTGTTCAAGAAGGAGACCAGGAAGTACGCATTTCATTCTCCGAGCCGTATGCCGTGCAGCCAGTCGTAACAGCTTCTATGACCTTTGAGGAGGGCGACTTGGTGGCGAGCGCAGACGCCGATGTCCTTTTCGCCTCCGATATTCGCTACTTAGTGATGAAGAAAGATTCAACCGGCTTCACTATCCGCCTCAACAAAGCTGCTCCAAGAGACATTCGATTCTCCTGGGTTGCACTTGCTATTAAAGACGCAAACGTCTCGTGGAGCCTTCACGAAGGACTTTCTCCCGTCATACCTCCAGCAAACCCAACATCGCCACCAGCTCCAGAGCTGACCCCAGAACCCACACCAATAGATGAGCCAACACCTCCTCCCGCAGAAGAACCCGTCGCGACAAGTACGCCACCAATGAGCGAGCCCGAACCGGAACCCGCTCCAGAGCCTGCACCCGAACCAACTCCTGAACCTGAACCAACTCCTGAACCTGCGCCCGAGCCAGCACCGGAACAAACTCCAGAACCAACTCCAGAACCTGAGCCAGCTCCAGAGCCAGCGCCGTAATCGCGTATGAAATTAACTTCATTGCACGTCGCTTACACCGCAGGACTTATCGCGGCACTCGTCATCGTTGGTCTCGGATGGTTTTGGTTTTCTACTTCCCATGAAGACGAGACCGCGCGCGTTGCGCGCGCGGTCGCAGAGCTCGCAATCGTCCCCGATGAGATTCCCATCATTACGACCGTTACTGACCCCACAAAACTCGCCGACACCCCACTCGCAGGCGAAGCAAAGGTGGGGGACAAGGTACTTTTCTACCAAAACGCCAAACGTCTGATCCTCTACCGTCCTTCCGAGAATCGCATTGTTGATATTGTGCCTTTTAAAATTGGCGTAACGCCCTCGCCATGACGTATCAGCATCTTTCCCCAATTAACGAGGTCCGACCTCGTTAATTTACGCTAGTCTTCAATTTCTTTTTGGAGCCACTCAAAGCCTTCAAAATCTTTTCTATATTCTCTTGGTCCACCAAAAAAATCAAGAAAGAAACTTTTATTTACGAAAGGATACATATTAGTTCCGAGTACGTAATCACGGTAACTACTCCACGGATAATCCTCCAGTTTTTCTCCGCGCGCGAGTGCATCAATCGGGTTTTTATGGATGTAGTGGGGGATATACATAAACTGCGCATCCCGCTCAATCAATACCGCTTTAAACTTTCCTTGGAAAAGAGGTCCCACGCGTTCGTTCTTCTTGTTGAAATACATGGTGTACCCGGTACATACTTTTTGCATAAATTTAGAAATCCCACCCTCTTCTATTTGACGTAACAGTAAATGGAAATGATTCGACATTAGAGCGAAGGCCAAAATTTCTACAAGCTCTTTTTCATAACGAGGTCGGACCTCGTTAATTTCCTTATTGAGCAGATAAGTAGTGTTGTTCGCCGCGTTGGACGTATTAAATGTCTCAAGCGAATTGACGAAACGAGCATACTCTTTCGGTGTTTGGAATATAAAACGTTTTTCAACTCCACGATTGAAAACATGATAGATTTCTCCCGCAACGAGCGAAGGTTTCTGCATATACACATTCTATAACGAGGTCGGACCTCGATAAAGGTTAGGGAAAGTGATGGTATGGTATTGAGAGCGGCGTATGAGGCATTTCATTCTTATTTCAAGAGCATCGTTGCTCCTTTTCGGCATTCTTTTCTTTGGCGTACTGGCGCATGCGCAACAAGAAATGACCGGAACGAATTTTACGGTTTCAACGCCAGTTATCACGCAAGGCGGGGTTCGCTCCACCTCGGCAAGCTTTGAGCTCTATACCTCTCACGGCCAGCTCTCAAGTTCGGAGTCAACGAGCGCGAGTTTTATTGGTCGTGGCGGATTCCTCCATTTTCCCGTTGCCACAACACCCACTCTGTCAGCGACCGCGGGCGACCAACAAGTGATGCTTTCGTGGACCGCCTCGGTTGGTACGCTCGCGCGTATCAATGATTATCAAGTCGGTGTAGGAACGGTCTCTGGCGGACCTTATACCTTTCAGTCGGTAGGAGAAGTTCTCCTCTTCACTAAGAACGGCCTCACCAATGGAACGACGTATTATTTCGTGGTGCGCGGAATGGCGGGAACACTCGCTCTTTCAGAATCAAATCAGGTAAGCGCAACACCTTCTGGTGTAGCACCTCCTGGTGGTGGAGGCGGTGGTGGCGGAGGAGGAGGCGGTGGAGGTGGATCTGGCAGTATGAAAATTTCAGGTCTCGCGTCGCCCGGCGCATCCGTAACGCTTCTTAAAGATGGTTCAGTGGCCGCAACGACACCTGCCGACCCGAGCGCAAGTTGGTCAATTACGCTTAATAATCTGAACGCGGGTATTTATTCTTTCAGCGCGTACGCCTCGGATACGACAGGACTCCAATCTTCTACGGTCAACTTTACGCAGTCCGTTACCTCTGATGCTGAGACAGAGGTTACTAACATCTTTCTCTCTCCTACCATCGGCAAAAGCCACAAGCAGATTAAACAGGGTGAGACGATTACCTTCTTTGGTCTCACAGCGCCGCAGTCGGACGTCGCGCTCTTCGTTCACTCAGACCAGGAGTTTGTTGAGAAAATTAAAGCAGGAGTCAATGGTGCGTGGGTAAAAGCTTTTAACTCAGCATTCCTTGAGCTTGGCGACCACGCGGCACGGTCTCAAAGTTCGAAAACCAATCAGCTTTCAACCTACAGCCCCTCGGTTGCCTTCGTTGTGGGGAACACTTCACTTCCAGAAGATGGTCTGTGCCGCCGCTCGGACCTTAACTGTGATGGAAAAGTAAACCTCACAGACTTCTCTATACTTCTTTTCTTTTGGGACCAGACGAGCCCGGCGAACGCGCGCGCGGACATCAACATTTCCGGACGCGTTGATATTACTGACTTCTCTATACTCCTCTATGACTGGACCGGCTAAAAATCTGCTCAAAAAATCCATCGGCATTTTCCTTGCCGTATTCTTTGCGCCGCATATGGTATCTGCGGCGACGCTGATTGGCGTTTCTTCTGTGTCGGCTATTGAAAAGGGAGAAACCGTTCCTATAGAGTGGTATCTGGACACAGAAGGAGACACTATTAATGCAGTTGAGCTCGGGCTTGTATTTTCTGCAGAGACTCTTGACTTGACCGCGGAGCCAGGTCGCTCGCTGATTTCACTTTGGGTGAAAAGCCCCTCAGCAAACAACGAACTCGGACTCGTGACTTTGGTCGGAGGCGCACCGGGTGGACTCACGGGCGTGGTGCCGCTTTTCCGGACAAACGCAACGGGAGTTGTGGAGGGTCCCGCCGTGTTTGCGCTCACGCCCGACTCTCGAGTGTATTTGCACGACGGGAGCGGCACCGAAAAAGAGGTTGTGCTTCCACAGTTCCAACTATCGGTTGTTCCCGCACAAAAGCCCACCATTATTTCAAAGACGCACCCAGACCAAAACGCTTGGTATCAAAAGACGAACGTAGAACTTGCGTTCCCGTATGATCCGACGAAGAAGTACGGCTACACCTTTACAAATGATTTCAATAGTTTCCCCGGAGATGTGCCGCAGGAAACTATGGGCACGGTCTCGTATAAAAATATTTTTGATGGTGTCTACTATTTCCGACTCTCCGAAAGAGCCGCAGAGGGAACCGTACAAGATAAGGGAGTGTATCGCGTCCAAATTGACCGCACGCCACCCGAATCCTTCACACCACTTATTGCAACCAGCACCGACCTCTACGACGGAGAGTCCTTTCTTTCGTGGAGTACGGTTGATAAGACTTCCGGCATCGCATATTACCGCGTGCGGACCGGGTTCTTTGGCTTTTGGCGAGATGCCACCTCGCCACAAAAGCTTTCACGACCTCTCGTAGGGGACACGGTTCGCGTCCGAGCGTATGACACGGCGGGAAATTATTTTGATGCGTTCGCTCCTTTCCCTGGATATGTGAGTGTCCCGATCTTCTATACACTTATTGGTCTTCTTGGAGCACTCCTTGCCCTGTGTGGGGTGTATAGTCGTAGGAAAGACGTTCATTCATGAATACATACCGTTTTTCGGTCTCTACCTTTTCTGCTTCGCTTTTTGCGCTAGGCCTCCTCTCGTTCCCTGGTCTCACCTTCGCTGCTGATATATATGTATCTCCCGCGACCGGTACGTACGCCGTCGGGTCTACTTTTACCGTAACGCTCCGGATGAATACGGCAGGGCAGGCGGTCAACACCGGAGAAATAACGGCTTCGTATTCCACCGGCACACTTGAGCTTGTAGGATCCGCACAAGGATCTACTTTTTCGCTTGCTGCGCCAGGGTCACCGCGCCGAGGATCGGGCAGCGTATATTTTGGAGGCGGCATTCCGAGTCCGGGCTACACGGGTAGTTCGGGTTCGCTCGGCACACTTACGTTTAGAGTGAAGTCAGCAGGAACAGGAACCGTCTCACTTTCAAGTGGTAAGGCACTTCTGAATGATGGGTTTGGGACCGACGCATTTAAACAAGCATCAGGGGGTACGTTCACCCTGGTCTCTTCTGCCGCCCCAACACCATTTAGTGCGCCGCAAGTCTCTTCTCCAACGCACCCAAACCAAAATAGCTGGTACGCCACTTCCTCCCCCGTCTTTACCTGGACACTCCCTGCGGGTGCGGACATGGTGAGCTTTGAGTTTGATCAGAAGAACAACACCGTTCCCGATACGAGTCCGGACCAATCGGGAGGGAACGCAACACTTTACACAGAGATTGAAGATGGTGTCTGGTATTTCCACATCAGAGCGCGCGTAGGAGGGGTGTATGGCGCAACGACCCACTATCGCGCTCAAATAGACACCACGCCACCTGAAAAGTTCGCTCTCGGTGTCTCAACTGACCTCGCAGGCATCCCTACCATAAGCTTCGCCACGACGGACGCCCTTTCGGGTATACACCACTATGAGCTTGCGGTAGACAATCTCACTATTGATAAAAGTGCGACCTCCTCAATTACTATTTCCAAAATAACCCGCGGGCGTCACACGCTCTCCGTGATAGCATACGACCATGCAGGAAACGCCGAAGAAGCACAGGCGGTAGTTTCTGTAACAAAGACCTTTATGATATCCCTCAACATCATCATCTGGCTCATCATCTTCAACATCATCATAACGATCCTCCTCCTCATCATCCTCTGGCTTGAAATACAAGAGCGCAGACGAGAGGGGCCGATAAGTGAACGCGTGAAGCGCGCAAAGAGAGATATTGACGAGAGCCTCAGCAGGCTTCGCATCCAAGCGCAGACTCGCTTGAGCACCATGTCTGATGTTCCGGCAAAAGACATTGTCTCAAAAGAAAAGATACTTGAAGATGAGATGGCAGGAATTCTGCTTGAAGCAAAATCCCATATTGATAAAACCATCAATGACTTGGGAGAAATTCCTGAAAGGGGAGACGAAAGTAAGTAACCGAAGGTTTTCTGTCAAAAGAGACGCTTCCGTGCAAAGGCAAATCCTGAACCGCGCTTTAGATATTTTTCGAAAGCGAGTGCTTTCGCCCTGCTTCTGAAGGCGGCATAAAATTCAAGTTGCGGTGCCTGATATTTCTCCGTGGTTTTCACGTTTTTCGCTTGGTGAGCACCAAGTCTTGCTCGAAGATTCTCGCTGAACCCAACATAGGTTCGATTGGTCGAATGATCTCGGAGAATATATACGTAATACATTTCAAAAATATAAGCCCTACTACGCTTCTTAAGAAAGAAGCTTCGAAGGGCACTACTTCGTATAGCAAAAACCACCCGATGTGATAATCAAGTGGTTTGTGCCGTGCACTTCGAAGCACTGAGTCTTCGAGGTGCGAAGTAGTGGAGGCGGGGAGAGTCGAACTCCCGTCCGAATCTGACGATGAAAGCGCTTCTACGACGCGTAGTTTTGATTAAGGTTTAGGAAAGGGTGTGAGAACCAAAACGAAACCACTCCTTTCCGATCCCGAAGCCCGTCACACTTATGCAGTGTGGCGGGCGAATTTAAGTAAGTCGGATGGGCGTCCGGCTACCGTACTCACAGATAATTCCGCCTCTCTCTGCGCTGTGAGCGCCGTGAAGAAAAAGACGTCGCTTAGGCGAAGAAGCCGTGAGGCTTACGCGTAAGCGAACGCAAAATCCTTCATACCGAAGTATGGGGACTTTACGCTTGCAAGAGTGTTCTTTGCAAGTATGTTGCTCAATCGGATTTAGGTGGCAGATGAGCGTGCACCGCGTCGCGCGTTTTTCAAAGTACAGACCGTCAAAGCCGGTCACCCCCTGAAAGCAGACGAATGTGTCTGCATCTGATTTCAGGGACCGATCGAATTTAATGGTTCTTCAAGGCGCGCTCCGCTTCGCGCGTCGCGTCTTTTTTCTTCAAGTCTTCGCGGCGGTCAGTTTTGTTCTTCCCGCGCGCGATCATGAGTTTTACCTTGAGAAGTCCACGTATATTATACACCTCAATTGGCACTATTGTCAATCCCTTTTTGGACTCCGCATCAGCCAAAACAGCGATTTCTTTCTTGGTGAGAAGGAGGCGGCGCGTGCGCTCATGGTCGTAGTCTTTTTGGGTATTTGCACTCTGGTAGGGAGGAATCGTCATACCCACTACAAACGCCTCACCGCCGCGCACAATAACGCGCGCGCCATCTAACTTTCCGTTTCCAGCGCGAAGTGACTTCACTTCGCTCCCCACAAGCTCCATACCGGCGGTAAAGGTTTCAAGCGGTGCGAAGCGAAGAAATGCTTTTTTATTCTCTATAAGCGACATGACGAGAGTATACCTTGCGATACACCATACCTTATATATGGTATATTTCCTCGGCTATGGCACCTCCGCCGATTTCTAAAAAACCGAAACAGAAAAAGGGACTCCCGGGAAGCGGGCGTGGTCCGAAGTTACCGGGCTTTGGTGGCTCGTCATTCATTGGAAATCTCATCACCACCGTCATTATTTTCCTCCTTTTGATGAGTGCATACTCGCTCGTCACTGACCTCACGAAGAATGTAGAAGAAATAGCGCTTTCACAGGTGGCAAGCGATGTTGCGGCGGAAAAGGTTGTAAGCATCACCGTAAGCGGGGAAACGTTGAAGCTCACGTATGCTGATGAGTCGGAACGCGTGTCGCGCAAAGACCCATCTGCGGGCCTTCCAGAAACCCTTGCGACCTACGGCGTTACTCCCGAACAGCTCGCAAAAGTTTCTTTCACCATTGAAGGCCAGTCGGGCTTCACGTTCTGGTTTCTCCAGCTCGCACCGATTCTTCTCCCGCTCTTTTTCATAGGGTTCCTCTTCTGGTTCCTTACGCGCCAGGTGAAGGGGGCAGGGATGCAGGCTTTCACTTTTGGCCAATCAAAGGCGCGCATGATTGACCCGGCAGATACGAGTCAGCGTGTGACGTTTGCGGATGTTGCAGGCGCACGCGAAGCAAAAGAGGAGTTGGTTGAGATTGTAGACTTTCTCAAAAACCCAAAGAAGTTTCTAGACATAGGTGCGCGTATTCCGAAAGGAATTATTCTTATGGGGGCGCCAGGAACCGGAAAGACTTTGCTTGCGCGAGCGGTTGCCGGAGAAGCAGGCGTACCATTTTTCTCCATCTCTGGCTCCGAATTTGTGGAGATGTTTGTCGGTGTAGGCGCATCGCGTGTTCGGGATCTTTTCCAGCTCGCCAAAAAAAGTGCACCAGCGATTATTTTCGTAGATGAAATTGATGCCGTGGGACGCGTGAGAGGATCGGGAGTTGGGGGTGGGAACGACGAGCGCGAACAAACCCTGAACCAAATCCTTGTTGAGATGGACGGTTTTGAACCCACCGAGAAAGTGATCGTTATGGCGGCAACAAACCGTCCTGACGTGCTTGACCCAGCACTTCTTCGCCCGGGTCGCTTTGACCGCCGGGTAACTATTGATCTTCCAGACCGCAAAGACCGCAATGAGATTTTGGGAATTCATGCGCGCAAGAAACCGCTCGGTCCCGACGTGAAGCTTGAGGTTATTGCCGAGCGTACGCCAGGCTTCTCCGGTGCCGAGCTCTACTCTCTTATGAACGAAGCGGCCATTCTTGCCGCCCGCGAAGACAGAAAAGAGGTTACGCAATACGACCTTGTTCGCTCAATTGAGAAAGTGATGCTTGGCCCGGAGCGCAAAAGCCACTTGCTCTCCAAAAAAGAGAAAGAGCTCACTGCGTATCATGAGGCGGGTCACGCGCTTGTCTCGTCGGTACTTCCAAATGCCGATCCCGTGCACAAAATTTCAATCATTAGTCGTGGGCGGGCGGCGGGCTACACGCTCAAACTCCCGTTTGAAGATAAAAAGATGCAGTCCCGCAAGCAATTTTTGGACGACATCGCAGCAACACTTGGCGGCTATGTGGCTGAAGAGATGATTTTTGGAGACGTAACGACCGGGCCTTCAAACGACCTTGCGGTTATCACAGCGCTTGCGCGCGATATGGTCTCTAGGTACGGCATGTCTGAAAAGTTGGGGCCAATTGCCTTTGGCGAGAGGGAGCTTGGGCGTGAGCCGTATTCTGATGCCGTTGCGGCGAAGATAGATGCCGAGGTAGCGCGCATCATTGATGAAGCCAAAAAGCGCGCCCACGACGTGCTTGTTGAGCACCGCAAAACGCTTGATGCTATTGCGAAAGAGCTTGTTGAAAAGGAGACTGTAGAACGCACCGATTTTGAAAAGATATTGATTGCAAACGGCATTGTGCCAAAAAAGAGGGAGGAAGAGGGAATTGTCATTGCTCCAGGGAGCGCGGGTGGGAAGATTTAGGGCGCTTAAGCGGATAAAATAAAATCCGCCGCGCAAGAATCTGCGCGGCGGGGTTGTGTGGATGAATGGTTTCAGTTGTCGGTCGGGTCGATCATGGTGCTTGAGCCCCAGTCGACACCGTCTTTTGTTTTGCCGGGTGGGCGATTTTGCAGGAGTTTCTTTTTCATGCATCTCTCCGGTGTGGAGCTCACTTCCGAGCGTGGAAGAGCTTCCACCTATAAGTATGGCTCAGACACAAAAAGAGTCAATCGTGCTTGGTGGAGAAAATAAAGGCGGCGCACTTTTGGTGCGCCGCAGCCTCGAGATTTTTTAGGGTCGGTTGTACACCAACGACCGTACGTGGTGCGGAGGACACTCCTTCACCCATTGTTGTATGCACGTGTCGAGTATCCCCAACTTCTCAAACTCCAGAACCTTGGTGAGAGGTAGATATCCGATTTCATGCCACATGCGTGGCACGCTACTTGACCATCCAAATGCCATCACGGCCTCATAGGCATCGTCACTCCGAGAGCTAAGAGGCTGAAGTCGCATGATGGCACTTACAGAATCCATCTGTGTCCCTTGTGGAAAATGTGCATACTTCGTGAGAATAGCAGTAACTTTCTTATTGAAGAATTCATTGAAGCGGACTGGTCCAACTTGATCTCCGATGCCAAGATCCACCTTGATTGCATATCCATTTGGACAGCTCACTACGCGCATGAACATATGTTGTCCCCCCGGTAGTTTATGTGGCTACTTAGTCTCTCAAGAAGCTCCGAAAGTGAGGCTAGCACGAAGATAAGAAGAGTGTAAAGTAGTTTGAATGCGCCTATAGCTCAATGGTTAGAGCACCAAGCTTATACCTTGGCGGTTCCACGTTCGAGTCGTGGTAGGCGCACTTGCGGAGCAAGTGCGAGCCGTAGCGCGACGGCGCGAGGCGGGGTCGCAAGCGTTTTCAGCAGAAAACGACTGGTGACCACAGGCTATTCCAAATGCATCTCCTGATTCGCCGCAAGGACGCGGCGAAGAAGTGCCGGGTGGCTGGTGAGTCCCGGGTCATTTTTCACAAGCTCCGCCGCTTCATTTCTTGCGGCTTCAACAAGCTTAATGTTTTTCAATGCTTCCATGGCGACGTCGGACACGCCCCACTGTTTGCCGCCCGCAAGTTCGCCTGATCCACGAAGCGAGAGATCATATTCCGCGAGCTCAAAACCGTTTTTGGCGTTGAGGAATGCTTTCATACGATCCTTGGTGGACTGTCCTGAAGATTCAGGAAGAGCAAAGCAATACGGCTGGTGGGTAGAACGAATAACACGTCCACGAAGCTGGTGCAGCTGAGCAAGCCCGAACCGTTCAGCACCTTCAATCAAAATGACCGTCGCATTTTGCACATTCACTCCCACTTCCACTACGGAGGTAGCAACCAAAATTTTGGTCTCATTTTTAAGATATGAATTCATGGAGTCCTCTTTTTCTTTCGGTGTCATCTTGCTGTGGAGTATCCCGATACGCACATCAGGAAACACATACTTTGCGAGCCGTGCCGCCTCGGCCTTTACTGACTTTGCCTGGAGAGCAAGCTCTTTCGCTGGGTCGGGTTCTTCAATGCGCGGGCAAATCACATACGCTTGGTGCCCCGCGGCGAGCTCGGCGCGTACCCGCATATATGCTTCCTCGCGCTTCTCCTTTGAGAGCACATACGTGAGAACTGCTTTTCTCCCGGCAGGCATTTCTTCAAGGAGCGTGAGGTCGAGGTCGCCGTAAATCGTGAGTGCAAGCGTGCGCGGAATAGGTGTTGCAGTCATAGAGAGGAGATGAGGCATCGTCTCGTCTTTCGTGACGAGTTTTTTCCGGTGGGAGACCCCGAACCGGTGCTGCTCGTCGATGATGACGTACGCAAGATGTTTGAACGCGAGCGATTTCTCTATGAGCGCATGGGTCCCTATCACAATCGGTATCTCGCCACCAGCGACCATTTTCCTAAACGCCGCTTTTGAGAGATGAGTTGATTCCTCTCGCTTAATTTTTGAAGGAAATTTCCGGCATTCGCTTCCCGTGATAAGCCCAATGGGAATTGGGTGGTCTTTGAAGTACGAAACAAAGGTAGAAAAGTGCTGTTTCGCGAGGATTTCAGTAGGGCAGAGGTATGCGACCTGGAGCGTACCTGCGATTCTCCCCGGAGGTTTTGATGTTGCGACGAGGTAGCTTGTCGCCGCCGCAACTGCTGTTTTCCCGCTCCCCACATCACCCTCAAGGAGGCGCATCATCGGATGGGACTTCTCAAAGTCGCTCACAATGTGTTCAATAGCCCGGTGTTGCGAAGCGGTCGGTGGAAAGGGAAATGAGGCGACAAAATCCGCAAGCGTTTCGCGGTCTACTGCAATCGGTAGGGCTTTCTCATGTGTCGCTTCAAGCCTCCGCTTCTGCATCGCAAGCTGGAGCGCAAACACTTCTTCAAACGCAAAACGTTTGCGGGCAGCATCTGCGTCCGTTTGTTTCTTCGGATGATGCATCCACACGAGAGCGGTAGAGAGTTTCGGCAAATGGTAGCGGTCAAGAATGGAAGGCGGAATCGGATCCTCGGCCAATTCGTGTGCCCCCGTCTCAAACACCTTTTTGAGCGCATGAAAAAACCAAAGCGAAGAAACCCCCATACTTTCCGGATAGATAGGATGGAGCGGTTGATCTTCTTTTGTACCGGATGCAACAAATAAATTTTCATGTACTTCTTCGGGCGCGAGCGGCGTTTTGTCTATCTCAGGATTTGCAACATAGGGCTTTTGAGCTGTGCCGCCGACGCGTCCGCGAATTTTTACCACCATTCCGTCATGAAGTGACTTGGCGATATAGGGTTGAGAGAACCACATGAGTTTTATCTTTCCGGACGCGTCCTCAAGATAGGCCTCGGCAATAGGCCGGCGCGACTTCCACGTCTTTCTAATATCGGGTTTCCGTATTGTGCCGTAGAGGGTCACCTCGCTACCCGGCGCCACACCGGAAATAGTTCCTGTTGGTCCCGCGGTTTCATAACGCGCAGGGAAGTGGTAGAGAAGATCGTGCATGGTGCGTATGCGGAGCTTCGCGAGCGCGCGCTTCTGCTCGGGCTTAAGCCGAGTAAAGTGGCTTTCAATCGGGTCATTTGGATTCACAGAGGCAGTATAGTACGCTTCCAAGACTAGTCATGGACAAAGAAACGAAGAAAATACTGAGAGCCTACAAGAAGCTCGGCGCTCGGATTGAGACCTCGGCGCGCACGCGCCTCAAAGATAAGAAAGATTTTTCACTGTGGTATACGCCTGGGGTCGGAGCTGCTGCTACCCATCTTGCAAAGCACCCAGAAGAGGCGCGGCACATGAGCGTGAAGAAGAATTCTATTGCGGTAATTTCAGACGGTTCAGCGGTGCTTGGACTTGGGAACATCGGACCCTACGGCGCGCTTCCGGTTATGGAAGGGAAGGCGCTTATTTTTCGCGAAATGGCGGGAATTGATGCGTGGCCTCTGGTACTTGATACGCAAGACCCCGATGAAATAGTGAAAATTGTAAAAGCGATTGCACCCGCCTTTGGCGGAGTGAACCTGGAAGACATTTCTGCTCCTCGTTGTTTTGATATTGAGAAGCGACTTATTGAGGCGCTCGACATTCCCGTAATGCATGACGACCAACACGGCACGGCAATCGTCGTACTTGCTGGTCTCATGAATGCGGCGAAGGTAGTGCGAAAAGAATTTGTGAAACTTAAAGTCGTGATTTCGGGTGCAGGCGCCGCGGGCACTGCCGTCGCGAAATTACTGCGCGCGGCGGGTGTTGAAGACATTATGTTGCTTGATCGCGGAGGAATTATCGGCCCCACGCGCACCGATCTTGCGGGCCACAAGCAAGAGCTTGCCGCGCTCACCAATCCTCGAAAAGTGAACGGCGGCCTTACGGAGGCGATGCGAGATGCTGATGTTTTTGTGGGAGTCTCTGGAAAGGGGCTTCTTTCCAAAGATCATGTGATGCTGATGGCGCCTTCGGGAATCGTGTTTGCTCTTGCAAATCCTGTTCCAGAAATAATGCCTGAGGAAGCACGCGAAGCGGGAGCAGTGGTCATTGCTACGGGCCGTTCGGATTTCCCAAACCAAATCAACAACGCCCTTGTCTACCCAGGACTTTTCCGTGGCGCGCTTGATAAAGGTGTTCAAAAGATTTCGGAAGACACAAAGCTCCGCGCGGCATACGCGCTTGCCGCTCTCGTTCCTCGCCCAACAGCGCTCCGCATCATTCCCGATTTGCTTGACCCGCGCGTCGTAAAGGCAATTGCGCGTGGAGTGCAGCCTTAAAACCTATCTAAAAATCTAGAAACACTACGCTTGGTAGTGTGGATTCTCGATCTGCTTGCTCCGTGCTTGCACGCGATGGAGAAGTACGTTTCCATCCGTGTCGATGCTCGCCAAGCCGGATTCGTACATATCAAAACCTCCTACGTTCACATACGTAATGCCGTCCGCATGAAATTCACATGGATCGTGCGTGTGGCCAGCAAAGACATAGTGTGCGCCTTGCTGCTTGGCGAGTTCCACTGCTCCATGCGCGACCTGGTCTGACACTTTCGTCACAAGCTTCACGCGACGTTTCGTAAAGCTTGCGATCTGGTGTTTTTCTTGGTCGATTCGTTTAAGAATGTCCCAAAAGAATGAGCCGGTGTACGCAAGCAATTTCCCCATGCGTTTCCCACGCACAATGTGGTCCCATTGGTCGCCGTGGATATGAATGAACTTCATGCCGCCGTGTTCATGCACGAACCACTTGTGTATCTCCCAGTTTTGAATGAGTGAGAGCGTCTCGAGGATATCGCGCTCGTCGGTTGTGTATGCACGAAGCGCATCCCCTGTGAGTCCCGCTATTTGTGCGAGCAGTGCCGGCACCCCTTCGTCATGATTTCCCAGTGTGTAGACGATCCGCATTCCTGCGCGCCGCTTACCCTCTATGAGTCTAATAAGGTCGCGATCACGTTGAGTTAAGTGTCGTAACAAGTGTCTGAGTGAACTGGTTTCTAAAAAGTCACCGTTAAGAACGAGGATGCGACACTCCACGCGGGAGAGTATTTCAAAAAGTGCGCCACTGCGATTGTTCGCCGCAAGGTGCACATCGCCCGGGCTAAGTAAATATATCTCCGAGGGAAGTGTAGGGGTCACTTTCTCGACGTGTGTTTTCGGATCTATCGCAGACGATGGTCGTTCTGCCGAGAGCGCTGTCATGGAATTGCTCATAGTGTAGCAACCTCGCGCGCGGTATACAACACATTCCCGCTTAATCCCGTTGTATAGCTTCGCGGACGCGTTCAGCAACTCCGGCAAACCACACACGGTCTGTTTTGTTTCCGATGGTTGCCGCTACCCTTTGGAAGGGAACCCAGAGGACCTCCGCAATTTCAAAATCCTCATTTACGGAAGGCATCGCGCCTCTTTGAGCTCCAAAAAGAAACATGTGTATTTCTTTCATTTCATAGGGATCTTCGCCACCTTCTTTAGTGATTCTAGGCCGAGTATAAGATCCAAGGTCATCAAGGTACTCAAGCCCTTCCAGACCTGTCTCTTCTTTTATTTCGCGCCGCGCCGCTTTCTCATCATCTTCTCCAGGTTCAATATGGCCTTTTGGGAAGAGCCACGAACCGTCGCCGTCTCGCCTTCGCACCATAGCAACCATCCCTCCGTCACCAATCACGATACCGCCGGCGCTTCGTGTATGGAGAGTTTTCATCCCGCCCACGATACCATGCAAACTAAGCCAGTTTTGCTATACTGTGCGCCTATGTCTACAACCACAATCATTCTGATAGTTCTTGCGGTCGTCGCGCTCTGGCTCATCTTCGTTTACAACAGCTTCGTATCAAAGGTGAATCGTGCCAAAGAGGCGCTTTCTGATATAGATGTACAAACCAAACGTCGCTACGACCTTATTCCAAACCTGGTTTCCACGGTTAAGGGCTACGCAACACATGAGTCGTCTGCTTTTGAGAATGTGACGAAGGCACGTGCTACCGCGATGGGAGCAACAGGGATGCAGGCCAAGGCGGGAGCAGAGAACATGCTCACGGGTGCCCTGAAGTCTCTCTTCGCAGTTGCGGAAGCGTATCCAGACCTTAAGGCAAACCAAAACTTCCTTGAGCTCCAGCGCGAGCTTTCAGACACGGAAAATAAAATTCAGGCCGCTCGTCGCTTCTACAACAGCACGGTCAACGATCTCAACACATCCGTGGAATCATTTCCGGGGAACGTCGTCGCATCAAGCTTCAAGTTCTCCAAGATGGAGCTCTTTCAGCTGGGAGATGCTTCGGAAGGTGCACCAGTGAAAGTTAGTTTCTAAATGAATCCCGTTAGAGATAGCGGGTACGGTATACGGGGTCGACTGTGTGCCGTTGTTATAAACTGTAATCACGATAGGAGTTCGGCGCAGATACTTGCGCTCGCACCCTATCTCTAACGGGATGAACGTCTACCAACAGCGCGCATCAAACGTCCGTCGCACCTGGGCCCTTATCGTGGGGTTCTTGGTCGTGGTTATTGCACTTGGATATGGGATTTCGTGGTATTTCGGTAACCCAATTATTCTCTATGTCGCCGTATTCATCTCGGTAGCTACAAACTTCTACGCGTACTGGGCATCCGACAAGCTCGTGCTCTCCATGAGCCATGCACGCAAAGCAACGCGAGAAGAATTCTTTGACCTCTATACGGTGACAGAAAACCTCGCCATGACCGCAGGGCTCCCCATGCCGAAGCTCTACATCATTGACGACGCCGCACCGAACGCTTTTGCGACCGGCCGAGACGAGAAGCATGCGGTCGTTTGCGCAACCACAGGACTTCTCGGACTTCTTTCTCGCGCAGAACTTGAGGGTGTGATAGCTCATGAGCTCTCGCACATTCAAAACCGCGACATTCTCGTGATGACGGTCGCCGTCGTTCTTGCGGGGTTCGTGGCTATTGTCGCGGATATTTTTCTTCGGATGGCGTTTTACGGCGGTGGTCGCGACAGTCGAGGCGGGGGGAATGTCATCGTGCTTGTTCTTGGAATTATTGGCATCATTCTTGCTCCGCTTGCGGCACAGCTTATTCAGCTCGCCATTTCTCGTCGTCGCGAATATCTCGCGGACGCTTCCGGAGTACTGCTGACCCGCTACCCGGAAGGTCTTGCGACCGCACTTCAAAAAATTAGCTCGCACAACATACCGATGCGTCACAAAAGCCACGCAACCGCGCACCTCTTTATTGACGAGCCATTTGGAAAACCAGAAGGGAAGAAGGCGGGCTGGATCCAAAATTTATTTTCCACGCATCCACCAACAGAAGAGCGCGTTCAAAAACTTTTGGGAAAGTAATTTCGGCGTGATATAACACGTCGCATACGGAGGCGTCGCATAGTGGTCTAGTGCACCGCCTTGGAAAGGCGGCAGGCCCGAAAGGGCCTCGTGAGTTCAAATCTCACCGCCTCCGCAACATCTGGTAGAGTTATATAAATGAAGCAGTATTTTATTCCGATTGTATGCGCTCTCGCGTTCTTCGGTCTTGCGGGTTTATTTTTCTATAGGACATATATACCTCCTTCGCACGCTGGCCTTATAGACGGCACCTTCGGCAAGGTGTCCTTGAAGATTGAGGTCGCGGACACGCCAAAGGCTCGCGAGAGAGGACTTTCAAAGCGTCTGCTTCTGCCTCCTGAGCAGGCCATGCTCTTCGTTTTCCCCGATGACGGGTACTACGGGTTCTGGATGAAAGACATGATGATACCAATTGATATCTTCTGGCTTGATTCCGAGGGGCGCGTAGTGTCCGTTGAAAAGGACGTCCTTCCAAGTTCATATCCCACCTCGTTCTATCCGACATCCCCTGCCCGCTATGTCCTTGAGACCAATACCGGCTTCGCCGCCCTCTACTCTATTGGCACTGGCACACCACTCCTCTTGAAAAGCTTCCCAATCGTTTCAGAGTAAAACTATCCACAGTGTGTTTTGGTGGGGGAGGAGTAAAATAACCACTACGCACTTCTGCCTAGTTTAGGAAAGCGCGCGATTATTATCCCTAGTCGCCTTATCATGCCAAAAGCCGTTAAAACATCCATGAGCCCAGTCGTCATCGCGCCAAAAAGCGAAGAACCAATTTCAAAAGAGACATTGCGCTACCGTGCAATGGTTCCGCAAATTGAAAAACGAGACGGAAGGGTCGTGGCATTTGATTTCGGACGAGTTGCAAAGGCAATTCAAAAAGCAATGGCGGCGGCAGAGGAGGGCAATGAAGATGACGCGTCGCTGGTGGCACACCAGGTCGCAGGAGAGCTCGCGCGTTTTGCAAAAAAGTACAAAAATTTCCTCCCCACCGTTGAAGGTATTCAGGACTCAGTTGAAAAGTACCTCATTCTCAATGATTATGTAAAAACGGCGAAGTCGTACATTCTCTATCGCGACAAGCGCGCTCAGATGCGTGCGGCACAAATAGAGATTCCCGCACATGTAAAGAAACTTGCGGAAGAGAGTAAAGAATATTTTAAAGATAATCCACTCGGCGAGTTCGTATACCTACGCACGTACGCAAAATGGATCCCAACCGAAGGCAGGCGTGAGACGTGGATTGAAACAGTTGACCGATATGTCGGATTCATGAAAGAAAATTTGGGCGACAAGCTTACTGAAAAAGAATATGCCGAAGTGCGCACGGCAATTTTGAAGCAGGAAGTCATGCCGTCAATGCGCCTCATGCAATTTGCCGGAGACGCAGCACGCCGCGATAATATTTGTGCATACAACTGCTCTTATATCGCACCGTCGAAACTCGAAGACTTCGCAGAAATTATGTACGTCTCGATGCGCGGTACCGGTGTGGGCTACTCAGTTGAAAGCCAGAACGTACAAGCGCTCCCACAGATCAAATATCAGAGCGGTCAAAAGCTCCCCACGCACCTCGTTGCTGATTCCGCAGAAGGATGGGCAACGGCGCTCACGACTGGACTCAAAGCCTGGTACGACGGAAAGGATATTGACTTTGATTACTCCCTCGTTCGCCCAGCAGGTACACGCCTCAAGGTGATGGGAGGTAAGGCATCAGGCCCGGCACCCCTTCAGTCTCTTCTTGCATTCTCCCGAGACCGCATTTTGAAGCGCCAAGGGCGCCGCCTTCGCAATATTGATGCTCACGACATCATCTGCAAGATTGGTGATTGTGTGGTTGCTGGCGGCGTACGCCGCTCAGCGATGATTTCGCTCTCAGATCTTGATGATGTCGAGCTTCGCGATGCAAAAAAGGGACAATTCTTCATGACCGACCCGCACCGCTCGGTTTCAAACAACTCAGCAGTCTATTTGCAAAAGCCGGCCAACGAAGAATTCATGGACGAATGGGTTGCGCTCATGAAAAGCCGCACCGGCGAGCGTGGCATCTTCAACCGCAGCGGGCTTATTACACAGCTCCCGAAACGCCGCATTACGAATTGGGAAAAGACAGGGTACGTCGTAAGTAATCGTGTGATGGGTCCTGCCGGAACAAATCCTTGCGGCGAAATTATTTTGAAGTCTAAGCAGTTCTGCAACCTTTCCGAAGTGGTCGCACGTCCGAGCGATACGAGAGAGTCTCTTTTGCGCAAGGCACGTCTCGCAACAATTCTTGGCACCTACCAGTCAACGCTTACCAAAATGAATTTCCTCTCAAAGGAATGGATAGAGAACTGTGAAGACGAACGACTTCTCGGCGTCTCAATCACGGGACAGTGGGACTCGACCGCTGTTCGCGATGCGGAGGTACTTGAAGCGATGCGCACCGAAACGATCAAAGTGAACAAGAAGTACGCGAAGCGCTTTGGGGTTAATGAGTCAACGGCAATTACCTGCGTGAAGCCTTCGGGCACTGTTTCTCAGACGATTGGCGTTGCTTCCGGTATGCACGCACGTCATGCGCCGTATTACATTCGTCGCGTGCGTATTAGCGCAACGGACTCGCTCTTCAAGATGCTTAAGGACCAGGGCATGCCGTTTCATCCGGAAGTGGGACAGTCAGCTGAAGAAGCGAGCACCTTTGTGCTTGAATTCCCGGTCAAATCTCCCGATGGTGCGATTTGCAAAAACGACCTATCGGCGATAGATCAGCTTACACATTGGAAACTCGTCAAGGAGAACTTTACTGAACACAATCCGTCCGTGACCGTCTCGGTGGGAGACAACGAATGGATTGAGGTGGGTAACTGGGTGTATGCAAACTGGGAAATCGTCGGCGGCCTCTCATTCCTTCCACGCGAAAACCATGCGTACCGCCTTGCACCATACGAAGCGATCACGAAGGAGCAGTATGAGGCACTCGTCGCCAAGCTTCCGAAAATCGACTACAGCAAACTCTATACCTATGAAAAGCAGGATGAAACAGAGCTCAAGAAGGAGCTTGCGTGCGTAAGTGGCGTTTGCGAAATCGTGTTAGGGTAGAGACTCAGCGGTTGCGGAATGGTACTCCAACAGATTTTCCTCACCGTCTCAAGTACGGCTCAAAAAATCGACTGTCCGCGCCTTGCATCTGAGCCTTCCCGTCGCTCACAAGATGTTTTAATGTGGTATAATGCGGTCGGACCAAGCTAGACGATCGCTTCGTGCGCCTATGGCGCATGGGGAGGAAAGTCCGAGCACGGGCGGCGCGAAAGCGCCGCAGAAGGGTAGCGGGTAACGCCCGTCGTCCGCGAGGACAGAGGTGCCTACAGAGACGCTCCACGCGAAAGCAAGGAGATTCCTTTCGGGGAAGGGTAGTCCCATTGCAAGATGGGGGTGCAACGAACAAATCCTTACCTCCGTGCAAGGCCGTATCGCTAACAACAGTTGGCGGGGAGCCGCTTGAGGCGATGAGTAATCATCGTCCCAGATACATGATCGTTGTCACCCCGTCACACTGCATAAGTGTGGCGGGCACTGAACAGAACTCGGCTTATCGGCTCGGTCCACACAAAACGCCGCGTCCCTTTTTGGGCGCGGCGTTTTGTGTGGAATACGGAGTCTTGCCCATTCGCGGATGGAGTATACTTAGGGGTATTAGCACTTACGAGCAATAGACAATTTTATTTATGCCTCCGCAGACTACTTCAGCAGCACCTGGTTCGCATTTTTCGTTTGAACGGGGAAGTGCATGGGCGCTCCTCGTCACCCTTATTTTGGGAATGGTGGTTATTATTCCTTCGAGTTCCGTTCCGTTTCTTTCGACGAAAGTTTTCGTGCTTGCTGGTGGCGCGATTATAACGCTCGCGTTTTACATCCTCGCACGGCTCACGAGGGGCAATTTGATTGTGCCACCACTTGCGCTCTTCGGAGCACTCTGGCTTCCGGCGCTCGCATACGCTCTCTCAACGCTTTTTTCCGGTGTGAATCCGTCGTCAGCGACATTTGGTGCCGCACTTGAACCAGACACACTTGGGTTCATGTTGGTTGCGACATTTCTCGGGTCGCTCGCCGCTCTTGTTCTTCGGATGCCGTCTCAGTACAAACTCTTCTTCAAGACCCTCGCGTACGCTTTCGGCGTCGTCCTCGCAGTACAAATCGTTATCTTGGTGGTAGGGCAATTTGCGCCAAACACCGTCTCACCGGCACTCTCCATCGTGGGATCAATGGGAGACCTTGGTATTTTGCTCGGACTCGGAGTGGTGAGCATCATGCTCATGTTTCGGCTCACGGCACTTGCGTCTCGGGTTCGCACCATCCTTATGGTTTTCGGCGCGCTCTCCCTACTCCTCCTCGCCGTAATCAACTCAACGCTTGTATGGACATTGGTCGCACTCGTCGCACTTGCTCTATTTGTTGAAGCGGTCATGCGCCGTGCGCCTCATTCTTCTGAAAATGACTTAGAGGGAACCGTTACCCTTGATAGTCATGACACCGAGGATCATGAGGGCAATCGTCCGCTTGGGGTTCCGCTTGCGGTCCTTGCCGTATCGCTCTTCTTCCTTATTGGAGGAACGTTTGGAAATGCTCTTGCGGCAAAGCTCGGGATAAATGTGCTTACCGTTCGTCCGTCTTGGCAGGCAACCCTCGCGGTAGGAAGCGAAGTGTACGGCGAATCTCCAGTCTTTGGCTCGGGTCCAAGCACGTTTGGAACCAAATGGCTTCAGTTCCGGGATACCTCACTAAACCAGACTATTTTCTGGAATGTCGGCTTTACCTCGGGAGTCGGGTTTGTACCGACGTCCTTTGTAACGACAGGAATTCTGGGTGCGCTCGCGTGGATTATCTTCTTTGGCGCATTCCTCTACTTCGGTATTCGGACGCTCATTTTCCGAGCAGCCACTGACCCCGAGACACGCACGGTCGCCATATTCTCGTTCGTTGGCGCATGCTACCTCTTCACCACCGCACTGTTTGATTTGCCGAGCGCAACTCTTCTTGCTCTCGCATTCGTACTTGCGGGTGTGTTCACGTCAACCATGCGCTTTGCACAGGGAGGCGGACAATGGGGTATCTCGTTTGCGCGCAATCCTCGTGTTGGGTTCGTGATTGTCTTCTCACTCACACTTCTTCTGCTCGCCTCTATAGGAGCGGCGTACGCACTTGTGGGACGCTACATTGCACAGGTTGACCTCGCCCGCGCAGGAGCTGCAGCTTCGGTGGGAGATCTGACGGGAGCTGAAGCGGCACTCGCACACTCAATCTCTTTTGCCCCTTCAGCCTCTGCATATGGAGCTCAAGCGCAAATAGCAGAAGCGCGTCTACGTCAGATTGCCGCCTCAACGACGATTTCTTCAGCTGACGCATCAAGAACGTTCCAGGCGGCGCTCTCGACCGGCATCAATGCCGCGCTCTGACCTCAACTCGTCTCGCTCCCTCTGACTACCAGCATTGGCTCACACTCGGAAATCTCTACGCGGCAGTGGTTCCCTTGAACGTTGAGCAGTCCTACGAAAATGCAAAAGCGGCATACGAAAAAGCGGCAACACTCAATCCGACAAGCCCGCTCATTCCGTATACGCTTGCACAGCTTGAAATTGCGCACAAAGACAGTGCGGCGGCGAAGAATTATCTGAAGAGTGCAATCGCGCTTAAGCAGAACTACACGGCAGCTATCTTCCTCCTTTCACAGCTTGAGGTCCGTGACGGAAACCTTCCGGACGCGCTTGTGGCGGCGGAAGCGGCAGCGTACTTCACTCCAGGCGACCAAAACGTGCTCTTCCAGCTTGGTCTCCTTCGTGCGGCAAGCAACAATACGGACGGCGCAATAGAGGCACTCTCACGCGCCGTCTCGGTAAATCCACAGTTCGCAAATGCTCGGTATTTCCTCGCCGCAGCATATGCGAAGAAAGGAAATTATCAGGACGCGCTCATAGAGCTTAATGCCATCGCCGCCTTGTCGACTGAAAACGCCGATGCGGTTGCAAGTGCTATTGCCTCGCTTGAGGCAGGGAAGAATCCATTCCCGGCAAACCTTCTCTCGGTTTCCTCAACACCAATTCCTTAGTGACGTAATTTAAAAAGCCGACGCGTCGTGAAAACGACGCGTCGGCTTTTTTCATGCAATCGGGTATCATGGTCCGCAATGGTACACGCCTTTTTTGAACGCATTTCGGCACCAATACGTGGTCTTCACCAGGCCGCGTACGTGCTTGCGCTTCTTACGCTCGCATCTTCGGCGCTTGCGCTATTGCGGGACCGCGTGTTCGCACATTCGTTTGGAGCAGGTCATACGCCTGGATCTCTACTACGCCGCGTTTCGCATACCAGATCTCGTGTTTGTCCTCATCGCGTCCTCTGGTGAGCGCGTATGTTCTTATTCCACGGATTGCCACTCTAGACAAAGAAAGCACTCGGAAACTTCTTTCCGAGTCAGCGTCTTTTTTGGTCATCACGGGCGGTGTACTGTGTCTCGCGCTGTACCTCTTTATGCCGTATCTGCTTTCACTTTTGTACCCTGCCTTCGCGGGCTTGCCCGAGTACCACTCATTTGTGAGCTTCGGAAGATTACTTCTCCTCCAGCCAATTCTCTTGGGACTCTCGGGTATTGCAACCGCGGTTACGCAGGTAGAACGCAAGTTCGTTCTTTTCGCTCTTTCACCGGTGCTCTATAACCTCGGTATAATTCTAGGAACCGTTCTGCTGTACCCCGTATTCGGACTAAAGGGAATTGGCATAGGAGTTGTGTGCGGAGCGCTTGTGCATCTTGCCATTCATATTCCGGTTTTGATGAAAGCTTCGGTAATGCCGTACCTTACATTTCCTACACTCCGAAGCATCGTGCCGGTAATTCGCGACTCCGTACCACGCTCACTTGCGCTTGGCATGAGCGCCATCACCGGACTCGTTTTAACGGTACTTGCGGCGAAAATAGGGACGGGAAGCATCTCCGTGTTCACGCTTGCAGGAAATCTTGAAGCGGTCCCACTTGCGCTCATTGGTGCCTCGTACGCAGTTGCCGCATTTCCGGCGCTTTCTGCGGCTTCAAGTGGAGAGAATAAAGTTGAATTCATGCGTATCCTATCGGCTTCCGCACGCCACCTGCTCGTATGGTCTCTGGTTTCCTTTGGACTTATTGTGGTTTTGCGTGCACATTTGGTACGCGCCATTCTTGGCACCGGCGCGTTTGATTGGGACGCAACCAGGCTCACTGCCGCCCTGCTCGCTATTTTTGCGGCGGGTCTTGCCGCGCAAGGCCTCGTACTTCTTTTCTCGCGTGCCCTCTACGCCGCACGGGAGTCTTGGCGACCATTCCTGTATCAACTACTTGGAGGTGTGGCAACGGTGATACTTACGCTCTTCTTCCTCGCCCTGCCGTCTTCAGGGTTTCCAACCGCGCTCGCAGAACTCTTCCGAGTGGGGGATGTGCAGGGTTCCGCAATTCTGCTCATTGCACTTGCAGGAACCATAGGACAATTCTTACTCGCAATCCTTTCGGTTGTCGCCCTGAGAAATGTTGCCCCAGGCCTTGCCACCGCACTTCTGCGCCCCATGTTTCAAGGTGTAGCAGCCGCCACTATCGGTGGAGTCAGCGCCTACGGCGTGCTCGCTCTCGGCGCCGATATTGCTCCCCTGACAAACTTCTTTGCCGTTTTCACCGAAGGATTAGCAGCTGGTCTCGTGGGACTTTTCGCGGGAGCGACTCACGCTTCGCATACTCGGAAGCGAGGAATTAAAAGATATTGTTCGAGCACTAGAGCGTCTTCCTGGTATACGCGCTACACTTTCGCCTTCAGCTGAAGAGCCTGCCAAACCATGAACATCCGAAACTTTTCTATTATTGCGCACATTGACCACGGCAAGAGCACGCTCGCTGACCGTTTGCTTGAGAAAACGGGCACCATTCCGGATCGCAAGATGCGCGACCAGGTGCTTGACCGTATGGACCTTGAGCGAGAACGCGGGATCACGATTAAAATGCAGCCCGTGCGAATGAATTACCGCGCGGCGGATGGAGTTTTGTATGTTCTTAATCTGATCGATACGCCCGGACACATTGATTTTTCCTACGAAGTTTCTCGAGCACTCAAAGCAGTGGAAGGAGTGTTGCTTCTTGTCGACTCCACACAGGGAGTACAGGCGCAGACACTTACGACGCTTGAGGCAGCGAAGGCACAAGGGTGCGTCATCATTCCTATAGTTTCAAAAATAGATTCTCCGTACGCGCGGGTTGATGAGGTGAAAGCAGAGCTCGCGAAACTGCTTGCTATATCTCGCGAAGAAGTACTTTCAGTCTCGGGGAAAACGGGCGAAGGTGTGGAGAAGCTCCTTGCCGAGGTGGTGAAGCGTGTCCCGCCGCCCCAAAACACACTCCCCGAAGCCGTTCTTGGAGAACCACGCGGACTTATCTTTGACTTCTCGTACTCAACACATCGAGGTATTGCCGTATACCTGCGCGTATTTGATGGAACCTTTAAAAAAGGTCAGCCGCTTCGCTTTCGTGCGGCGGGGAAAGAATTCATCGCCCTTGAAACAGGTATATTTATGCCGGACGAAACTCCAGCAGACTCGCTTTCTGCAGGTGAAATTGGCTACATTGTTACGGGCGTGAAGGAAGCAGGTGTTGTGGCGGTCGGAGACACGGTTGGGACAGGGAAAGGGAGGTTGGAGCGCTCCCCGGTTTTGCGCGCCCTCGTCCTGTGGTGTGGGCTTCGGTCTATCCCGAGAGCCAAGACGACCTGCCGCTTTTGCGGCAAGCACTCGGGCGTTTGCAGCTTTCCGACTCCTCGCTCTCATTTGAAGAGGAGTCCTCGGGCGTGCTTGGGCGCGGGTTTCGGTGCGGATTTTTGGGGCTCCTCCATCTTGAGATCATTACTGAGCGTTTGCGAAGAGAATTCAGTCTCACGCTCATTGTTACTATTCCAACCATTTCGTATACCGTCACGACCAACAACGGCACAAGCGAAGTATTTTATACACCAGCGCGATTTCCCGAGCATGGCGATATTGCAGAAATCCGGGAGCCGTGGGTAAAAGTGATTATCATCACGCCACCTACCGTGGTGAGCGGACTTATTCAAATCTTGTATGACCACGAAGCTGAGACGAAAACGACCGAAACGTTTGACGATGGTCGTATTGAAATGACGGTGGAGATGCCGCTCCGTGAACTTATGCGCGGATTTTTTGACAAGCTCAAGAATGTTTCTTCAGGGTATGCGAGTCTCTCTTACGAATTTCTTGATGAGCGGCCTGCAGACGTTGTGCGGCTTGATGTGCTTGTGGCGGAGGAACCCATCCCTGCTTTTGCACGGGTTATTGCGCGTCGCAGAATGCAGGAGGAAGCAGAACATATGGTGGAGAAACTGCACGGCATATTACCAAAGCAGTTATTCGTCACGAAAATTCAGGCACGCGCAGGAGGACGCATCATAGCCTCGCGCTCGCTCTCGGCAATGCGTAAAGATGTGACCGGATATCTTTACGGTGGCGATGTGTCGCGAAAAATGAAGCTCCTCCAAAAGCAGAAGCGCGGCAAGAAGAAACTCCTTGAGCATGGCACCGGGAAAGTGCACATTCCGGAGGAGGTATTTATGAAAATGGTCCAGGACAATAGCTAGAGCTACCACGGGCTATACTGGGAGCATATGCGCAGACATGAGTGGCGGCAGGGCCTTTGGATCGGGCTTTTACTCGTAGTAGCCGGGTGGCTCGTGTACCTTATTTGGGGTCTTTCGGGGAAAGTGGCGATTGCGTTAGAGCAAGAGCGGGAAGTGCGAGCGCAATACGCCGCTCTTGAGGAGCGCCGAAAGGCATTAGAGGTTGACCTGATGGTCCTTGCGACTGAAAGGGGACAGGATGCGGCCATTCGTGAGTCGTTTGGCGTTGCAAAGTCTGGTGAAGAGGTTATCGTACTCGTGCCGCCTACAACAGCGACAGCGACGCCGTCCCTGCCGTGGTGGAAACGACTCTTCAGTTGGTTCTAAAAATTGCGGGATTGGTTTAGTGGTAGGACGCGACCTTCCCAAGGTTGAGGCACGAGTTCGATTCTCGTATCCCGCACACTCAAGATATGAACACTCAAACAATTACTACCTATAATAAGATGGCGCGAGAATATGATCTGGAGACCATGGGTTTCTGGGAAAAGTTCCCAAGAACCTTTCTTGATAGGTTTATTGAGATTTCGGGCAAGAGGATTCTTGATATAGGTAGCGGTCCTGGACGAGACGGACTTATCCTCCAAGAAGCTGGTAAGGACATGATCTGTTTAGATGCATCAGCAGAAATGGTTAAATTATCGATCGAGCGCGGTCTCGAATCGATTGTTGGCGATTTTGATAATCTTCCTTTTCCCAAAGAGTCGTTCGATGCCGTATGGTCATATACAGCCCTTTTGCATACTCCTAAAGCGTCTATCCAAGCGGCATTGGCTGAAATCAAAAGGGTACTGAAACCCGGCGGAATCTTCGGCCTCGGCCTCATTGAAGGGGATACGGAACAGTATCGAGAAAGCTTAGGTGTAAATATGCCGCGGTGGTTTAGTTATTACACAAAGGAGGAGATTGAGCGTCTTGCGCTCATACACACCTTTAACCTTGTGTACTTTGACTCTTTTAAGCCAGGCTCCAAGAACTATCTGAATTTTATCTTCAAGAAGAACTAATGCTCCTGAGGCGGGGAGTTGTGGATAACTCCACGTGATATAATTACCGGATATAAAGAAACAATATGGATAAAAAGATCACCATTTACAGCACGCCGACCTGCCATTTCTGCCACCTGACCAAGGACTTCTTGAAAGAGAAGGGAATTGGCTTTACGGACTACGACGTGGCGCATGACCTCACGAAGCGTCAGGAAATGATACAGAAGTCGGGTCAGATGGGAGTTCCCGTCATTTTTGTCGGTGACGAAATGATTATCGGGTTCGACAAGGAAAGGCTCGTTTCCACCCTCGGCATCACGGCGTAGGCTTGCAAAAGCAAAACCCGCGCCGGGAAGCCGGCGCGGGTTTTGTGTTAGTGTCAGGTCATTGCCGCTGTAGTTCAATGGATAGAACGGCTCACTCCTAACGAGCAAATGCAGGTTCGATTCCCGCCGGTGGCACAAAAATCAGATATAAGGCAAGCCCGCAGTCCCGTCCGTGGGGCACACTGCGAAGCAGTGTGCGGCCGGAGCGCGACGGCGCGAGGCGGAATCGCGCACATTTTCAACAGAAAATGATGCGTGACAGATGGTGGTTCAATTCCGCCCAGAGGTACCAAACCAAAGCGATTCATTTCTTGATATACTGAACGTTATAAATCATGGACCCGGAACTAAAGCGCCTCCTTGAACAGAATCTCGCATTGGGGAAAGAAAATAACTCTATGCTACGGTCCATGCGCCGAAATGCGCGGTTCGGTTTCGCTTTTAAGATTATTCTATGGGCAGTACTTCTTCTTGCTCCTCTCTACTTCTACCAAGAGTACCTCGCACCTATTATTGGGCAATTTCAACCCGGCGGGCAGAGGGGGTCCACGAGCAATTTTGCTTTCCCCTCATACGCAGACTTCCAAAAGTTGCTTGAGGAATACAAATCCCAATAGCGTTTTGTGAGTAGTCTTGAGGGGGTGAAAGAAAAACCGTTGCGTGATAAAGTGCGAACACTGCTTGGATAGCTCAGTTGGTAGAGCATCGCCCTGAAGAGGCGGGGGTCGCCGGTTCGAGCCCGGCTCCAAGCACCCAGTATGTTTCAGGGCCTCTTTGCATGGATAGGGAAATACGAACGCCATTTATCTGCCGCGGCGATGGTAGGCGGATTCATCGTTGATAACATCTTCTTCTCACGCATTGACGCACTCTCTACGCACGTTGTCTTTCTTACATATACACTCGTTTGTTTCATTTCCATCTCGTGGATGCATTTTATAGAGGCACGTGCGGAAGAGGGGCGTCCGCCTTCGCGACTACGATCCCTTCTGCCAATCGCGACGCAATTTGCGCTTGGCGGTTTTTGGAGTGGTCTTCTTATTTTTTACAGCCGAGGTGCGGTGGTTCTTGCGGCGTGGCCATTTCTTCTCCTTCTTGTCGCGGCGTTCGTGGGGAACGAGTTTTTTAGAAAATACCACGGCCGTCTCGTTTTCACGAGCATATTTCTTTTCTTTGCATTGTATTCATACGCAATTTTTGCCGTGCCAGTGATTACCCACTCAATAGGTCTCACCACGTTCCTTCTAAGCGGCGCACTTGCCCTTGGCGTTTTCATACTTTTTACGCGTTTCCTGCGGTTTGTTGCCCGCGAGCGGTTCCAGGCTGAGGTATGGCGCATTCGCTTTGGAGCGGTCCTCGTATTAGTGCTTATTAATGTGTCTTACTTCACCAACCTCTTACCACCTCTGCCGCTTATCCTCCAGTCAGGGGGTATGTACCACGGCATGGTGCGAAATGGGGAACTATATACCGCAACCGTTGAACCTCAGTCATGGAGTGTTTCTCTTGGTTTTCCAGCAACTATTCACGTCATGCCTGGAGGGACTCTCTATGCCTATAGCGCAGTGTTTGCACCCGTAAAGCTTTCCACGTCCATTGTTCACCGATGGGAACGTCAAGACGAAGATACTAAAGAATGGACAACGTACTCAGTCGTTTCATTTCCCATACAGGGCGGACGTGAGCGCGGGTATAGAGGATATTCAATAAAAACCAATCTCACGGAGGGAAATTGGCGGGTTAATGTAGAGACGCCGAGCGGCCAGCTCATCGGACGTCTGCGCTTTCATGTAGAGTTTGTGAGTGTACCACCCGCACTTCATCAGGAAGTGCTTGATCTCAATCTCCGGGAGTTCTAACCCGCACGCACTTTAAGTTTTGTTTGGCGAGCCTTGTCGAGCTTCGGAAGCACAATAACCAAAAGACCGTCTTTCGCAGAGGCGGAGGAATTTTCCACATCTACTTCTTCAGGGAGCTGAATAATGCGGGAAAAAGAGCCCCAGAACAGTTCTCGTGAAAAATAATCTACCTCGGGGATTTGCTCGCGCTCCAAACGCGCGCCGCCAATCTCAACCATGTCGCGACTGATAGAAATAGTAAGCTCATCGGGGCGTACTCCCGCAACAAATGCGCGAATGACGAACTCGTTTCCGGTTTGATGCAAGTCAATCGGGAGCTGTCCGGTGCCACTTGTGTCTTCGGAGCGAGAAGAGGGCATTGCAGACGACGAGGCACCATTTGTTTTTATCTGCTTGAGGGGAGTTGTGGTTGCCACAACCTCGTCTTCAAAATCGTCCACAGAACGATCTACTCGCATGGTTCCAGAAAGTCTCTCGAAAAAGGAAGGTTTTTTATTCATCATATTCATATAAGGATAGTGTAGCGCACTTTTTAGCAGACATTTCTGGGTGCGCTGCGGTAGGTGAAGTACTTCAGTATCTCAAAAGCAGCGAAGAAGACGAGCGCGACCGTCCACACAAGGAAGAATGCAGAGAGTGCCTGTGAACCGCCATCTTTCATGATAAGCAGGTTGAATGCCGTATGCAATACGACAGCAAGGATAAGTCCTCCTGCGGCGTATAGGATGCGATAGGTCGGGCGAAGGTGGTATGACCATGCGAAAGCAAAGCCGATTGCTGATGAGGCAAGAACATGGAGAAGGGTAGAACCAAGGAACCGGAGGTGGTTGGTCACCAAGGTCTCGGCAAGTTGTCCGTTTTGGATCGTATGAACGAGGAAGAGCGCATTTTCTGCGGCGGCAAAGCCAAGAGCGACGGTGAGCATGTAAACCACATAGTCAGGAGATTCATCAACGGCTCGCCGCCAAAGGATGAAAGCGGCTGCAAAAAAATACTTCAATACTTCTTCAATTGTTGCCCAGGCGAAGATGAGAGGAACGCCTGAGGCAACGGCCTCGCGCGCGTACTGCTCGGGGGCTATAGCAAGAGGGACGGCTATCATACCGGCAAGAAAGGCGAGGGTAATCATTCCGCGCGGTTCCGGGCACCTCGCGTCCTCCTTCAAAAGGAAATACAGCCAAATGAGGGCAGGTATAAGTCCCCCGACGAGCGCATATCCAATGACTTGAAACTCCACTCTCTTATTCTAACGCACTTAGAGTATGTTCAAAAAACCCTCTGGCGAAAGCATGCCTCCTCGGGTACGGCATTTTTCCTGCTGAAAAAATGCCTGAAATGCTCGCGCCGTCGCGCTCGCAACCCCCTCCGATGCACGCCCCCGCCTTCGGGATTTAGTTTACGGGCCACTTCGCGACCATGAGGAAGTCTGAGTTTTTTGTTGGCATGGATTGGTAGATTTCCTCCGTGACAAATGGCATGAAAGGGTGGAGCAGGCGGAGCGAGCCATCAAGCAGGTCCAGGAGGAGCGCTTGGCGCGACACTTTTGCGTTTAGGTCAGTGCCTACAAGAAGAGGCTTTGACTCTTCAATAATTTTGTCTGCGAGTTCATGCCACACGTAGTGATAAATCTTTTCGGCCGCAAGATAAATCCGGTACTCTTCAATGTCGGCGGTGACATCAGCAGAGAGTGTATGAAATGCGGTTTTGAGTAGAACATCCGCTTCGGATAATGCCGCACCCGCGTCAGCGTCCTTGGCGTTATCGAGTACAAAGCGCGCAATATTCCAGATCTTATTTCGCGAAGTGCTTGTAGCCTTTTATTTTGTCTTCACTAATGCGCATGTCGGTTCCGGGTGCGTTTCCGACGACGAGCGCCATCCGTGCCGCGTCCGCACCAAATTTTACGGCCACATCAAGCGGGTCCATGTTGTTTCCGAGCGACTTAGACATTTTTCGGCCTTGAGCGTCTCGTACGAGGCCGTGAAGGTATACGGTTTTGAAAGGAATGTCCTTAAGCGCAAATTCCGTCATAAGAATCATACGAGCAATCCAGAAGAAGAGGATGTCATAACCGGTTTCAAGAAGGTCGGTCGGATGATAGGTCTCAATGTCTTTTGTTTTGTCGGGCCACCCGAGCGTTGAGAAAGTCCAAAGACCGGAAGAGAACCACGTATCAAGCGTGTCTTCGTCTTGTGTCCAACCTTCGCCCTTCGGAGCTTCGCCTACATTGATGTCGGTGCCGCGATACCACACAGGAATACGGTGGCCATACCAAATTTGACGGCTGATGCACCAGTCGCGCAGGTTTTCTATCCAGTGGAAATACGTTTTCTCAAAGTGTTCTGGAACAATCTTGATTTTTCTTTCGCGCACGGGCTCAAGCATGAGCTCCTTAAGAGTTTTGCCTCGTCCCGGCACGGCTTGTTTACGGCGACAAACCACTGGAGTTTTGGAAGTGGCTCCACGATGCCTCCCGTGCGCTCTGCTGTCGCAACGTTTTGTTTGAGATCTTCTTCCTTCTCCAAAAGCCCCTCCGCACGAAGCCATTCAACTACAACCTCTTTCGCCGCAGTCGTTTTAATTCCCGCGAGGCGGCCAGGAACCGTCATTTTTGCGAACTCATTAATAACAATCACTTCTTTTGGAAGGTCGTGTCGCTCGGCAATTTCCCAGTCGGTCCGGCTGTGGGCAGGGGTAACGCCGACCGCACCGGTACCAAACGCAGGATCAACCTCCTTATCCGCAACCACCTTTATATGAATCGGTACGTCACAAAACACCGCGTCGTATTCTTTGCCGACAAACTTCTTATAGCGCGCATCGTCGGGGTGCACTGCGACCGCGACATCGCCCACCTTGGTTTCAGGGCGGGTGGTGGCGACAGGAATGGGGAAGTCTTTCGAATACTTAAAAGTGTAGAGCTTCGCCGGGCGTTCTTCGTAAACGATTTCATCGTCCGAAATAGTGGTTTGGCCCTTTGGGTCCCAGTTCACAATCCGATTGCCGCGGTAAATAAGTCCCGCATCGTACATTTGTTTGAAAATGGTACGAACAGCACCACTTCGCGTTTCATCAAGCGTAAATGCCTCTCGCGACCAGTCAAGCGAGGCGCCCATAGTTTTGAGCTGGGTCAGAATAGTGTCGTGGCTTTCTGAAGCGAATTTTTCAATGCGCTTCAAAAGCTCATCACGTCCCAAGTCATGCCGGCTCTTGTCCTCCTCTTTCTTTATTTGTTTTTCAACGACGGATTGCGTCGCGATGGCGGCGTGGTCAGTACCAGGGATCCACAGTGTGCGGAAGCCACGCATGCGCTTGAAACGCACGAACACATCTTGGACCGCAAGCATAAGCGCATGTCCCATGTGAAGCCGCCCCGTGACGTTTGGGGGAGGCAAGACGATGGAGTATGTGGGAGCGTCTTTCTTAGCGATGCCCTCCGCAATACAGGTGTCGGGGTTGAAAAAACCACTCCTTTCCCATTCATGGTAGATGCGCGCTTCCGTCTCTTGTGGTTGATAAGGTTTTAGAAACTTCTCGGGCATTTGCAAGAAATATAGCAAACAACAGGGGCTTTATTAGTTAGTTGACTTTAGGATAAATCATGGTATAGTATTCTGTATCGGTAAACAACTGCCTAGGAGAGATGCAACATTGTTATTACCGTTACGCGCACGTACATAGCGATGCTGATATTCTCGCCGACGAGGGCTTCTACAGCTAGCCGCATGGTGGAAGGCATCTGGGGGATGAATCCTCGATGCGTCGTTGCCAACACGGGGATCTTGCTAATCTTGATGCATGATCTTCGTGTACTTTTCCTACAGCGTCGTTTACTTCCGGACTTCACGGGGCAAGCAATGGTTCTGTGTTCACGCAGCCTATTCTGACTTGCGTTGAGACAAAGAGCCTGGAAGTAAATAACGTTGCGACGAAGTGTCATAGCCAGGCTTTGCACAAATATCCCGCACTTCACCGTGCGGGATTTTTTATGCGAGCGACAGATTTCCGTTTGCTTTGAGAGAATCGGATGCGGCGAATTCTTTGCGAGAGGCGCGGTAGAAGCCCGCAAGTGCAATCATGACCGCATTGTCGGTGGTGAGCGACGCATGGGGAATACGAAGCGAGACATTGGGATATTCCGTTTTCATCATTTCCGCAAACGTGCGGCGGATATGAGTGTTTGCGGAGACTCCGCCGCCAATGACTAGCGTCCCGGCATTCGTATCTTCAAGGGCGCGAGCGGTTTTCTTCCAAAGAACTTCAGTAACCGCATTTTCAAATTCGTGCGCAATATGCTTCTTCTCTTTTTCAGTTACATTTGGATCTCCATCCGGCGGTCGTTGAGGAGATACAGCACGGCGGTCTTGAGTCCCGCGAAAGAGAAATCACACGTTCCGGAATCAATCATGGGACGTGGAAGCGCATACGGATTTTTCTCGCTTACGGCTCGCGCTTCTTCGGCAAGTTTTGAAATCTGCGGGCCACCCGGGTACGGAAGGTTGAGCATGCGAGCCACCTTATCAAACGCCTCGCCGACGGCGTCGTCACGAGTTTGCCCGATAAGTTCGTAGGAGAGCCATTCTCTCATCAGCACCAGTTCAGTGTGACCACCAGAAATAAGGAGGGCAAGAACCGGCAGAGCAATATCTTTTATGTAAAGGGATTCTCCGCTCTTTTCATTTTTAAACTTTTCACTTTCGGTCCTCGTCCTTTCCGCTAATGCGGAAAGGATATGTCCCTCCATGTGGTTCACTGCCACTAAGGGTTTCTGCCACAAAAGGGAGAGTGCGCGTGCGAAATTAATACCAACCCAAAGTGCCGGCTCAAGACCAGGTCCGGCCGTTACTGCGATTGCGTCTACTTCGGGAGTTTCGCACTCTGATACGAATTCAAAAAATTGCTCCGTAAGACCGGGCTCGCGCGCCAAAATCTCCGCGATTTTGGCGCGCATTTCTGGCGAGATTGTCTGCAAACTCTCGTGGAGCAATTCTGCCTCTTCAAGTGCCGCCTCAAGAATAGGAACCAGATTTTTCGCATGTTCACGCTTTGCAAGAGCAGGGAAGACTCCACCGTATTGCTGGTGTATTTCTATCTGAGACAAGAGCGCGTTTCCCAGTACGCGAAATCGTGCTTCCTTTTCATTTCCTTGTGCCTCAACCACAGCGATAGCAGTTTCGTCACAGGACGTCTCGATTGCCAAAATTTTCATAAGCAAGAGGTTCCAGCCCCGTAGCCAACCGAGTGAAGCGAGGTTGTGGTACCGGGGTCAATGGCGAGGATTATCATGATGATGGATGGCCTCAAAGGGGAGTTTGGTACCGAGAGGAATAGGGAATGCTGCGGCATTTGGGTGTCCATTGCCGCCGTACTTTCTGGCAAGCGCGGCAACATCTACGGAGCCGTCGCCACGCAGTGAGACTCGAACACCATCACGTTTGGTGCGGATGATCATGCCAAAAGGAGGTTTCTTTTTTGCGAGCGCATGGCCGATATGAGAAGCGAAGGCGCTTGGTGCATCAACGGCAAGCACCTCGTAACCCTCAAAAGAAACGAGCCACGCTTTCTTTGCAATTTCTCCCATAAGTAGATTGCCGTATTCCACATAGGCCTCACCGCGCTCTTTCATCCGCGCCCGCTCTTCGGGGTCCTCCATACGGGCTGAAAGGGTCTCCCAGTCGCTAAAGGTAAATGGCTTTGTGTAACAGTAGGCGAGCAAGGCTCGAGCATCTTCAAGCTCAAAGCGATAGAGATCACCGTCCTCCACATAGCGAAGCAAAATCGGTCGAGGGGTGCCCGGGTGAAAATAATCCCACGCAATAGTTGCTCCTGAGCGATTCGCGTCGTAGACATGGTTTGGCATTGCTTCCACAGCGGCACGAGCGCCCTCATGGTGGTCGAGCACCGTGAATGACTTTGTTGGTGCGGCAAGCTTCTCCATTATTGGCAGAGGGTACGAGAAATCAATGACGTACACCTCTCTACCTGCCAAGTGTTCGGGCGGGGGTTGATGATGCTCAACGGGAATATACTCGGCGCCTTCGCCAAACTTTTTCCACGCAGCATACGCGCCTCCGAAACCATCGGGGCAATCAGCGTGATATAGAATAGCGACTTTCGGGTGAGACATATTTCCAGTGTACCTTTTAGCGCGTAAACCGCACGTAAATACCGGCAGGAATGATCCGCTCGGAAGACGACTCTTTAATATGAAGTTCGCCACACTCGCCGTTTATGGGACCGAAGACGCTTTCTATCGCCTGTGCAAACGAGCGTGGTGCGTAGCCAGCGGCGTAGCCGTTCAGGATGAAGAATGAACCGGGCTTGTCCGAAAGGAGCTCTTTGAGGGCCCCCAAGAGCTCTGGCAGAGCTTCTTCAATGTGCCATACTTCGCCTTTTGCGCCTCGACCGAAGGCAGGCGGATCAAGGATAATTCCCTCATATTTTGCGCCGCGTCGTACTTCGCGTTTTACATAAGAGAGCGCATCGTCGAGTACCCATCGGATGCTTTTCTCATCCGCCCTGGAGAGCATCGCATTTGTCTTTGCCCACTCAAGAGACTGCTTAGAAGCGTCCACGTGCGTTACAAACGCTCCAGCCTGTGCGGCGACAACGCTCGCGACACCCGTATAGCCGAAGAGGTTCAGCACATTTGGCTTCTCCAACTTTTTAATTTGCTCACGGGACCACTCCCAGTTTGGCGCTTGCTCGGGAAAGATACCGGTATGTTTGAAGGCAGTAAGTTTTGCACTCGCGCGCGCAGTATCCCAACTAACTACCCAATCTTTGGGAAGCGATTTTTTTATATCCCATGAGCCTTTCTTCTCGGCGAAGGCAAATACGGCATGAGCTGTATTCCAAAGTTCCGGGCGTGCCTTTGCCCAAAGCGCTTGCGTTTCAGGGCGAGCAACGACCACGTCTCCAAGGCGTTCAAGCTTCATGTTCTCGCCCGAGTCGAGGAGTTCATAATCGGCCCACGGAAGGGTAGTAAGATGTGCGTCGTATTTCATACCCGTCACACTAAACGGCCTCGTCGCAGGCCATCTGATAATCGTCGCTTCAGAGCCGCTCGAGCACCTTGCGAGTTTTTAAGACGGAATTCTCTGCTCTTTGCATCAGCCTGCGACATATATGCTTCGTAATATATCAGTTCGAGTGGTAACCGGGATTTTGTAGAACGAGACGATTTTGAGGAGTGTTCGGCAAGACGACGACGTAAATCGCTACTGTATCCTGTATACAGCTTTCCGTCTTTTTTACTACGCAAGAGATATACGTAGTACATTGTCGTCTTGCAAGGCCGTTTTAGTGTGTCGGGTCATACAAGGGATTCAGGGTGTTTTTTGCTCCATTCGTAGAAAACCACTGCGGCGGAGACGGCGGCGTTCAAAGACTCGGTGCGTGGATGCATGGGGATTGAAAGGGTAACATCGCAGGTTTCTAGCGTCTTCTCACGTATACCAGCACCCTCATTTCCAATCACAAAAGCCGTTGCCGCATCAAACTTTTCTTCACCAAGCTCGGAAGAACCTTGCATAGCAAGTCCATAGGTCCAAAAGCCCTTATCTTTAAGAACACGGAGTGTGTGGTTCACATTCCCAATTGAAACGAGTGGAATGCGAAACGCCATACCTGCAGAAGTTTTCACAACTGTTCCGGTGACGGGCGCTTGGTTGTGCTCGGGTATAAGAACGCCCGCAAGTCCAAACGCGGCAGCGGAGCGGATAATCGCGCCCACGTTGTGTGGGTCTTGCACCTCACCAAGGACGACGACCGCCGGTCGCTTGCTCATATCAAGCGTCTTTAAGAATTCTTCAAGCGAGACCATAAGGCGACCGGGCTCCATAGTTGCAATGACACCTTGGTGCGACTCGCTTCCCGTCATGTCGCGTCCCTTGCCCCGAGCAAGCTCGGCGACAGGAATCTTATGATCTACGAGCAACTTATGGAGTTCGGCATCCTTAATTTCTGCCGAAAGGAAAACTTTACGTATGGTGTGGGGTGCGCTCAAAAGCGCTTCCATAAGAGCGTGCTTGCCGTAGATGTAGATTTTCTCTGTTCTTTTGTTGTCTGTTTTCATTTTGCCATCACCTCATTCATAAACTTACCTGAGAGCCATGCGTCAATCACCCCTTTACTTGGTGCAAAGAGGGGAGAAGGAAGTTTTCTCGGGTCGTACCACTTCCAATTTCTCGATTTTTCCGGTTCCGGATTCCCAGGCTCGCCACTTTTCCACGAAGCGAGAAAAGAAATGTTCACATAGTGTTTTCCGTATACAAGCTCGTTGTTCACGCAAACTATCTTTTCAAGAACAATATCCGTGAGGCCAGTTTCTTCTGCGACTTCAGTTCTAGCCATTTCTTCAAACGTCTTTCCAAACTCGAAATGGCCGCCCGGAATTTGATACGTATTCGCGCCGTGGCTTGCGATGCGCTCGCCAAGAAGAACCTTGTCATCTTTGACGACAATCACTGCTACAGAAACTAGGGGGCGCGGTTTTGCCTCGATGCTCATAAGCCAGTTATACAACAAATCCAGAACTTGGCCAAACGCGGTGAGGGCTTGGCCAAGAACATTTCCAGCTCGCCGTCGCTCGTGGAAATTTCTCGGCCCTGCTCGCGCGACCTGTCGTGTTCGACAGGTGCACATGCTCGCTTTCAAGTCCCTCATCGCTGCTATAAAATAATAGTCGCCGCACGCTTTCGCGTACGGCTTCTTTATTTTGTGCGCGGTGAGGGACTTGAACCCCCGACCCCATCCACGTCAAGGAAGTGCTCTACCAACTGAGCTAACCGCGCAATGCGAGCTAGAATAGCGGATTTCAAGCCCAGATTCAAATCTAATGGCAATTTTATAAATATATGATATAGTAGAGAAGTCAGGGAAGTCCCTGACATTTTTCTTTCCACAATAAAGAATTCGGAGGACACATAAGTGCAAAAACAGAGAAAAAATCCACATATTCCGCTCATCATTGATCTTGTGCGGGATATACGTGGAGTCAAGGTTCGTCAGGTGTTATCGGAATATGTCGTCGTTGCCGCCTACCAGCGACAAGGCTCAAGACTGAAGTTTGACGACCTATTTCAGGGACTTTGTCACCACCTCAAAGATCAGGGGGTTGTGCTTGAAAAACCTTCGGTTTCGGTTGTTCGCGAAAGCAAACGACTCGCACCGGCGGTACGAACGATACGGGCAGTGTCAGGAAAAGAAACTCCGCCAACGCTCAGTATCGGATTTCGGCTCGCCAATGTCGGGGATATCCGCTATCGCGAACAAAGAACGGAAGCAGTCATTCGTCAGCGCCTCTTTGGAGACACTGACGACGAACATTCGGTGCCACATCCACTTGAAAAGTTTGCCGGCCAAATTCTTATCCCGTCGCTCAGCCGACTCAAATTTGTTCAAGAACGTATGCTTCATTGGTAGTTCTTTCACCGCTCTTTCACCAAAAAGCCGCTTCGGAAGAAGCGGCTTTTCTATTTCAGTGAATATAAAACTTGGCGGAGAGGGTGGGATTTGAACCCACGAGAGGCTTTCGCCCCTGCTGGTTTTCGAAACCAGTGCATTCGACCACTCTGCCACCTCTCCAGTTGGGCTACCTTAGCATTTTTGAAATTCTGGCGAAAGATGGTAAATTCGAGCCACGGCCCTATCGTCTAATGGTTAGGACGCGGCCTTTTCAAGGCTGTAATCGGGGTTCGACTCCCCGTAGGGTCATGACGCTTTCCACGAGCCGCCGAAAGGCGGCTTTGTGCGTCATGAGCCTAAGCAAATCCTGGGAGGCTTTGCGCCGGGGAGTCGAAAACCTTGCGAGCATTTTATTGAGCGTTCTGACGCGATGAGAAAATCCGCAAGGTGTACTGAAGCTGTAAGCTTCGACAAGCGTAATCGCGGTCCCCGTAGGGTCACCACATCTTCATAAGAACTCTGCTATACATAAGTGTATGAAAAACCGCGTTGTACATTTCGAGATTCAGGCAGAGAAGCCCGAACGAGCTATCAAGTTTTACCAGGACGTTTTTGGTTGGGAATTCCCGAAGTGGATGGACAACTACTGGGGCGTGATGACGGCGCCCAAGGAGAGCTCTGAGCCGGGCATCAACGGTGGCCTTTTACAACGCCCATGCCCTGCACCAAAACTGGAGCAGGGGACAAATGCATTCGTATGCACGGTGCAAGTAGAAGACTTTGATGCGATAGCGAAAAAGATAGAAACGGCTGGTGGAATAGTTGCGATGCCGAAATTCGCGATGCCGGGCATGGCGTGGCAGGGATACTTTATTGACACCGAGGGCAATACGTTTGGTCTCCACCAAGCAGACACAAACGCAAAATAGTAATAACCGCACCATACACCGAGTTCCACAACCCTTCGAAAACGTGGTATAATATCTTCACGAACACAAACTCACTGTAGTTTGTCTCTTATTCTCCCACCGTGGTATTTAATCCTCACAACAGAAAGTGGATTGTATACATCTCAACATTTCCTCCTCGGGAGTGTGGTATCGCAACTTTTACGGAGGACTTGATGAATGCGTTTGACGAGATGTACAACCCGCGTGAAGAGGCAAAAGTGATTGCGATGAATTTAGACGAAGTTTCCCAGTATACATACGACAAAAAGAGAGTGCTTTTTGAAATACCGCAACCGATACAGGAGAAATATCTTGAAGCGGCGAAGTTTCTAAACAATCATCGCCAGGTTGCTCTCGTGCACATACAACACGAGTTCGGTATCTTTGGCGGTTCCTACGGAAGCCACCTTATTCCACTGCTTCGGGAACTCAAAAAACCAGCGGTCATCACCTTCCACACCGTCCTTCCGGGACCGAATCAGGAGCTCCGTGAGGTTGTACGTGCGATCAATAATCATGTACAGAGCATCATTGCAATGACGGAGAGCTCAAAACAAATCTTGGTGCGCGACTACGCACTCGATGAATCCAAAATTAAAGTGATTCCCCACGGTATACACCCGGCCCACTTCACTGATGGAAAGGAAGCGAAGCGCGACCTCGGACTCTCAAAGAAGCTCGTCATTTCAACCTTTGGGTTGCTGAGTAAGGGGAAAGGTATTCAATACGGCATTGAGGCAATGGCTCGAGTCGTAAAGAAGTTTCCACACGCGACGTATCTCATCATTGGCGCTACGCATCCGGTTGTTCTGAAAAACGAAGGTGAGGCGTATCGAAATACTCTCATTAAAAAAGTCCACGATCTGCATCTTGAACACAACGTATTTTTCTATAACAAGTATTTGAAACTCGAGGAGCTTCTGCATTTTTTGGAAGCCTCGGATATATACCTGGCTCTTTCCCAAGAACCGAACCAAGCAGTTTCGGGCACACTCTCCTATGCGCTCGGAAGCGGCAAGCCGGTTGTTTCAACCTCCTTCGCACAAGCAAAAGAAGACGTAACGCCAGAGACGGGCATTTTGGTGGATTTCACCAACGTAGACCAGATCGCACAGGCGCTTGAAGATCTTCTCCAGAACCAAGAAGGTCGACTCATGATGGGCAAGAGCGCGTACTTTAGAATGCGAAGTCGCACCTGGGCAAACGTACTTCTTGCACACATGGCGGAGTATATTCGGCTCGAGCCGGTTCTTGGTAGTGTGGAGAAGAATATTCCAAGAATTTCCCTCGCACACATCTCCACACTCACTGATGGTTTTGGGATGATTCAGTTTGCAAAGATGACCAAACCCGACCCTGCGTCTGGGTACACCACTGACGATAATGCGCGCGCCCTCATCGCGCTCATAAAGTATTACGAGAAAACGGGCAGGAAAAAAGCACTTCCGCTTATTCAGACGTACTTGAACTTTCTCCAGTATGTAGAGCGAAAGGAGGGAGCGTTCCACAACTACGTTGATATCAACAAACACATTCCGCTCGATCAGCACCAAAGAGAGAACTTGGAAAGTGCAACTGCGCGGTGTATGTTTGCGCTCGCAAAAACTGCTACGTGCCGGTCTCTTCCAGAAGCTATGCGTGAGCAAGCGGCAACTATTTTCACGAGGCAGATACCAAACATAGAAAACGCAACCTCGCCACGATCCATGGCCTATTGCATCAAAGCGTTGTATGCCTGGAGTAAACGCGACACCACAGGGAGGTCTATACAGTCCGCGGAGCGTTTCGCCGACAAACTCGTCGAACTCTTTGAGAAAAATCGTGAACCAAACTGGAGGTGGTTTGAAGACATACTTGCGTACTCAAACGGTGTCATGCCAGACGCACTTACCGACGCCTATATGCTGACTAAAAAAGAAAAGTACTTGAGTATTGCACGCGAGGCATTTGATTTCCTATTAAGCTACAGTTTTGAAGGCGATATGTGTGTTCCCATCGGTCAAAGTGGGTGGTTTAAAAGAGGGGGTCGCAAACACGCTCACGACCAGCAACCGGAAGAAGTTGCTGTTCTGGTGTTTACGGCGAAGTCTATGTATCGAATCACAGGAGAAGAACAGTACAGGAAAAGAATGGTAGATGCGTTTAGTTGGTTTTTGGGAAACAACACGCTTCATCAAGTCGTGTATAACCAGGCGACGGGCGGTTGCTATGACGGTGTCGGTGAAAAAGGTATCAACCTGAATCAGGGTGCCGAATCAACGATTATGTATCTCCTTGCTCGATTGTCGTTCGAATAGACAAATTTAGTGCATCTTGAGCCAGAGGTAGATGTCTTCAAGTGCTTTGACGGCGTCGCCAGCGGCAATGTTGTTTTGGTGGTAGAGCTCATCGGTTGCGTCTCCGGCAGCCCAAACTCCTTCTACAGAAGTGCGCTGATTTTTTGGGTCGGCGATGACGCGGTTGAACGGATCAAGGGGAAGTAGTCCTTTCGCAAAGTCAGTATTTGGAAGAACGCCGATTTCAACAAACACGCCTCCGACCGAAAGTTCTCCTGTTTCGTTCGTCGTACGATTTTTATAGGTAAGGCCAGAGACAAATGCATCTCCTTTGACTTCAGTGGGTTCCACGTTCAAGATCGCTTTCATGTTGGGGTGCGCAAGCACTTTTTCAACCGTGACTGGGTCCGCCTTGAGTTCGGGATGGCGATGAAGCAGAGTGACAGATTTTGCATACGCAAGAAGCTGAGCAGCTGTTTCAAGACCAGCGTTTCCACCACCCACAACCGCAACATCCATACCTGCGAAAAGCGGACCATCGCAAGAGGCGCAATAAACGACACCCTTGTTTTCAAATTTTTCAGCACCGGGCACATTGAGCTTGCGTCGCCCTGCGCCCGAAGCAACCAGAATCGCTTTTGCTTCAAATTCTTTGCCGCTTTTGGTGCCAACCTTAAAGCGTTCTCCTGATTTTGAAAGGGAAGTGACGCTGTCCACGACGACAGCCACTTTGTCGCCCGCAAGTGCCTCCAGATGCGACTTGAGCGCTTTTGCGAGTTCCGCGCCAGAGAGCTTCGGGGTGCCTATCCAGTTTTCAATGCCTTCTGATACGTTGGACTGGCCACCAAATTCAGGAGTGATAAGTACGGTTCTGAGGCACTTACGAGCGGCATAGACGCCTCCCGCAACGCCTGCGGGGCCGCCACCAATGATTACCAAGTCATGAGTCATGAGTTTGTGGTCGTGATTATAACAAAAAAATTCGGCGCGTGCGCGCCGAATTTCTGGTGACTCTCAACTCTAGACTAATGACTTCAGTTTTACTTTTTGTGGCGGCGCAGGAACGCTGGAATAGCTCCCCAACTCTCATCCTCTTCCACTTCAGCAACGGGCGCCTTTGGAGCTTCCTCACGCTTTGCAGGCTTTGCAGTTACAACGGGCTCTTCTTTCTCTTTGGCGGTCTTTGTCGAATCCTCACTCTTCGCTCCGGTCTCGGCGTCTCGCTTCAGTACATCGTTATAAATGCGGCCGCGTTCAGCCTCGCGCTCTGCCGGGCGCATAGAGAAGAGAGAGTGCTCAAGCGCGGGACCAGTATGCCCGCTACTTCCTTCAGGGAAGCCGGTTGCAATGACGATGATGCGAATTTGGCCTTTTTTGACCTTGTTGTCCTGCATCATGCCGAAAATAACCTTCGCATTTTTATCCACTGATTCATTAATAACCTTTGCTGCTTCCTGCACCTCCATAATGCCAAGATCGTCGGTACCAGCAACCACAAAGAGAATGCCTCTTGCGCCCGAGATAGAGATATCAAGGAGCGGAGAATTGACGGCTCTTTGTGCCGCCTCCTTCGCGCGACCCTCGCCGTCAGCAATACCAATACCCATGAGTGCAGGACCCGCACCCTCCATGATGGCGCGAATGTCATTGAAGTCAGTGTTGATTTCACCCGGCGTGGTGATGATGTCGGAGACCCCCTCAACCGCCTGGCGCAGTATTTCGTCCGCAAGGGCAAATGCCGCTTTCGCGCTCATGTTTGCTTCCGCAATCGCAAGGAGCTTGTCGTTTGGAATAACGATAAATGCGTCAACTTCTTTTTTTAGTTCAGCAAGACCGCGCTCAGCTATTTCGCGTCGCTGTGCACCTTCGAAAGAGAAGGGCTTCGTAACAACTCCTATCGTAAGTGCGCCGCATTCTTTGGCGATTTTCGCGACAATGGCACTTGCGCCCGTTCCCGTGCCTCCACCCATACCGCAGGTGATGAACACCATGTCAGAGCCCTGGAGTGCCTCCTGAATTTGCTGCCTTGTTTCTTCAGCGGCCCGTTTGCCGAGCTCTGGGTTCATACCAGCACCAAGACCTCTCGTGAGGTTCTTTCCAATATGGATTTTCTTTTTAGCGAGCGAACGGTGGAGGTCTTGCGCATCCGTATTGATAGCGATGAACTCAACGCCTCGCACTTTTGAGTTGATCATGTGATTCACGGCGTTTAGACCTGAACCACCTACTCCTACGACGCGAATTCGTGCGAACGTCTCAACCTCAGGTGCGATGCGTTTAGACATAGGTTATAAAATATAAATAGTCTGCGCATCATAGCAGAACCAAAAACTCTGCAAATCTTGACAGAGAAAATATGTATTTTATGAAACACTCTCCAAACGAGGGCTGAACTATGCGTTACGGCAGAAATTGTTTGAAAAAAGAGTGTAGAGAAGCGCCAATTCGTGATACAGCACCTCCCCCATGGGTCTCGGTTTCTCCGGTGAGACCCCAGAGTGCAAGTCCGTACGCGACTGCCCACGTAGCATCCCGCATTTTCCCGTCATTAAGAAGCCTGAGTTCGGCGATGCGCGAAGGAAGTCTCAAAGAACTCTTTGCGATATCTATAATAGACCCTTGTCCCGCTCCGCCTCCTGAAATAATGATGCCTGCGGGAAGTGGTCCTCGACGGTTGAGAGACTTTAAGTGTTTCTCAATGAGGGTAAACATAAGCTCAACGCGACTTGCGACCATGTCGTCAACACGCTTCTTGGGATACATCGTGCCCGTGAGTTTCCCGATCTTCACGCGTTCCGCCTCCTCAAGCGAAATCCGAAATCCGAGTGCAATATCGTCCGTTATATGTGCGCTCCCCATAGGGAATACTTTCACGGATATAGGAATACCTTCATCGTAGACAACGATAGACACCGTTTCGGCTCCGATATTGGCGAGTACACAGCCTTTCATCTGCTGTTCCTTTGAGAGAAGAACGTTTGCGCCCGCAAGTGGGGAAGCCATTTGGTCGAGTACCTCAATATCTGCATTTTCTACGGCGGCGACGAGTGCATCGGCGTGTTGAGAGAGACAGGTAACAAACAAGTAGTCGGATTCAAGTCGTACTCCTCGCATACCATTCGGGTTGCCAAGCACTTTCGTTCCATCAAGACGATGTTCAGTGGGTATTGCGTGCAGAACTCTACGGTTTAAGAATGCTGGAGCCGCCGCCTCTTTCGCGACAGATGCTGCCCTTGTTACGTCGAGCTCGGTCACCTCCTGGTCTGCACGGGAAATAACCGCCTCGCCCCCCGCACGGGCTTCATCAAGGGAGATGCCACCGATGGAAAGAAAACATGAGGTGAGTCGCACGTTTGCCGTGCTTTCCGCCTGGCGCTTTGCCTCGCGAACACTTTCTTCAACCTGCTCTTTGTTCACAATGTAGCCGTGGCGTAGCCCCTTTGATTCGGCAAGGCCGGTACCAAGCACGCGAAGTGTTCGCACGCCCTTTTTATCGGCGAGTTCTTCAACGACGACAACCTTGACCTGATAGGTCCCGATGTCGATTCCAGTTACGATGCGGCGTGCCATTAAGTAGTACGGGAAAGGCTCTTGGTGAGTTTCGCCAAGAGTTCTTGCTCGCGTCTCTCCATTGTAGAGCCGTGAGGGTATCCTTTCAAATGGAGGCACCCGTGGATAAACAGGTAGAGCGTGTACATGGCAGGTGAGAGTTGATAGCCCGAAGCTTCTTTGTCTGCGACGCTTAGGCAGATAATAATCTCGCCACTTCGTTTTCCAGCCTCGTATGAAAGTACATTTGGCGTGTACGTTTTCTTCCGGAGTTTTTTATTAAGCGCGCGTGCTTTTTTAGGATCTACAAACGCGAGCGAGACATCCCACCCAGGAAGAATGGCTTTTGCAGCCCTCTCAAACGGCAGACGCGGCGCTTTGCGCCGCGTGAGGTTTACTATTGAAATCCCTGCCATCTGGAGACTACTTCTTTCCCTTACCTCCTTTCTTGTCGCGACGTGCCGCTGGATCGATTTTCCCGAGCTTTACCGAGTTCTTGGTACACCTCGCGGCGTTCCTTAGAAACGAGGGCGCGTTTGTGGCCGACATTCTTTGACTTCACGCGCTCAAAGTAGCGACGCTTGCGCATCTCACGAACAAGACCCAAACCCTGTGCGCGGCGAGAGAAACGGCGAATGAGCGCGAGCGAACTCTCGTTCTTTCCGCGCAGTACCTCTACTCTCGATGTCGTTATCATAGTAGGGGGGACTCTACCACGCCGCTTGGCGTATTGTCTAGGTTTGGGGCTCATTTCAAAATCCTCGCTCGGTATTTATAAAAATGGTACACGTCGCCGCCCCAGCCGGGCGACGCGCTCACGCTCGTACGCGCAACCGACTCGAAAACTCGTCGGACCGGTGCTTGCGTGTCATGCGGACACGACACGTTTCGGTTCAGAAACCGAAACGCTCCCTGCGCGAGCCCATTTTTTACAAACACCTTCGCTCGTTTTGGTTTTGAAATGAGCCTAGCCGACACTCTTCAAACGCTCTGCAAGGCCCAAAAGAGGAAGGAGAGTGTCCTCTTGCGTTTCGCGATTTCTAAGAACCGTATTACCTTCAAGCGCTTCTTTTCGGCCCATGATGAGAAGGTATGGAGGATTTATTTTTTCCACATGATGCATTTGCTCGGCGAGCGACTCTACGCCGATAGCTTGGTGAAGTGGCACATGCGCTTTCTTAAATTCTTCCGCGAGCTTAATAGACGCACGCTTTGCTTCTTCGCCAATATGAACAAATACAAAGCGCATGCGGCTGCTCTTTTTTGCGGGAGGGACTTTTGCGCTCGCCGTTTCAATGCGAAGGACCGCTCCAGCCGCGGGAAGCGTGTTTCTGAAGAATTGGCGAGAGAGGTCGCTGTAGCGGGAGCCCCATGCGACAACGCGGTCGCCGACCTTCATTTCAAAACAAGTTTCCGACCACACGTTGCCGCGAGAGAGGAGACCAGGTGCAAGTTCGTAGGGAGTCGCGGTCATTTCAAGGTACTCAAGAAGTTCTTCAAAACGTTTGCGGCTCGCGTCTGACAAGTGGTCGGTCGGCGAGGGCAGGTCATTCGCGTATGCTCCTGCGATTACCAAGTCGGCCGCTTCAAACACATCTTTCTTTGCGCAGTTCGTGCAATCCTCAGGAAGTGCGCCCGCGCGCTTCTTGAAGAAATTTCCGAGCTCACGCGCGAAGCGCGCGCGAGTCTCTTTGTCGCCGAGCGAATTGAGACGAATTACCGGGTCCTCTTTGTAAAGGTCTTGTACGAGCGCGCGAAGCGCGCGTATAACCACTGCGTCTGCAATAGGGCGGTCAGCACCGATAGCGTGAAATTGCACAACGGACTGCTTGGGTGCCGCGCGGCCAGGAGCAATGTTGGTATGCCAAAGAAAGAGTGGAGCGGTTCCCGATGGTGCTATGCCAGCGTCTCGGCACTGCTTTAGGAACGAGGCGACGGAAAGGGCCGCAGGATCAAAAGTGTCTGTGGAGAGATTTTCCGGTTGAGCGCCTTTTTGTCCAGATCCGCGAAGGCTTGCCGCGAGCGCACTGAAGGGAGTGAAGCCATAGTACTGACCGATCGCATGCGCTTTTTTGAGAACATCTTCAGCAGCAAAAGCTTCGCGGTGCATAAATTAATTATTGAAAGCAACAGTAGGCACGTGAATAAGCGCGCTGTCCGTGTTCGGTGATTGGTAGTCGGCGCGCGCGGGGAAAAATCCGGCTTTCTTTACCGGCAGGAGACGCAGGAATACACGGCCGATAATGTCCTCCTTAGGAAGCGGACCCCAGACGCGCGAGTCGGAACTATTTGGACGGTTGTCTCCCATAACAAAATATTCATCCGTAGCAAGGAGAACGCTACCGTTGTAAGTCGCGTCGTCAGCGGTTACGTATGGCTCCGAAAGGGTCGTGGTAGCCCCTCCTGCGTCAGTAACGGTCACTATGCCGCGCCGCACGGAGACTTTCTCGCCTGGGAGGCCAATGACGCGTTTGATATAGAAAATAGAGGGGTCGTTGCATATCGAAAGACGATGACGTCGCCGCGGACGGGTCCTTTGAAGCGGTAGCTTATTTCATCAATAATAAGATAGTCGTAGTTGCTAAACGACGGATGCATGGACTCGCCATCAACTACGAAAGGAGAGACTACAAAGGTTCGGAGCGGGAGCACAATGAGAACAATGAGGAGCGTGAGCGTGAAGATCTTTTAACAACGCACTTCCTCGCTGTGGCATGCGGCGCATTGTACTCTCGCCGCCGAAGCGCGCAAGTTTTTTACGTCGTTTGTCTCATATAGTAGAATACGCCGCATGGCAATCGTCATCATGGGACTCGGGAATCCAGGTACGGAATACGAGAAGACGCGGCACAATGCGGGGCGCATGGCGGTGGAACTTCTCGCAAAACAGGAGAAGTTTGAAGATTTTGTTTTCAATAAAAAAGCGAATGCGCTTATAACGGAAGGGAAGATCGGTAAAGAAAAGGTTGTCCTCGTCCTTCCCGAAACGATGATGAATAAGTCCGGTCAGTCTGCCGCGGCTCTCGTCAAAAGTGTGAAGGCAGCGAAAAGAGCTGGTGGTCATTCAAGACGACCTTGATTTCCCGCTTGGAGCCATCAAAATGGTTTTTGCGCGCGGAAGCGGCGGACACAAAGGAGTGGAGAGCATTATGCGCGCGCTCAAGACAGAAGCGTTCTATGTATTCGCGTCGGCATTTCCGGAGAAGGGAAGAAGAACCAAGCGAAGAAGTGGAGGGCGAGAAAAAGTGCTTAAGCACGTCATCGGGAAATGGAAACCCTGCGAGGAAGCAGAAGTGAAGAAGA
>CAVXAH010000002.1:0-36867 GCA_963759775.1 uncultured bacterium
CGACGCTAGCCATGGGTTTTCGCGAAGCGCCTTGATAGAAAGGGAAATCTTTCCTTCTTTGATTTCAATCACTTTCACTTTCACCGCGTTTCCAACCTTAAAGAGCACGCGAGGGTCTTCAACAAGTCCCCAATCAAGCTCGCTGATGTGAACGAGCCCCTCAAGCCCCTGCTCAAGCTTCACGAAGACACCGAAGTCAACGACACCAGTAACCTCGCCGCCAACAACGTCGCCCACCTGGTACTTGTCAATGAGAGATGCCTTCTCTTCCTCTTCATTCCCTGTGCGTTCAGAGAAAATAAGTTTTCCTTCTTTTGCATCCGCGGTGATGATGCGTACCGAGAGTATGCGGCCGACCAGTTTCCCGAGTTCGCCAAGAATTTTATCTTTATCGCCATCAGCAATACGCGGATAGTGTTCCTTTGAGAGCTGGGAAGCAGGGAGGAAGCCTGGAGTGCCTTGCCACGAAAGAATAAGTCCGCCCTTGTTTGCTTCTTCAACCGTGAGCTGGTATGCGGTCTGCGCAACAATAGCTTGCTCCGCTTCGCTCCAAATAGCTGCCTGGCGAGCTTCCTTGAGAGAAAGCTCTATATAGCCCTCGCGACCCGCGGGGTCTACGACTTTCGCCGTGATCATGTCGCCCGGATTTGCTTTGCGCAAAATGTCCGCGGCGTTCAAATACTCGCGGCCGTAAATAAGACCAGTTCCAAAGGGTGGAAGATCAACGTAGAGTCGTCCACGAGAAAGCGCGATAACCGTACCTTCAACCAAGTCCCCGGCCTTAGGCGGAGTAGGGATGGACTCAAGAAGTGCGAACATTGGGTGCTTTGGGTCAAGCACAATAGAAGGCACCGGCACCGCGGCTTTCTTTTCTTCTGCAGACGCTACAGAGGAAGTTTTTTCTCCAAATCCAAACATAATGATATTAAGCAGTGCGGATTTTCGAGAAGGGTGCCCGTCACACTTCTGCAGTGTGGCGGGGGGTTAGTCCTTTTCTAGTTCTCCCACGCGTTACGGAGGGAATGTATCACAAAGCTATATAAAGTAAAACCCCATCACGTCTTAGGTGATGGGGTTGGTTATGGCGGTAGCCTTGTACCGCGTTGGTTGCTGGCGGCCGGCTAGCTTTCGCTGCCCAGCTCGCTGATGTGGCTGGCGCCGCTGAAGAGAGTCGTGGGGATCGTCTTGGTCTCAAGGTACAGCCTGAATGCATTCATGACGGGGTTCTCCGTTTGTTGGCGTGGAAATGAGAACAACGACGCTCCGTCCGCAGAATTCAGAACGACTGCGGCGAGCGACTAATACATCTTAGCATACCCATCACGCATGTCAATAAGTGTGGGTTTACGGGTCATTTAAAAGGAAAATCCACTTTATTTTTGTCTTCATTTACGCTATAATGTGGAGATAAATTATGGTCATCACCCACCACGGCGGGCAGTGTTTCAAGGTGACGTTTGGTGACCTCACGCTCGTGTTTGATCCCATCGCAAAAGGTGCGACCCTACCCTCGGTTCGTTTTGGCGCTGACATAGCTCTCGTCTCAAGGAACCATCCGGATATGAACGGAGTTGAAGAAGTGACTTATGGCGACAAGGCGCCTTTCGCTATCACTGGCCCTGGCGAATACGAACGTGGTGGTGTCACGATTCAAGGATTTCTCACCAAGAGTCGGTATGGCCTCGGGAAAGGACAAACCGAAGCGGTGAACACGGTGTATGCAGTTGAGCTTGAGGACATGACACTCGTACACCTCGGTGCACTCTCCGACAAAGAGCTTCCGAAAGATGCCGGCGAAGGCATTGATGAAATAGATATTCTTTTTGTGCCGGTCGGCGGAAACGGAGTGCTCTCGGCGTCTGACGCGCACTCACTTGCGGTATCACTTGAACCCAAGATCATTGTCCCGATGCATTGGAACGGCATGGGCGCACCCAAGTCGCTTGAGGCATTTCTTAAAGAAGAAGGTGGGGGAGCAGAGACCGTTGAGAAACTTACTATAAAGAAGAAGGATGTTGCGACAAAAGACGGTGCTATTATAGTTATAAAGTCATGAGAGCCCTCTTTACCCACATAGACCGAATCAAACAGAAGCCTCACGATGTTCGTCGCCAAATTGCGCTCGCGCTCGCGTTTGGGCTTACCGCATTTGTTGCCGCCGTCTGGTTTGTAGCAGTCGTCTCAACCGGAACTTTTGCGATTCAGGGCGCCTCTTTTGCCGACAGTACGAAAAGCGGTGCAGAGCTTGTCGCAAGCCCAGCCGCATCCGAGTCAAGCCTGCTTGGAGCCGCGTCCGCAGCATTTGGTTATGACCAGGGACCCGCTCGCATTGAAATAGTAAGTTCCGAGACGTCCTCAACGATGTCGGACAAGAACGAACCGCAAGCAGAGCAGACCGTTATTCCTTTTTAGTACTGAGACCATGGCGCGCGGGAACGATGAGAAGAAGGGTGGTAAGTATTCGCCGGAAGACATCCGTCCGGTGGGCTCAAGCGTAATCTCGCAACCGATCGTGAGCGAGATGCGCACCTCGTATCTTGACTACGCGATGTCGGTCATCACCTCGCGCGCACTTCCGGACGTGCGCGACGGCCTGAAGCCGGTGCACCGCCGTATTCTTTTTGCGATGCGTGAGATGGGACTCACTCCTTCGGTAAAGTTCCGTAAGTCAGCGACGGTGGTCGGCGAAGTGCTCGGCAAATACCACCCACACGGCGACACCGCAGTGTATGACTCAATGGCAAAAATGGCACAAGACTTTTCGTACCGCTACCCGCTCGTGCTCGGACAAGGAAACTTCGGCTCAATAGACGGCGACTCTCCGGCCGCCATGCGCTACACCGAAGCAAAGATGTCGCGCCTTTCCGACGAGCTTCTCAGAGACCTTGAAAAAGAAACGGTGGAGTGGAATCCTAACTACGACGCGACTCGCGAAGAGCCGAAGGTGCTTCCGGCAGCGCTTCCGAACCTACTTTTGAATGGCACGCTTGGTATTGCGGTCGGCATGGCGACCAACATCCCTCCACACAACCTGCGCGAAGTCGTGGATGCGACGGTGCATCTCATAGAGAACCCTGACGCATCTACCGAAGACCTGCTCGCCTATGTCAAAGGTCCTGATTTTCCACTTGGCGGCGTGGCGTTCAACCAAACCGACATCAAGCATGCGTACGCAAACGGCAAAGGCCCCGTGGTAGTGCGCGGCGAAGCGGAAATAGTGGACGACGGCAAGAAAGACTCCAAAATAATCATCACCTCAATCCCGTATCGCGTAAATAAATCAGAGCTCATTACGAAAATCGCAGAGCTCGTCACGGAAAAGAAGATTGAGGGCATTCGCGACCTTCGCGACGAGTCAACGAATGACATCCGCATCGTGGTGGAACTCAAGGGCACGGCGCATCCGCAAGCAGTACTCAACAATTTGTATAAATACACTGAGCTTGAGGCCGCATTCCACTACAACATGCTCGCGCTTGTGGATGGAGTTCCGCAGACGCTCTCACTAAAGAGCATGCTGGAAGAATTTATCGACCACCGACAGACGGTGGTGAAGCGTCGCACGGAGTATGATCTCAAGAAAGCGGAAGAACGCGAGCATATTTTGCTCGGTCTCTCAAAAGCACTTGATCATATTGATGAGGTGATTGCGGTTATTAAGAAGTCCGCAGATGTGGAGAGCGCGAGCGCGGCACTCCAGAAAAAGTTTGGTTTCTCGGCACTCCAGGCCGCCGCCATTCTTGAAATGCGTCTCTCAAAGCTCGCGGGTCTTGAGCGCAAGAAGATAGAAGACGAGCTTACTGAAGTGCAGGCACTCATCAAAAAGCTCAAGGAAATTCTTTCTTCAGCGAAGAAGATTCTTGCCGTGGTGAAAGCGGAGTTGGTGGAAGTGGGAACAAAATACGGAGACGACCGTCGCACCAAGATAGTGAAGGGTGGGGTCAAAAACATGTCTATGGAAGACCTCGTACCGGACGAAGAGTCAGTGCTTGTCCTCACTGCGGGCGGCTACGTGAAGCGGACAAACCCAAGCGAGTACAAGGTGCAAAAGCGCGGTGGCGTTGGCGTCGTTGATATCGCAACCAAAGAAGAAGATGTGGTGACGCACTTCCTCGTTACCTCCGCCCACAGCGACCTCCTTTTCTTTACGGACTACGGCAAGTCGTACCAACTCAAAATGTATGAGATTCCGGAAGGGAAACGCGCAACCAAAGGAAAGAGCATTATGAATTTCCTACCTCTTGCTGCTGACGAGAAGGTTACCTCTATCCTCCCCGTGCAAAAGGGTGCGGCGTGGGCTGCGCTTTCCATAGCGTTTGTGACCGAGCAGGGTGTGGTGAAGAAGGTCGCCGCGAAGTCGTTCTCTGATGTGCGGCGTTCGGGCATCATTGCTATCAGCCTCAAGGGCGCGGACAAACTCGTTTCCGCAAATCTCGCCGGAGAAGGCGACAGTATTTCAATAGTGACGAAGAAAGGTCAGTCAATTCGTTTTGACGAAGGCGACGTGCGACAGATGGGACGCACCGCGGGCGGCGTGCGCGGTATGAGTCTTAAGAAAGGCGACGAGGTTGTTTCGGCGGAAGTAATTCCCGCAGACGCGAAAGATGCCTCGCTTCTCGTCATCATGAGCAAAGGCTACGGCAAGCATACGACGATGGACGAATACAAAATACAGGGTCGCGGCGGCTCGGGTATTAAGACTTCGGAAGTAACGCCAAAAACAGGCGAGATCATCGGTGCAAAAGTCGTGGTGGGGAACCTCGAGGAGCAAGAGATTGTGGTCATTTCTAAGAAAGGGCAAGTGATACGCACGGTAGTATCCGGCATCCCATCGCTCTCGCGCGCGACACAGGGTGTGCGGGTGATGAAGTTGTACGAGGGCGACTCCATCGCCTCAATGGTTGCTCTTTAAGAACGCGATAAAAGTTCCGTCTGCTTTGTTGCGGGTCCCGCCGATTTCTTCCGTCGTACCTCATGTACGCCTACAGAAATCGACTTCCCGCGCCTCGCATCCGGAGCCTTTTCTCCGCGTTCTATAAGACTCATTCGAGCGCGGCGTGCTCCAAAACGGAAACTCGCGTGAGGCGAGGTGAAAATCAACGAGCCGAGTAGGAAAACCGTGCTGTTTGAGCGAAGCCTGACCACACTTCTGAGTGTGACAGGCGAAGCGAGTTCACGATTTTCCGTTAAACGAGGCGACTATGATTTTCCCTTGCCGGAAGCGGGGCTGGTTCCGTTTTGGAGTACGGCGAGCGAGAAGTGTTGTACCCCAGAGCATGGTATTTTATAAAGATGAGTCAGCACTTTAGCGACCCGCGCGAGGCCGTCCTCCAGCTTGCTCTTAAAGACGGAATGCGCGTCGCAGATTTGGGGAGCGGCACAGGGCATTATGCAAACACAGCCGCGAGTGTGGTGGGGAAAAGCGGGAAGGTGTACGCCGTTGATGTCCTCGAAGATGTGCTCACGCACGCAAAAGGCGAGCACGGGCACCTTCACCACCATCACCGGCAGGGCATAGTGGAGTCCGTGTGGGGAGATATTGAAAAACATGCCGGCACGAAAATCCGCGAACACTCGGTTGACGCGGTAATCCTCGCAAATACTCTTTTTCAAATACAAAACCGCGATGGTCTTCTCGGAGAAATAAAGCGCATCATCAAACCCGGCGGTAAACTCCTTGTCGTTGATTGGGCAGGGGCATACGGCGGCTTAGGACCCTCTCCGCTTCAAGTGGTTTCCGAGCACGAGGCGGAAGCACTCTTTATTGGTGCTGGTTTTCATAAAACAAAGACCTTCAGGTCAGGACCGCACCACTACGGTATAATTCTCACTGCGCCATGAACGGTATCCCTCTATTTAAAATAATTCTGGTCGGTTTTTTTGTGATTGGCGGCTTGGTTGGTCTTTTCGTATTTTCTACTTACAAAGGAGATGGCGGAGACACGGCGGGAGTTGGGAATGTGTTGGTGTGGGGAGTTCTTCCGCAGGAGGACGTGCAGGACGCGCTCAACTCAATAAGTGTTTTCAATAGGAGCATACAAGGCGTCTTGTACACCAGACACGACGTGGACCGATTTGAAAATGACCTTTCAACGGCGATTGCAACCGGGAACAGCCCCGATCTCGTTCTCATTTCTCAAGAACAACTACTCTCGCTCCGAAATCTTCTTCAGGTTATTCCACCCGCAGCGCTCTCCACGCGCACGTTTCAAAGTACGTTCGTAGACGAAGGTCAGCTCTTTCAGGCACCGAACGGTATGTATGGCGTGCCCTTCCTCGTTGATCCGCTGGTGCTTTACTACAACAAATCAATTCTCTCTTCCGCGGGTATTGCAACCCCACCCTCAAGTTGGGAAGCGATGACGGGACTTGTGCCCAAGGTCACCGTTCTCTCGTCTGCGGGGAAAATCACACGCTCGCTCATCGCACTTGGGAGCTACGACAACGTGACGAGTGCACGAGGCATCCTTTCGGCACTTTTCCTCCAAACAAGAGTGCCGCTCTCAACACTTTCAAACACGGGTGTGCTCGGCGCATCGCTTGGAAGTGAGACAGCAACAGGAAGCGGAACGCCGCCCGGAGAATCAGTAGTGCGCTTCTACACGCAATTCGCAGACTCAACAAAACTTTCCTACACCTGGAATGCGTCGCTTCCAAGCTCCGAGCACGCATTCCAGGTGGGCGATCTTGCGCTCTATCTTGGATACGCGTCTCGCGCACGATTCCTCAAAGAGGCAAACCCGAACCTCAACTTTGATGTCGCGCCGCTTCCGCAGGCGAAGAATGCAACCACCAAGACAACCTACGGCCTTACGTATGCGTTTGCGCTTCCGCGCGGCGCTAAAAACCCGGGAGGTGGTCTTCAGGCGGCGCTTCTCCTTACGGGTTCGGCTGAGCAGCAAACCGCAGTTCGCGCCACCGGCCTTGCTCCCACGACGCGCGCGGTCATAAGCCAAGGTACAGACGACCCCGTCCTCTCAGTTGCCTACACATCTGCGCTCTACGCAAAGGGATGGCTGTCCCCAGCACCAGCCCGCACAAATCAGGTTTTTGGAGCTATGATTACGAACGTGACGAGCGGACGTCTTACGATTCAAGAAGCGCTTGGGGCGGCTGAAGGCTCGCTCAACGCACTCCTTCAACAATGAAAACACCTCTAGCAAAATTGGTTTTTTGTGCACTATGTGTTCTTTCATTTGCTCCAATTGCTTTTGCTGTTGATCTTGGTCCCGCACCAGGGAACAGCCAAGGGGTTGATAATGGCCCGGCTCCGTCCTCAAGCGGCAACGGTGGTGCACTCCAAAATCCACTCGGCCCGGGAGTCGGACTCGAGGACCTGATTATCAAAGTTTTGCAATTCGTTGCGCAAATAGGAGCAATCGTAGTTGTCTTTATGTTGGTATATGTCGGTTTTCTGTTTGTAGTTGCGCGTGGCGAGCCGGGTAAGATCGCCGAGGCGCGACAGGCACTTATGTGGACGGTTATTGGCGCTCTTGTACTTTTGGGAGCCGTCGCAATCGCGGAAGGCATCAAAGCAACAGTGCAGGCACTTTCGGCAGGGAACTAAACACACATGACATTCAAAAGTTTTGTAGACGGCCTTATCAATCTCGGGAACGTGGTTGTCATACCAGTCATCTTTACACTCGCATTTCTGGTGTTCATTTGGGGCCTATATAAATACTTCATTTGGGGTGCGGAAAACGACGAGGAGCGTGCGAAGGGCAGGCGGTTTCTTCTCTGGGGACTCCTTGGCATGGCACTTCTGCTTTCTGTGTGGGGCGTATTGAACTTACTGTTATCCACGCTTGGGTTTTCCCCATAGCCCTCGGAAGTGTCATACTTATCTTCATGAAATCCTTTCAACGTGCCGCCTCGCTCCTGGTGCTGTCTGTCGCTCTCGCTCTTCCTTCCTATGCCGCCGCGGCTGTTACCGTGAGCGGGTGCGCGTACATTGGCGGTCTTTGTGGTTGCTACGACGGCAATGGAGACTGGCGTATAAGCACCAACCCAGCGGCGTGTAGCCAGATCGGGGGCTTTGCAGGGAACATCATTTACGTCATTAACAACATTCTGGTCCCACTCCTTTTCGCCGTCGCCTTCATTGTCTTCCTTTGGGGTATTTTCAAGGCCTATATTTATAACGCAGGCGACGAGGCGGGGCGCGAGCAGGGTCATAAGCTTGTTTTGTGGGGCCTCATCGGGTTTGCCGTCATGCTCTCCCTGTGGGGACTGGTAAACGTGGTTGCCAATACGTTTGGTCTCAGTGGCTACTCCGCTCCGCGAACACCAACATCGTACTAAGTGTTATGAAGATTTACCGCGCCTCTGCTCTCGTCCTAGTATCTGCACTTTTTTTCGCTGCTCCTTTTACAGCAGGAGCACAAGTCAATTGCGAAGTTGAAGGATGCGTATGGAGTTCATCCCTAAGCGTTTGCACCTGTACCACACCCGCGTGTGCGGAGAAGGGCTGTTATCCGCAAGATTCGTGCAGTTCTGGTGCGTGTACGAACGAAGCAAATTGCGATGTTAACGAAAGATGTGACAATCCGGCTGGTCAGTCATGTAGCGGAGATTGTGTTCCTCGCGGGAGCGGCGGAAGTGGATTTAACAGCGGAGGAGGAGGGGGTATCAATACCCAGCTTCTCGAGCGGGACTATGTGGCTAAATTTATTAATTTTGTAAACGGTGCTCTTGTTCCAGCACTCATTGCAATCGCTTTCATCGTCTTCCTGTGGGGAGTATTTAAATATCTCATCTGGGGTGCGGATGACGAAGCGGATCGTTCAACAGGCCGGAAATTCATTCTTTGGAGTGTTATAGGTTTTGCGGCCATTTTCTCGGTGTGGGGTATGGTAAATGTTGTCACAAGTCTTTTTGGCTTCAAAGCCGGACAAGGCGCGTCTAATTACGGCATTCACCCTCCGACTTTTCCGGAGAATCAGTAAGACTCATTATCCACACACCCCCCGAAGCGTATTGACCAGCTTCAAGATAAAGCGCTACAATATACCTGTTATTCGCTTACTCACACTATGAAAAAAGCCCTTATTAATGGTTTTGGCCTTACCGCCGCATTTGCATTGCCACTGTTTGCTTTCGCTCAGACTGTGAGAGACATTTCTTCTGCCGGCCAGCTTGTTATTGACATCATCAATAACGTCCTTGTCCCAGTACTCTTTGCGGTCGCCTTTATCGTCTTCCTCTGGGGTGCCTTCAAGACTTTCATCTTGGGTGCCAACAGTGAAGAAGTTAAGGAGCAGGGTAAGAACCTCATGCTTTGGGGCCTCATAGGCTTTTTCGTCATGGTGTCTGTCTGGGGTCTCGTGAACATCCTCACCGGCTCAGTGACCTTCGGAAACAACCAAGGTCCAAACCTCCCAGGCGCAGGCAAGATCAAATAGTTTAGGCTCGTGGAGAGCAGAAAACCCCGGTCGCCCTGCGACCGGGGTTTTCCCATTTTGTACCCTTGGAACTATTCGCCATAGGCTATATGCTAAGTGGTATACATGTCAGTCCTGAATTCATTTCTTGGAAAAGTAGTTGAGCAAATAGTGAACCCACTTATCCTGCTTCTCTCCGCGGCGGCATTCATCGTATTTCTCTGGGGTATTTTTGTATTTATTAAAGATTCGGCAGACGAGAACAAAAGGGAAGAGGGTCGACACGCCATTATGTGGGGGCTTATGGGGCTTGTCATTATCTTCGGTGCATATGGGATTATCAACCTTGCCCTCGGGACTTTTGGGAACGACTGTACGGTTGAGCAAATTAGTGCAGGACAGTGTGAAACGAGGCTACCGTAGAGTCGTCTAACTTGGAAATAAAAAATAAAAAGCCGCGGTAGTAACACCGCGGCTTAAAGTTTTTGCATTTACAGCACAGGACAGGGAGCAGGTGCCAGTAGGTACCGGAAAACGGCTTCGCCATTTTCCACTCTGACGCGATAGTACGCTTTCCCATCGCTATCATCTCTCTGTACGATGAAGCCAGAGTTGCTACACATCCGAAGTCCCGAGATGTCTTCGCCAGGCACCGAACCAATCCTTTCGGATAGGGTCGTTTTGGCTACACATTCTCGGACGCCAGCTGCAGTTGCATCTGGGCATTGCACCCGAGTGTTCATGACGGTACGCGACATCTTCACGACATCGGGCGCACGAAGCCAACCAACAAACGGTACGATGATGAACAAAATGAGCAACGCGCTCATAATGGCCATGCCGGCAGAGTCTTTGTGCCCCGTAAACGCGAATGCGGCGAAGACGAGCGCAAAGGCAAGCAGGATCGCAAACCAATACCGATAGGTCAGCGTGCCCACTTCTGCCGCAGTTGGCGAAGGAATGGCGGTTGGCAGAAAGTTTGTTGCCGAACTCCAAAACCACCAAGTCAGACCAGCTGCAAACAACAAGAAGACAGCTCCTGCTGTCCATGCCCACGTTCGAGCTGCCGGTGCTGTTCCATGATGCCAGATCGTGTAGAGAATAACGCCAAGCCCAACAATCCCAGCGATGATGCCCAAGACTGTCAGTAGTCCCCAAAAAACATTAATGGGTTCTAGAAGCCAAGGAACACCTCCGCCAAAAAGGATCAGTAGTAGCGGCGGGAGGCTGAGGCAGAGCAGAACTACATGTTTAGGATTCATTCCTTTTACCTCCTTGCGATACCAACTCGACATTTTCATGTCAATTGCTTTGAAGGTTGAAACCCCAAAGCGCTTCGCATCTTTCCCTTTGGTGCCGAGCTTCGTGAGAAGCTCGGCACCTCGGTTTCGGATGCTTTCCCACTTCATCCACATTTTCATCAGGCTCTCCTCGCGTTAGACCGTTTTTGCAAGTCGATCGACTAGACCGACGAGTTTGTCTGGTATAACGACCGTAGTTCCGCCCTTCTCTCCGGTTCTCTCGAGTGCTTCGAGTCGCCGGATTTCCATGCGTTTTTCCTGATCGTTTCCCGCGATAGATCCGTAGACGATGTCGATGCGCTTTTTTTCAGCTTCGGCGCGGATTCGGATTGCTTCCGCTTCCCCAACAGCTTTCGCTGCTTCGGCCTTACCGGTTTGGGTTTCCACATAGATTTTAGTAGTTGCTTCTTCAAAGTCTTTTACGACTTTGTCGTCTGCGAAACCAAATCGATGTATTTTCGCCGCGTCAACCGTGACGCCGTAGGCTTCTTTCAAATCCACGCTTCCTCCAATATCGCCTGCGGTACCATCGCCCAAGGCCTTGATGAGTGCCTCAAGCGTGTAGGACTTCTTCTCCCCCTCACTACCGTCGGGGTTGCGTATCGCAAGCATTGCCGGCGTGCTACTTGTTATTTCATCGTACTCGAGCGAACCAGCATAGCGAATGACCATTTGACTCATCGCTGCCGACGTTCGCTGAAGCCAATCTTCTCCGGAAAACAACGCTTTGTAGGGATTGGTGATCCGGATAGTGACCACGAGGACGAACTTGAGTGGAACACCGCTTTTCGTCTTAACGTCAAGGAAGGTGAAGTAGTAGTTGAAAGCATTAATGTAGATGAAGCGGGTTCGCCCCTCATCACCGTCGTCCGTTGTCGGATTCTTTTTTGTTGCTCGACGTGTGATAGGAACGACATTGCCGCTGTCGTCCTGCTTTCCTTCCGTCCAACTGAAGTCGTAACTATAGATCTTGAACCATGGCCAAATACCGACCCAGTAGATGCCAAAAGGCTCCATCCAATTGAGCGGATTGAAGTAATTCAGCAAAGGTTTCGCCCCATCGTTCTCGATGATCTCATAGTTATCGAATGGATCTTCTGAGCTTTCGCCACCTTTTGCGCGATGACCTTTCCAGGCGACGATCATCTCATGAACAGTATTACCCCGCATGACAAACTCCGCCGTTCCTTCAAGGGGAGCGGTGAAATACGTCTTCGCTTGCGCAATAAAGTGCACAAGCAGTGCAAGCCCGACGAGACCAACGACGTAGATGCCGATTGATACTCCAAGTTCGAATCCAGACATGGCGTAATACCTCTCTATGTGATGTGTGTGAGTGTTTTGATTTGTACGTAAAGACCAAATCGCCACTAGCTATAATACATAAAACCTAGTATATGTCAAGCCTTTATAGGCTTTAGATACGGCGTTTTTGTTTTGTGCTGGGGAGAGGACTCGAACCTCCAATGGGTTGCCCCGTCAGCTCCTAAGGCTGATGCGTCTACCAATTTCGCCACCCCAGCAATATGCAAACTATAACAACCAATACCGTTTTGTGCGCCTACCTGGGCTCGAACCAGGGACCTTATCCTTAAGAGGGATCTGCTCTACCAACTGAGCTATAGGCGCAATGTTTCAAACTTTACACGATGACCGGTTTTATTCAACGACTCGCCGTAGGTGCGGAGGAACGTGTACAAGCACATCGTAGGGAATGCGGCCAGTTTGAGTGGCAATAGAGCGCACGGAATTTATCGCGTTTGGGTCGCGACTTATGACGATGACCGTATCTCCGGGTTTCGTTTCTGGAATATCAGTAACATCAAGACTCGTCATGTTCATAGAAACGCGTCCGGCAATTGGCGCGGCTTTTCCACGAACCAACATGCTTCCCGTATTGGAAAGTCGGCGATCAATACCCTCAAAATAGCCGGTGGGGAGCGTTGCGACCTTTGTGGGGCGTAGGGCGGTAAAGGTGGCGTTGTAGCCGACATGTTCACCAAGCGGCACATCGCGAACCGAGCTTACGATAGTTCTAAGTTCAAGAACAGGTTTAAGCGAGACCTTACTTTCTGGGGAAGTATCAAGACCGTAAAGTCCGATACCAAGACGCGCTACGCGTGCACCCGTCTCATTTCCAAATCGCACTCCTTTGGTTGCGGCAAAATGTGTGTGAGTGATGTCGGGAAAGGCGGTGAGCACTTGTGGCGCCATCTCGTTCCACAACGCGCGCTGCCCGTCGGTAAGCGGAGAGATTTTAGAATCAGCATCTCCCATGTGCGAACAAAGTCCTACAATGCGTATGAAGGGGTGATGCTTGAACATGTGTATGACTTCCGCAAGATCACCCTTCGTTATGCCGTGGCGATGCATGCCGGTATCAAGTTTCAAGTGAAGCTCAATTGGTTTTCGAGCTCCTTTCGCAAGCGCACGCGCTTGTTCAATATCAACCAGAGTGAATGCGGTATTTTTGAGGCGGTTTCTTACAATGTCTTCAGGGCGCACATACCCCATCACGAGAATGGGCGAGTGCACGTCGTAAGCACGAAGTTGTCGCGCTTCGTAATATGAATCAACGACAAAGAATGCGATTTTTTCATGGTCGAGAATAGTTGCGACCTCCGTAAGCCCATGCCCGTATGCATTGCTTTTCAATACGGGCGCAAAGGAAAGAGAAGGGAATTCGTGCTGGTATGTATGTAAGTTGTGAAGAAGGTTCTCGCGCGAGATAGACACCTCAACCAGAGGAACCGTGCGATCAAACGATTTTCGTAGCGCGCGTAAGTAAGAGAAAAGTTTCATTTTGGTACAGGTATATTACTCCGCTCGAACCTATTTTACCCGAAACCCGAACCCTTAACTCGCGCCTCGCAGACTCGGCGCTCGCCCGAGCCCTGTCCGCACTTTTCTTTTTTGTTTTTCGTGGGGGGGGGTGAATGCAATGCAAGTGGAGCGGCAGGGCTCGGGGAACGGCTCAGTTTCTTCCCTAAATGGCTCACATGGGAAGAAATGAGCCGTTCCATGCAAATGCGTATTTGTGGTCTCTGGGCTGTTTTAGCCGCTTTGTGGAGTTGTCCGGTGCTCAGGCATCTCACCCCTCGGCATCCGCCTCGGGGCTGTTTCCGCTAGGGCTACGAACGCCTAGGTTCGTTAGTGCCGCCTTATCCTCGCACTCCCACACTGCTGTGTGGGAGCTCGGGGCGGCTCTTGTTTGGGGGAAGGAAGGAATCCTTCCCCCAGCTCGGGACTCCTCCTCGTGCCTTCGGAGTCCGCCCCTCGCACAACCCCCATCCACGTTTGCATGTTTAGAGTGTGTGGTGTCGCCTCCGCTTCAAACCCGTTTCTGCTAGCTGACCACGGCGTTCGTCCTTTCGCACTGGACGCTCCTAGCGGAAACAGCCCCGAGGCAAATGCATAATGCTTGCCCCAGAGTTTGCGTGAGGACACGCAAACTCTTTCCCGCCCGTGCGCGCATGCACCGCCTGATGGCGGCTCCCTTTACAGAAAATACACAAAGAGCATACTTGGCAATGACTCCCTGGAATATGGGTACACCATCGTCGATTGATGGAAAACTGCCTGAACAAGGCGTCAAAATTACCAAACAGTTTCGAAGCATATGGAAAGCAAAGTAAAAGGCGTACTGCCTGCTCCAGCACACCTTGCTGAGTGTGTACGAGGTCTAGCAAATCTGACTTCGACAGTAAAACCGCTTATTGAAATAACACACAGTACCGTCATTCCAGAAAAATCAGAAAAGCAAATTTCATCGGAATCTGGAAGATCTTCAATCTGATCGCTAAAGAACAAACACAAAAGGCACCGATTGGTGTCTTTTATGTTTTATCAACTAACTTCTCACGTCTTATTCCGTTAAGGCGACTTAAAATCTAGTAGTTCAAATTGAACACTCGGTTCGCATTCAGTATCCTACCCAAGTTATCGTACTTACCTATTTGTACGGCAGAGGGAATACCCATGTAACAATCTCTGTCTGGATCTAGTGCAACGCCTCCCGAATTACCGGCCTCAATTTTTGCAGAGGTTGTGTAGTAAGGATCAGCGTATCCCGAAACTATCCCTTGTGTTGCAGTTGGTTGAGTAAAATTACCTGCATAATCAGGGTATCCGAGCACTATTACGTTATCGCCTGTACGCGCTTGTGTCTCACAAATCGACAGATTCTTTCCTGCAACGCTAGTAAAATACGTGCTGCCGTTTGCAACAGGCAAAACTCCCCAGTCATACTCGGGGTTTATTTTTGTGTCACTACCATTTACTACATACGTGTTATTTCCATCTCCAGGGATTCCAACGGCACATTCTGTAGCACCATATCCAGCCATATCAGTAATAACGTGCCTGTTTGTTATAACTACTATTGATGAGTCGTTAGAAAACCTCGTGACAAAACCAGAGCCAAAACCAAAGCTTCTATCTGAAAACTGGCACACAATAAGCGCAACGCTAGGGCTCCATTTCTGAATAACTGCAGGGAGTCCATTTTTTTGAGGAGGGTTTGTACGATCTTTTTGCATTGCTGCGAGTTGCTTTTTCAGACTCTCAATTTCTGCTTGCGTAAAGTCTGAAGCGGAGTTGTCTTCAACTATTTGGTTTTGGTTCGAAGATGAGAAGATTAAGGAATTTAGAAAAGAGTCCTCCAATCGTTTATCTTCGTTTCCCAAATAAAAACTATAGCCAAGCTGGTATAAATCGCTGCCTTTTACAATATCCCTCCCAAGATAGCAAACCTGCGCGTCGTTATTACACATAAGATAATCGATCGCGGGTAAACCCTTATATTTGGTCGGATTTGAGGAAATCAATCCATTAAAGCCCGCAAAGTCTTCTTGACTTGATGTGTACAGCAATTCATTTTTCAAGTTTTCTTCAGGGGTCAATCTTCGAGTTTGAAAACGCAGAGCTTACATAAGCAGCAGAGAGAACGTATTTGTTGTCAGGATCATCATAACGGTAATTGTAACGCAGTGACATTATTTCCTTTGCCAAGTTCTTGATCTCTGACTGAGAGAATTGGTTGTCCTGGGAAAAGCATAGAGAAGTCACCATGTTCCATGTAATGGCCTTCTTGTTTGTGAGGTAGAAGATAAACTCCAACTCCAGCCAATACCAACAACAAAACAATAACCACTGGGTTATTGAAGTAGTTCAGGTTATTTTCTTGATTTTTTGCCATGAATTTTTCTTAAGCCCATTATAACTCCTAAACCCTCACCCTGCCGCTCCACTTGCATTGCATTCACCCCCCCCCACGAAAAACAAAAAAGAAAAGTGCGGACAGGGCTCGGGCGAGCGCCGAGTCTGCGAGGCGCGAGTTAAGGGTTCGGGTTTCGGGTAAAATAGGTTCGAGCGGAGTAATATACCTGTACCCAGACAGATACTGAATCGGAATTTCCGGAATTTTCCCGCGCGGCGGCTACCGCCGCGTATAGAGGGTGCGCCGTGCCGGAGACTTTAGTTCGAGAATACAAATACAAGCCCGAAGATTTTTTGAAGAAAAGAGAAGCGAATTTTTTGGCGGGGAGAGAGGGGAGTACCAAGAAGCCCAGAATGCTCGTGGTGTGCTTGCCCCTCCCGCCCGTGCGCGCACCTACTCCTTCGCTGGCGGGTCTGAAACCAGCGAAGCTCCCTTTTTGTTTTCTGATATAATTTAGGAGATCTAATATGATTTCCAAGACGTCATTGATATCTAAATCGTCGAAATTACTGCTTTGCGCGGAAATTTTTGTTGCGTTTTCGTTGACTACTACACTGGATGAAGCTAAAATGCCGTTGAACGGCATTTTAGCTTCATCCAGTTCTCCATTCTGATTTAATGGCTTAAATTAAGGATAATATGATAGTTGGGGAAATCATTGATTTTTCAGGTAGAAATTGCTAGTGTAGACGTAACAAGGGAGCTAATTGGAAGTCTTGTAAATAAAGGAGCGTGTCCTAGGTCTAGGGCCCGCTCCTTTGTTTTTTACCAAATTTTGTGGAGATATTTTTTGTCTATCACTTTTCTTAAATCTTTGTTCTTACCAGTGAAATAGTCCTTCATCGCTCCGCTCACCAAGTCAGATAGCTGCATCGCATTTACATACTCCGAATCTACATGGGTAATGTGTTTTATTCGTTTTATCGTCTTTCTATTAACGCGGTCAAAAAGATACTGATCAAATGCCGTGAAATAATCACCGTTCCACATCCGACGATCGGCGCGGTCAATTACAACCTCTGCGCCCAAGAGGTTTTGTTTCTGCGCCGTAAATAGAACTAATTTCGACAAATTATAGTCGTCAAAAATGTTGTGCAACTGAGTGTGTCCAGAAACAGCAAATTTGCCCTTGTATGTAGTTTTGTCGACGAGTCGATAATAAATAGGAATTTCCAGCTTATTTATGATCGCCAAGAGATCCATATACATTGGTAACGGAATAAGGGTTGATTTTATTTCGCTTCTAAAACCGTATTTATGGCGTATCTCCATAATCTCGTTTTCGAGCGCAAATAGCTTTGTTGAATCAAGATAGACCGCTGACAGTATGTAAAACAAACTTGCTCCAGTTGGAATTTTGTTTCCAGACGCGTCAATTTCAAATGGCTTGCCCGGATCACCCGACTCATCTACAAAAATGTAATGCTGGATATTAGCCATAAGTTAGAGCGGGTTTTTGGTCACGTCGATATATAATACAACTTATGCAGTACTTCCTCTACGCCCGTAAAAGCACTGATGTCGAGGACAAACAAGTTCTCTCCATCGAAGCTCAACTTACCGAACTTCGCGCGCTCGCAGGGCGCGAACAACTCAACGTCGTTGAGGTATTCATCGAAAAACAAAGCGCGAAGAAGCCGGGTCGTCCCGTGTTTAACGAAATGATGGCACGTATACAAAAAGGCGAAGCGCAGGGAATCGTATGCTGGAAAATTGACCGTCTCGCGCGAAACCCTGTGGATGGCGGACAAGTCCAGTGGCTTCTTCAAAACAGCACCATTCGTCATATCCAAACCCACGATCGCTCGTATTATCCAACCGACAACGTGCTTATGATGTCCGTCGAGCTTGGGATGGCGAATCAGTATATCCGCGATTTAAGTGTAAACACTGCACGGGGACTCCGTGCTAAGGCGCGGGAAGGGCATTTCCCCGGTACTGCGCCCTTTGGATACCGCAACAACAAGCACAAGAAGGTCATTGAGCTAGACCGCAAGAAATCAAAGGTCGTTCGCGCCGCATTTGTGCGCTATGCAAAAGGCGAATCGAGACTTGAAGATATTTCGCGTTTTCTATATGACAGCGGCGTCCGCAGTTTCGGCGGAAAACATCTCACCAAAAACCGCACCAAGTTCATCCTCCAAAATCCATTTTATTACGGCCAGTTCCTCTATGCTGGCGAACTCTATAACGGCCGTCACACGCCACTCATTTCCAAAGCTCTCTTCGACAAAGTACAGACGGTTCTACTGACCCGGAGCCACCCAAGCAAAGCAAAAACCGAGCCGCAAGTCTTTTGCGGTCTCATGTCTTGCGGCGAGTGCGGCATGGGTATCACCGCCGAGAAGCAGAAAGGCCATGTGTACTATCGCTGTACCAAAAAATCGTCGGCTCCGTGTTTCCAGCGCTATACGCGCGAAGAAACACTCGCCTCCGATTTTTCAGAGTTGATTTCCATGTTTGTCCTGCCCACAAAATGGGCACAGGACTTTCGCCGCAGGGCAGAAGAAGATGCAAAAGACACCGAGCGCGTCACAAGCGGCGCGGTTGCTGCCCTCCGCGATCAAATACGCGATCTCAACACCAAGCTCGATCGCCTTACCGATCTCTACATCGCCCAAGATATCGAGCGCGACGCATACTTAACGAAGCGTCGCGCACTCACATCCGACAAGCGTACGCTTGAAGAACAAATCCTCACTCTACAGAAAGACGGCGGAGCTTGGCTCGAACCCATGCGCGCGTGGATAAACCACGCGGAAATGCTAGAGAAAATCCAAAAAGACCCCTCTCTCCCCGCCAAAAAATCCGCCCTTCAAAAAATCTTCGGCTCGAACCTGAAACTCCAAAACCAAAAAGTCTCTGGCACGGCGCACCCTCTATACGCGGCGGTAGCCGCCGCGCGGGAAAATTCCGGAAATTCCGATTCAGTATCTGTCTGGGTACCAGGGGTGAGACTCGAACTCACATGAGGATTTTAAAGGCCTCCGAAGGTTTTAAGCCTCCTACGTCTACCATTCCGTCACCCTGGCTTGTACTCTCAAATATATACGATTGGAGGCCCGGGCGGGAGTTGCACCCGCTCATCGAGGATTTGCAGTCCCCTGCGTTCCTATTTCGCCACCGGGCCTTTTTGTTTCAAGATTCTCGGGATATCGCTTCTCAAAACACCCCGAAGCTCAAGATACTTTTCAAATATAGCGTACTTTCTTCCCATGCATAATGCTTGCGTAAAACCACTTGGATACATGAACAGGAACAGTCGCAAGCTGTCACGAGTTGAATAACGCAATTGATAGGCACCTTTTGTGCTCCCATGTTTGTATAAACCTGAACCAACCATGCCAATGCGGATAACAAGCCAACGATGTAGGGCCATAAGAAATGCTCTGCTACCGCTCGTGAATATTGTAAGGAGACGTTTCGGCTTACCATGAACGACATCGATGTGTGCACAGCCATCACCATCGAAATATCCACGCACGAACGCGCTGAGGTAGGGTAGAGGCACCTTAGGAAACCTCATCGTCATTGATTTATGAGGAGTTACTCCGTGCGAAACAAGGCCGTCATACAACGCATGATTCCCGATACGGAGTAAATACTTGGTCTTGTGGTTATCTGTGCCGTCAATACGAATTATCGTATGACGAGAACCAAGCAAAGAGCGTATAGTATCGATTCTGTCCTTGTCAGTACTGCTCACCCGCACATATTTACCGCGTATGCCAGAAGCGTTTTCAAGACTTCCGTCGGCATATAAATACCCAAGAACATAGGCAACTTCTTCGTTCCACGTATCAAAAAATTTCTCGTTTACAGAATATTTAACTCCCATCACTTCTTATGATAAGTGGTAACGATATATACTGCAATAAATGTGGGGTGGAAAACGATTTTTGAAAATCAGATGTTGCGACCCAAGTCGTCCAGTTTTTGTCGACTTTTCTCCCCGTTGTCCGGCATAAAGTCTACGCGTGGCAGGGGTTTTAACCGGGTGTGCTTTTTAAGATGTTCTGAAAACTCCTGTCGCTGGCGTGAGAGCATGAAAAGTGCACCTTTTGTTTTTTCTTCCGGAAAGACGCTCACGAAAACAATGGCGCGGTCGCCGTGTGACGTAAGCATCGCACGGGTTACCGTAATGAGGGATTCATTTCCTGCTTCACGCAGAATAAACACTGCGGCCTCATGAGCTATTTGCTCGGCCGCACGACTGTCATGGTGATTGTTTTTTGGTGTGAGCGGAGTCAGTTTCATCCCGTTAGAGGTAGGAAATCGGAGATTTCCGTACGATTATCAACGCGAGTAATGGATTCGACCTCATTGTCCAGTTAAGAATATCACCAACTGATCTGCGGTTTTTACCTCTAACGGGATTCATTTTTCAACAGTGCGAAAGGGAATCAATGTATCGCCTGGAGCGGCGTCTTCTTTTGCCGCAATTTCTGTACCAAAGTCGCCCTCGGTGCGCACCTCTTTCACGTCCGCTCGCGCCTGCTGCAAGTTCTCCACTTTGCCGCGCGCAATGACGATATCGCGACGCACAATCTTCACCAGATTGCCCACGGCAAATGCTCCCGACACAAGCTTTACTCCAAGGACTTGTCGTTTTGAACCAGATGAGAAAGTTCGGACTACTGTTCCGCGTCCGAGCTCTTCTTCAACTGCCAGTTTTGGCGCACGTGCTGTGACAAGCGCCGCTACTTTTTCCGAAAGCTCATAAATAATAGTAAATGATTCAATGGGAGTGTTCTCACGAAGCCCCACCTCGCGAGCCGCAGGTTCGGTCGGCGTATTAAAAGCAATGACCACTCCGTGGGACGCGCCCGCCGCCTTCACATCTCCAAGAGAAACCGCGCCTACCCCCGAGGAAACAATACGTATCTGCACGTGCTCATGAGTAATTTTTTTGAGCTCGTGAAATATTGCGTCCACGGACCCTGCGACGTCTGCTTTTATAACAAGGGGGAGCTCGGCAACACCTTCGGTATGAGGAGCGTTTACCTGCGCTGGAGTGCGCGTTGTGGTCGCGAAGCGCGCGAGGGCGGCCTCCGCTTCTTTGCGGGAGGAAACCGTAGTGAAAGGAGTGCCTGCGGCAGGAAGTTTTGAAAAACCGGAAATGCGAACTGGCTCGGAAGGGCCTGCCTGGTCAATTCTTTTCCCGAGGAAATTTTCAATAAAGCGGACAGGCGCATACGCGTCCCCAGCAACTACGAACGAGCCAGTTTCAAGCACGCCGTCCTTAAGAATAAGTGTGGCCGAGGAGCCGCGTTTCGCGTCTTGCATAGACTCAAGTACGAATCCTTTCGGAGAGGCACCAGGCGTCGAAGACAAGCCGGCAAGGTCTGCAGCAAGCAGCACAAGGTCAAGGAGCTCCGGTATTCCCTGGCCATTTTTTGAAGAAACGGCTGCGAACGCGATTTCGCCACCAAGGCCTTCAAGGTAGATGCCTTTCTCAAGGAGAGAAGACTTTGCGTGTTCAATGTTCGCATTGTTTTTATCAATTTTCGTCAATGCGACCACAAAAGGAATTTTTGCTTCCTGTATTGCCGCGTACGCATCCATTGTTTGAGGCATGACACCTTCATCGGCCGCGACGACGAGAATAGCGATGTCCGCAGCGGACGCACCGCGGGCGCGAAGTGCCTTGAAGGCTTCGTGGCCCGGTGTGTCCAAAAAGGTGACCGGTCGTCCATTGTGCTCTGCAATGTATGCCGCGACGTGTTGCGTGATGCCTCCCGCTTCGCCAGCAACGACATTTGATTTGCGGATGTAGTCAAGAAGCGAAGACTTGCCGTGGTCTATGTGGCCCATCACTGCGATGACGGGCGGTCGTGTTGCGATCGCCATTGTAGGCTGATTTCATCACAAAAGAGACATGTCCGCAATCATGTACAATCACCGCATGTTTTGGAAAAGACGTGTATATCTGGATGCCGCGGCGGCTGTACCGGTCAAAAAAGAGGCCGCGCGTGCGTACGCACGCGCGGCAATAGAGTTTGGGAATCCCTCATCGGCGCACGAGGAAGGAAGGCGCGCAAAAGACGTTCTTGAGGACGCGCGGCGAGATATTGCACGGCTTACGGAAGTTAAACCAGACGACGTGATCTTTACTTCTGGCGCAACCGAAGCGAACGCGCTTGTCGTTCTCGGACTACCAAAGGAGGGGCAACACGTTCTTTATTTACCAAGCGCGCATGCATCAGTTGTGGAGAATATGAATCTCCTTTTGAAACGAGACGTAGTCGTAGAACCACTTCCTATAAAAAATGGTCGCGTGGACACAGATGCGCTTCGCACCATGCTCCGCCCAAATACTGTTCTTATTTCCATGGACGCGGTGTGCGGGGAGACCGGAACGATTTGGAACACGCGAGAGGTTGCGCAGGCAATAAAAAATGCCGACTCCCGCGCGCGCCTTCATGTAGATGCAAGCCAAACACCGCTCTCGGAAAAGCTCACGCGCGCGCATTTTTCCGCCGACCTTATGACACTGGATTCCGGAAAAGCAGGTGGTGTCCGCGGTATGGGATGCCTTATTGCTCACCGAACGATTCCGCTCGCTCCACTCTTTGGCGGCGGATCCCAAGAAAGAGGATTGCGGCCGGGGACGGAGAATCCAGCTCTTGCCGCGGCATTTGCCGCGGCACTCATTGCGTGCGCACGTGAACGAGATTCATTTCGAGAAAGTGCGGAAGCTGACCGAGCATTTCTCACAGAATTCATCTCAACGAATATTCCAAAGTTCCATCTAAATGGCGGCAAGGAAACTGTTCCGCATATTCTCAATATTTCACTTCTTGGACGTGATACGGACTACCTTGTAGCACTTCTAAGTGAGGCAGGGTACGCGGTCGCTACCAAGAGCGCCTGTGAGACTGATTCGGAAGAGGGGTCTCGTGCCGTTTTCGCTCTCTCGGGCGACGCAGAAAGGGCAAAAAGCACCCTCCGAATCTCGTGGGGAACCTCGGTTTCGAGGCGAGATTTAGAGCGATTTGCGCGCGAACTCAAGAAGGAGGTTGTATTTCTTGACAGAGCTGTACGTCAGTAGCATTATAGACGCATGAATATAGAAGAACTCTCCAAGTCCCAACTTATTCTTCTCACGATTTTAGTGAACTTTGTGACTTCCGTTGCGACCGGCATTTTGACCGTGTCGCTCCTTGACCACGCACCGCCGGTGGTGACACAGACGGTCAACCGCATTGTTGAGCGAACCGTTGAGACGGTGGCACAAGCGGCACCCGCAACCATCATCAAAGCGCCCGCGCCGGCGCCCTCGACCGAAGAGCTGGTGACGGGTGCCATCGCCGAATCTGCTGCACGACTCACATGGATTTATAACGAGTCAACCGGTACCACGACACCCGCCATCAGCATTAGCATGTATTTGCCAAAATCAAGAACGGTTGTCACGGCGGCAGGCGATCATCTACCCGCGAAAGCACTCATAGAATTTGCAGATGGCTCCACGGCTTCTGCCTCCTTGAAGCGCTCAGGAAATGGCCTTGCGGTGTATGGTTTTGCTGACGATGCAAAATTGCCGAGCGCCACAGCACCCACGCTTATTGCCGCAAAAGATTTGAAGCTCGGACAGACCGTACTTGCGATTGGAACCGACGGAAGCGCCGCAACCGCTATTGTCTCGCGCGTTACCGATACCGCCATTTATACGACCCTTCCGAGCGTAGGCAGAGGTGCCGCCGCTATTGATCTCTCCGGCAACCTGATTGGTATCACGACCGGGGAAGCGGCGGGAGTGCTCGTGAGCGCTGAGCACATTCCTGAACTCCTCACCGATCCGTCCACCCCTGCGACCTAGGGGATTTGGGGTATAAACTCAAAAACGATACACTGTACCCATGCCTCCTTTCAAAAACTTCACCACCAAAGCAAAAGAAGCGGTGCGACGCGCACACGAGCTTGCGATTGAGCGCGGACAAAACCACGTCTCGCCACTCCACCTCCTCGCCGCACTCGTCCTTCAGGAAGAGAGCCTCGTATTTTCTATGCTTGATCGGATGGAGGTGGACACTATTTTGCTTTCCGACGCCATTTTGGAAAACCTTGAGACTCCCGAGAGTGCCTCAACCCTCTCTCCTTCCTACCAGATTTATCTCACCCCTGACCTTGCTCAGGCACTTGAAGCCGCCGGCAAGGTGGCTGCGCGCTTGAACGACGCGTTCGTCGGAACTGAACACCTTTTCCTTGCGGTTATTGAACACCCAGGGCCCGTGGCAGATACCCTTACCCGTTTTCGTATCACAAAAGACTCAGCATCTTCGGTTCTCAAAGAATTGCGCGCGGCAAAAGAGGGAGGAGTGGAGGAACCGAAGCGTTTCCGTGCGCTTTCAAAATACGCGCGCAACCTCACAAAGCTCGCCGCTGAAAACAAACTTGATCCAGTTATTGGCCGAGACATTGAGATTAATCGTGTAATCCAAATCCTCTCGCGCCGCACTAAAAACAACCCCGTGTTGATCGGCGAGGCAGGCGTCGGCAAAACTGCGATAGCCGAAGGGCTTGCGTCCCGCATGGCGGTCAACGACGTGCCTGAGTCTTTGAAAGGCAAAGAACTTTTGCTTCTTGATCTTGGTCTTATGATTGCTGGCACAAAATATCGTGGTGAATTTGAAGAGCGAATGAAAAACGTCATGAAAGAAGTGGAGCGCGCCGAAGGGAAAGTAATTATTTTCGTAGATGAGCTCCACACACTTGTGGGCGCCGGTGCCGCAGAGGGCGCGCTTGATGCTTCAAATATGTTGAAGCCTGCGCTCGCGCGTGGTGAACTCCGTATCATTGGCGCAACGACCATTAAGGAGTATCAGAAGCATATTGAAAAAGATGCCGCCCTCACACGCCGTTTCCAGCCGATTTATGTGAACGAGCCGTCAGTTGAAGATGCGGTCGCCATCTTGCGCGGTCTTCGCGATAAATACGAACTTTTCCACGGCGTGCGCATTACTGATGGCGCAATTGTATCTGCGGTGGAGCTTTCCTCGCGCTACATCGCTGACCGGTTCCTTCCTGACAAAGCCATTGACCTTATTGATGAGGCGGCCTCGGGACTGCGCATTGCGCTTGAAAACAAGCCGCCCATACTTGAAGAAACTGATCGCAAGATTCGCCGTCTTGAGATTGAGCGCGAAGCACTTAAAAAAGATGAAGCAAGTGCCTCGGATGGGAGTGACCGCGAACGCACAAAAGAAATTAAAGACCGTTTGAAGAAAATTGAGAGCGAGGTAGCAGACCTGAAAGAAACAACCTCAGAACTTGAACTCAAGTGGAAGAATGAAAAGGAAGTGCTCGGTGACATTAGAAAGGCGAAAACAGAACTTGAGAAATTAAAAATTCAAGCTGACAACGCGGAAGTCGCCGCAGATCTTGGTACGACCGCTGAAATTCGCTACGGCAAGATCCCGGCATTTCAAAAAGAGCTTGAACAAAAGTTGAAGCGCTTAAAGGTTTTGCAGAAATCGCGCCGCGTGCTTCACGAGGAAGTGACTGAGCACGAAATCGCAGGTGTCGTTTCAAGATGGACCGGTATTCCGGTTTCAAAAATGATAGAAGAGGAAGCGGTAAAGCTCACCCGCATGGAAGAAGCTTTGAAGAAGGGGATTGTGGGACAGGACGGCGCAGTAAAGAAGGTTTCGGACGCAGTGAAGCGTTCGCGTGTGGGCATTGCGGACCCGAACCGCCCTATCGGTTCCTTCCTCTTTTTGGGACCAACGGGTGTGGGCAAAACCGAACTCTCGCGCCAACTCGCGGAATTTATGTTTAACGACCCGGACGCGCTCGTGCGTGTAGATATGAGCGAATTCATGGAGAAGCACTCGGTCGCAAAACTGATAGGCGCACCACCCGGCTATGTGGGATACGAGGAGTCAGGGTCGCTCACTGAGCGCATCCGTCATCGCCCATACGCCGTCCTCCTCTTTGATGAAATTGAAAAGGCGCACCCCGAAGTCTTCAATATCCTTCTCCAAGTGCTTGATTCGGGGCACCTCACTGATGGCAAAGGCCGCAAAGTGAATTTCAAAAACACAATCATCATTCTGACGAGCAATATCGGTAGCGAATTTATGGACCGCCTTGCACACATAGGCTTCGGCTCAAGTGATGCAACGGAAGCGTCGCGTTATGCAGAGACCAAGGACAAGGTGATGGGCGCTCTTAAAGACCATTTCCGTCCGGAGTTCCTGAACCGTTTGGACGACATCATTATTTTCGACACACTTGTAAAAGAAGCACTTATGGGCATCGTGGAAAGACAAGTGGAGGAAGTAGTGAAGCGGCTTTCTTTGAAGAGAATCTCACTCGTTGTCTTACCGGAAGTGCGTACATGGCTTTCTGAGGTGGGGTACAACCCACAGTATGGTGCGCGACCACTCCGACGTACCATTCAAGACAAAATCCTCACGCCGCTCGCATCCATGATGGTTGCGCAAGGAGTGATGGAAGGAGGTTTGGTAACGGTCTCGCTCAAGAATAATGAACCCGTGTTTGAGGTTAAAAAGCGAGCCCCAAAAACTAAACACGCCGAGCCAGCGCTCGCATAAGGTTTGCGCAAACACATCAGTTCTGGTAGATTCCTCGCATGTCACAGGATCAACTCATAAAGCTCAAGTCCACGAAGTCGGACCACGTTCGCTATACCCGTAAAAACAGAAAGAAGGTTGAGCGAAAAATTGAGCTCATAAAGTTTGACCCAAACCTCCGAAAACGCGTTACCTACAAAGAAACGAAGAAATAAGAAACCAGCGGCGCCTAACGGCGCCGCGAGGTTTTATGTTATCCTCACGCGTACGGGTCCATCGTATAATGGTAGTACAGCGGCCTCCAAATCCGCTAGCGTAGGTCCGATTCCTACTGGGCCCGCCAAAAATTGAAGTGTGGGGAAAGTCACTTTCATGCGTTTTTTAGACGTTATACTTTAAATATGCGTTCGCGCCCCATTCTTTTCACACTCGTCCTGTCGGTGATTTTCTTCATGCTCCCGGATTTCGTCTACGCAAAGATTCCGTTTTACGGTCCTATCATTCCACCAGAACAAGCGACTTGCCCGGGGGGCTGGGGTTTGTTCGTTACAGTCATCAACAACATCATCAGTCTGCTCATCACACTTGTCATTACCGCCGTTGCGCCTCTTATGATCGCCTACGCAGGGTTCTTGTGGGTGGTGAATCCACTCAACCCGAGCGAAAGGTCAGAGGCGAAGAATGTACTGTGGAAAGCTGTCATTGGCATAGTCGTTTCTCTTTCTGCGTGGCTTATCGTGAATGCGATGCTCGTCGTACTTCTACCAGAAGACGGTAGTGTGCAAGATGGTAGGGGTGGATTTACAAAATGGTACAACATCATCACCACAGACGGTACGACATGTCTTAATATTTCAAGCCCACCTACATCTGGGCAACAACCACCTTCTGGTCAGCCATCCGTTGCGCCACCACCACCTTCATCTGGTGGAGTACCTCCAGACGGCAGGTTCGATTATCAGGGTGGTATTGCGGCACAGATACCCACAGCTTCTGCTTCACTCAACACACTTCTTTCTTGCATGGCCGCAATAGTTCCAGGAAATGTTGGACAAATTTCTTCCATTTCTGACAGTTGGATAATAAGTGGAAAGAATACGTGGGATCAATGTCGAGGAGGACTCTGTCAGCACTCGGCGAATTCTTGTCACTACGGTGGTAGATCGTGCGGCGATCAGTCTTTTGCGGTTGACTTCGGTGATGAGGTTAACACAACCGTCCTCACCAGCGCGGCGAGTCAGTGTGGGGCGCGTACGAACTTTGAAGGAAACCATCTTCATGTGAGTGTTGGTGCGGCAAACGGCTGCGGGTGTGACGCAAGACTTTAAATACTAAAATCACCTTCCAATTTGCGAAGCCACGCTCTTTGACGTCGTACATACTGCCAGAGTTTTGCAGTGAGTGTCGGAAGAAGTGAATCCTCAGTGCGCTCATTCCTCAAGAATTCCCCCACGATACGATACTCAAGCCCGAGCTCGTTTAAGCGAGCGTCACCCACAAGTTCGCGTACATGACGCACCTCTTCAACAAGTCCGCGTGCAAGTGCCGCTTGAAGACGCGTTTCAAGCCGTTTCTTGAGTTCCTCAGCGGACGGATTAATGACTACCCACTCAACAATATATGGACTTACGATGTCCATAGATCGAGGAGATACTTTTCCTTTTGTTTCTATGATTTCAAGCGCACGGATAAGGCGGCGACGGTTTTTTGGGTCAAGCTCGGTTGCGCGACGCGGGTCAAGTTCCAGAGTGCGCCTCCAAAGTTCTTCGGACGAGAGTTTCTCAAGTTTCGCGCGAAGCGCATGATTCATGGGCACTTCGTCTGGAAGCCCCTTGAGAAGTGCATCAAAATAGAAGTGACTTCCGCCAACCAGTATCGGTAGTTTCCCGCGCTCCGAAATGTCTTCAATGAGTCCTGTCGCGTCTTTTACAAAATCACCGGCAGAATACGGTTTGGAAGGCTCGCGGATATCAATAAGGTGGTGCGGTACGCTTCGCATTTCTTCAGGAGATATTTTCTCGGTACCAATATCAAGTCCGCGATATACTTGCCGCGAATCAACCGAGATAATTTCTCCTTTTCTCTTGAGAGCTTCCTCAACTGCTCGCGCTGATTTTCCCGAGGCGGTTGGTCCAACAATGCAAAGTATAGGTGTCGCCATTGGAGATTTGCTATACTCTATTCCTACAACCCTAGAACCACAACCTATTTTTATGAAAGAAATGAAAAGTAACTATTGTGAGCACTGCGGCGAATTCCACGATATGGGGAAAGACTACCTCTCGCGTGTAAAAGTGGGCGAGATGGTTCCGGACTACGAGTTCGAGGTTTATCACACCGAAGAGATTAAGAAAATGTCTCTTTCCTCGTTTCGCGGAAAATGGGCAGTGCTTGTCTTTTATCCCGCTGATTTCAGTTTTGTTTGTCCGACCGAGCTTGAAGAGCTCGCAAAGCTGTATCCGAAATTTGAGGCACTAAATGCCGAGATACTCGCCATTTCAAGTGACACCGTGTTCGTACATAAAGCATGGCACGACACCTCCGAAGCTATCAAACAGATTAAATACCCTATGGCGGCTGACCCTTCTGGAAAGCTCGGAAGTGCATTCGGAGTATTAATCGAAGGAGGTTCAGCTGAATTTGTACCCGACGAAGGTCTCTTTATGCGCGGAACATTCATCATTGACCCTTCCGGCACACTCCGCGCCATGGAAATTAATGATAACTCCATGGGACGAAAGGCATCGGAGACGCTTCGCAAACTCCAGGCCGCGCAGTATGTAGAAACGCACAAAGGCGAAGTCTGTCCTGCGTCCTGGGAACCAGGCGACGACACGCTTGAGCCGGGTCTCGGACTCGTGGGGAAGATTTGAGACAGAAAAGCGCCTCCTGGTAAAAGGGAGGCGCTTGCTAATGGATGAGCTCGCAAAACTCTTTTTTAAAACATACATTGTTGTCCCAAACGTACCCGATTTCTTTTCCCCACGTCTTCCACCAATTTGCAGCGAGGTGATGTTTGTTTTCTTCAAGCACAGCAAGTGCTTCTGTGAGAAGTACATGGTAGTGCTCGGCATCTTCGTTTCGGAGCGGTAGCTCCAAGCGAACCCAGCATTCCCGAATGTGTTCCGGTGCAGGTCCCGCAGGTACAGCAACAATTTTGATTTTTGCCATGTGGCAACTCCCGGTATGTTTTGAAATGGACTCTGGCGTAGAGAGTACTCTCGATCGCCTAAGTGTCAATGAGAGCACCTGTTACATATTTTGGTGCTGGAGGAGAGACTTGAACTCTCATGTCTTGCGACAATGGGTTTTGAATCCATCGCGTATACCATTCCGCCACTCCAGCGTTTTTACAAGCTACCACCTACCACCTACCACCCACAACCTGCTAGAATGTTTTGAATGAAAGATGATGCGCGGTACATTCCTACGAAATACGACTCGGTCTTTTGGGTTGAGGTGGACAAAATAAAGCCAAACCCATACCAACCGCGACGTGAGTTTGATGAAGAGCGTCTCCGCGCACTCGCAGACTCTATACGCCAGTACGGTGTACTCCAACCATTGGTTGTCACCCGTAAAGATGTGGAAAAGCCAGAGGGAGGTCTTGGCAGCGAGTACGAGCTTATCGCTGGCGAACGTCGTCTGCGCGCCTCCAAGCTCGCGGGACTCAAAAGTATCCCGGTTGTCATTCGAGAAGGAGAAAGTAATCTCACAAAACTTGAACTCGCGATCATAGAAAACCTCCAACGAGAAGATTTAAACGCGATTGACCGCGCAAAAGCGCTCCAAAAGCTCGTTGAAGAGTTTGGCATTTCGCACAGCGAAGTGGGCGCAAAAATAGGGAAGAGTCGCGAATACGTGAGCAATTCCATTCGCCTTCTCGGGCTTCCAGAACATATGCAGCAGTCCATCGTGGCAAAGGAAATCACAGAAGGACATGGCCGCACGCTCCTTGCATTAACCGACCGCACAGAAGAACAAGAAACTCTCTTTAAGGAAATTATCCTTAAAAAGCTCCCGGTGCGCGCGGCAGAGCGCATTGCGCGCTCTATTGCCCAGGAACGAGTGAGAAAACACCACCGCAAAACTGCAGAATTAGTTGAGCTTGAGCGCTCGCTCACCGAGACTTTGGGTACGCGCGTCATTATTGAGACAAACGAGCAGGGAGGTCGTCTCATGATTGAATTTTTCTCCCCAGAAGACCTTTCGCATCTTGTGGCTTCAATAGCCACTTCTCCAACACAAGAAGATGCGAGTGTCGCGCCTGCGCCGCCAGCTGCCTCACCGGTCTTTCCAAACACGACGCAAGTTGAAAGCAAGCCAGCACCTAAAAACGATTCACCGGAAGAGGATTTATATTCAGTAAAAAGTTTCTCAGTGTAAAAATTCCTCCATATGTGGAGGAATTTTTATTTTTTTGCTCGCTTGGACCGGTGTCCTTTGTCGGTTTCGTTCATTCCAAGAGCCGTGCGAATCTGCTTACGCGCCATTGAGGTTTTTGCGTCATCAAGCCATTTTGGGGAAGGGTGTGCAGAATCTCTTCGGAGAATCTCAATGACGTCGCCGTTGTGAAGCGCCGTTTCAAAAGAGACCATCTTGCCGTTTACTTTTGCACCCTGCATATGGTTCCCAAGGTCGCTGTGAATAGCGTAGGCAAAGTCTATAGGTGTCGCGCCCGTTGGCATATCTATAACATCGCCCTTCGGTGTAAAAAGGAAAACGCGGTGTGAGAAGAAATCTGCCTTGAGTCCTTCTACAAACTCTTCGGACCCAGCAGTATCGGTGTGTGCATCCGTAAGCTCTGAGAGCCAGTACGGCATTACTTTTGTAGCCCCGGCGTCGTTTGATGCAGGTTTCTTAGTTTTAAGGAGTGAAGGAATAAGTCCGCGTACCCAGGCGAACGAAAGCTTCGCGAAAGAGCTTTTCTGGTGCGCTGGGTCGAGCTTTTCAATAGCTTTACCCAGCTGTTTGTAGGTCATGTGGGAAGCGATACCAAACTGTGCCCTGCGGTGCATTTCTTCACTCCGTACTTGGATTTCCACAATCCCAGCGTCTTTTGTAAGCACGGTTGTGTGGAGCGACTGGTATCCGTTTGGCTTCGGAAACGCGATGTAGTCCTTAAATTCTCCGGGAAGAGGTTTGAAGAGGGAATGGACAACGCCAAGCGCCGCATAACAAGCATCAACAGATGGCACGATCACGCGGAGCGCCGCTATGTCATGAATGAGTGTAATATCATCGTTTTTTCGCTTCAACTTCTGGTGTAAGCTCCAGAGTCCTTTCATGCGGAGTACGGTGCGGAAATCGGTAATGCCCTTTTTTGCGAGTTCTTGGCGAATATCTTTTTGCACCTTCGCGAGACCTTCTTCCGTTTCTTTTGTCTTTAACTTGAGTAATTCAAGCGTATGAACATACGCGTCAGCATCCACATACGGGAATGCCAAATCCTCTAGGTCGCGCTTCAAGCGTCCCATGCCGAGTCGGTCGGCGAGTGGTGTATAGATCTCAAGTGTTTCAAGCGCGATGCGGCGTCGCTTTTCCACGGGCACATGCTCTAAGGTTTGCATGTTGTGGAAGCGATCGGCGAGCTTCACGATAAGTACGCGTACGTCAGACGCAGTTGCGACAAGAAGACGCCGCAAAGATTCCGCATGGCGCTCCGCGCCATGGTATTTATGTTTTCCGAGCTTCGTTACTCCTTCAATGAGGAAGAGAACTTCTTTACCAAACTTATCCTCCACATCCTTCGGGGTTGCGCGCGCGTCTTCTATCGTGTCATGAAGAAGTCCTGCGGCGATGGTGGGTGCATCCATCCCAAATTCAGCAAGAATTTTTGCGGTAACCGCTGGATGTATGAAATACGGCTCGCCCGAGTAGCGGGTATGGCCCTCGTGCGCTTTTTTTGAAAATTCATACGCCTTCAGAACCAGCTCCTGGTCCGCTTGTGTCGCTTGCGGCATTTCCGCAATTATCTCCTTTGCGGTTGTCATAGGGGTGATCCTGCTCTAAATCGCGCATTGCTGTGTTGCGGGTCCTGTCGATTTTTTCCGCCGTACCTTAGGTACGTCTCCAAAAACCGCCTGCCCGCGCCTTGCACTGCATCAATTTTCAGCAGGCTCATAGAAGCATAGAGTACTCCAGTTTCGAATAAATAAAAAGAAACCGCAGCGGTAAGGCTGCGGCGGTGTCCGTAAAGAACTTCTTACTTCAGTCCCCAGAGCGAGCCGACCACGCGCTGGAATCTTTGTTCCAAATTGTGCCCGTACTCTCCCGAGGGAGGAGTGCGTTCAAGATCCTTCATGCGCGCTACAAGTGCGTCTTTGACTTTCTGCACACGCGGATCGCGCGCGATGCCTCCGATTTCGAGGAAGTCGATCGTCTGATAAGCGGCGACATCCGGGATCGGGGACATCTGCGTGATTTTGAAGAACATCGCTTCCACCTGCTTCACGATTTCATCGGGTTTCGCGGTCTGGACGTTGACGAGCATTTGCTGCAGAGGAGATTCCTCCATGTTTGCCTCCTATGAGCGGAGAAAGAACGTTATTTTATAATAAGTGAGTATTATTTGTCAACCTATTTCATCATTTCCGCTGCTTCGGCGGGAGTGAGCTTTTCGGTATCAATTCGGTGGGGTAGATAAATGCGACGGAGACCTTTTTTGAGGAACATGCCGGACTTGGATTTGTAGAGAATCATCGTTCTCTTTGTTTTTGGATGAGGACCAATTTCGCGAACTATCTCAACGCCCTTTGGCGGGAGTTTTGGCTTTGCAAGAAGCACAAGAGCTTCTTCAAATGTGATGGCGTAGGGATCACCTTTCTTGATGGAGCGGAAATTTCCTTCAGAGCCCACGTATGGGCCGTAGCGGCCGGTTGAAGCGAATACAGGCTTTCCAGTCGTCGGGTGCATGCCAAGCTCTCTGGGGAGCGAGAGATATTTAAGTGCATCTGCGAGTGTCACTTGGGAGAGATCGGTACCTGGAGGAATACTTGCACGCTTCGCCGCTGTCTTTGGACGTCCTCGACCTTTTTTCTTTTTGGTAGTCTTCTCTTCAACAACTTTTACTTCACCTACGACTTCCGGAAGAGGCATTTCCACGTACGGTCCAAACCGTCCAGTCTTTATATAGATAGGAGCGCCAGTATCAGGATGGTGGCCGATAGGCTCATCAGCTTTGAGTTCGTGCCCAGTTTCTGTGCGTGCGCCAAGACATTCCGGATAGCGCTTGCAGCTCATAAAGATACCGCCGCGACCGAGTTTAAATTCCATTGCTGATCCGCAAAGCGAGCACGGGAATTCGAGAGGAGCATCTCCAAGCGAGGTGGCTTTCGGGAGCTTGTCTTTCAAGCGCACCGCCTTCTCAAATGGCGTGTAGAAGTCAGCGAGCGTCTTGGTGTATTCGCGCTCGCCACGCGCTATTTCATCAAGCTCATCCTCCATTTCGGCTGTGAAGGTATCGCTGATATATTCCGAAAAATGCTCCTCAAGCCAACCCGAAACCACCATGCCAGTCGCGGTTGGATTCAAAGTCCGACCTTGTTTCTCCACATACCCGCGGTCGGCAATGGTTTTCATTGTCGAGGCATAGGTCGAGGGGCGTCCGATACCGCGCTTCTCAAGCTCTTTAATGAGCCCCGCCTCGGTGTAACGATTCGGCGGTTCGGTTTGTTTCTCGTCTCCCCCAAGAGAAAGTAGAGTGAGCGCTTCGCCAATGGTGAGCTTCGGAAGGTCTACATCCTCGCCGCGCGCTTTCGTATCAAGCGCAAGCCAGCCAGGGAAAAGGACGTGCGAGCCGTTTGCTGTGAAAATCGGAATCTCCACATCCGCTTTTGCAGAGACGGCAGTGCGGAGTACGCGGGCGCTTTTCATTTGAGACGCAAGTGCTCTCGTCCGAATGAGTTCGTACAGTTGTTCCTCATCTACCGTGGCACCCGCCTGAGAACGGTTTGGGTCGGTAGGTCTGATAGCCTCGTGCGCCTCCTGAGCATTCTTGCTTTTTGTTTTGTATACGCGCGCCTCCACATAATCTTTTCCAAACTCTGTCTCAAGCGTGGAGCACATTTTTGCCACCGCTTCTTTTGCGAGATTTACCGAGTCAGTTCGCATGTAGGTAATGTGTCCGGCTTCGTAGAGCTTTTGCGCCGCGCGCATTGCTCGGGAAGGAGCAAACCCAAGTCGTGTGGAAGCGGATTGTTGAAGGGTGGAGGTGGTGAAAGGTGGCTTCGGGTTTCGGTCTTCCGCTTTTTCCACAATGTTTGCGACGCTCCAAGCCGCTTTGCGGCCTGCGTTTACGATCCGGTCGGCCTCCTCTTTTGTTTTTGGCTCTTCACTGCAAACCGTAGGGAATTCTCCGGCCTTTGATTTGAACAATGCATTCAAAACGAAAAATGTCTCTGGAATAAAAGCTTTGATTTCGCGTTCGCGTTCGGCAAGGATGCGAAGCGCAGGCGACTGCACGCGCCCCGCAGAAAGCCCGTAGCGCACTTTCTTCCAGATAAGCCCCGAGAGGTCGTAGCCTACGATGCGGTCCAAAACGCGACGCGCCTCCTGTGCTTGCCGCATGTTCTGGTCTATTTCACGCGGGTGCGCAAGAGCATCCTCAATCGCCTCCTTGGTTATTTCGTGATAGGTGACTCGTTGTATTGGTTTGGTTCTTGCTTTTTGGTTCTTGGTGCTTCCGAAATTATCCTTAATGATTTCGGCAATATGCCATGCGATAGCTTCACCTTCGCGGTCAGGGTCGGTTGCAAGGAACACCTCGTCAGCCTTACTTGCAGCATGTTTTATTCTTTCGATGATCTCGCGCTTCTCAGCAGGCACGACATAGCGCGGGGTAAACCCGCCTTCAATATCAACAGCGTCTTTGTTTGATTTCGGAAGGTCGCGCACGTGCCCGACAGAAGCCAAGACTTCATAGTCCTTGCCGAGATAGTGCCCGATGGTGCGGGCTTTTGTAGGAGACTCAACGATGAGGAGTTTTTTGCTCACGCACTAACACTTACCGCGTATACCTATATATGGTCAAGTTCACACCCTGCGCCACGCACCGAATTCTTCTTTGATAAGGCCTCGGAGTTCAAGTGCGACAAGAGCAGTGAGAACTTCGCCCGCGCCGCTTGTGGCGGCGCGGAGTATCTCGTCCCTTGTTTTTGCTCCCGCGAGCAAATCCCACACTTCTTTTTCATCGCCCTCAAGCACTGGCGCAATTCCTGTTGTACCGGCCTCCCGCGGAGTTATGTGAAGTGCTTCAAGTATATGTGCGGGCTCGGTAACGAGCGCTGCGCCAAGTCGCGCAAAGAGGTGTGGACCAAAGCCGTGCGGATCGCCAATGCGGTGTGGTACGACGAGCAAGTCGCGATTGTACTCGGTTGCGAGTCTTGCGGTAATAAGTGTCCCCGACCGTTGGCTCGCTTCAATGACGAGTACGGCGTCCGACATTCCCGCCATAATCCTATTCCTTGATGGAAAGTCATACGAGCGAGCGATGTGCGTCGGCTCATGTTCTGAAATCAAAGCACCACCCGCTTTCAAAATGTCTTGTGCAAGACCCAAATTGGAACGAGGGTAAATCACTGCGTCTCCGAGTCCTGACCCGGGAACAGCTATCGTGTGGAGTCCTGCGGCGAGTGCCGCTTTGTGCGCGCACGCATCTGCACCAAGTGCGAGACCAGAGACAATGGAGATAGGGTAGCCCGCAAGTCCCGCAATCAGCTTTTCACACGCCTCTTTTCCGTAGCGAGAAAGGGCGCGCGAACCTACCACTGCAAGCAGTTTGGTGCCTTCGGGAGGCATTGACCCCATGACCCACAGCGCCTCTGGTGTTTGTGGAATCTCGCGGAGAGCGCGTGGGTAGTCCTCTTTATGAAGTTGTCGCAAGGGGAAAGCCATACCCTGGGGTACAAGTTCGAATTACGCCGCTAGATAATCTCGCAATCGTTTTGCTAAAAAGCGGCTGCCGTCGGGAGTTTTCATATACCCTTCGCGTCGTTTTGCATCAGCATAGGACAAACATGCCTCGTAGTATATAAGAGAAAACGGTCGCCGCGGAGCAGTCGAAATATTTTTACCGTTGTGATGTTCAAGAAAACGCCGACGTAAATCGATGGTGAGTCCGATATACCTTTTACCGTCTCGTTTGCTCACTAAAACGTAAATATAGTGAAAGCGGTTTCGATTCGAACTTGTCCCACGGGGCATGCTAAGATTTTATATCATGTTAGACATCCACTTCATCCGCGAGCATGCGGACATCGTCAAAGCAGGAGCGACAAAGAAGCACATCAAGGTTGATATAGACCGCCTGCTTGTTGTTGATGATGAGCGCAAGTTACTTCGCCAGGAATTGGATGCGAAGCGCATGGAGCAGAACCGCCGGGGAAATGAAATCCAGCGCGCGGAGGGCGAAGAGAAAGAGAAACTGC